>JAKFDB010000087.1:0-16149 GCA_036676315.1 Bradyrhizobiaceae bacterium
ACCATGTCGGCGAGCTTCTTCTGGTAGAGCTGCGTCTGGGCCAGCGGCTTGTCGAACTGCTTGCGGTCGAGCCCGTACTGGCGGGCGCGGTGGAAGCAATCCTCGGCGGCGCCCATCGCGCCCCAGGAGATGCCATAGCGGGCGCGGTTGAGGCAGCCGAACGGACCCTTCAGGCCCGAGACGTTCGGCAGCAGGTTCTCTTCCGGCACGATCACGCCGTCCATGACCACTTCGCCGGTGATCGAGGCGCGAAGTGAGAGCTTGCCGCCGATCTTCGGCGCGGACAGGCCCTTCATGCCCTTTTCGAGGATGAAGCCGCGGATCTGGTTGTCATGCGCGGCCGACTTGGCCCAGATCACGAAGACGTCGGCGATCGGCGAGTTCGAGATCCACATCTTCGATCCCGTCAGCTTGTAGCCGTCGGCGACCTTCTCGGCGCGGGTCTTCATGCCGGCGGGGTCCGAGCCGGCATCCGGCTCGGTCAGACCGAAGCAGCCGACCCATTCGCCGGAGCCCAGCTTGGGCAGGTACTTCTTGCGCTGGTTCTCGTCGCCATAGGCGTAAATCGGGTACATCACCAGCGAGGACTGCACTGACATCATCGAGCGATAGCCGGAGTCGACGCGCTCGACCTCGCGGGCGACCAGCCCGTAGGAGACATAGTTGGCGCCGGCGCAGCCATACTCTTCCGGCACGGTGACGCCGAGCAGGCCGAGCTCGCCCATCTCGTTGAAGATCCCGCGTTCGGTCTTCTCCTCGAGATAGGCCTCGGCGACGCGCGGCTGCAGCTTCTCCTGCGCGTAGCTGCGCGCGGTGTCGCGGATCAGCCGCTCGTCCTCGGAGAGCTGCTCGTCGATCAGAAAGGGATCTTCCCAGTTGAACTGCGCGAGCTTGTGGCTATGGGCGGTCTTGCGGGCGGCCTCGGCCATGGTTCGTCTCCCCTTGTGTCCTGCCCGTCATGGTCGGGCTTGACCCGACCATCTCGGAAACCAGTGTCTATCCTTTGCCGTCATTCTCGGGCGGCGCGAAGCGCAGACCCGAGAATCTCCTTCAAGAGATGCTCGGGGCAGGCCCGAGCATGACGCGCGTTTTCTCAGGCATCCACATCGAAGCTGACGCCCTGCGCCAGCGGCAAGGTGGTGCCGTAGTTCACCGTGTTGGTGGCGCGGCGCATATAGGCCTTCCAGGCATCGGAGCCGGCCTCGCGGCCACCGCCCGTCTCCTTCTCGCCACCGAAGGCGCCGCCGATCTCGGCGCCGGAAGGGCCGATATTGACGTTGGCGATGCCACAATCCGAACCCTCATCGGAGACGAAGGTCTCCGCCTCGCGCATGTCGAGGGTGAAGATCGACGAGGACAGGCCGGCGCCGACGGCGTTCTGCATGGCGATCGCCTGGTCGAGGGTCTTGTACTTCATCACATAGAGGATCGGCGCGAAGGTCTCGCGCTCGACCGGGCCGGTCTGCGCGGGCATCTCGACCAGCGCCGGACGGACATAGAAGCCGCCCGAACCGACATCGACCTTCTCGCCGCCATGCACCTTGCCGCCGGCCGCCTTGGCTTCGGACAGCGCCTTCTGCATGCCCTGATAGGCGGCTTCGTCGACCAGCGGGCCGACCAGCACGCCGGCTTCGCGCGGATCGCCGATCTTCACGCTAGCATAGACCTTGGCGAGCTTCGGGATCAGCGCGTCGTAAACGCTCTCATGCACGAACAGGCGGCGCAAAGTGGTGCAGCGCTGGCCGGCGGTGCCGATCGCGGCGAAGGCGATACCGCGCAGCGCGATGTCGAGATCGGCCGAGGGCGCGACGATCGCGGCGTTGTTGCCGCCGAGCTCGAGGATGGCGCGGGCGAAGCGTGCGGCGAGCTTCTGGCCGACTTCCTTGCCCATCCGGGTCGAGCCGGTGGCGGAGACGACCGGGATGCGATGATCCTGCACCAGGATGTCGCCGATCTCGCGGCCGCCGATCAGTACTTCGGAGAGGCCGGCCGGGGCTTCGGGACCAAAGCGCTTCATCGCCTTCTCGACGATCGCCTGCACGGCGATGGCGGTCAGCGGGGTCTTCTCCGACGGCTTCCAGACGACGCTGTCGCCGCAGACGAAGGCGAGCGCGGCATTCCACGACCAGACCGCGACCGGGAAGTTGAAGGCCGAGATCACGCCGCAGACGCCGAGCGGATGCCAGGTCTCCATCATGCGGTGGCTCGGGCGTTCGGTCGCGATCGTCAGCCCGTAGAGCTGGCGCGACAGGCCGACGGCGAAGTCGCAGATGTCGATCATCTCCTGGACCTCGCCGAGGCCTTCCGAGGTGATCTTGCCGGCTTCCAGCGTCACCAGCAGGCCGAGATCGGCTTTATGCGTGCGCAGCTCCTCGCCAAGCAGGCGGACGAACTCGCCGCGCCGCGGCGCCGGCACCTTGCGCCAGGCGAGATAGGCCGACTGGGCCCGGCCGATGGCCGCTTCCGCCTCGGCCGGCGAGGTCTCGCGCAGGGTCGCGACGGTCTCGCCGGTGATCGGCGAGCGGGCCGAAAGTCCGGCGCCGGCATAGGCGGCGTCCGGCACGCCGAGGCGCTTGAGGAGGGCGAGGGCGTCTTTCGGAAGGGAAGTGGTCATCGCGTACCTGTGCCTGGCCTCTTCGCCTTGCGGGACGAAGGGCATGAAACGAATCGCCAGCCCGGTCGCGTTTGGCCGCGGCGGGGGCGATTGTCGAAAAGCCTGTCGGTTGCGGCGGAGAATGCCCTCTTTCGGTCCCCGCGGGCAACCGATATGTTCTCATCTATTGGTGAGGTTTTCTCATGATGTCTGAGCTCGTGCCCGGGCGCCTTTCGGTGCCCTCCCTCTCGGCGCTCGCGGCCTTCGAGGCGGCGGCGCGCCATGGCAGCTTCACCCGCGCCGCCGAGGAGATGAACCTGACGCAAGGTGCGGTAAGCCGCCAGGTCGCCCTGCTCGAGCAGAGCCTCGGCCTGAAGCTGTTCGAGCGCGTCAAGAAGCGGGTCAGCCTGACACCGGCCGGGGCGGCCTATGCGGCGGAGGTCCGCGACGGCCTCTCCCGGCTCGCGGCGGCGACCTTGTCGGCCATGGCCTTTCGCGGTGCAGCCGGGCTGCTTCATCTCGCCATCCTGCCGACCTTCGGCACGCGCTGGCTGATTCCGCGGCTGCCGCGCTTCACCGAGGCGCATCCCGGCGTCACCATCAACTTCTCGACCAAGCTCGTGCCTTTCGACTTCGCGCATGATCCGGCCGATGCGGCGATCCATTTCGGCCATCCGGTCTGGCCGGGCGCCCGCCTCCACCGGTTGATGGGCGAGGAGGTCGTGCCGGTCGCGGCGCCGGCGCTGGTCGCACGCGCCGGCCTGGCCGAGGCGGCCGACCTGCTGCGCCAACCGCTGCTGCAGCAGTCGACGCGGCCGCGCGCCTGGGCCGACTGGCTGGAGAAGCAGGGATTGCCACCGGAGCGGGCGTTGATGGGGCCGCGCTTCGAGCAGTTCGCCATGGTCGCGCAGGCAGCCGTGGCCGGTCTCGGCATCGCCATCGTGCCGCGCCTGCTGGTCGAGGACGAACTGCGTTCCGGTGCGCTCGTCATTCCCGTCGACCGGCCGGTGCGCGGTCCGGAGGGCTATTACCTCGTCTATCCCGAGAGCAAGGCGAGCCTGCCAGCCGTGATCGCCTTTCGCGATTGGCTGCTCGGCGAATGCGAAGGTGTCGGCTAGGGCCTCTCGACAAGAGCTGAAACCCGCGCCAATCATGCGGAAAGGTCACGAACCTTCCGTCAGCAATTGCAAGGTCCCCGATGCCGTCCGCTCCAGAAACCGCAGATGTCGTGATCGTTGGCGGCGCCGCGATCGGCTCCTCCGTCGCTTATCACCTGGCCGCCGACCCCGGCTTCAAGGGCAGGGTGGTGGTGATCGAGAAGGACCCGACCTACCGCTATTCGGCCTCGGCGCTGTCGGCCGCCTCGATCCGCCAGCAGTTCTCGAGCGCGGTCAACATCCGCATCTCGCTCTTCGGCATCGGCTTCCTGCGCGATATCGGCGCCCATCTTTCGGTCGAGGGCGAGGTCCCGGGGATCGATCTGCACGAGGGCGGCTATCTCTATGTCGCCAGCGGCGAGGGCGCTCATGTGCTGCAGGCCAACCAGCGCCTGCAGCAGGAAGAGGGCGCCGACATCGCGCTCTATGCTGCAGAAATGCTGCGCAGCAAATTCAGCTGGCTCAACACCTCGGATCTGGCCTGCGGCACCTATGGCGTCAGCGGCGAGGGCTGGTTCGACGGCTGGGCCTTGCTCCAGGCCTTCCGCAAGAAGGCGCGCTCGCTCGGTGTCGAATTCCGCCAGGGCGAGGTCGCTCGCTATCTCGTCGAGGGCGGGCGGGTGAGCGGCGTCGAGCTCGCCGATGGCAGCCGCATCGCCTGCGGAGCGGTCGTCAACGCCGCCGGCTCGCATGGCGCCCGGCTGGCGGGAAGCGCCGGCGTCGCCATCCCGGTCGCGCCGAAGAAGCGCTATGTCTTCACCTTCACCTGCAAGGGCGAGGTCGATAATTGCCCGCTGCTGATCGACACCTCCGGCGCCTATTGCCGTCCCGAAGGCAAGCGCGGCTCCGAGGGCCAGATGTTCATCTGCGGGGCCTCGCCGACGGACGGTCAGCACGATCCCGACTGGGACGAAAAGGCCGCCGATGTCGAGGATGTCGACTGGTCCTTCTTCGAGGAGACGGTCTGGCCCGCGCTGGCCCATCGCATCCCGGCCTTCGAGGCGATCCGCCCCGGCCGGGCCTGGGCCGGCCCCTATGACATGAACGGCCTCGACGGCAATGCCATCGTCGGGCCGGCGACGGGCCTTGCCAATCTCTACCTCGCCAATGGCTTCTCCGGTCACGGCTTGCAGCAGTCGCCGGCGGTCGGGCGCGGCCTTGCCGAGCACATAACGCATGGCCGCTATTTGACGCTCGACCTTGCCGATCTTGGACATGAGCGCATCGTCGCGGGCCGGCCGCTGCTGGAGGCCAACATCATCTGACACGACCTCCGCGACCTCATCCTGAGGAGCGATCGCAGATCGCGTCTCGAAGGATGCTCCAGATGGTTCCGGAGCCTCCTGGAGCATCCTTCGAGACGCCGCTGTGCGGCTCCTCAGGATGAGGGAGGGGGAGCCGCGAGAACGAGGAGCCACGCCGTGATCAATCCCGCCTACGTTTCCACCATGGCGCGCTATAACGCCTGGCAGAACGACAACCTCTACGGCGCGGCGGCGACGCTGACCGACGCGGCGCGGCGACAGGATCGCGGCGCCTTCTTCGGCTCGATCCACGGCACCTTCTGTCATCTGCTCTGGGGTGACCGGATGTGGCTGTCGCGCTTCGCCGGAACGCCGAAGCCGGCCGTTCCGGGCAGCGAATCCGCCCGGATGATCGAAAACTGGGACGAGCTCGCCACCGAGCGGCGGGCCACCGATACGCTGATCGAAGCCTGGGCTGCCGGGCTCTCGCCGGAATGGCTCGCCGGCGACCTGACCTGGGTCTCGGGCATTTCCCGCCGCGAACTGACCCGGCCCAAGGCGCTGCTGGTCGCCCACTTCTTCAATCACCAGACTCATCATCGCGGCCAGGTCCACGCCATGCTGACCGCGGCTGGCGCGAGACCGGGTGACACCGATCTGATGCTCGTCGACGATCGGGCCTGAGCGCCGTCTGTTGGCGCGAGGCGGCGCTCGGATTGCGCCTCAGCTCTGCTCGGTCTTCGAAGCTCGGGCCGGCTTTGCGTTGGCCTTGGCGGTCTGCCCCCCGGCGACCACGGCGGTGGCATTCTGGCTCAGCTTCTGGAACAGGCCGAGGCCGACCAGAGCCAACACCGCCAACAGCATGAGCAGCGCCGGATAGACGATGTCGGCCATGTTGTTGCGCGAGGCTTTGGTGATCAGCACCAGCGCCTCCAGGCTCAGCGCGATGATGATGATCGTCATGAACTTGGTCAGGGAGCCGCGCGCCTCGGCAGGACGACGCAATTCGCGGTCGTTGACGACCTCCTCCTCGAACAGGAACTTGCCGACATCGGCGACCGCCACGGCGATGATCACCAGGCCGATCCCGTCGAGCATGGTGTCGAGCGCTCCTTCCCCGGTCCAGAAGCCGGTGAAGGTCCGCGCCACCGCGACCGCCATCAGCAGGACAGCCGCCAGCAAAAGCGCGCTGGCGATAACGGTGTAGAGAAGGCGGCTGAACAGGGTCATCGCAGCGCTCTGGGTTGCCGGCGCATGATCGGAGCTAAACCGGGCAGCGGCAAGCGGCAGGCGCGCCCGCCGGTACTGCGAGGTCCGTCATGCTATGGTTGCATGCACGTCGACTTGCTCGCGAAGCTTCGGCCTGCGCATGTTTCCGGCCACCGGATCCGAGGGAAATGCGATGCCCGAACCGTCGACCTTGCTGGCCTTCACCCTCGTGGCATTGGGTATGGTGCTGACGCCCGGCCCGAACATGATCTACCTGATCTCGCGCTCGATCGCGCAGGGGCCGATGGCGGGCATGATCTCGCTCGGCGGCATCGCGCTCGGCTTCCTGTTCTATGTCTTCTGCGCCGCCTTCGGCATCACCGCCCTGATCTTCGCGGTGCCCTATGCCTATGACGCGCTGCGGCTCGCTGGCGCCGGCTACCTGCTCTGGCTCGCCTGGCAGTCCCTGCGTCCGGGCGGCCGCTCGCCCTTCCATGTCCGCGATCTCCCGCATGACCGGCCGCGCAAGCTGTTCATGATGGGGCTGCTGACCAGCCTGCTCAATCCGAAGATCGCGATGTTCTATCTGGCGCTGCTGCCGCAGTTCATCGATCCGGCGGCGGGCAGCGTGCTGGCGCAGTCGATCCTGCTCGGGCTGATCCAGATCGTGGTCAGCGTCAGCGTCAACACGCTGATCACCTTCGCGGCCGGCGCCATCGCCCTGTTCCTGCGCACCCGGCCGCTCTGGTCACTGGCGCAGCGCTGGCTGATGGGCACGCTGCTCGCCGGCTTCGCCCTGCGGATCGCCTACGAAGCGCGGCGCTGAGGCGAAGGCAGCCGAAGCGCCTCCGGCTCGATCGGGGGCCCGCCTTCGCGCGGTGCCGCCAGCGAGCTGCCGATTTCGGCGAGGATCCGCCCAAGCGCGTGGAAATCGGCCTTGCGGGCCGAGGTCCGGCGCCAGGCCAGGCCGATGGAGCGGCTCGGCGCCGGCGCGGCGAAGCGGTACAGCCTGACCGGCATGTCGGGCCTGAACTCGATCGGCAGGGCCATTGCCGGCAGCAGTGTCGTGCCAAAACCGTTCGCCACCATCTGCATGATCGTCGAGAGGCTGGAGGCGCCGTATTGCCGGCGTGAGCCGAGCTTGGCCGGCCCGCAGAAGCTCAGTGCCTGGTCGCGCAGGCAATGCCCTTCCTCGAGCAGCAGCAGGTTCTCGCCGGCCAGTGCGGCTTCGGGCGTCATTGCCGCTCCTTCTCCGGCCGGGCCTGAGGGCAGCGCCAGCATGAAGGCGTCGTCGAACAGATGCAGGGTCTCCAGCCCTGGCCGTTCGATCGGCAGCGAGAGCAGCGCGACGTCGAGCCGGCCGTCGACGAGGTCGTCGAGCAGGGTCGCTGTCTGCGTCTCGCGTAGCCCGATCTCGAGCGCAGGGTGGCTCTCCTGCAGGCGCGGCAGCGTCGCCGGCAGGAGATAGGGCGCGATCGAGGGGATGACGCCGAGCTCGAGCCGCCCGCTCAGCAGCTTCGGCCGATGCCGGGCATGGTCGACCAGGTCCGTGGCCTCGATCAGGATGCGGTTGGCACGCTCGGCGATGTCGTGGCCGGCCTCGGTGAGGGCGACGGCATTGCGTCGCCGCTCGACCAGCTGCGTCCCGAGGAAGCGCTCAAGCTCCTGGATCTGCAGGGAAAGTGCCGGCTGGCTGACATGGCATTCGGCGGCGGCGCGGCCGAAATGGCGGTGGCGCGCGACGGCGGCGAAATAGCGGAGCTGCTTCAGCGTGAACATCACGATAAGATAAACCTATCGAACGATGGCGCAAACGGTATTGGACATCATCGTCGCAATGTCCTGTTACTTCCTCCAATTCCAGCATGGCTGCCGCTCCCGCCGGCCTGCTGGTTCATGATTGCTGGAGGTGGAGGACAAGATGTCGAAGAACCCGACCATGCGAACGAGCGCCGGTGCGCCGATCCCGGACAACCAGAATTCCATCACCGCCGGTGAGCGCGGCCCGGTCCTGATGCAGGACTACCAGCTGATCGAGAAGCTGGCGCACCAGAACCGCGAGCGCATCCCCGAGCGCGCCGTCCACGCCAAGGGCTGGGGCGCGCATGGCACGCTGACCATCACCGGCGACATCTCCAAGTTCACCAAGGCCAAGGCGCTGCAGCCCGGCGCCGTCACGCCGATGATCGCCCGCTTCTCGACCGTCGCCGGCGAGCAGGGCGCGGCCGATGCCGAGCGCGACGTGCGCGGCTTCGCGCTGAAGTTCTACACCCAGGACGGCAACTGGGATCTCGTCGGCAACAACACGCCGGTCTTCTTCGTGCGCGATCCCGTGAAGTTCCCCGACTTCATCCACACCCAGAAGCGCCATCCCAAGACCAATATGCGCTCGCCGACGGCGATGTGGGATTTCTGGTCGCTCTCGCCTGAGAGCCTGCACCAGGTCACCATCCTGATGTCGGATCGCGGCCTGCCGACCGATGTGCGCCACATCAACGGCTACGGCTCGCACACCTATTCGTTCTGGAACGACAGCGGCGAGCGCTACTGGGTCAAGTTCCACTTCAAGACCATGCAGGGCCACAAGCACTGGACCAATGACGAGGCGGCGGTCGTCGTCGGCAAGACCCGCGAGTCGACGCAGGAGGACCTCTACAACGCCCTCGAGCGCGGCGAATATCCGCGCTGGAAGGTGCAGGTCCAGATCATGCCGGAGCTCGATGCCGAGAAGACTTCCTTCAACCCCTTCGACCTGACCAAAGTCTGGCCGCATGCCGAGTTCCCGGTGATCGACATCGGTGTGATGGAGCTGAATCGCAATCCGGAGAACTATTTCGCCGAGATCGAGAACGCCGCCTTCTCGCCTTCGAACATCGTGCCCGGCATCGGCTTCTCGCCCGACAAGATGCTGCAGGCCCGCATCTTCTCCTATGCCGACGCCCACCGTCACCGGCTCGGCACGCATTACGAGCACATCCCGGTGAACCAGCCGCAGATCCCGGTGCACCACTATCACCGCGACGGCCAGATGAACACGTATGGCGGCATCAAGACCGGCAATCCGGACGCCTATTACGAGCCCAACTCCTTCGGCGGTCCGGTCGAGGAGCCGTCGGCGAAGGAGCCGCCGCTGCGCATCGACGGCAATGCCGATCGCTACAACCACCGCATCGGCAATGACGACTACGGGCAGCCGCGCGCGCTGTTCAACCTGTTCGATCAGGGCCAGAAGGACCGCCTGTTCTCCAACATCGCCGCGGCGATGGGCGGCATCCCGCAGATGATCGAGGAGCGCCAGCTCGCGCATTTCGACAAGGTCCATCCCGACTACGGCAATGGCGTGCGTCGTGCGCTCTCCAAGGCCGACGGGCGCGAGCGTCCGGGTATCTCGGTGACCGAGAACACGCCGCAGCGCGCCGCCGAATAAGGCGGACCGGCCTCGAGGCGCCGGTCTGGCGCCTCGTCGAAATCAAGGCTCGCCGGCTGTTCGGCGAGCCTTTTTTGTTTTCGCCTTCTTGCGAAAAAGTCGGCTTCAGAGGCTGCGCGCGATCGTGAAATCCTCGCTCGCATGGTCGGCTGGTGACGCCGAGGCCTCGCGGCGCTCGATGTCTGCGACCTTGGCGCCGAGCGGTCCTTTTCTCGCCTCGGCGACCAATCCCTCAACTGCTTCCGGCGGCCCGGAAAGAACGGCCTCCACGGTGCCGTCGCTGCGGTTGCGCACCCAGCCGGTGACGCCGGCGGCAAGCGCGCGTCCCCGCAGCCACTGCCGATAGCCGACACCTTGAACCAGGCCTGAAATGACGATGTGGAGATTCATCCTCGCATCCTCTCCCTCGGAACACCGCGAATTCCGAGCCGAACGCCGCCTTCTGTATGATTGTATGGCTGATGACGGCCTTCAGAAGGCGAAGCAGGCGATGCTCTACCGGAAAAGCGGGGGAGGACCGACGTGAATGCCGGTTTCCTGCCGCCGCATCGATGCTCTAACTTCGGCTTCCTTCATGTCCGGAACCACAGAGAGCGCCGACGATGAGCGAGATGACTGCCGAAGAAGCCAAGGTGACCGCCTGGCTCGGCGAGCGCAAGCAGGCGATGGTCGACCTCTTGCGCGAGATGGTCGACACCGATTCCGGCTCCTATGACAAGGCCGGCGTCGACCGGGCAGGGCAGGTGCTGGCCCGCTTCCACGAGAAGAACGGGCTCACCGTGGAGATCGTGCCGGATGCCCGCTATGGCGACGCGGTCAAGGCGCGCCTGGCCAACCCGGCCGCCAACGACCAGCGGCCGGTGCTGCTGCTCGGCCACCGCGATACCGTCTTTCCCGAGGGCGAGCCGACGCGCCGGCCCTTCACCATCACGGGCGGTCGCGCCTATGGGCCCGGCGTCGCCGACATGAAGGCCGGGCTGGTGATCGAGGCCTTCGTCGCAGCCGCCTTCTCGGCCTGCGGCGGCCTCAAGGCGCCGCTGATGATGCTGACCACCAGCGACGAGGAGATCGCCTCGCCATCCTCGCGCCCGGTGATCGAGGCGGCGGCGCGCGAGGCGCGCTGCGTCTTCAATGCCGAGCCGAGCCGGCTGCCGGCCGGCACTGAGTTCGTCCGCGACCGCAAGCAGTCGATCACCTCGGGCCGCAAGGGCGGCGTCTTCATGCGCGCCGAATTCCTCGGCAAGGCCGCCCATTCCGGGGCGAATTACGAAAAGGGCATCTCGGCCATCGTCGATCTCGGCCACAAGATCCCGAAGCTTCAGGGGCTGACCGATCTCGAAGCCGGCGTCACCGTCAATGTCGGGCTGATTGGCGGCGGCCAGACCGTCAACACCGTCGCGCCGCATGCCTGGTGCGAGATCGACCTGCGCTATCGGACGAAGGCGCAGCGTGATGAGCTGGTCGACGCCATCCGCGCCATCGTCGAGACGCCGGTGGTCGAGGGCTCATCGGCCAAACTCAGCATCAAGGGCGAGTTCCTGCCGCTGGAGACCACGGCGGAGTCGGCTGCGCTCTACGAGGCCTATCGCGACGCGGCGGCCAGTTTCGGCATCGTGGTGACGGCAGAGTACACCGGCGGCTGCGCCGATTCCGGCTTCACCGCAGCGCAGGGCTGCCCGACCCTGTGCAGCGTCGGCCCGGTTGGCGGCATGGCCCATACGCCGGACGAGTTCCTCGAGGTCGAGAGCATCGTCCCGGCGGCCCAGACGCTGGCTCTGGCGGTGATGCGGACAGCGGCGCGGATGGAGTGAGTTGTCCGCGTCATGTTCGCATGGCTGTCCGGCGGCTGGCGGTGACGATCGAAGCGCGGGGAACCCTCTCCTGTAAGGAGAGGGCAGGGTGAGGTGTAGGTCGTTGGACCAGTGCCGCTAGCGCTCGCAACGCGGTCGGGTTCAGCCTAACGATTTCCCTCCCGCACACCTCACCCCTGCCCCTCTCCTTTCAGGAGAGGGGTTCCCCGCGCCGGTCCCGGTTGTCATCGCCTGCTGGAGAGTAAAAAAAAGGGGCGCCGCTCTCGCGGCGCCTTTGTTTTGCTGAAGCAAAAGCTCAGTTCAGCGCCACTCCGGCCGGCCGGCTTTCGCGCGCCGCCGGGAACTCACCGAGCATCAGCCCGGCGGGGCCCACCGTCAGCGGCACGCTCTCGCCGTCGCGGATGGTGCCGGCGAGCAGCAATTCGGCCAGCGGGTCCTGCACCGACTTCTGGATCACCCGCTTCAGCGGGCGCGCGCCATAGGCCGGGTCGTAGCCCTTGTCGGCCAGCCAGTCGCGGGCCTCGTCGGAGAGCTCGAGCGCGATCTTGCGATCGGTCAGCAGCTTGCCGAGGCGTGCCATCTGGATGTCGACGATCGCGCCCATATCGGCCCGCCGCAGGCGGTGGAACAGGATGATGTCGTCGATCCGGTTGAGGAACTCAGGCCGGAAGGCGTGGCGCACCACGCCCATCACCTCGTCCCGAACGGCATCGCTGTCCTCGCCTTCCGGCTGGTTCACCAGATACTCCGAACCGAGATTCGAGGTCATGATGATCAGCACGTTGCGGAAGTCGACCGTGCGGCCCTGGCCGTCGGTCAGGCGTCCGTCATCGAGCACCTGCAGCAGGACGTTGAACACGTCCGGATGCGCCTTCTCGACCTCGTCGAACAGCACGACCTGGTAGGGCCGGCGCCGGACCGCTTCGGTCAGTGCGCCGCCTTCCTCATAGCCGACATAGCCGGGAGGCGCGCCGATCAGCCGGCTGACCGAGTGCTTCTCCATGTATTCCGACATGTCGATCCGGACCATCGCCGTCTCGTCGTCGAACAGGAACGACGCCAGCGCCTTGGTCAGCTCGGTCTTGCCGACGCCGGTCGGTCCGAGGAACATGAACGAGCCGATCGGCCGGTTCGGATCCTGCAGGCCGGCCCGGGCCCGGCGCACCGCCTTGGAGACGGCCTCGACCGCCTCCTCCTGGCCGACGACGCGCTTGGCGAGGCTCTCCTCCATGCGGAGCAGCTTCTCCTTCTCGCCCTCCAGCATCCGGTCGACCGGCACACCGGTCCAGCGGCTGACGACCTGCGCGACATGGTCGGGCGTCACCGCCTCCTCGACCATGCCGGAGGTGTCGCCGATCGCCTCGATCTCGGCCAGCGCCTTCTCGAGCTGCGGAATCTCGCCATAGGCGAGCTCGCCGGCGCGCTGGTACTCGCCCTTGCGCTGCGCCTGGGCCAGTTCGTTGCGGGCATTGTCGAGCTTGGTCTTGATCTCGGCAGCCTGGCCGAGCTTGTCCTTCTCCGCCTTCCAGCGTGCGGTGATCGTGGCGGAGCGGGCCTCGAGCTCGGCAAGTTCGGCCTCGAGGCGGCGCAGCCGCTCCTGCGAGCCGGCGTCGCTCTCCTTCTTCAGCGCCTCCTGCTCGATGCGCAGCCTGACGATCTCGCGGTCGATCGAATCGAGCTCCTCGGGCTTGGAATCGACCTGCATGCGCAGACGCGCCGCGGCCTCGT
This sequence comes from Bradyrhizobiaceae bacterium, assembly GCA_036676315.1. GTDB lineage: Bacteria > Pseudomonadota > Alphaproteobacteria > Rhizobiales > Beijerinckiaceae > Allobosea. Next base: position 13,170 of record JAKFDB010000087.1, read on the forward strand.
CGACGAGGTCGATCGCCTTGTCGGGCAGGAAACGGTCGCTGATGTAGCGGTTCGACAAAGTCGTCGCCGAAACCAGCGCCGAATCGGTGATGCGGACGCGGTGGTGCTGCTCGTATTTCTCCTTCAGCCCGCGCAGGATCGAGATCGTGTCCTCGACGGTCGGCTCGTCGACGAAGACCGGCTGGAAGCGCCGCGCCAGGGCAGCGTCCTTCTCGACATATTTGCGGTACTCGTCGAGCGTGGTCGCACCGATGCAGTGCAGCTCGCCGCGCGCCAGAGCGGGCTTGAGCAGGTTGGAGGCATCCATCGCGCCGTCGGTCTTGCCGGCGCCGACCAGGGTGTGCATCTCGTCGATGAACAGGACGACGCCGCCGGCTGCGGCCGAGACCTCGGAGAGCACGGCCTTCAGCCGCTCCTCGAACTCGCCGCGATACTTCGCGCCGGCGATCAGCGAGCCCATGTCGAGCGCCAGCAATTCCTTGTCCTTCAGGCTTTCGGGCACATCGCCATTGACGATGCGCAACGCGAGGCCCTCGGCGATGGCGGTCTTGCCGACGCCGGGCTCGCCGATCAGCACGGGATTGTTCTTGGTCCGGCGCGACAGCACCTGGATGGTGCGGCGGATCTCCTCGTCGCGGCCGATGACCGGGTCGAGCTTGCCCTCGCGCGCCGCGGCGGTCAGGTCGCGCGCATATTTCTTCAGCGCATCATAACCCTGCTCGGCCGAAGCGGAATCGGCGGTGCGGCCCTTGCGGATCGCCTCGATCGCGGCATTGAGGTTCTGCGGCGTGACGCCGGCCTTGGCCAGCACCTTGCCGGCCTCGGTCTCCTTCTCGATCGCCAGCGCCAGCAATAGCCGCTCGACCGTGACGAAGCTGTCGCCGGCCTTGTCCGCGGCCGTCTCGGCCGTGCCGAAGACGCGCGCCAGAGCCGGGGTCAGATTTGGCCCGCTGGCGCCGGAGCCGCTGACCTTGGGCAGCTTTGCCAGCGCCGCGTCGACCATCTGCTTGGCCAGCCGCGACTGGCCGCCGGCCCGGTCGATCAACCCTGCGGCCATGCCTTCGCCATCGTCGAGCAGTGCCTTCAGCACATGCTCCGGCGTGAACTGCGGGTGGCCCTCGCGCATTGCGATGGTCTGTGCCGCCTGGAGGAAGCCCTTGGCCCGATCGGTGTATTTCTCAATGTTCATCAATAATTCTCCGCCCGCCGGTCGCGCCCCGTGGCGGCGGAGCCGGCTGCCTTTCGTCAGGATGAGGCCCCCTGTCGGGCGACCTCTCGCAGAGACAGATAGGTGTTGCATCCGGGCAACGGAAGAGGGGGGCGGCATGATCGGGATTGACGATGACGCTTGCCGCCGCCCAGCCTGCCGCCATGGTGGGAACCCGGCGGAAACAGGCGATTCGCAAGGCGCTCCGGGCGCTGGCGCCCGGCATTCCGCTGAGCGACGCCGAGGCGGTGCTAACGCTCGCCGGCCGCAATCACATGAAGGCCCTGCCGCCGGCGACCGCGCTCTGGCTCGCGCTCGGCAGCCATGTCCGCCACAGCCACACCGATTACGACCGGCTGCTGGCCGAGGGTTATGAGCGCGACGCGGCGCGCTTCTTCGTCGTCGACCAGACCGATGACGTGCTGTCGGGCTGGGGCTGCCAGCGTTCCGTTGCTGACAGCGAGGAGGAAGACGAAGAGGGGGCCGCCGGCGGCAACGGCCTCTGATCGAGTCCATGCAGCTATTTCATCGATCGCCGCTGCGTCGGCGCTGGATCGTCGGTGCCCTGCCATGCCAAATTCCCGACCCGGCCGAGCTTCTGAGGACAAGATCATGCGCGTCGCATCGCTGTACCGCTATCCGGTCAAGGGGCTCTCGCCGGAACCGCTGGCGAGCGCGGCACTGCCGGCCGGCGGCTATTTTCCCGGCGACCGGCTCTTTGCCATCGAGAACGGCCCGTCGGGCTTCGACCCGGCCGAGCCGGTGCATCAGCCGAAGATCAAGTACCTGATGCTGATGCGCAACGAGTCGCTGGCGCGGCTCCGCACCCGCCATGACGATGCCAGCGGCGAACTGGTGTTCGCCCAGGAGGGCGCCGAGGTCCTGCGGATCGCCCCGGAAAGCCAGGCAGGGCAGGAGCGCCTTTCCGCCTTCTTCGAAGGCTTCATGCCGGACGAGCTGCGCGGCCGGCCACGTCTGCTGGCCGCGCCGGAAGGCTATCGCTTCACCGATTCGCGCTCGGGCTTCGTCTCCATCATCAACCTCGCCAGCGTGGCTGATCTCGGGACACGGATGGGCGTGGCGATCGATCCGCTGCGCTTTCGCGGCAATGTCATGGTCGAGGAACTGCCGGCCTGGGCCGAGAACGATCTGGTCGGGCGCGAGCTGCAGGGGCCTGGCGGGCTGCGCCTGTCCGTGATCAAGCGGATCGAGCGTTGCGCCGCGACCAATGTCGATCCGGCAACCGGGGCCCGCGACCTGCAGATCCCGAAGGCGCTGATGCAGGCCTATGGCCATGTCGATTGCGGGGTCTATTGCCGGATCCTGGACGGTGGCAGGCTCGCCCGAGGCTCGCGGCTAGACCTGGCCGCTGCGACCGAGCCGATGGCGGCCGGCATCGCCTGACACGAAAAAGGGCCCTTGCGGGCCCTCATCCGTTATCGGTTCTCGGTCATCCGCCGCAGCGGCTCATTCGGCTGCGGTGTCGGTATCGGAGCCGAGCGCGTCCATCACCTCGCGCGGCGAGCGACGGCGTCCGCGCGGACGCTTCGGCGCCGCCTCGGAGGCCTCTTCCGCAGCGAGCGGAGCCGGTGCAGCGGCCGGTGCCGGAGCCGGAGCGGCTGCTTCCGGCTCGTCGGAAACGACCGTGATCGGCACGCGCGTCGGCGTCGTCAGGAAGGCCGGCAGTGCGGCTGCGGTTTCCTGCTCGGGCTCGACCGCCGGCACAGCCTCGCGACGCGGCTGGCGCTCGGCGCGGGGCTGCCGCTCGGGCCG
>JAKFDB010000088.1:0-12189 GCA_036676315.1 Bradyrhizobiaceae bacterium
TGCAACGGCAGACGGCGCAGACGTCTCGCCCATGTCGCAATCTGGACCTAAGCCTCACGCCATGATCGACCGCTTCCGCAAGACCGCTTTCCTCGTTGCGCTTCCTCTCGCCCTTGCCTGCACCGCAGCCAGCGCCCAGTCCTATGGCGATCCCGCCAGCGGCCTCTCGATCTCGCCGCCGAAACCCTTCGTCGGCAAGGCCGGCAAGCCGCATCCGCAGTTCGACGTCACCATCGACATCGATTCGAGCACCGGCGCGCCCAAGGCGGTCAACGCCGACGGCCGGCTCTGCACGCTCGGCTTCAAGCCGGCAGCGCAGAACGCCGAGCTCAATCGCGAGACCATCAACGCCCAGATGGCCAAGCCGGAATGGCAGAAGCTCTATCGCGACATGTTCGAGACGATCGGCACGGTCTCGGACCTCAAGCTCTTCGAGCATCAGGGCTTCAGCGGCATCGAGCTGACGGTGACGCCCAAGGCCGGCCCCAATGCCGAGAACATCAGGATGTTCACCTCGACCGTCGAGACGCCGAAGGGGCGCACCGCGCTGATCTGCGTCACCGACAAGGCCGGTCTCGCCGCCTCGCTGACGCAGCTCAAGGCCCTGCGGGCGACGATCCACGCGCCGGAATAGGCGGTGGCAGGCCCCGCCGCGAGGCGCGGGACCTTCAGCCCTTCGCGGTGGTGGCCGCGACTTCCTCGCGCAAAGCCCGGCGCAGCACCTTGCCGACATTGGTCTTCGGCAGTGCATCCCGGAAGATGATCTGCTTGGGCACCTTGTAGCCGGTCAGGCTGTCCTTGCAGAAGGCGCGCAGCGCATCCGCCGTCAGCGCCGGATCCTTCTTCACCACGAACGCAGCGACAGCCTCGCCGGAATGCTCGTCCGGCAGGCCGATGACCGCCGCCTCGAGCACGCCGGGGTGAGTAGCGAGCACGTCCTCGACCTCGTTGGGATAGACGTTGAAGCCCGAGACCAGGATCATGTCCTTCATCCGGTCGACGATCCTGACCTGGCCGTCGGGCAGCATGATGCCGATATCGCCCGAGCGGAAGAAGCCGTCCGGCGTCATCACCTTGGCGGTCTCGTCCGGCCGCTTCCAGTAGCCCGCCATCACCTGCGGCCCGCGGATGCAGATCTCGCCCGGCTCGCCTTGCGGCGTCTCGTTGCCGTCGGCGTCGCGGATGACGATGTCGGTCGAGGGCAGCGGAAAGCCGATGGTGCCGCTGAATTCCGCGATATCAGGCCGGTTGACCGAGGCCATCGGCGAGGTCTCGGACAGGCCATAGCCCTCGATGATCGGCTTGCCGGTCACTTCCCGCCAGCGCTTGGCGACGATCGCCTGGGTCGCCATGCCGCCGGCGACCGAGAAGCGCAGCTCGGAGAAGTCGACATCCTTGATGTCGGGATGGTTGCCGAGCGCGTTGTAGAGCGTGTTGACGCCCGAGAAGAGCGTGAACCGGCTCGATTTCAGCGTCTTGACGAAGCCGGCGATGTCGCGCGGATTGGCGATCAGCAGCCCCTTGGCGCCGATCCGCAGCATGAACATGCAGCAGCAGGTCAGGGCGAAGATGTGGTAGAGCGGCAGTGCCGTCACCATGACGTGCTGGTAGTCGCTGCGCCCGAGCGGCGGCTCGACCGCCCAGCCCAGCCAGAGCCGGGCCTGCTCGACATTGGCGGCGACGTTGCGATGCGTCAGCATCGCGCCCTTGGCGACGCCGGTGGTGCCGCCGGTATATTGCAGGAAGGCGATGTCGTCGGGCACGACGGTCACCGGCGCCATCGTGGCGGGGCCGGCGAGGATCGCCTTCAGCTGGAATGCGCCCGGCAGGGTGAAGGGCTTCACCACCTTCTTGATCTTGCGGGCGACGAAATTGACGATGGTGCCCTTGAAGCCCATCAGGTCGCCCGCCGTCGCGACGACGATGGCGTCGAGCTTCAGGTTCGGTCGCGCCTCCTCGACGACATGGGCGAAGTTCTCGATCACCACCAGGGCGCGAGCGCCTGAATCGTTGAGCTGATGCGTCAGCTCGCGCGCGGTGTAGAGCGGGTTGACGTTGACGACCGTGTAGCCGCCGAGCAATGCGCCGAAGATCGTCGCGGGATAGGCGAGGATGTTCGGCATCATCAGCGCGATGCGGTCGCCCTTTTGGAAGCCCTGCCCCTGCAGCCAGGCGCAGAAGGCCCGTGCTGCGCGGCCGGTCTCGGCATAGGTCAGGTTCTTGCCGAAGCTCTCGAAGGCGTCGCGCTGGGGATAGAGTTCGCAGGCCGAGCGGATCAGCTCGGCCAGGGTGCCGGGTGCGCCCGCGTCGATCTCGGCCGGCACGGCGGCCGGATAATGCGCCAGCCAGGGCCGCGGGTCCGGAGCAGTGTCCGCGGCGGTAATCGCGTTCATCTTCGTCCTCCCTTGGTGCTCCGCACCCTGTTGTCGGGCTTGGGAGCTCACCGGAGCCGGCTCGCCAAGGCTCGTCGCCCAGCGGAAATCCGTCTCTTCTCATGGCCTTGCGCTACACTGCGAAATGCTTGCGGCGGGTGCAAGCACCCGCCGCGTTTCCGCACAAAAAGTTTATATATGAACTTTATCCATCGCAACCGGATTATCGCGCCTGAGCCATCGCTTGCGCCGCCACCACCGCATCCGCCGGCTTGCCGGCGAGCTCGGCGAGATGGTCGAAACGGGCGCTGAACGAGCCGACCCCGGAGGTCGCCGAACGCAGTTCGACGATCAGCCCGGCCATCTCCGCCTCGGGCACCTGGGCATTGATCTGGTCCCAGCCACGCCAGCCCGGCCGCGCATCATAGCCAAGGATCTGGCCGCGCCGCGCCGAGACGAGCGCCGAGGCGCGCGACATCGCATCCGAGGGAATGACGATCTCGACCGCCAGGATCGGCTCGAGCAGCACCGGCTTCGCCTGCGGACAGGCCTCGCTCATCGCGATCCGCGCCGCCTGGCGGAAGGCCATGTCGGAGGAATCGACCGTGTGGTAGGAGCCGTCGGTCAGCGTCACCTCGATGTCGACCAGCGGAAAGCCGAGCGGGCCGCGCTGGCAGAAGTCGCGCATCCCGGCCTCGACCGAGGCAATGTATTGCCGCGGCACGACACCGCCGGTGATGCGGTCGACGAAGCGGATGCCTTCGCCACGTGGGAGCGGGGCGATCTCGATCACGACATCGCCGAACTGACCATGGCCGCCGCTCTGCTTGCGGTGCCGGCCGCGCGCGCTCGCCTTGCCGCGAATGCTCTCGCGATAGCCGACCTCGGTGGTGGCGCTCTCGACCGCAACCCCATAGCGTCCGGAGAGCCGCTCAAGCGCGACGCGCAGATGCATCTCGCCCTGGCCCGACAGGCGCATCTCGCCGAATTCGGCCAGATGCGCCAGGCTCAGCCCGGTATCCTCCTCGATCAGCCGGGCCAGCGCCGCCGCCAGCCGGACATCGTCCTTGCGCTCCTTCACCGTCACCGCCAGCGCATGCACCGGCTCCGGCGGGGTGACCGCGCTGATCGCATCGGGCCTGACCTTTCCGGCAGCGATCGCATCGCCGGTGCGCACCCCTTCCAGGCGCGAGAACGCCGCGACCTCGCCCTCCTCGGCGAGCGGTTGGCGCTGCTGCTCGGCCCCCTTCAGCTCGAGCACACCGCCGATGCGGGCCTCGATGCCGGCCGAAGAGGTCACCGTATCGCCCTCGGAAAGCCGGCCGCGCAGCACCCTGGCGAGCGAGAGCTTGCCGCCCTGGCTGGAATGCCAGGTCTTCAGCACCAGCCCCAGCGGGCTGCCCTCGCCGATCACGCCCATGCGCCCGCGAGTGACCTCCAGGCCCGGCGCCTCATGGCGCAGCGCCTTGAGCAGGCGGGTCACACCATTGCCGCGCTCCGCCGCGCCGATCAGCACCGGCACGACATGCCGTTCCCGAAGCTCGCGGGCGAGATCGTCGAAGATCAGATCGCGCGGCGGCTCGATGTCGCCGAGCAGATCCTCCATCAGGGTATCGTCGTAATCGGCGAGCTTCTCGAGCATGGAGAAGCGGGCATCGCGCTCGCGCTCGACCTCCTCGGGTGCGAGCGGCACGATCTCGCTCGGCGCATGCTCGCGATAGACGAAGGCGCGCTCGAGCGCGAGGTCGATGAAGCCGACCGCGATGCCGTTGCGCCAGATCGGGATCTGCCGCAGCAGCAGCGGGGTGCGGGAGGCGCGCTGCAGCAGCGCCAGGGTCTCGCGCACGCGGCGCGTCGCGGTGTCGATCTTGTTGAGGAACAGGAAGCGCGGGATGTCGGCTTCCTCGAGCTCGCGCAGCACCAGCTCCAGCGCGGGCGCCTTGCGGTCATCGGCCTCGCAGACCACGACCGCGGCATCGACCGCCGTCAGGACATGACGCATCTCGTGCAGGAACTCGACCGAGCCGGGGCAGTCGATGAAAGTGAAACGCTCGCCGAGAAAAGTGACGCTGGCGACATTCGGCTCGGTGCTCATCTGATGAGCGCGCGCTTCCGCCGAGGCATCGCCGACACTGTTGCGGGTCTTGACCGAGCCGGCGCGCGAGACCGCGCCGCAACGTTCCAGAATGCTCTCGAACAGGCTGGTCTTGCCGCTCTGGAAGGGACCGACGATGGCGATGCATCGCGGCCCCTTTCCTCTGACCCCGGACGCAGTTCCTCCATTGGCGGAAGTCGCAGCCATGTCGTCCTCCTTCGGTTCTGGCCGCACGGAGACGCAAGGCTGAAGGCCTCGTTCCCGGCAGCGGAAGGCCGGCGGGAACGGAGAAGTGCCCACGCCGGCAAGGCGGCGGTCGCTCGGGCCCGACCGGGTCGGGCGGCCGTCGAAGAGGGATGTCGGATGGAAGGTTCGCGCCGAATGGAGGCAGGTGCAAGGAGAATGTTCCTGCGCGCTCAGCCGATATCAGCCTCCGGCCTGCGGCCATGCGCCTCGCCCCAGTTCGCCATCGCCTCGAAGATCGGTGCCAGCGACCAGCCGCGCGCGCTCAGTGCGTATTCGACCTTCGGCGGCACCGTCTCCTGGACGCTGCGCGTGATCACGCCGTCCTCCTCCAGCGCCCGCAGCTGCAGCGTCATCATGCGCTGCGTCACATGCGGCAGCAGCCGGCGCAGCGCGTTGAAGCGGCAGGGTCCGCGCGTCAGCTGGAACAGGATCAGCGCCTTCCACTTGCCGCCGATCACGTCGATCGTCGCCTCCACCGGGCACCAGACATAGGGGATATCCTTCATCGATGGCCGCATCGACGCCTCCGCAGGCAGTATAAAAATTGTGCGTACTTACGGCTTGAATACTGCTCTGTTATCCAGCCGCCATCAACCGATGGAGGCCTGCAATGTTCGCAATCATGGGAGCCACCGGTCAGACCGGTGGCATGGCGCTGGCGGCCATTCTCGAGGCCGGCCGGCAGGCAAGGGCGATCGTCCGCGATCCCGAGCGGGCGCGGTCGGTCGTCGGCGAAGGTGCCACGCTGGCCAAGGCCGACCTCGACGACGTCGACGCCCTGACGGCGGCGCTGACCGGCGTTGAAGCCGCCTATGTCCTCAATCCGGTTTCCGTCGTGGCCGACGACGTCTTCGCCACGGCGGCGCGGACGGGGGCTGCAATCGCCGAGGCGATCAGGCGCGCCGGCGTCCCGCATGTCGTGGCGCTCTCCTCGAGCGGCGCGCATCATGCCGAGGGAACCGGAATCGTCCGGAGCCTGCATCGATTCGAGGCCGTCCTGCGCGGGGCCGCGCCCTCGCTCACCTTCATCCGGGCGACCGAGTTCATGGAGAACTGGGGCGGCATGCTCGATGTCGCGGCGGAGCACGGCGTATTGCCGAGCATGCGCCAGCCGCTCGATCGCCGCGAAGAAACCGTTTCGGCGCGGGATGTCGGTCGGCAGGTAGCGCAAGAGCTGCTGCGCCCCCATGCCGGCGAGCGCATCGTCAATCTCAAGGGGCCGGCCGAATACGCGCCCGAGGACGCTGCCCGAGCACTCTCGGAGCTGCTCGGCAAGCCGGTCACGGCGGTGGCGACACCGCGTGCGGAATGGGAGGACGGCCTCATCGCGGCCGGGCTCGGCGCGAGCTATGCTAGGGAGCTCGCCGCCCTCTACGACGCGATGAACGCCGGCCGCGCCGCCTTCGAACCGGTCGGCGAGACCCGTCGTGGCAGCGTCACCCTGAAGGAGGCGCTGGCCGGGTTGCTGGCCGGGAGCCCCGGCTAGCGATTGCGGCGCTGGCCGCGCAGGGTCGGCAGGCCGATGCCGACCGCGTCGAAGCCGCCATCGACGGCAAGCACCTGGCCGGTGATGTAGCTCGCCTTGTCGCTGCACAGGAAAAAGATCGCCTCGGCCAGCTCCTCCTCGAGCCCGTAGCGGGCGAGCGGAATGGCGTCGTGGTAATCGGCGCGGATCTCCGGCGAGTGCACCGCCTTGGCCATGGCGGTCTCGACCGGACCCGGCGCGACCGCGTTGACCCGGATGCCGAGCCCGGCGAGCTCGGCCGCCTGCTGCTTGGTGAGATGGGCGAGCGCCGCCTTGCTGGTGCCGTAGGCGACCCGCAGCGTCGAGGCACGCAGTCCCGAGATCGAGGTGATGTTGACGATGGCACCGCCGCCATTGTCGGCCATGGCCGGAGCGGCGGCCTGCGTCGTCAGGAACGGTCCGGTCAGGTTGACGTCGAGCACGCGCTGCCATTCCTGATGCGTGGTCTCGAGCAGCGGCTTGAACACCGCCGTGCCGGCATTGTTGACGAGGGCGTCGAGCCGGCCGAAGCGCTCGACCGTCGCGTCGATCGCCGCCACGACCTCGGCCGGATCGGCGACGTCGCAGACCAGCGACAATGTGACGGTCGGCGCGTCGAGTTCCGCCATCGCCTCACCCAGGCCATGCGCATCGATATCGAGCAGCGCGACGCGCCAGTTGTCGGCAAGGAAGCGCTTGACCGTCGCCAGGCCGATACCGCGCGCAGCGCCGGTGACGAGGACGGTCCTGATCGAGCTTTCCGACATTTCGCTAACTCCAAGCGACGGGCTTTCGCCTTCCATACAGCCGGCAGCCACCGGCCGGAAGCGCGCTCGCCAAGCATCCGGGACCGGGGTCACCGAAATGCGGCGACGATCAGGAAGAGGCCGGAGAACAGCATCATGCCGTCGAGCAGCAGCTGGAAGGTCGCCCTGTCCATGCGCAGCACCAGCGCCTTGCCGACGAAGGTGCCCAGCATCAGCGAAAAGCCGACGATCAGGCCCTTCGCGAAGATCACGAGCGGCATCGCGCCGAGCGTCCGGAAGGTCGCGACCTTGGTGATGTAGATGAACAGCGAGGTCGCAGCCTCGGTCGAGAGCAGCGCCCCCTTGCTCAACCCGAAGGCCATGAAGGCGGGGATGCTGAGCGGCCCGGTCGAGAGCACGAGCCCGGTCAGGAAGCCGATCGCGGCGCCGGCCAGCCCGAGCTGCCAGAGCGCGAGCCTGATCCGCCGCGCTTCCAGCCAGCGCCGGCCGGGGATCATCAAGAGGAAGAACAGGCCGAGCCCGACATCGATCGCCGCCGACGGCAATCGCAGCAGCGTGCTCGCACCCAGCATCGCCGCCGGAATCGCGGGCAGCCCATAGGCGAGGAAGGCACGCCAGTCGACCTCTCGCCACCAGACCAGGATCCGCGCCAGATTGGCCATCACCGCGGCGACCGCCATGATCGGCACCGCCTGCTTCGGCCCGAAGGACCAGACCAGCACCGGCAGGAGCATGATCGACGAGCCGGTCCCGACCACGCCGCCGACGACGCCCGCCACCAGCCCGACCAGCAGCGTGAACAGCGAGGCATAGGTCAGGATATCAGCCACTGTGCCTCACCTCGTCGCCCCACGGCGGATGGCTCACCGCATCCGATTCTGCTATCGCTGCGCAAGCCCCGCAGGAAATGCGGCCGCGCCGACGTCGTCTGCGGCATCGGCGCCGTCTCGACAAACCCTCCGCGCTCCTGTATGGCCCGGCACTCAACTGAAAACAGCGCGCCGTAACGCCCGCGTGAACACACGCGACAACGGCCATGGAGAGAACCATGAACATCATCGAGCAGATCGACCAGGAGCAGATCGCCAAGCTCGCCGAGGGCAAGGAGATCCCGCATTTCCAGCCCGGCGATACGGTGCAGGTCAACGTCAAGGTCAAGGAAGGCGAGCGTAGCCGCGTCCAGGCCTATGAAGGCGTCGTGATCGCCCGCAATGGCGGCGGCCTCAACGAGAGCTTCACCGTCCGCAAGATCTCCTATGGCGAGGGCGTCGAGCGCGTCTTCCCGCTGTATTCGCCGAACCTCGATTCCATCAAGGTCGTCCGCAAGGGCAAGGTTCGCCGCGCCAAGCTGTATTACCTGCGCGATCGTCGCGGCAAGTCGGCCCGTATCGCCGAGCGCGTCGAGGCCAAGCCGGCCAAGAAGGGCGCGAAGTAAGCGCTGCCAGCAGCGAGATTTTCCGGAACGCGGCCTCTCGGGGCCGCGTTTTTCGTTTGATGCCCCCTCAAGCAACGAAAATTTGAGGAAAGCCGGCTAATCGCAACGCAGGATCGGATCAGGCGAGGCGGCTGGTGCACGACACGGCAGGAGATCGCGACGGCGTGTCGAGCGGGCAGCCGCGGCGCGCCCCGTCCCCTACCGCACGCCTGAAGCTGGCGCAGCCCGGTTGGCACCGGGCCTGGCTCGGTATCGACCGCAACGAGGCCGCCCTCGCCTATGCCGCGACCCCGGTCGGCATGATCCTGCTGCACGTCGCCTTCCTCGCCGCGCTCGCTCTCAGCCTCCAGGTCTCGCTTTCCGCCGTAGCCCTGGTCGGCCTGACCCTGCTCGGCTGCGCCCTCTTCCCGGCCCGCCGCCTGCTCGTCATGGCCGTTTCCGGCACGCTCTACGTCGTGCTCCGGCCGTTCCGGACCCAGCAGCAGCAGGAATTCGCCGAGAAGCTGCGCGAGACCACGCCGGAGCTGATCGAGCTGCCGCACCTCGTCTGGCACGCACCGCTCGCCATGTGCTTCCTCCTGCTGTGCGGCCTGGCCCTGCGGCTGCAGCGGCGCTACCGCGCCAGCCTGCTCGCCCGCCGGCCGGTCCTGACGCAGTTCGCAATCCTTGCCGCGCTCGTCGCCGCGACAGGTCTGCTGGAGCCGGAAACTCCGGCCTATGCCGCGCTGTGGACGCTGGTCGTCGTCTATGCGGCCTCGTTCTTCTTCCTGTCCTATGCCTTCGTCGACCAGCGCGGCCGGATCGAACGCCCATCGGCCCTCCATCTCGGCTTCATGCGCCCGTTCTGGGGCGGCCCCTCGATCCCGTTCAAGACGCTGACCTATCTCGGCACCTTCGAGGCGAAGACAGAGACCGAACTGGCCGCCACCCGCCTGCGCGCACTGAAGCTTGCCGTCTGGGCCGTGATCCTCGCCGGGCTGCATATGCTGCTCTCGGCCGCCTTCTATGATGTCGCCGACTGGCCGACGCTGAACGAGGCGCTGACGATGACGGCGCAGGGCGAGCCGCCGGCTGCAACTGCCGGCTGGCTGATCGTCGCCAAGAACTTCGTCCTGACCCTGCTGGCGACCGCGGCCTTCGCCCATGTCTTCGTCGCCATCGTCCGGATGGCGGGCTTCGGCATTCCGCGCAACATGGCGCGGCCGCTGAGCGCCCGCAGCATCGCCGAGTTCTGGAACCGGTATCTCTTCTATTTCAAGGAGTTGCTGCTGGATTTCTTCTTCTACCCGGCGTTTGCGCGCTGGTTCAAGGCGCATCCGCGCCTGCGCATCGCCTTCGCGACCTTCTGCGCCGCCTTCGTCGGCAACCTGCTCTTCACCCTGATCTCGCAGGCCCATCTCGTCGCCGAGCACGGCCTGTTCGGCGCGCTCATGCGCTTCGAGAGCTATGCTTTCTACGCCGCCCTGCTGACGCTGGCCCTGATCCTGTCGCAGTTGCGCAAGCGCAAGCCGCGCCCCGAGGACGGCTTCTGGCGCTATGACGTCACGCCGCGGCTCGGCGTCATCGGCTTCTTCGCGGTGGTGCAGATTTTCGCCGACGAGAGCGGCCATCTCGGCCTGGCGGAGCGGCTCGATTTCCTGCTCCACCTGTTCGGCGTCTGAGGGCAGTCCGGCTTCAGGCTCGCCCGCCGATCAGCCCTTCGATCTGCGCCAGCGTGTCGAGCTGGGTGATGTCGAAATCGGCATCGGCGAGATCGATGCCGATTTCGCGCTCGAGCAGCATCAGCACTTCCGTCGCCGCTATCGAGTCGAGCTTGCCGCTGAAGAACAGCGAATCGTGGTCCGAGACGGGGCCGCCATGGCCGCGCTCCGCCAGCATGGCGAGCACAGTCTTCCTGACGGTGGCAACTGCCGAGACGTTGGTCACATGATCCTCCTTCAGGCCGCGGCTTCGGGCGCGGGCGCCGCTCCGGGCGCAAGGCCGGTTTCGAGCAGCGTGACCAGCGCCCGCCGGTCGACCTTGCCATTGACGTTCTGCGGCAGGGTTTCGAGCCGGTGGACGGCACCGGGAACCATGTAGCGCGGCAGGCTCTCCAGCATCGCCTCGCGGATCGCCGCCGGCTCGCGCGCACTGCCGGCGACGAAGCTGACCAACCCCTCGGCCGAGCCGAAAGCGACCGGCCAGGCGACGGTGGCGACGAGCTCGCTGCCCGCGGCGCGGCGCAGATGCATGTCGACCTCCTCGAGCTCGATCCGGTTGCCCTTGACCTTCACCTGATTGTCGACGCGCCCGAGATGATGGAAGACGCCGGCGCCATCGCGGCTGCCGAGATCGCCGGTCAGGTACCAGCGCTGCCCGTCGAGCAGCCGGAAGCGATCGGCGGTCAGCTCCGGCTGGCCGAAATAGCCGAGCCCGACCTGCGGCCCGCAGAGTGCGATCTCGCCCGGCGTACCCGGCGGCACCGGCTGCTGCTGCTCGTCGAGGATGGCCACCTCCATGGTCGGATAGGGCTCGCCGATCGCCAGAATGCCGCGCGTCGTCGTCACCACCGGCGGATCGGTCAGAGTCTGGCGCATGCAGACCACCGTGCATTCGGTCGGGCCATAGATGTTCTCGACGCGGCCGTTCGGCGCCGCGACCGCCCAGGCCTGCACAGCCTCGACCGGCAGCGGCTCGCCGCAGAAGATCGACATCCGCAGGCTGGGAAACACGCCGGGCTTGAGCGCGCCGCTCTTGCGCATCAGGCCGATCACGGTCGGCACCGACATCCAGACGGTGAGTTCATGTTTGCGGATGAAGCGGGCCGGCGCCATCAGCTCCAGCTGCGACATGACATGGAGCGAAGCCCCCGCCTCGACGCACAGGAAGAGGTTGTGCACCGTCAGGTCGAAGGTGACGTCGCAGGCTTCGCCGATCCGGTCGGCCGGCGTGTAGTTCGTCCAGCCGCGGCTCTGCGCGATGTAATGGGCGAGCGAGCCGGCCGAGATCATCACGCCCTTCGGCATGCCGGTCGTGCCCGAGGTGAAGATCACATAGCCGACCGCATCGGCCGGGACCGGGACCGGCGCAACCAGCGGCTCGGCGGCGAGCGAAGCCCGCTCGATCACAGACTGGCCCGGCCGCGCCGCGTCCATCGCCACGCCCGCCGGTACCACGACCAGCTCCGGCGCGGCGGCCAGCACCGCCGGCGTCAGCAGCGCCGCGCCATTCTCATCGACGATGACGGCATCGAACTCCAGCGCGGCAAACAGCGCGACGAGCCGCTCCTCGGGCCATTTCAGATTGAGCGGCACATAGGCCGCGCCGGCCCAGCAGGCCGCAAGGATGCCGACATAGGCTTCGAGGCTGCGCGTCGCCAGGATGCCGACGCGGCGCGCCCGCAGCCGCGGCAAGAGCGCACCGGCAAGGTGTGCGACCGCCTGCCCAAGCTCTCCATAGGTATATTCGTGGCCTGCGACGGCGAGCGCGACATTGTCCGGGGAGGAAACCGTCTGCCGGGCGAAGGACAAGGCAAGATTGAAATCTTGTTCCGGCACGCTGCCTCCCGATGCCTGCGAAGAGCGCCGCACCGTAAGGCAGACATGTGCTTCGAGCGTTAACGGGGTGCCGGCAGGCGCAATCGTCGTAAATTCATCCTGACTGTTTCTCGGTTTTCGTTAGGCGAGCTCTGCCAAGCGCGCCAGCAGCGCCTCCGCATCGGCCGCATTCTGGTAGAGCCCAAAGCCCAGCCGCAAACGGTCGCCACGCAGATCGGCGGTGATTCCGGCCTG
>JAKFDB010000089.1:0-2724 GCA_036676315.1 Bradyrhizobiaceae bacterium
GTCGGCCTCGACGTTCATCATCACGATATGCTTGCGCGCCGCGATGGCGGTGAGCGCGACGCGCGAGCCGGCCTCGGGATTGCCCGTCGCATCGATGATCACGTCGACCACCGGCGAATTGCAGACCAGTTCGAGCGAGTTGCTGGCAGCGATGCGGCCTTTGCGGCCGGCGGCTTCGAGCCCGGCCGCGTCGGAGACGATCTCGATCTGGCCGCCCGCGAGCGCTGCCGCCTGCGAAACCCGGTCGGGAGCGATGTCGGCGACAGCGGCGATCTCGATGCCGGGCATCTGCGCGATCTGCACGACGATGTCGGTGCCCATCTGGCCGGCTCCGATCAGCCCGACCCGCACCGGCCTGCCGGCCCGTTCACGCAGCTCGAGCGCCTCGGCCAGGCTCAGGCCGGCGGTCGGCGACGTGCCTACTGGAGGCGAAAATGCAGCCGCCATCGTCAGTTCATCTCCACCCAGGTCGCGTCTTCTTAAGAACATATGTTCATTGTTTGCAACAAAAGATCATTGCCCTGACGCTGTCAAGCCGTCAGGATCGCGTTGGGATTGCCGAACCGGCGCCGGGCAGCGATGGTTCGGCGCGACGACCGGGGAATCCGACAGGAACGGCATGGCGGTGGAAGACGAAGCCCGGTCGGGAGCAGAGCTGGTCGCGGACGCCAAGGTCCGGGCCGCCTGGCTCTATTATGTCGAGGGCCTGACCCAGGAGCAGATCGCCGAGGCGCTGGGCCTGAGCCGGATCAAGGTCGTCCGCATCCTCGCCGCCGCGCGCAGCGAGGGCATCGTCAGGATCCGGATCGACGCGCGCTCGGCCAGGCAGGCCGAGCTGGAGCGCGGCCTCGTCACCACGTTCGGGCTGGATGAGGCGATCGTCGTGCCGGCGGCCCGCGATGCCGCGAGCGTGCCTGCCTTGGTCGGCTATGCCGCCGGGCTCTGGCTCTCGGACATGCTGCGGGACAACATGTCCCTGGCCGTCGGCTGGGGCGAGACCCTGCACCAAGCACTGCGCGGCATGCAGCCGCGCCAGATCGAGGCGATGTCGGTGGTTTCGCTGCTCGGCGGCCTGACGCATTCGCGCAGCATCAATCCCTCGGCCGTGGCGCGCCGCGTCGCCGACATGTTCGGCGCCGACTGCTTCCAGCTGACAGCGCCGGTCTTCGTCTCAAGCGCCGCGATCCGCGATGCGCTCTGGAATGAGCCGACCCTGCGCGAGCTGCTCCGCCGGGCGCGCGCTGCCGATGTCGCCCTGCTCAGCATCGGCAGCCTTGAACGGGGCTCGACCCTGTTCCGCGAAGGCCTGCTGCCGGAATCGGATCTCGAATCGCTCAGGGCCGCCGGCGCGGTCGGCGATCTGCTCTGCCATTTCATCGACGCCGACGGCAAACCGGTGGACCATCCGGTGAACCGGCGTATCATGGCGGTGAACCCGTCGGAGCTGACCGGGATCGGCCTCGTCGCCATCGCCGGCGGCGGCGCGAACAAGGCGCCGGCGATCCGGGCCGCCTTGCGTGCCAGCGCGGCAAAGGTTCTGATCACTGACGAGAGCGCGGCCGACGCGCTGTTGGTAGGCGCGAAGCGGACGAATGGCTGATCGACGCGAAGCTGGCAAAACGAGCCGGACAAGGATCGGAAGAGACACGAAGATGAACAGCAATCTGCAGCAGTTTGCCCGCAACTCGCTCCAGTTCCGCCCGTCCGACGTGCGGCTGATGCTCGAGCGCGTGCACTCCCACATCGTCAAGCCGCGAATGACCGCAGAGGAGTTGCTCGAAGTGGTGCGCGGGCTCGGCTTCGACAGCGTCGAGGCCTTTGGCGACCAGATCGGCCTCGAACGCCGGACCTCGGAGAGCTGGTCGCGCTACGGGCTCTCGCGCGACGCCGCCCAGCTTCTCCTCGCCTTGCTCAACTACCGGACGCGCCTGGTCGAAGCGATGGACGATTTCGAGAAGACCACGCAAATCCCGCTCGACGGCTTCTTCGAGAACCAGCAGCTGCCCTGAGGCCGCGTGCCGGCAGAAGGCTTGCGAGGCCCGGCCCGAAGGGGCCGGACCTCGTTTTCATTGGGCTCAGGGGATGACCGGAGCGCGATAGGTGAAGGTGTGCATCAGGGCGACCGCGAGCAGCATCACCACCGGGAAGTGGATGAAGAACTGCATCGAGGTGTAGCCGATCAGGTCCTTCGACTTCAGCTTGAGCACGCCGAGCAGCGGCAGCATCCAGAACGGATTGATGAAGTTCGGCAGGGTTTCGGCGATATTGTAGACCATCACGGTCCAGCCGAGATGCGCGCCGATCTCGTTGGCGGCCTTCATGATGTAGGGCGCCTCGATGATCCATTTGCCGCCGGCCGACGGGATGAAGAAGCCGAGCACCGCCGAATAGATCCCGACGATGAAGGAGAACACGCTGGTGTCGCTGGCGAGGCTGACGAACCAGTGCGCGATGGTGTCGGAGAGCGAGGCGCCCTCGGTCTTCACCCGGGTCAGCATGTAGGCGATGCCGCCATAGAACGGGAACTGCAGCAGCACGCCGGCGACGCTCGGCATCGCCTGCGAGAAGCTGACCAGGAAGCTGCGCGGCCGCCAGTGCAGCAGCGCGCCGACCAATAGGAAGACGAAATTGTAGGTGTTGAGGCCCGACATGGTGATCAGCGGGTTGCCCGACTTGAAGGTCTCGTAGAACCAGCCGGCCGCCAGCACGACAATCAGGATCGTC
>JAKFDB010000090.1:0-19117 GCA_036676315.1 Bradyrhizobiaceae bacterium
ACGGCGGGGATGCCGGTCATTCCAGGGGGCGAGGTCGCCATCCTGAAAGACCGGATTCTCTATGCCGGGCCGCAGCTGCCGGCCGGAAGCTGGCGCGCGACGCGCAGCATCGACGGCGCCGGAAAAGCCGTCCTGCCCGGCTTCGTCAACTGCCATTGCCATACCGCCTCGATCATCTTCCGCAGCCAGACCGATGACCACGCCGCCAAGGCGGCACTGTTCGATGTCGCCTTCCGCCTGGAGAAGGATGTCAGCGAGGCGGAATGGCAGCTGCTCGGCGAGGTCGGCTGCGCCGACATGCTCAGGGCCGGCGTCACCACGATCAACGACATCTGGTACAGCCCTCAGCATCTGGCCGAGACGGTCGAGCGCTCCGGACTGCGGGCGCAGATCGCCAACAAGGTCTTCGACGTCCACCTGGAGGAGCTGCACCGGGGCGACTACACGCGCTATCCCGCGCAAGGCGAGAAGCGCCTGCGCGACGGCGTCGCCTTCGCCGAGCAATGGCATGGCGCCGCCGGCGGCCGGATTTCCGCCCGGATCGGCACCCATGCGACGGATACCTGCAGCACCGCCCTGCTGCGGGAAGCCCGCAGCGAGGCGACACGCCTCGGCATCGGCATGCACATCCATGCGGCGCAAAGCCTGGGCGAGACCGAGCATATCCTGGCCGCCCATGGCTGCGGCCCGCTGGAATATCTGCGCGACACCGGCATGCTCGCGGACGACGTTGTCCTCGCCCATCTCTCGGTCGCGACCGATGGCGACCTCGACGCCGTGCGCGATAGTGGCGCCCGCTATGCCCATTGCCCGACGATCTATCCGCGCCGGGGCCGCTATCCGCGGCTCGAGGAAATCCTGGCCCGACAGATTCCGACCGGGCTGGCGACGGACTGGATGATGAACGATCCGTTCGAAGGCATGCGCAACGCGCTCAATGCAATGCGGCTTCGCACCGGTGATCCCAGTGCGATGTCCTGCGAGCAGGCGCTCTGGCTGCACACCATGGGTGCGGCGCGCGTGCTGGCGCTCGATGGCGAGATCGGCTCGCTGGAGCCCGGCAAGAAAGCCGATCTGATCGCGGTCGATCTCGCTCGCCCGCATCTTCAGCCCTATTATGGCGGCTACTCGGCCCTGGTCTACTACGCCAAGTCGAGCGACGTGGTCACGAGCATCATCGACGGCGAGATCGTGCTGGACAATGGCCGGCTCACGCGTCTCGATGAGGCTGGCGCCCTGTCGGCGCTGGCCTCCCGGCTCGCCGGCTGGCGTGGCAAGCTCGGCGCGCTGGGGAGCAAGGCTGTCTTCGGCCCAGGTTGCCCTTGCTGCGGCTGACCCGGGACAACCCATCGAACGGATTGCCGGCTACCCATGACCAGCGAAGACCCCTCCGACACCATCGAGCTGACGCCGCGACAGCAGCAGATTCTGGCGATCGTCCAGCAGGTCGGTTTCACGACCATCGAAACCCTGGCGGAACGCTTCGGCGTCTCCGCCCAGACGGTCCGCCGGGACATCATCCAGCTGCAGGCGAGCAACTACCTGCAGCGCTTCCACGGCGGTGCCGGCCTCGCCTCCGGCGGCTACCGCTCGGCCTATGCCCAGAAGCTGATGGTGTCGCCGCAGGGCAAGCAGCGCATCGGCACCGCCGTCGCGCAGATCGTGCCGGCAGGCGCCTCGGTCTTCCTCGATGTCGGCACGACGGTCGAGGCCGCAGCGCGGGCCCTGCTGGACAAGCCTGGCCTGCGCGTGGTGACCGCCAGCGTCTCGGTGGCGCAGATCTTCTGTCATCACGGCGTTTTCGACGTCGTCGTCACCGGCGGCACCACCCGCGGTGCGAACGGCTCGCTGGTCGGACATGCGGCGATCGCCTGCATCATGGGCTTCCGCTTCGACTATGCCATACTGGGGCTTGGCGGCTTCGACGACGATGGCGCACCGATGGATTTCGACCTCGAAAAGATCGCAGTGCGCCAGGCCGCGATCGGCCGCGCCCATAAGGTGCTCGGCGTGGCGGACGGCTCGAAATTCGACCAGACCGGCACGGCGCGGATCGCAGCGCCCGAAGCCTTCAGTATGATCGTCACCGATGCCGAGCCGCCGGCGCGACTGCGCGAGGGCTGGCAACGGGCGGGAACCGGCTGGCTCGTGGCCTGACAGCTTGCGCCGCCGGGTGACTTTGAGCAGGATGGAAGAAATCTTACATGAGCGCCCGATCAACGGAGCGCTGCTGCCAGGGAGGTTGCCATGCTGCGTGCCAAGATCGCGTCGCTTTGCCTGATCGCGCTCGGCTTTGGCCTGTCGAATCCGGCGCAGGCGCAGAACTGCCCCAGCCGGGGCACGCTCGACGCGCGCTATTGCGACGCCAATGGCGATCTCCTCGCCGATACCCCGACGGACAAGGCGAAGCAGAAGGACCCCGATACCCTCATCTTCTCCTACACGCCGGTCGAGGACCCATCCGTCTACGAGAACGTCTTCGCCGACTTCCTGACCCATCTCGCCAAGACCACCGGCAAGAAGATCAAATGGTTCGGCGCGGAGTCCTATGCCGCCCAGGTCGAGGCGATGCGCTCGGGCCGCCTGCACATCGCCGGCGTGGCCAGCGGGCCGACGCCCTTCGCGGTCAATCTCGCCGGCTTCGTCCCGATCGTGGCGATGGAGAAGCACGACAATTCGATCGGCTACACGCTGCAGCTCATCGTCCCCAAGGACAGCCCGATCAAGTCGATCGCCGATCTCAAGGGCAAGCGCGTCGCCCATGTCGCGCCCTCCTCGAACTCCGGCGACACGGCGCCGCGCATCCTGTTCAAGGAAAAGGGCATCGTGCCCGGCAAGGACTACGAGGTCCTCTATTCCGGCAAGCACGACAACTCGATCATGGGCGTCGTCAACAAGGACTATGACGCGGCCCCCATCGCCTCCAGCGTGCTCGAGCGCATGGCCGATCGCGGCATGTTCAAGCGCGACGATGTCCGCATCGTCTACGAGTCCGCGCCCTTCCCACGCACCGCCTTCGGCATCGCCCATGACCTGACGCCGGAGCTCCAGGCCAAGATCAAGCAGGCCTTCCTCAGCTTCGACTTCCTCAATTCCGGGCTCGCCAAGGAGTTCAAGGACACCAAGGGCTTCAAGGAGCTTAGCTACAAGGCCGCCTGGTCCGACATCATCGTGATCCAGCGCGACAGCGGCATCACCTACACCCAGGACGGCCTGTCGAAGCTGAAGGGCGACTGATGGCTGACGGCTTCCATGCGGCGACGGGCGGCGCTGCGCCACTGCTCGCCGTCGAAGGGCTGACCAAGGTCTACCCGACCGGCAAGAAGGCGCTCAGCGGCATCGACGTCGTCATCGACCAGCCGCAGCTCGTCGCGGTGATCGGCTCCTCCGGCGCCGGCAAGAGCACCTTCATCCGCTGCATCAACCGGCTCGTCGAACCGACGGCGGGGCGCATCCTGCTGAACGGCGAGGACATCGTCGCGCTCGACCGCAAGGGCCTGCGCGCCGCCCGCCGCCGCATCGGCATGATCTTCCAGGAGTACAACCTGGTCGAGCGGCTGAGCGTGATGCAGAACGTCCTCTCCGGCCGGCTCGGCTATGTCGGGCTGCTCGCCTCGCTGCGCTACCGCTTCCCGCCGCAGGACATCCAGGCCGCCTTCGCGCTGCTCGACCGCGTCGGGCTCGACGGCTACCACAACCAGCGCGCCGACGCGCTCTCTGGCGGCCAGCGCCAGCGCGTCGGCATCGCCCGCGCGCTGATGCAGCGGCCCGATCTGCTGCTGCTCGACGAGCCGACCGCGAGCCTCGATCCGAAGACCTCGCGGCAGATCATGCGGCTGGTGCGCGAGCTCGTCGCCGAGCGCCAGACGCCGGCGATCATCAACATCCACGACGTCACCCTCGCTCGCGCCTATGCCGACCGGATCATCGGCCTGCGCGACGGCATCGTCGTCTTCGATGCCGAGGCTTCGGCGCTGACCGAGACGGCGCTGACCGAGATCTATGGTGCCGAGGACTGGGCGCCGGCGCCAAGCGAGGACGATGACGAGCCCGCGCTGACCGGCACGCTGCCGTGAGCGCTCCGGCCTCCAACTATCCGGCGCGCTGGCGCGCGCCGAGCATCTTCGGCAGCCCCTCGCGCCGCCTTGCCTTCTGGCTCGCTGTCGCGGCCTATCTGGTCTGGTCGCTCTCAACGCTCAACGTCGACACCGCCCGCATGCTCGCCGGGCTGCCGCGAGCCTGGACCATCCTGGAGCGGATGGTGCCGCCCGATTTCAGCCGCTGGCAGCTTCTGCTCACCGGCATGGTCGAGAGCGTGCAGATCGCCATCGCCGCGACGATCATCGGCGCCGTGCTCTCGATCCCGATCGGCATCGCGGCCGCGGCCAATCTCTCGCCGCGCCCGCTCTACCTCGCGGCCCGCGGCCTGATCGTGGTCGGGCGGACCTTCCACGAGGTCATCATCGCGATCTTCTTCGTCAAGCTCTTCGGCTTCGGCCCCGTCGCCGGACTGCTGACGCTGGCCTTCTCCTCGGCGATCTTCCTCGGCAAGATGCTGGCCGAGGACATCGAGAACATGAAACCGGGCCCGGTCGAGGCGATCCGCGCCACCGGTGCCAGCTTCGGCCAGATCTTCGGCTATGCGGTCGTGCCGCAGGTCCTGGTCAAGACGCTGGGCGTGCTGATCTACCGGCTCGATTCCAATCTGCGCCATTCCACCGTGATCGGCATCGTCGGCGCCGGCGGCATCGGCCAGACGCTGTCGGCCTCGTTCTCGCGCTACGATTTCGACTTCGCCAGCGCCATCCTCCTGACCATCGCCGCCATGGTCGCCTTCGGCGAATGGTTCAGCGACTGGGCACGGCGGAGGCTGAGATGACGGCGCACCAGCCTCGTCCGTCCGGCGCGCCGGTGCCGGCCCGCCTCTATCCCGATACCTGGGAGCGCTATTCGCTGAAGGAGCGTCTCACCCACTGGCTCTGGCTCGGCGGCATCGCGCTCGCCGCCGCCTGGTCGGTCTCGGCGCTCGACATCGAATGGGCCTTCTTCGCCGATGCCCATGAGCAGGCGATCGACCTGATCCAGCGCATGTGGCCACCGCGCTGGTCCTATTTCCCGCGCATCGTCCAGCCGCTGATCGAGACGCTGCACATCGCGACGCTCGGCACCATGATCGCCCTGGTCTTCGCTCTGCCCGTCGCCTTCCTGGCGGCGCGCAACACGACCTTGAACCAGGCGACCTGGCTGCTCGGGCGCGCCATGCTGGTGCTCTCGCGCTCGATCAACACGGTGATCTGGGGCCTGCTCTTCGTCGCCATCTTCGGGCCTGGCCCGGTCGCCGGCATCTGCGCCGTCGCGGCGCGCTCGATCGGCTTCATCGCCAAGCTCGTCGCCGAGGCGATCGAGGAGGTCGATGCCGGCCAGATCGAGGCGGTCGAGGCGGCCGGCGCCCGCACCCTGCAGGTCTACGCGGTCGCGATCCTCCCCCAGATCCTGCCGGTGCTGATCGGCACCACGATCTATCGCTGGGACATCAATGTCCGCGAATCCAGCGTGCTCGGCTTCGTCGGTGCCGGCGGCATCGGGCTCCTGCTCTATGCCTCGATCAACCAGTTCGCCTGGTCGCAGGCCATCGTCATCCTGATCGCCATCCTCGGCATCGTCATCCTCAGCGAAGCGCTCTCCGCCTATGTCCGTTCACGCATCGTCTGAGCGGCGCAGCCTCACCGGCTTTCCGGCGGGAGTAGCGGACCTCGCCGCACGCTATGACGGCTTCCTGCTCGACCAGTGGGGCGTGCTGCACGACGGCAGCAGGCCCTATCCCAGGGCGCTCGCCTGCCTCGAGCGGATGCGACAGGCCGGCAAGGCGGTGATCATCCTCTCGAACTCCGGCAAGCGCGGCAGCGAGAACGAGGCGACCCTGGCGAAGCTGGGTTTCCCACGCGAGCTCTACGACCATCTGGTCTCGGCCGGAGACGATGCCCGCGAAGCGCTGACGACCCGCAGCGAGCCGGGCTATTGCGAACTCGGGCGCAACTGCCTGCTGCTGGCTCGCCAAAGCGAGGAGCATCTCGCCGACGGCCTCGGCCTGGAGCTGACCGACGACCCAGCCAGTGCCGACTTCATCCTGGCGATGAGCATGGACCCGCCGCTCCAATCCGTCGCCGGCTGGCGCCCATTGCTCGAACCTGCCGCCGCCCGCGGCATCCCGATGATCTGCGCCAATCCCGACCGCTACCGCGTCCATGCCGATGGCCGCCTGCACGAGGCGCCGGGACTGGTCGCGCAGGCCTATGAGGCGATGGGCGGCACGGTCCACTATCACGGCAAGCCGCATGCGCGGATCTACCGGACCTGCCTGCGACTGCTCGGGATCCCCGCCGCCCGCCTGCTGGCGATCGGCGACTCGCTCGAGCACGACGTCGCCGGCGCGGCGCAGGCCGGGATCGACTCGGCCTTCATCGCCGGCGGCATCCACCGCTCCGAGCTGCACTGGTCGCCGGCGGGGCAAGTCGAAAGCGAGAGCTGCCAGCGCCTGTTCGCGCGCGAGCGCTGCGCCCCGCAATTCGCGCTGCCCTGGTTCCAGTGGGATTAGAGCGACGCCTGAGGAAGTAGCCGCCGCTTCTCGCGGGCCGAAAAAATACCCCCGGCGCCAGGCGCCGGGGGTGATAGCCGAGACCGGCTCGATCGCCCGCCTGGCGATGATCCTCAGCTCTTCAGCTTGGCGTTGCACTGGCTCCAGTAGCCGCCGCCCTTCTCGATCCACTTCAGGGCGCCGTTGGCATTGGCCGCCTTGTTGGCGTTGTACTGGTCGGCGCAGGTCTTGAGGCGGGCCCGGCCAGCCGTCTCGTCGGAATACTTCGCCGCAACCGCCTTCGGGAACACCGCAGCCTTGGCGCGGGTCGCGGTGGCAGGCTTGGCGGGCGCAGTCGTGGGAGCCGCTGCCGGCGTGGCGGCAGGCGTATCGGCGACGGCGGAGGCGGCTTCAGCCTCGGCCGCATCGTCATCGCCGCATTGTACCTTGCGGAAATCGTTCCACTTCTGGCCCTTCAGCGTATTCGCCTTCTTCGCGTCCTGATATTTCGCGCTGCATTCCTTCATCGTCAGCGCCGATGCCGGCGCAGCCATGAAGCCCACGGCCAGGCAAGCGAGCGCAGTCGAAAAGACGAAGTTTCTCATGGGAGGTCTCCTTCGGGCGATGAGTCGCACTCACCATCGCAAGATTAAGCAGCGATGCGCCATCCTGTCATCGCCATGCAGGAACTTCCTTGCCCGCAATGCGTTCCCTCCGCCGCAATCCACCGGGAGCATGAAATGAACCAGCCCGCAGTCTTCGTCGCCGCCGTGAGCCTCGCGCTCGCCCTGGCCGCCTGTAACACCGTCGAACAACGCATCGGCGGCGCGGCGGTCGGCGCCGGCTCCGGCGCCGTCGTTGCCGGGCCCGTCGGCGCCGTCGTCGGCGGAGCGGCAGGCGCGCTCTCGGCTCCCGCCGTCGTGCGCACCACCAGGCGCGCCACGCGCTGATCCCGTAGGGCCACGTCGCTCTTTCTGGCCCCGAACGGAACCCTGCCGCCGCTGCCTCGTTTCGACAGGGAGCCCTGACACGAGAGATGGAGTTTCAAGCCATGGACAGCGACAAGCGTATGCCACCCGACGTGCCGCGCAGCCGCAGCGAGACCCAGGACGAGATCGAGCGCGCCGCCAGCGGCGTCGCCGAGCGGGCAAGTGATCTTGCCAACCGCACCGTCGACAGCGTCAAGGGCAGCTATGAGCGGGCGCGGGAGAAGGTCGCCGAGATCGATCCGCGCGAGAGCCTGCGCGACGCCGGCCGCTACGTCCAGGAAACCGGCGAGGCTGCGGTCGAGACGGTCGAGCGGCACCCGATGGCCGCCTTCGCGCTCGGTGCGATCAGCGTCGGCCTGCTCGCCTGGGCGATGACCGGACGCCGCTCGTCAAGCTGGCAGCCGGACACCAGCAACTGGACCCGGACGCTGCGCGACTATGGCGACGAAGCCCTGCGGGCCGGGCGCGAGCTGGTCGGCAGCGGCCGCAAGCAACTCGACCAGAGCAGCGACTATGTTGCCCGCGGCCGCGACTATGTCGATACCGGGCGCGACTATGCCCGCGAGGGCGGCCGAATGCTGATGCAGCGCTCCGAGCGTGAGCCGCTGGCGGCGGTGCTCGGCGTCGGCATCGCACTTTATGTGCTGGGTTCGCTCTTCGCCAGCAGCGCACCGCAGCCGGCGAAGCGGCGCCCGGCCGCCAAGCGCTGACCTGCCGGGACCGAACGGGCGCGATGCTACGATAATGAGATGGATCGCCACTTTGCGTCCGGTAGGACGCATGGCGATCTAGCCGCCCTTGCGCCCGGACTTTTCCTTGCCGGTCTTCTCGACCGTCGGCTTGCCGGAGCGCGCGATCGACGTGATCGCCAGGCTCGGCCTGCCCGACTTCTCGGCGATGAGGCGATCCTGTTCCATGATCGCCTCGCGTGCCGGCTCGTCACCGTCGAGCCCGCCGAGGATCGAGCTCGGCACGCGCCGGTTCGAGGTGCGCGAGCCGTCCTCGTAGAACACGTCGAACATGACGAATTCTGCGTCGAGCGGCTTCGATTTCTTGCGGGACATACCAGTTCCTGTTCGTCGTTGGGCGCCCGGTAGTCTCGACGCGCCAGGACCTCCTCGACGCGCTAAGCGCGGAGCCGCAGCAGCGGACGGTCGGCGGGGCAAGCGAGCGATCGCCAAGCGAGGTAGAGGCCAATCGCGCGCAAGGCAAGCCCCTGGCGTCGGATCGCACCCCACCCTTGCCCCGCGGATGGCGCCCGGCGCATAACCACCGCTCCTCGACCGCTCAGGACGGCGCCATGCAGTTTAGCCCCGACATCGGTACGCTCTCCCCGACGCTTCGCGAGCATCTGGCGCCCGGTAACATGCTGCGCGCCGGCATCAACCTGTCGAACTTCCTGCTGGTCTCGAGCCGCTCGCCGGAAGGCGAGCCGCAGGGGGTCTCGCCCGATCTCGCGCGCGCCCTCGCCGACCATATCGGGACCGGCCTTCGCTACGTTCCCTATGCCAATCCGGGCTTGCTCGCCGATGCGGCGCTGCGCGACGAATGGGATGTCGGCCTGATCGGCGCCGAGCCGCAGCGGGCCGAGACGATCGGCTTCACCCCGGCCTATGCCGAGATCGAGGCGACCTATCTCGTCCGGGACGCCTCGCCCCTGCGCCGGATCGGCGATGTCGATGCCGAGGGGGTGCGCGTCGCGGTGACCGGGCGCGCCGCCTATGGGCTCTGGCTCGACCGCCATATCCGCAAGGCGACGCTGATCCGCTCGGGCACGCTCGACGAAGCCGCTATGGATTTCGTCGAGCAGAACCTCGAAGCCCTGGCCGGGCTGCGGCCGCGTCTGCTTTCCGACCGCAGCGCCATCCCCGGCACACGCCTGCTCGACGGCCATTTCATGACCGTGCAGCAGGCGATCGGAGTCCCCCGGCACAAGGCCGAGGCGGTCGATTACCTCAGCCGCTTCGTCGCGGCGGCGAAGGCCTCGGGCTTCATCGCCGCGCTGATCCGCAAGCACGGCGTCGAGGGGCTCAGCGTCGCGCCCTGACATCAGCCGTCATTCCCGGGCGGAGCAAAGCGCAGACCCGGGAATCTCATGATGAGAACGCGCTGACAGGACCTCACCCGGCCTGTGATGCTCGGGTCAAGCCCGGGCATGACGCCAAGGTCACGCCCCCGTACCGTCCGTTCCGGCGCCGCAGACGAGCGCGCAGACCTTGCTGCCGGGCTCCGGCACGAAGCGCTTCGCCTGCAGGGCTGCGACCGCGGCCGCGCCGGAGAGATCGGCGGCGAGGCCGAACTCGAACCAGAGCGAGCGCGCCGCCTGTTCCATCTCCTCGTCGCTGACCAGCACGATCTCGTCGACATTCCTGGCGACGGCATCAAAGATCGCCTGGTCGGTTCGGCGGCAGGACATGGTGGCGACGCGCGTTTCCAGCCGCTCCAGCGTGACCAGCTTTCCGGCTTCGAGGCAGGCATGCAGCGTCGGCGAGCCATAGGGCTCGATGCCGATGATGCGCGTCTTTGGCCGCAGCGCCTTCACCGCGGTCGACAGGCCGGTGATCAGCCCGCCGCCGCCGATCGCGACGAGGATGACGTCGACCTCCGGCATCTCGTCGAGGATGTCGAGACCGAGCGTCCCTTGCCCTGCGACCACCACGGGATCGCTGAATGGGTGGGCATAGGTCGCGCCGGTCTTCTCAGCATGGGCGAGCGCCGCGGCGTTGGCATCGTCCCAGACGGCGCCGACGATCTCGACATCGGCGCCCCATTTCCTGAGCTTGGCGACCTTGTCGGCAACCACGTTGGAAGGCAGGAAGATCTTCGCCTTGGCCCCGAGCACATGGGCCGAACGCGCAATGGCAAGGCCGTGATTGCCGCCGGACGCGGTGACGACGCCGCGCTTGAGCTGCTCGGGCGAGAGCGTCAGCAGGCGGTTCATCGCGCCGCGCCCCTTGAACGAGCCCGCCGCCTGCAGCAGTTCGAGCTTCAGCGTCACCCCGCCGCCGAAATCCTCGCCTGTGCTGGTTTGGGCATAGGGCAGGAGCGGCGTCTTGCGGATATGCGGCGCGATCCGCCAGCGTGCATCCTGGATCTCTTCGAGGCCGATCACGACAGCGTCCCCCGATAGGGAGCCGCCACGATCAGGCAGCAATTGCCCGGCTTGACCCGGCCCGGCTGGCGCCGGCCATAGAGGATGCCGTCGGCGGCATAATGCAGTGTCTCGGGCGGGCGCGTCGGGTCCCAGGTGCAATGGATCTTGCCGGCCGGCTGGCCGGCGCTGACCTTCTCGCCATTGGCGTGGAACGGCTCGAAGACGCCGTCGACGGTGGCGTAGACATAGGCCGCTACGCCCGGCAGCTCGAGCACCTGGCCCTCGCCACGCTTCGGCTCGGGCTTGTCGAGCGCGACGATGCCGAGATGGTCGAGCACATTGGCGACGCCGCGGCGGCAGACCTTCAGGGCGTCCAGCGACACCGTGCCGGCGCCGGCCATCTCGGTCCCGACGGTGACGAGCCCGTTGCGGCAGGCGGCGGCAGTGGCGGTGCGCGGCTCGCCGAGATTGCTGATCACCACCGTCATCGGCGCGTCGAAGGCCTGCACGGCCGCGACATTGCGCTTGTGCAGGGCGGGATCATCGGTCGGCTCGACGATGGCGCTCGGGATGATGTCGAGCGACGAACCGCCCGAATGCAGGTCGAGGAAGGCGTCGCCCAGCGGCATGATCTGATCGTTGACGAAGGCGGATATCTGCTGGGTGATGGTGCCGCGCGGATCGCCCGGGAAGGTGCGGTTGAAGTTCAACCCGTCGACCGGCGAGGTGCGCTGGCCGGCGATCACCGCATGGACATTGTTGGCCGGCATCAGGATCAGCCGGCCCTGCACGCGGCCGGGATCGAGATCGCGGATCAGCTCGCAGATCGCGATCGGCCCCTCATATTCGTCGCCATGATTGCCGCCTTCGAGGATCGCCGTCGGCCCCTCGCCATTCTTGATCACCGCCACCGGGATGCGCGTCGCGCCCCAGGCGTCGTCATGCGGCGAATGCGGGATCATCAGGAAGCCGACCTGCTTGCCGTTCTTTTCCGGATCGACGGTGAGGAAGGCGGAGGACGGGCGGGGCGCGGGCTTGCTGCGGGGCTGGCTGGCTACGGTCATGGCGGACTCACGAATGGACAGGGCTCTGGATTTCAGGCGCAAGCGCGGGGAACCCTCTCCCGGAGGGGAGAGGGCAGGGTGAGGGGTAGGCCCTGTGACCAGTGCCGCGAGGCCTGACCGCGCAGTTGGCCTCAGGCTAACGTTTCCAGTCCGATCACCTCGCCCCTACCCCTCTCCTTTCAGGAGAGGGGTTCCCGCGCCCGACGGGAGGGCGCGTGCTGCGACGTCAGAGGGTCGGCAGCGGGTCCATCGGCATGTCCAGATACTTCTTGTGCAGCCGGTCGAGCTCGCCGTTCAGGCTGTTGAAGAAGATGAAGCCGTCGAGCCAGCGCACTAGGTTATGCTGGTCCATCTGCACGCCCATATGCGCCGGGCTGCGCCGGATGGTGAACTTGCGCTCGAATTCCTTGTTCGGGTTCTGCTTGGCGAGTGCCTGGGCGACGATCGAATTGGTCGCGAGCAAATCGGCCTGGCCGGTGATGTAGGCGGCGGCCGCCGTGGCGTCGTCCTCGGTGCGCATCAGGTTCGCCTTCGGAGCGGCTTCGGTGATGGCGAGTTCCTGCGTCGTGCCCTTGGCGGCAGCGATGCGGGTCGAGCCGAGCGTCTCCGGGCTGCTGACGGTCGCGGACTTCGCGCCGTAGACGGCCAGGAAGGTGTTGGCATAGGGCGCCGTGAACTGGATCTGCCGGGCCCGCTCGGGCGACAGGCCCATCACCGAGATGACGATGTCGACCTTGTCGGTGAGCAGGAAGGGAATGCGGTTGGCACCGGTGATCTGCTGCATCTCGAGCTTCACGCCGAGGCCCTTGGCGACCATCTCGGCGAGCTCGATGTCGAAGCCGACCGGCTTGCGGTTGGCGTCCTGCGAGCCGAAGGGCGGCGCATCGAGCGGCACGCCGATGCGCACCGTGCCCTTGGACAGGATGTCCTGGAGCTTGTCGGCGCGGGCTTCCGCGGCGCCGAAGGCGGCAACGGCCAACGCCGCGATGCCTGCAAGGAACGAACGCATCTGTCTTCTCCCCTGGTTACCGTGACCGGACTGGTCTTGCCGCCTCAGTGCAGCACCGCACTGAGGAAGGTCTTGAGCTCGGGCGTCTGCGGCTCGGCGAGCACCGCCGCGGCCTGGCCTTCTTCGTGGATCCGGCCCTCGTGCATGAACACGACGCGCGAGCCGAACCGGCGGGCGAACCCCATCTCATGGGTGACGAGGATCATGGTCATGCCCTCCTGCGCCACGGATTCCAGCACCTTCAGCACCTCGCCGGTGAGTTCCGGGTCGAGTGCCGAGGTGACCTCGTCGAACAGCATCAGCTTGGGCTGCATGGCGAGCGAGCGGGCAATGGCGACGCGCTGCTGCTGGCCACCGGAAAGCTGCGAGGGATAGGCGTCGAGCTTCTCCTCGAGGCCGACGCGGCGCAGCACCTCGCGGGCGATCTCGCGCGCCGCCTCCGGGGCCTGCTTCTTCACCACGCGCGGCGCGAGCGTGATGTTGTCGCAGACCGAGAGATGCGGGAACAGGTTGAAGCTCTGAAAGACGATGCCGACCTGCTGGCGCAGCTGGCGCAGATCCGTGGCCGGATCGTTGACCTGGACGCCATCGACGCGGATCGTGCCGGCCTGGATCGGCTCCAGCCCGTTGACGCAGCGCAGCAAGGTGCTCTTGCCCGAGCCGGAGCGGCCGATCACGGCGACGACCTCGCCCTTGGCAACGTCGAGCGAGACGTTCTTCAGCACCTGGACAGCGCCGTAGCTCTTGCTGATCCCGCGGATTTCAACGAGCGACATCAAGCTTCCGCTCGAGCGAGCGGCTCCATTGGGTCAGAGGAAAACACATCAGGAAATAGATGCAGGCCACCGTGATGTAGACGGCGAAGGGCTTGTAGGTGCCGGCTGCGGTGAGCTGGCCCTCGCGGGTGAGCTCGACGAGGCCGATCACCGCCGCCAGCGAGGTGTTCTTGATCAGCTGGACCAGGAAGCCGACGGTCGGCGGGATCGCCACCCGCACCGATTGCGGGATGATGACATAGCGCAGCTGCTCGCCCAGCGAGAGCCCGAGCGAGGCGCCCGCCTCCCATTGCGTCCTGGCGATGGAGACAAGGGCACCGCGCCAGATCTCGCCGAGGAAGGCGCTGCCATAGACCGAGAAGGCGACGGCCGCCGCGAGCCACGGATTGACCGAGATGCCGATCAGCGGCAGGCCGAAGAAGATCAGGAACAGCCAGACCAGCAGCGGCGTGCCCTGCACGATGTGGGTGTAGCCGGCGGCAAGCCAGCGCACCGGCGCGAAGGGCAGGATGCGCGCGATCGCAATCGCCAGGCCGATGACCGAGGCCCCGGCGAAGGCGGTGGCGGTCAGCACCAGCGTCCAGCGCGCCGCGCCGACGAGGTACATCACGTCGATGAAGCCGAATTCCCTGATCATCGCTGCACGAAAGCCAGGCGGTAGATCACCGCGAAGAGGCCCCGGAAGGCGAAGGCGAGCCCGAGATAGAGCACGCCGATGACGGTATAGACCTCGAAGTCGCGGAAGGTGCGCGACTGCACGATCGAGGCGGCATGGAACAGGTCCTGCACCGAGATCTGCGAAACCACGCTCGTCGCCAGCATCAGCAGCACGAACTGGCTGGCCAGCGCCGGGAACATCGCCTTCAGCGCCGGAAAGACCACGATGTAGCGGAAGACCTGCAGGCCGGAGAGCCCCAGCGAGTGGCCGGCCTCGATCTGCGCCTTCGGCACTGCTTCCAGGCCCGCGCGGACGATCTCGGTGGTGTAGGCGCCAAGATTGACGACCAGCGCGATCATCGCCGCCGTCAGGCCGTCGAGGCGAAGGCCAAAGCTCGGCAGCCCGAAGAAGATCAGGAAGAGCTGCACCAGCAGCGGCGTGTTGCGGATCACCTCGACATAGGTGCCAACGACGGTGCGCAGCCAGGCCGGCCCGTAGACGCGCGCCGCGGCGCAGAGCACGCCGAGCGCCAGCCCGCCCACCATGGCGACGCCGGAAAGCAGCAGCGTCGTCCAGACACCGTCGAGGATCGACTCCCAGGCGGCGAAGACGTCGCGGAACTGGAGGCCGTACTTCATCGCGCTCAGACCCGTCCGGCCTGCGGGCACAGGGCCCGCCGCCCGAAGACACTCAGCGCTTGGTGCGGCAATGACGTCATTTCGCTCCCTCTTTACGTGGAGGCTAGGTTGGCTTCTTATTTGATGTCAAGCTTCATATATGAAACCGAAACGGCATGGGTGTCATGAGCCTTCTTCCCGAAGCCGAGAATGACGACAAAGCCTCTTACGCCGCCCCGGCGCTGGAGAAGGGTCTCGACATTCTCGAACTCCTTGCCGAGGTCGGCGAGCCGCTCTCGACCCGCACCATTGCCGAGCGGCTGCGGCGCTCGAAGAGCGAGATCTTCCGCATGGTCTTCGTTCTGCAGCAGCGCGGCTATCTCGAGCGTGAGCCCGGCACCGACCGCCTGAGCCTGTCGCGCCGGCTGTTCGACCTCGGCATCAGAACGCCGGGCGGCAAGCAGCTGACCTCTGCCGTGCTGCCGCTGATGGAGCGCTTCAGCGAGGAAAGCGGTCAGGCCGCCCATCTCGTCGTGCTCAGCCGGGCGCAGACCGTGGTGCTGGCGACGACATCTGGCCATCTCGACGCCAGCGTCATCGTGCGGCCGGGCTATGGCCGACCGGCGCTCGAAGCCAATTCCGGCCTGCTCATCCTTGCCTTCCAGTCGGAGGCGCGGCGGCGGGCGCTGATGCGCGAGGCCGAGCCGGAATTTCGCAAGCGGCTCGACCTGCCGGAGACCGAGACGATCTTCGCCGAGATCCGCGGCCTCGGCCACCGCATCGCCCCGAGCCGCGATATTCTTGCCGTCACCGACATCGCCTGCCCGGTGGTCGGCCTCTCCGGCTATGCCGAAGCCGCGATCCTCGTGCCCTGCCTGCAACGCCATGGCGTCGCCACCGACGAAGGCGCGATCCTGCTGGCGCTCAAGGCCTGTGCCGCCGAGGCGGGACTGCGTCTGCCCTATGGTTGAGCCTAAAATCCGGAAAAACTTCCGTATTTGCCGCAGGGATTCCCTGCCAGCGCCACAAGCTCTCCAAGATTGGCCGCGATTTTCCCTCTAACCGAAACAAACGGCACGGAGGAGGACCGTCTATGGCCGAGACCGCGACCAATACGCACGCACCCGTGATGACCGATCCCGAGTGGATCGCGCTCGAGAGCATCAACGAAGAAACCCGCCGCTTCATCTTCGGGGAAGCGATGCTGCGGCTCCTCCAGGGGCGCGGCCTGGCCGAACCCGGCGATGAGCGCTGGAACGTCACGCAGGAAGGCCATCAGGCCCTCGAAGCCCACGCCAACTAGCACATGCTCGGCACTGTCGCCGTGCGGGGCCGGTGCGGCAAGCTTTGGCCGACCGGATCGCCCCGCTCGGTTGCAACTTCCTGCGGCGATGCGCATCTCTCCGGCAGCGGCAAGCGAGCCTGCGAGCCAGCACGAATGAGCCGGAGCCGCCGATGAGACGCCCTGTCACCATCACTGTCTCCCATACGCTCGGGCGCGAGGCCGCCCGGGCGCGCCTCCAGGGCGGCGTCGACAAGATCCGCGACCGGCTCGGCGCGCTGCATATGCGGCTGACCGAGGAGAACTGGCAGGACGACACGCTGCATTTCGGCGTCGCGGCCCTTGGCCAGACCGTGAACGGCAAGCTCGAGGTCGAGGACAGCCTCGTCCGCGTCGAGGTGATGCTGCCCTGGATACTCGCGGTGTTCGCCGAGAAGCTGCGCCTCGGCGTCGAGAAGCAGGGTCAGATCCTGCTGGAGCACAAGCCGGCCAAGGCCTGACGCCCTAGCTTTCGCCATCCATCAACGGGTGCAGGTCGCGCACCAGGCTCTTCAGCCGCTCGTCGAGGATGTGGGTGTAGATCTGCGTCGTCGCGATGTCGGCATGGCCGAGCAGCTCCTGCACCACGCGCAGATCGGCGCCGTTCTGCAGCAAATGGCTGGCGAAGGCGTGGCGGAGCACATGCGGGCTGACCTTGGCGGGCGACAGTCCCGCCTCGGCGGCGAGCGTCTTGAGATCGCGCCCGAAAGCCTGCCGGGTCAGGTGCCCGCTCTCGCCATCGGACGGAAACAGCCAGCGGCCGCCGGCGCCGCCCTGCCCGCGCAGAAAGGCAAGATGCGCCGCCGCCGCCAGCCGCGCCGCCTCGTTGAGCGGCACCAGCCGGTCCTTGTCGCCCTTGCCGCGCACCACCAGGAAGCGCTCGCGCGTCGTCGCGGCCGAGAGCGGCAGCGCGATCAGCTCGGAGACGCGCATGCCGGTGGCGTAGAGCATCTCGATCAGGCAGCGCATCCGCAAGGACCGCGCCTGCGCCGCCGGCGACTGGCCCTCGCGCTCGGCGCTCTGCTGCGCGGCCCCGATCAATCGATCGACCTCGGCGACCGACAGCACCTTCGGCAATGGCCGCCCGAGCCGCGGCCCCTCGATCGCCGCCGTCGGATCGCTGCCGAGCAGCCCTTCGGTGTAGAGGAAGCGGTGGAACTGGCGCACCGCCGACAGCCGCCGCGCCGCCGACGAAGCCTTGAGCCCGCGCTCCGACAATTCGACCAGGAAGGCCCTGACATCCGCCGCCGCGACCCCTGATGGGCCGCCATGGCCGGCGGCGAATTCAAGGTAGTCGTCGAGATCGCGCTGATAGGCGTCGATCGTGTTCTTCGCCGCGCCGCGCTCGGCCGCGAGCATGTCGAGGAAGGCGTTCACCCAGGTGCGTGCCTGGCGGCTCATTTCTGCAGCTTCGAGGGCGGCACCACCTCGACCATCTCGCGCGGCTCCGGCTTGACGAAGGTGACGAGCGCAACCATGCCGCCGAATACCAGCCCGCCGATCACGGCGAGGAAGGTCAGGAACTTGAACAACGTCGGCACGGCCGGCGATTCCCTTGTGAACCCCTCGGTTATTCCCGATCCCTAGCGAAAGATGCAAGCGCCGCATCCTCCACCAGGCGCGCCGGTCGCAGGCCGCGCAGGCTGCTGCCGACGAACCAGCCCGGCGCCGCCCGGAAATCCTCCAGGCGCAGCGGCGCTTCCCGCGCCCTGCCGGCTTCGATCAGCTCCCGGCGCAGCACCCCCGGCAGCAGACCGTGCTCGACCGGCGGTGTCAGCAGCAGCCCGTCGCGTTCGAGAAAGACGTTTGCCCGGCTGGTCTCGGTGACGAAGCCTTCCCGGTTGAGCAGCAGGGCGTCGTCGCAGCCCCGTGCCGCAGCGGCGGCGAAGCATCGTTCGTAGCGGCCGCGGCGCGTGGTCTTGTGCCGCGCGAACGGATCGCCGGCATCGCTGTGCTCGGCCGCAATGCAGATCGTCAGCGTCCGGTTCTCCTCGGGCGGCAGCGGCACATGCCGGATCGCGACGGAGCCGTCGCGCCGCAGCTCGAAGCGCACACGCTGATCCGCATCGTTTCCGAAACCGGCAGCAAGCGCGGCCAGCCGGCCGGTCAATGCCTCCCGGTCGAAGCGAAAGCCCAGCTCCGCAGCGGACGTACCGAGACGCTCGAGATGCAGCTCCAGCCGCCGGAAGCCCGCGCCGGGAGACCAGAGCAACGTCTCGAACAGCCCGTAATCCTCGGCGAGATCGCTCAGCACCCGGGCCTTGAGCCGGCATTCCGCAAACTCGCTCGCAGCTTCTGAATCGACGACGATGCCGCCGCCGGCGCCATAGACGCCCTCCCCGTCCGGCAGGAGCGCCGCCGTCCTGATCGCGACGTTGAAGCGCAGATCGCCACTCGGCGCGATCCGTCCGATCGAGCCGGTATAGATGTCGCGCGGCGACGCCTCGAGCTCGCGGATGATCTCCATCGCCCTGAGCTTCGGCGCACCGGTGACCGAACCGCAGGGAAACATCGCACGGATCAGCTCGCCCGCCGTCAGGCCCGGCCGCAATCGCCCGGTCACCTCCGAAGTCAGGGTGTGCAGCGTCGGATAGGTCTCGACGCTGAACAGCCTGGGCACCGCAATGGAGCCGATCTCGCTGACCCGCCCGAGATCGTTGCGCAGGAGATCGACGATCATCAGATTCTCGGCGCGCTGCTTCGGATCGGCGCGCAGAGCGATCATCGCCGCGGCATCGCCCGCTGCATCCGTGCCGCGCGCGACCGTGCCCTTCATCGGCCGCGTCGTCGCGTGGCCGCCCGCGGTCTCGACGAAGAGCTCGGGCGAGACCGAAAGGATCGTCGCGGCGCCGGTCGCAACGAGGCCGCCATGGGCGACCGGCTGGCTTGCCCGCAACGCGCCATAGAGCGCCAGCGGATCGCCGCCATAGCGGAAGCGGATCGGAAAGGTCAGGTTGACCTGATAGGCATCGCCGGCCCGCAGATAGTCGAGCACCCGCTCGACCGCGGCGCGGT
>JAKFDB010000091.1:0-21452 GCA_036676315.1 Bradyrhizobiaceae bacterium
CCTCTCCTCGCCGACCAGCGCGCATTCCGACAGGAACAGGTCGTAGAACGCCTCCAGCGTCTCGCGATTCTGGCTGCGCACCTCGAAGGCGAAGCTGACCTTGCCCGGAATCCGGGCGATGGCATGCTCCTGCGGGTCGGTGCCGAGCACGCCGGCGGTCACCACCACGTCGCGGCCGCGCTCCAGCAAGGTGCGCCAGTGCCGGTCGAGATGGGTGATCAGCTCGGCGGTGGCGAAGACCGCGTCGCGCCGGAGCCAGCGCGGCACGGCGCCGGAATGGCCGGCCTCGCCAATGCATTCGACCGTGCGATGGCGGACATTGCCGCGAATGCCGGTGACGATGCCGATCGGCAGATCGCGCGCGACCAGCACCGGCCCCTGCTCGATATGTAGCTCGACCCAAGCCGCGACACTGGCGGGGTCGAGCAGGGGCTCGCCCTTCTCGACGCGCGCCATGTCGACGCCGATATCGGCCATGCACTGCGCCAGGCTGCGCCCGCTGGCATGGTCGCGGACGGCGAGATCGGCGCCGGTGAGTTTCCCGAACAGCGCGCTCGAGCCCATATAGGCCTTGCCGAAGCGGGCGCTCTCCTCGCCGCGCAGCGCATAGACCTTGATGGTCCGGCGCGGCACGAAGCCCTCCTCCCGGAAACGGGCGAGGATGGCGAGGCCGGCGATGACGCCTGCGGCGCCGTCGAAATTGCCGCCCTGGGGCACCGAATCGAGATGCGAGCCGCAAGCCAGGAAAGGCAACTCCGGCTCGGAGCCGGGGAGCGTCACCACGAGATTGGCGCCCGCGTCGCGCTCGGTGGCGAGGCCCAATTCGCGAGCCTTGCCCTCGACGAGATCGAGCGCCAGCGATTCGCGCTCGCTATAGGCCTCGCGGGTGACGCCGACGCCGTCGCCCGTGGCCTCGCGCAGGGAATCGAACAGGGCCTCGGAAAGGGCGCGGTCGCCCTCGTCGCCGCTGAAGACGTTGGACCTGACTGCGGGAACAGCCCTCACGACACCGGATCCAGCCAGGCGAGATCGGGCTCGTCGGCTTCCTCGATGACAACGCCGCGGATCAGCTCGGTGACGCGCGGGATCTCGCGATGCAGGCAGAAGGTCCGGAGCCCGTCGATGATCGTCGTCATCGCCGCCGGTTGCAGGAAGGTGGCGGTGCCGACCTGCACGGCGCTGGCGCCGGCGAGCATGTACTCGATCGCGTCCTCGGCGGTGGAGATGCCGCCGCAGCCGATCACCGGGATCTTCACCGCCTTGGCGCACTGGAAGACCTGGCGCAGCACGATCGGCTTGATCGCCGGGCCGGAAAGCCCGCCCATGATGTTGCCGAGGCATGGCTTGAAGGTCTTCAGGTCGATTGCCATCGACAGGATAGTGTTGGCGACGACGACCGCATCGGCCCCGGCGGCCTCGGCGGCGCGCGCCACCTCCGGCACGTCGCCGGTGTTGGGGGTGAGCTTGACCCAGAGCGGCAGGTTCGTCGCTTCGCGGAGCTGCCGCGTCACCTTCTCGGTCGATTCGGCGCGCATGGCGAAGGCCTTGCCGTCCTCCTCGATGTTCGGGCAGGAGATATTGGCCTCGATCGCGGCGATGCCGGGGATCGAGAGCTCGGCCGCCAGGCTGGCGAAGCCCTCGGCCGTCGGCGCCGAGATGCTGACCACCAGCGGCGTGTCGTAGACCGCGTAATGCGGCATCGTCTCCTCGACGAAATAGCGCACGCCCTTTGAGGGTATGCCGATGGCGTTGATCAGCCCGCCCGGCCGCTCGACCACGCGCGGCAGCGGGTTTCCGGCGCGCAGTTCGCGGGTGATCGTCTTGGTGACGAAAGCGCCGAGCCGGTTGAAATCCATCACCTTCTCCAGCCCCTCGGCGAAGGTGCCGGAAGCCGGCATGACCGGATTGCGTAGGGTCAGGCCGCCGATGGCGACGGAGAGATCGACCTCTGAAGCCAAGCTCATGGCAGCGCCTCCATCAGGTCGAAGACCGGGCCATCCCAGCAGACGCGCCGGTGGACGATCTCGCCATTGACGTTGAAGTCGCGGACGCAGCAGTAGCAAAGCCCGATTCCGCAGGCCATCTGCTGCTCCATCGCGACCTGGCCGGGCAGGCCGAACTCCTGCGCCAGCCGCTGCTGGACGCGCATCAGCCGGCTGGAGCCGCAGGTGAAGAAGGCATCGCAGGCGCCGTCGGCGATCAGCCGGCGCAGGATGCGCTCGACATTGGCCGGGCCGCTGGTCGATTCGGAATCGGTGACGGCGATGACGTCGGCACCGTGGCTGTGGAACAGATCGACCGAGACCATCAGGTCGGGCCGGCGGGCGCTGAAGATGGCGGTGACCCGGGCGCCGTTGGCCTTGGCCGCCTTGGCGAGCGGGGCGAGCGTTGCCAGCCCGGCGCCGCGGCCGACCGCGACGATGTTGCGCCAGGCCGGATCGAGGACGAAGCCGGCGCCGAGCGGCCCCATGATGTCGAGCCGGTCCCCGACCCGCAGCGTATCGAGACCACGCGTGCCGGCACCCGTTACCTTGTAGAGGAACTCGACCTGGCGCTTCTGCGGATCGGCTCCGTAGAGGCTCATCGGCCGGCGCAGGAAGGGCTGCTCGCCGGCCGGCTGCGGGCAGAGCAGCTGGAAGAACTGCCCGGGCTCGGCCGCGGCAGCTTCGGCGCTGCAGCCGACGACGAGGTGCCGGTACTCGCCGTTGACGGCCTCATGCGAGACGACCTCGGCCAGTTCGGCGACCACGCTGGCCTTCCACGGGGCGCAGGAGCCGGAGACCCCCGCGCCACCGATCCGGGCGGCGAGCGAGCCTTGATGAAGCGGTTGCATCGACATGGCTCGCTCCCTTCAGCCGTTCAGGAGAGCTCGGCGCCGCGGCGCTCGGGGATCAGCAGCCACATGGCGATGATGTCGAGCACATAGAGCGTCGCCAGCAGACCGATCGCCAGCTCGAAGCTGTAGGCGGCGGCGATCGCCCCGACGACGACCGGGCCGAAGCCGCCGACGCCGCGCCCGATATTGAACAGGACGTTCTGGGCCGTGGCGCGGGCCGTGGTCGGGAACAGCTCGCTGATCAGCGCGCCATAGCCGCCGAGCATGCCGTTGACGAAGAAGCCCATCACCGCGCCACCGACGAGCAGCTGCATCGGGTCGGTCAATCGCGAATAGACCACGACCATCACGGCAGCGCCGAGCATGTAGCCGAAGAAGGCCGGGCGCCTGCCAATACGATCGGCGATATGGCCGAAGGCGAAGATGCCGAGCGCCATGCCGGCGATGGTCACCGAGGTCCAGACGGCCGACTGGGTCAGGGCGAAGCCGAAGCGGGTCGCCAGATAGTTCGGCAACCAGATCATCACGCCGTAATAGCCGAAGTTCTGGACCGAGCAGAGGATGACCATGCCCAGGCTGAGCTTGGTGGTGTCCCAGTCCTTGACCAGCGCGCGCAGCGACGATTCCTTGGGCTTGTCCTTGGTGCGGGCGACGAAGACGTCGGGCTCATGCAGCGAATGGCGGATGAAATAGGCGGCGATCGCCGGCAGGACGCCGATGGCGAACATGCCGCGCCAGCCGATCGTCGGCAGCAGCAGCGGCGTCGCGATCGCCGCGGCGAGGACGCCGAGCTGCCAGCCAAGGCCGACATAGGAGGAGGCGCGGGCGCGCTTCGAGGCCGGCCAGGCTTCGGCGACCAGCGCCATGCCGATGCCGAACTCACCACCGAGGCCGAGGCCGGCGATGGTGCGATAGATCAGGAGGTCCCAGTATCCCTGCGCGAACGCGCACATGCCGGTGAAGACGGCGAAGAGCACGATGGTCCAGGTCAGCACGCGCACGCGGCCGAGCCGGTCCGACAGCATGCCGAAGCCGATGCCGCCGACCACGGCGCCGATCAGGGTCGCGGTGACGAGCGAAGCGCCTTGCGCCGGGGTCAGGTTGAGATCGGCAGAGATCGCCCGCAGCATGAAGCCGAGGATCAGCAGGTCGAAGCCGTCCATGGCATAGCCGATGGCCGAGCCCCAGAGGGCCTTCCTGGCCTTGCTGTCGACCTCTGTTGGAGCGGAATGGGTGATGGAGCCGGCGGTTGCGGCCTGGTTGTCACTCACGGCTGAGTTCCCCTGTCTTGCTTTTGACGATGTGCAATGGAACGCAAAAGCATCAGGGCACGCATGGCGCGTGCCACTGCCTGCCGGTCCTGGAGTTTGGGCACGCAACCCATCTTCTCCGGACGCTTCTGCGCCACTTGACGGCAGGCCTCCTGGGCCTTCCGCGAGAAGTTCGCCGCGACGCTGGACATAGCCCCTCCGCGCCGCGCGGCAGCATGATTGTCACGCCGCCATCTCATTTGCAATATCAAATCTCAATTTTGCGACACATTTGGAAAGCCTCGGGGTTTCCACACGATCGAGACCGGGCCGTCCGATTCAGGGATTGACCTGCGCTGTCAACGCGCTGAGAAGGGGCCGTTTGCGAACCTGACATTGGCCCCGCCCGAACGCCGAACACGGCGAACGATGGCGCTCAGCCCTGGAGAACGAGACGATGCCGAACCTTTATACGCCGGTCGACAGGGCCGCCATCGCTCAGGAAGCAGCCAAGATGCTGCTGGAGATCAAGGCCGTCCACTTCTACAGCGACAAGCCCTTCTTCTTCACCTCCGGCTGGGCGAGCCCGGTCTATATCGACTGCCGCAAGATCATCTCCTATCCGCGCCTGCGCTCGGCCCTGATGGATTTCGCGGCGGCGACCATCGCGCGCGACATCGGCTATGAATCGATCGACAACGTCGCCGGCGGCGAGACGGCCGGCATCCCGTTCGCGGCCTGGATCTCGGACCGGATGATGCTGCCGATGCAGTATGTGCGCAAGAAGGCCAAGGGCTTCGGCCGCAATGCCCAGATCGAGGGCGAGGTCGTCGTCGGCGCCCGCACCCTCCTCGTCGAGGACCTGGCTACCGATGGCCGCAGCAAAGTGAACTTCTGCCAGGCGCTGCGCGATGCCGGCGCGACGGTCGACCACTGCTTCGTGCTGTTCTACTACGACATCTTCCCGAAGAGCCGCGAGCTGATGCAGGAGCTCGGCGTCAACCTGCACTATCTCACCACCTGGTGGGACGTGCTCAAGGTCGCCAAGGCGAGCGGGCATTTCGAGCCCAAGATCCTCGCCGAGGTCGAGAGCTTCCTCAACGAGCCGGCCAAGTGGTCGGCCGCGCATGGCGGCATCTCCGATTTCGGCCAGGCCAAGCAGGGCTGAGCACGGGGGCGGGCCGATGCGCCTGCATCTCGACCAGGAACGCGGCCGCCTCTGCGACGAGCATGGCGGCAGCTTCGATCCGGCGACGCGGCAATGGCAGCCGGCAGGCGAAGCGGTGAGCGGCGAGCCTGTCTCGGCGGCGCAAGCCCTGGACTGGCTGCAGCGCAGGAGCGGCCAGCCCTTGCGCACGCCGGTCGCGGTGATCGGCACAAGAACGCCGACGCCGGCGCAGTCGCAGGCGGCCGAGCAGACCGGCCTGCTGCTCGCCCGGCATGGGCTGACGGTGCTGTGCGGCGGCCGGGCCGGCGTGATGGAGGATGTCTGCCGCGGCGTCGCCGCCGGCGGCGGCATCTCGATCGGCCTGTTGCCCGACACCGAACCGGAGGCGGCCAATCCCTATGTCACCGTTCCGCTCGCGACCGGGATCGGCGTCGCCCGCAATGCCCTGATCGCGCGGGCCGCGCATTGCCTGATCGCAATCGGTGGCGGCTATGGCACGCTGTCGGAGATCGCCTTCGCCCTGCAGTTCGGGCGGCCGGTATTCCTGCTGGAAGGCGCTCCCGCCGTGGAGGGAGCGCAAAGCTGCGCCGGCCCGGACGAAGCCTTGGAGCAGGTCGCCCGCGCCGTGCTGCGACTGCCGGCCTCAGGCGCGGCCTGACGACTTCGGCGCGCGTTCGGCTGTCGCGCCGGAGCGCGCCAGCACGGCGCGCAGCACCGCGCCGGCCTCGCTGCCCTTCAGCGCCCGGCGCCAGAGATCCTCGGCGAGAGCCTCGTAGAGCCTGACCGGCTGCTCGTCGGCCGTGAGCATGGCGATGCCGGAGCGGATGTTCGGCAGTTCGCCGCCGAGCCGGAACGGGCTCAAGCCCAGCAGCGTCTTCTCAGAAGTCCGGAAGAGCTGGAAGGTCATGTTCGGCAGCGTCTCTTCGATCAGCC
Source organism: Bradyrhizobiaceae bacterium (assembly GCA_036676315.1). Taxonomy (GTDB): domain Bacteria; phylum Pseudomonadota; class Alphaproteobacteria; order Rhizobiales; family Beijerinckiaceae; genus Allobosea. Next base: position 6,188 of record JAKFDB010000091.1, read on the forward strand.
CGATCTGAACCCCCATCGGCTCGCTCTCGATCAGCGCCAGCAGATGCTCGACCTCGGCCCGCGCGGCCAGCCGCCGCCGGGCCAATTCGGCCTCGGACAGGTTGAAGCGGCCGACGATGCCGAGTTTCAGCCAGCGCTCGATCTCGAGCACGTTGACGAAGTTGACGACGCTGAGCCGCCGACGCTCGCGCGCCTTGCGGCGCTCGTCGAGGATGGCGATGACCGCGTCGATCTCGCCCTCGGCCTTTTCGCGATCGGCGATATGGGGCGGAAGCGCCTCGACCAGCGTCCGCCGGAGATAGCCGGCATATTCGCCGGAGGTCAGCAGATAGGAGAGCGGCGGGAAATGGGCGACGACCTGGTCCGCCTGCTCCTCGATCTGCCGCATGCGCTCGAAATAGGCCACGGGGCTGGCATAGTACTCGACCCCCGCCCCCAGCAGCGAGGCGACCGTCGTCTCCAGCACCGTCGCCAGGCGTTCGAGCGTCTCGATCTTCACCACGCCGCCGCTCTCGATGCGGTAGACCGCGGCGCGCGAAATGCCGAGCCGCTCGGCGACCTCCTCGGCCAGAAGCCCGCGGCCGAGCCGGTAGGCCTTCAGCCTGCTGCCGATCTCGTCGAAGCTTATAGCCATCGAATCGGCCCCACCGTCGCTTGAATCTCAGATTTTAGACAAGCTAGCCCAGTTCGAACCGGATGCGAAGCCATCGCGACTGGTAGAGGATGCCGAGACCAGCCCTACGACCGGCAGTCGGCCGCTTGTTTTCTGGAGCTGGTCAGCCGTTTCGGCGCAGCAGATAGGTGTCCATGATCCAGCCATGGGCGGCGCGCGCCTCGGCGCGCCGTTCCGCGATTTCCCCGGCAACTTCCGAGAGCCGGCCCGAGACGAGGATTTCCTCCTCGGCGCCGAGATAGGCACCCCAGTAGATGTCCAGCTCCCCGGGCGGAAGCTTCGCAAAAGCCTGCTCGCCGTCGAGCATGACGACGACGCTGCCCTGATCCTCGGGGAAGCCGTTCTCGGCCAGCTTCCTGCCGGTGGTGATCAGCACCGGCTCGCCGATTCGGTTCAGCACGATGCGATGCGCCGCCGCCAGCGCTTGGACGCTGCTGATGCCGGGGATGACGTCGTAGTCCAGCGCAAAGCCGCGAGCGCGGACGGCCTCGATGATCCGCAGCGTGCTGTCATAGAGGGCCGGATCGCCCCAGACGAGCAGGCCGCCGATCTCGCCTTCGGCGAGCTCCTCGGCGAACAGGCGCTCATAGGCGATGGCGAGCTCGGCATGCCAGTCGTCGACGCTGCCGCGGTAATCCGAGCCGGCCGGAGCGCGTTGCGGGATGCGCAGCGGCACCATGCGATAGCCCGGCCGCTCGATGAAGCGCCGGCAGATCTCCTCGCGCAATTCGCGCAAGGAGACCTTCTCCGCGCCCTTGTCGGGCACGAAGAAGACATCGACCTCGTTCAGCGCCCGGACCGCCTGGAGCGTCAGATGTTCCGGGTTGCCGGCGCCGATGCCGATGATCCTGATCCTGCGCATGGCTTCCTCGCGGCTGGGCCGAGTGATGCGCCGCGCTTAGCACGAACCAGTGGCCGCGCGTCATGCTCGGGCTCGACCCGAGCATCTCTTGCAGGAGATTCTCGGCTCTCCGCTTCGCGTCGGCCGAGAATGACGGCCCTGTCTGCGGCGCGACGCCTACCCCAGCAAATTCCGGATCGTGCGCATGAAGACGCGGGCGCCGGGCGCGATCAGCGCGTCGGGGAAATCATAGTCCGGATTGTGCAGCGGCGGCGTCGCCTCGCCGGAGCCGAGCAGGAACATCGCCGATTTCGATGAGCGGCCGAACAGCCCGAAATCCTCCGAGCCGCGCTGCGGGGCGGTCTCGCCATGGTCGATGCCCTCATCGTCGAGCGCGCGGCGCAAATGCGCCACCGCTTCCGGGTGGTTCTCGCAGTGATGGAAGACGTCGAAATAATCCATCGCCACTGAGAGCCCGCCGATAGCGGCCGCCTCACGCGCCAGCGCCTCGGCCTGCGCACAGAGCGAACCCATCAGCGCATCGTTCAAGGTCCGCAGCGTCGCCCAGATCTCGGCCCGGCCCGGCGTGATGCCGAAGGCGGGTTCGCCCATGCTGACATGGGTAACCGTGACGAGGCGGTAGTTCGCATCAAGCGAACCGCCCGGACCGAGTGCGGTCAGCTCCGGCATCAGTCTGGCAAGCGCGCGCATCGGTGAGATCGCGTGCTCGGGCGTCGCGGCATGCGAGGTCCGGCCGCTCAGCACGATCTTCAAGCCGCGCGAGGCGCAATTGGCAGGGCCCTCCGAGAGCCTGATGGCGCCGAGCGGCAGTCCTGGCTTGTTGTGCAGCGAGAACGAGAAATCGGGCACGATCTCCTTGAACTTCGGATCGGCGATGACGGCGGCCGCGCCGGCGCCGGTCTCCTCGGCCGGCTGGAACATCAGGATCGCTCTGCCCCTCTGCGGCCGCTGCCGTCCGAGCCCGCGCGACAGGGCGGCGAGGATGGTCATATGGCCGTCATGGCCGCAGAGATGGCCCTTGCCGGCCACCTGCGATGAGTGCGGCACACCGGAAAGCTCCTCGATCGGCAAGGCGTCGAGCTCGGCCCGGACCAGCACCGTCGGCCCCGGCTCGCTGCCCTCATAGATCGCCGCGACGCCATGGCCGCCGATATCGGTGACGACCCGGTCGGGCGCGCTCGGTGCGAGGAAGCCGACGATCGCCCGGGCGGTCTCGCGCTCCTCGCCGGAGATCTCCGGAGCACGATGGAGGACGTGGCGCAGTTCGATCAGCTCGACCATGTCGGAATTGGTGAGAAACATGCTGGCGCGCCCCCGGATGATTTCGTTCGAGCTTCACCACTGGGCAGCGCATCGCAACCCCCCGGCAGCCAGATTTGTAGGCCGGCGGCCATGCGCTGCGCACAAGGCCCATTTCACCGCCTCTGACCTCATCCTGAGGAGCCGCAAAGCGGCGTCTCGAAGGATGCTCCAGAAGGTTCGGACGACAACTGGAGCATCCTTCGAGACGCGCCTGCGGCGCTCCTCAGGATGAGGGCTGAGAATTGCTCAGGCCGCGAGCAGACCCAGCGCGCGCTCGATACGAGAACAGCCACCGCGCGCCCTTGCCTGGCGGTAGACCCGCCGGAGCTTGCCGCTGGCATAGGAGCTGACCACGATCTCGTGGACATAGCTCTTGCGGACCACCGCCGGCGTGTTGACCAGGCGTTCCGAGATAGCCCGCATGATGTCGGCGAGCTGGCGCCGGCGGCCGCGTTCGCTGGCGGCGATGTCGGTCGAGAGCAGGAGTTCTGCCGCCGCCGCATTGGCGGCGAGCATGCGCAGATCCTTGCTCGACACCGGCAGGCCGGCTGCCTCGCGCAGATAGGCGTTGATATCGGCGGCGTTGACGATCGCGATCGAACCGTCCTCGTCGCGATACTGGAACAGACGCTTTCCCGGCAGCGTCTTCAGCCGCGTCAAGGCGCGGGCAAGCGGCGCGTCATCGCGGGCGCAGGTGATGTCCTTGCCGCCCTTGCCGCGGAACGACAGCGCGATGTGCTTGCCGGTGACGGCGAGATGGCGCTTGAGCAGCGTCGAGGCCCCATGGCTGCCATTGCTGCGGGCGTAGACCTCGTTACCGACGCGGATATGGCAGCGGTCGATGATCGCAGCGGCGCACGCGAGCGCCTTGGCGCGCGACAGCGTGCGATCTTTGAGATCGGTGGCGATGCGCTCGCGCAGCTTCGGCAGTGCATCGATCAGGCGGCCGAGGCGCTTCAGCTTGCGGCGCTCGCGCACTTTCTCCCAATCGGGATGGTAGCGGTGCTGGTTGCGCCCGGCCTCGTCGCGGCCGATCGCCTGGAGATGAGCGCGTGGATCGCTGGCGATCAGCACGTCCTCATAGGCCGGAGGGATCGCCAGCGAACGGATGCGCGCCAGTGTCTCCTCATCGCTGATCTTGCCGCCATCGGCATCGCGGTAACCGAAATTGCGACCGACCCTGACACGGCGGATGGTGAGGTCTTCGACGCTCACACGGCGCAGGCGGCCCTTGCTCGCCGCAGCGCTTCCCCTGCTCTTCGTGACCATTCAGCGCCTCCGCAGCTCGACCGGTTGCGGAGGAATGCGGGAGGCGGCGCCAGGTTCCCTCTCGTTGAAATCAGACACCACGTCGTCCCGGACAAGCCGCGTCAGCGGCGCCGATCCGGGACCCATGCCTGAACCGTTCCGGCATGGGTCCCGGGTCTTCGCTTCGCTCCGCCCGGGACGACCCAGATTGGTAACGGGAGCCGATATGACTTACCGCTTCGCCCGCGCCACGATCTGCGTCGGGTTGACGAAGCGCAGCGCGATGATGAGCCAGATCAGCGTCGTCACCATGTAGATCACCGCCATGGCGTCGATCGACTGCACGGCGCGCACGCCGGCGGCGAAGACGGCATAGTAGAGCGCGACCACCAGCGTCTGGCTGGTCGGGCCGGCAGTGAGGAAGGTCAGCTCGAACATCGCGATCGTGCGCACCAGCACGAGCAGGAGCGCGGCCAGGATGCCGGGCATCAGCAGCGGCAGCAGGACGTAGATGAAGAGCTTGAAGGTGTTGGCGCCGAAGACGCGCGCCGCCGCCTCGATCTTGGTGTCGATCTGCTCGATGAACGGGATCATCACCAGGATGACGAAGGGCACCGTCGGCACCAGGTTCGCGAGCACCACGCCCGACATGCTGCCGGCGAGGCCAGTGCGGTAGAGCACCGTCGCCAGCGGAATGCCGAAAGTGATCGGCGGCACCAGCAGCGGCAACAGGAAGAGCAGCATGACGAGCTTCTTGCCCGGGAAATCCCGCCGCGCCAGCGCATAGGCCGCCGGCACGCCGATCAGTCCCGAGAGGAAGACGACGAGGAAGACGATCTGGAAGGTGACCGTCAGCACGTCGCCGAGCTGGAACTCGGCCCAGGCGGCGCCGTACCAGCGCGTCGTCCAGCCATCGGGCAGCCAGGAGCGCAGCCAGCGCGTCGAGAACGAGCTGGTGATCACCGCCGCGATCATGCCGAACAGGTTGAGGATGAAGAAGCCGATCAGCGCCCAGTTGGCCGCTGCCCAGAGCTTCGTCGAAAGGCGGGTGTCCTTGACCATAAGATCAGCCCTTCCCGCCGCCGGCGGGGCCACGATAGAGCATGCCGCGCAGGCCCAGCACTGCGACGACGATGGCGAGCTGGACCATGCCCATGATCATCGCGACGGCCGAGGCCATCGAGTAGTCGTATTCCTCGAAGGCCGCCTGATAGGCCGCGATCGAGATCACGCGCGTCGGCCCCGCCGGCGCGCCGAGCAGCACCGCCGAGGGGAAGACCGAGAAGGCCTGGACGAATGAGAGGCAGAAGGTGATGGCGAGGCCAGGCAGCAGCAGCGGGAAGAGGATGTGCTTGAAGCGCTGCCATGGTCCCGCACCGAGCGTCGCGCCGGCCTGTTCCAGCGCCGGGTCGACGCCGGTGAGGTAGGACAGCGTCAAGAGGAAGGTGAACGGGAAGCCGGTGATCACCAGCGAGAGCATCACGCCCCAGTAATTGTGCAGCAGCTTCACTGGGGTCGAGATCAGGCCGATCGCCATCAGCGTCCGGTTGAACCAGCCCTGCGGGCCGAGATAGTTCAAGAGCCCCTGGGCAACCAGCACGGTGCCGAGCGTGATCGGGATCACCAGGATGGTGGTGAGCAGGCGCTGGTTCTTCATCAGCCTGACGCGGAAGGCGATCGGGATCGCCAGCAGCAGCGTCAGGATCGTGACCGGCATGGCGAGCCAGAGCGTGGTCGCGATCGTGCCGTAGAGGAAGGAATCGGAGAAGAAGCGCTGGTAGTTCGCCAGCGCCCCGCCGGCCTTCGGCGTGAACGACAGGAACAGCCCGTAGAAGAACGGGTAGATGAACAGCGCCAGCAGGAAGATGACGGCCGGCAGGACGAGCAGGGTCAGCCCGTCGAGGCCCCGCGCGGCGAGGCGTTGCTTGAGCGGAATCTCGTTGGCGCTGGACGCGGCGCCAGACAGGGTGCTCATGCGCCCTCTCCGAAGACGAGGACGCGATCAGGAGCGGCAGCGAGGCGGATCTCGGTGCCGGGTGCGATGCGGCTGTCGGCCAGGAAGGTCAGCGGCGTGTCGTCCGCCATGCGGGCGAATCCGACGAACTCGCGGCCATGGAACTCGGTCGAGACGACCTTGGCCTTAAGCCCCGGAGCGCCGTCCGCCACCGGATGAAGGTCCTCGGGGCGGATCGAGATATGGGCGCCCTGCCCGGCCACGACCTGCGATCTCGTACGTCCGGTGACGCCGACCTCGCCGACCGTGACCGTCGCCAACTCCGCAGTGGCGGAGGCGACGCGGCCGGCGACCTTGTTGCGGAAGCCCATGAACTCGGCGACGTCGAGATGGTCCGGCCGCGAGAACAAATCCTCGGGCCCGCCGACCTGGCGGATTTCACCGTCGCGCATCACGACGATGCGGTCGGCCAGCGAAAGCGCCTCCTCCTGGTCGTGCGTGACATAGATCGTGGTGGCGCCGAGCGTATTGTGGATGCGCCTGATCTCGGCGCGCATCTCGAGCCGCAGCTTGGCGTCGAGATTGGAGAGCGGCTCGTCCATCAGCACGAGCGGCGGCTGCACGGCGATGGCCCGGGCGATGGCGACGCGCTGCTGCTGGCCGCCGGAAAGCTGGCCGGGGAGCTTGTGCTCCTGGCCCTGGAGCCTGACCAGCGCCACCGCCTCGGCGACGCGGCTCTCGCTCTCGGCCCTGGGCATGCCGCGCATCTTCAGGCCGAAGCCGATGTTCTTTCTGACGTTCATATGCGGGAAGAGCGCGTAACTCTGGAAGACCATGCCAAAGCCCCGCTCCTCGGGACGCAGCGGGTCGATGCGCTTTTCGTCGAGCCAGATGCCGCCGCCGGTCGCCGGCAGCAAGCCCGCAATCAGGTTCAGCGTCGTCGACTTGCCGCAGCCGGACGGGCCGAGCAGCGCGATGAACTCGCCCTGCCTGATGGTCAGCGAGACGTCCTTGACGGCGTTGTGGGTGCCGAAGTCGCGGCAGAGCCGGTCGAGCCTGAGTTCGCGGAAGTTCGCAGCATGTATCGTCATGAAGGACCATCTGGTTCGGACGGACGGCTAAAGTCCGGAGACAGGCGACAGCAAGGCGACAGGCCGGTCAAGGACCGGCCTGTCGGAAAGCGGAGGGCGCAGGCTTACTTGCGCTTGGCGCCGCCGACCTGCTCGTCCCACATGCGGAAGGCGACGACCATCTTGTCGGGGTCGAGCGGGGTCTCCATCGGGTTCTCGGCGATCAGCTTGTCGTATTCCGGACGGCCGTATTCCTCGATCGCCTTGCGGCTGGCGGCAGGCGCCATCGAGAGCGGCACGTCCTTCACCGCCGGGCCCGGATAGAAATAGCCCTCGTCATAGGTGTAGGCCTGCTGCTCCGGCGTCAGCATGTGGCGGATCAGGTCGAGCAGCACGGCGAGCTTCTCGTCGGAAACGCCCTTGGGGATCATCATGTACTGGGCGTCGGTGACCCAGTGGAAGCCCTTCAGCGTCTGGATCTTCGCTTCCTTCGGCACGACACCGAGGACGCGCGGATTGATGTCCCAGCCGGTCGTCGAGACGATGATGTCGCGCGAGCCGTCGCCGAGCTCCTTCATCGTCGCGCCGGTACCGCCCGGATAGTATTCGATGTTCTCGCCGAGCGCCTTGAGATAGGCCCAGGTCTTGTCCCAGCCCTTGGCCGGATCCTTCGGGTCGCTGTCGCCGAGGATGTAGGGCAGGCCCATGATGAAGGTGCGGCCCGGGCCGGAATTGGCCGGGCGAGCATAGAGGAAGCGGTTCTTGTTCTGGCGCGACCAGGCAAGCAATTCCTCGGCCGTGGTCGGCGGAGTCTTGACCTTGTCGGGCATGTATTCCAGCAGCGGGCCGGACGGATAATAGACCATCGCCATCCCCTGGCCCTGCCCGAGATTGTGCATGGCGAGCGCAGGCTTGAGGAAGACCTCCTCGGGCTTTGGCAGCTCGGCTGCGAAGCGCGGCAGCAATTCGACCCAGAGCTTCTGGTCGATGCCGGCCGAGAGCACATCCAGGCCACCGATGACAAAATCGATGTCGACGCGACCGGCAGCCTGCTGCGCCTTCAGCTTGGCCGGCAGCTCGGGGGCCGGGGCCTTGGTGAAGGTCATCCGCGAGACGAGCTTGGGGTTCGCCTTGGTGTAGTTCTCCAGCGGCGCCTGCACCAGGGCAAGCGCGCCACCGACATCGATGATGCTGATCGCGACCGGCGAGGTCGGAAGCTTGAGCTGCTGGGCGAACGCGGCCGGCGCTTGCGCCAACCCTGCGACTCCGGCGACGCCACCAAGGAACGCGCGCCGATTGATGCTGTCCTGGACCATGTTTCCCTCCTCGCGGCGGCTTTGCCGCTCTGCTTGCACCAGGCCGGCGCCGGCCATCTTGCGCCGCTTCCCTGCCCGACCATTATCGCACACAAGGCATTCGGAGTTGACGCCTCCCCGCCTTGGCCAGTATCCTAGTATACTAGTGAACAAGAGCTTGGCAATGGGCATCGCAGCGGCACGGCAGACCACGGAGCAGATCCATCGCGCTTTGCGGAGCGACATCCTGAACGCCGTGCTGCGCCCGGGCGAAGCGATCTCCGAAGCGCGCATGGCGCTGCAATTCGGCGTCAGTCGTACCCCCGTGCGCGAATCCTTCAAGCGACTGGTCGAGGAAGGCTTCCTGCTGGTCGTACCGCAGGTCGGCACCTTCGTCGCGCCGATCGATCTCGCCGCCGTCTATGACAGCCAGTTCGTGCGCGAGACGCTGGAATGCCGCACCGTCGCCCTCGCCGCCCAGCGGATCGACGCGGAAGGCAAGGCCGCGCTCGCGGCGCTCATCGAGCAACAGGAACAGGCGCTCGAGGCTGGCGACCGCGCCGGCTTCTTCCACAGCGACGAGGCCTTTCATGCCGAGCTCTCGCGGCTTTCCGGTCATCCTTCGGTCTGGGGGCTGATCGAGGGCGTCAAGGCTCAGCTCGACCGGGTGCGCTGCCTGTCGCTGGAGACCGGCGGCTGGTCGGACATGATCCTCTCCGAGCACCGCCAGATCGCCGCCGCAGTCAGCGCCGGCGACGAGGCCGCCGCCGAGAAGACCATGCGGGCGCATCTGCGAACCGTGTTCGACGCCATCGAGACCATCGCCCGCAACCAGGTCGATGCCTTCGCCGCCACCGGCGGCCTGAACAAGCCCGCCTGAGACGGCAACGACAGAGCCTGCAAGAGGACACCCGACAATGGAACAGACCTGGCGCTGGTTCGGCCCGGACGACGTGGTGACTCTCGCCCAGGCCCGGCAGGCGGGCGCGCGCGGCATCGTCAACGCGCTCCACCAGATTCCCTATGGCGTGGTCTGGAGCGTCGAGGAGATCGAGAAGCGCAAGGCGATCATCGAGCAGGACAGGAGCCTCGGCCTGCGCTGGTCGGTGGTCGAGAGCCTGCCGCTCCATGAGAGCGTCAAGATCGGCGAAGGCGATCTCGAGCCGGTCTTCGCCAATTACCGGCAGTCGCTGCGCAACCTCGCCGCCTGCGGCATCGAGGTGGTCTGCTACAACTTCATGCCGGTGCTGGACTGGACCCGCACCGAGCTCGCCGAGCCCCTCCCCGGCGGCGGCACGGCGCTGCGCTTCAACCTGCACGAATATGTCGTCGTCGACCACTTCATGCTGGAGCGGCCGGGCGCCGATCAAGGCCATCCCGCAGAAGTGATGGACAAGGCCAAGGCCTGGTTCGAGCGTTCATCCGAGGCCGACCGCGCCCGCCTGCTCGCCAACATCATGGCCGGCCTGCCCGGCGCCTATGATCGCTACGACGTGCCCGGCCTGAAGCGCATGCTGGAGCGCTATGCCGGCATGAGCCATGAGCGGCTGCGCTGCAATCTCAAGCGCTTCCTCGAAGCCGTCATCCCGACGGCGGAAGAGGTCGGCATCCGGATGTGCATCCACCCGGACGACCCGCCGCGCTCGCTGTTCGGGCTGCCGCGGATCTGCTCGAACGAAGACGACATCGCCTTCATCCTCGGCGCGGTCGAGAGCCCGGCGAACGGGCTCACCCTGTGCTCGGGCTCGCTCGGCGCCAATCCGAAGAACGACGTGCCGGGAATCGCGCGTCGCTTCGCCGACAAGATCTGGTTCGCGCATCTGCGCAATGTCGCCAAGGATCCGGACGGCTCGTTCATGGAGGCCGAACATCTCGGCGGCGACACCGACATGGTGGCGCTGGTCGACGCGCTGATGGCCGAGCAGACCCGCCGCAAGGCCGCCGGCTGGCGCCATTGGCGCATCCCGATGCGGCCCGACCATGGCCATGAGCTGCTCGACGACGCCGGAAAGGGCTCGTTCCCGGGTTATCCGGCGGTCGGCCGCCTGCGCGGCCTCGCGGAGCTGCGCGGGGTGATGACGGCGCTGGCCAGCGTGAAGGGCTACGCCGCCTGAGAGAAGGCGGCAGCCCGGCCGACGGGGCGGAACAGAGCAGCGGAGAGCCTGAGGATCTTCCAATGCATCGACGAGTCTCGTCGATGCATCGCTGTCACCGGCGGATCGTCGAGAATCTGTTCCCGCCATAGACCGCTGTGTAAGGTACTTGGATGTATTCGAAGGTCCTCCGGGCGATCCTGGCCGGCAGCGTATCCCTGTGCTTTGCAAAATTGGGCAGCGGTCCTGCTCCGAACAGGACTTCGTTCAGGTTCAAGCCGACGCCGACATAGAACGTCCGCTCGATCGGATAACCGAGGGCGCGCTCCTTCTTCTCAAACCCTCGCGCATCGAAGCCTGCATGCAGTTCGACATAGCGAAGCGGCGTATTCTTGAGCCTCTCAAAGCCACTGGCCTTCAAGGCCATGACATAGCGCTGGCGCTCATAGGGCGGCAGGAAGCCGGCATCCGAGCTCGTGATGCCTGGCCTTTCATAGCTGGCGGGGGTGTACATCAACCGCCAGTCGAGCTTTTCGCGCATGCCCGGAACCGTGTTGCGGATCATTGAGAAGGCGGCGCCGACAGCGTTCGCGGCAATGTCCTCACGCGAGAAGCGATGCTTGCCCGCAAAGCCGTCCAGAGTCTCGACCAGCCCCATGATGCCGAACGCGAGCAGAGAGCCAGTGATCTGGGCACCGGCAGGATTGGCTGCGTTCGCCCGGATCTGGTCGGTCAAGAGATCGGCGATGACAAAGGTCGAGAAGGCGTGGCCGATCTTGTCCATCCCGCCATGGCGCGTGTTCTTTGCAAACCAGCCTTCCTCGATAAATCGAAAGCCGGAATCGCCCCAGCCCCAGTCGTGGAACCCGATGACGGCCATGGCGCCGCCGACGGCGGCCAACTCCCAGCGCACGGTCCACAGGTGGTCGCCCAATTGGCTGAATGAATAGAATGACGGCGGCGGAGGCAGAGGGGCGGGGTCCCGTTGCTCGACGCTCTCGGACGAAGGAGCGCGAGACGGCTTAGCCGAAGGCGCGCGAGCCTCTTTCATTCCCGTACTGGAAGTTGCGGCAGACCGCTCGGCAGCCTGTGCCAACGGCATTATCGGACAAAGTACGCCCGGGGGGCCGACGAAGCCCGCAAGACAGGCAAGGGCTGTCACACTCAGCGAGCGCTGCTTTGCTGGAGGTCGGTGCGCAAGCGCATTAGCAGGCCAAGGCGGATTTCCAGGCGCCATCGGGCTACCTCAATCTCTGTCCCCGTCGAAAGCGATCATCACGGGCGCCGCCTTGCGGCGCGATCCATCGCGGGACTTAAAGAGTCGACCGGTAGTACGTCGAAAGTATCATCCTCACGCGTGTCATGTCGAGCAGCGACAACAGCGTCTCGAGTCGACCCGGCAACCGTGACAAGGTCGAATGGTTAGATGACGTGCCTATGGCGGCCATGCCCGCCCGTCCAGCGGCGCTCTCCCGGCGCCCTCAGGCCAGAATCCGTTGCTCGGCCAGATGCACCAGCCGCCCGCCGGCAATGGTCGCGACGACGCGCGGCTGCGGCTCCGGCGCGACCAGGACGAGGTCGGCCCGCTTGCCCGGCGCGATGACGCCGCGATCGGAAAGGCCGAGCGCCTCGGCCGGCCCCTGCGAGACCAGCTTCCAGGCTTCGGCGAAGCTCGTCACGCCATTGCGGGCAAGGATGAAGGGCGCCAGCGGCAGCGCCGGATAATAGTAGTCGGAGGCGAGGATGGTGCAGAGCCCCCTGCCTACCATCTCGGCGGCGGCCGGGCAGCCGGTATGCGAGCCGCCGCGCACGACATTGGGAGCGCCGAAGACGATCGGCTCGCCATGGGCGGCGGCCTCGCGCGTCGTCTCCTCGTCGATCGGGAATTCGGCCACGGCGACACCGAGCCCCCGGTACCAGCGGCGCATCTGCGGCGTCATGTCGTCATGCGAGAAGGTCGGCACGCCGACTGCGCGCGCCGCCGCAGCCAACCGCTCGATCGAGCCCGAAACCTCGTCACGGCGGCTGTGGACGTTCTCAACCAGCAGCATGAAATCCTGATGCGACAGGCCCGTGCGCTCGACCATCTTGCCTACCTTCTCCGGCCGGCTGCGCGATTTCAGCGTGCCCTCCATATGGTCGTTAAAGGCGAGCACGCCGACCCGGCCGGCGGCCAGCCAATCGAGGATCTCCGCCTCGGCGTCGAGATTGTATGTCTCGTGACGCAGGTGGAAGCGGGTGTCGGCGCCGAGCTCGGGACCGAGGCGCTCGATCGCCTCGACCAGGGCCCGAGCGTTCTCGGCCCCGCGCAAGCCCGGCTCCCAGGACCAGGTGACGCCGTGGAAGGCGGTGGTGATGCCGCTGCCGAGCAGCGCCCGGTCCGCGTCGCGCAAGGCCAGCTCGATGTCGAAGGAGACACCCGGACGGGGCATGATATGGCGCTCAAACGCGTCGCCATGGCAGTCGACGAGGCCGGGCAGGACGAGAAGCCCGCTGGCGTCGAGACGCTTGGCGTTCTCAGGGAGCGGCGCATCGCCGGCGGCGACCAGGCCGTCGCTCACCACGACATCCGCCTTTTCGAAGGCCCCGGCAAGCACCCGGCCGCCTGAGATCAGTAGCGCCACCGTATCGTCTCCATATCGTTGGCGCCTAGGTCGTCCGCGCCGCTTCGGGCGAAGGCGCATGCGACCGGGAAATGACAGCGGCATGACGAGGAGCGGTCACCCAACCGTCGCGCGAACGTCACCGCTGCGTCGCACAGGCTGTTTAGCGCCGCCTCCAGAACCCCAGGAGGACGTCCATGCTGAAGACGCTGGCTTATGCATTCATCGCGGCTGCCGCCGCGTTCGCGACCCCGGCCGCGCAGGCGCAGGAGACGATCCGCTTCGCCGTGACCGATGTCGACGGGCTGGAATCGCTGCAGCGCGAGTTCGGCCCGTTCAAGGCCGCCTTCGAGAGGATTTCCGGCCTGAAGATGCAGTTCTTCGCGGTGTCCGGGCGCACCGCCGCGGTCGAGGCGATGGCCGCCGACCAGATCGACTTCGTGCTGACCGGCCCGGCCGAGTACGTGGTCTTCAAGGCCCGCACCGGCGCCGTCCCGGTCGTCGGCTGGCAGCGGCCCGACTATTTCGCGCAGATCGCCGTGCTGGCGAGCGGCCCGATCAAGACGGTCGCCGACCTCAAGGGCAAGACCATCTCGTTCGGCGAGATCGGCTCGACCTCGCAGCATCTCGGCCCGGCCCAGGCGCTCGCCGACTTCGGGCTGAAATACAATGTCGATTACAAGCCGATCTTCGTGAAGCGCAATGTCGCGGCCGAAGCGATGAAGCGCGGCGACATCGCGGCGATCGGCCTCAATCTCGGCCACCTCGCGAGCATCCGCAAATCCGACCCGAAGACCGGCTTCGCCGTGGTGGCGCGCGGCCGCGACCTGCCCAATGACGTGATGATCGCCAGCCCGAAGGTGAAGCCGGAGGTGCTCGCCAAGGTCCGCAAGACCTTCCTCGACAATGGCCAGGAGCTGATGAAGGCCGTCGTCTCCGACACCGACGACAACAAGAAGTTCCTCGGCGGCGTCTTCCTGCCGGAGGTCAAGGACACCGACTACGACTATGTCCGCTCGATCTACCAGACCATCGGCATCACCGAATTCAACAAGTTCATCGAGTGATGGCGCAAACCGCGCAGATTTTGCCGGCGGCGGGCACAGCAGCGCCCGTCGTCGCCATTTCCGGCCTCGCCAAGAGTTTTGGCACACGCCGGGTCATCGAGGGGCTCGATCTCGCCATCCCCACCGGCGAATCCCTGGCGCTGATCGGCGCCAACGGCACCGGCAAGTCGACGCTGCTGCGGATGATCGTGCGGCTCGCGGAAGCCGATGCCGGGACGATCTCGGTGCTGGGCGAGAATGTCGGCAGCCTGCGCGGCTCGGCCCTGAAGCGCTTCCGGGCCCGGGTCGGCGTCGTCTTCCAGAAGCACAATCTCGTGGCGCGGCTGAGTGCGCTGAGCAATGTCGTCCATGGCGTGCAATCGCGACGTTCCGGCCCGCGGACCTGGACGCAGGCCCTGGCACCGGCCGAGATCCGCGACGAGGCGATGGAATGCCTCGCCGCCGTCGGGCTCGCCGACAAGGCGATGCAGCGGGCGGATTCGCTCTCCGGCGGCCAGTCGCAGCGCGTCGCGATCGCGCGCATGCTGATGCAACGCCCCGAACTCGTGCTCGCCGACGAGCCCGATGCCAGCCTCGACCCGCGCGCCGGGCGCGAAGTGATGGAATTGCTGTTCCGGCTGACCCGCGACAAGGGCCTGACCCTCGTCTTCGTCTCGCATCACATGGCGCATGCAAGGCGCTTCTCCGACCGCATCGTCGGCCTCGGCAATGGCGGCATCACGCTCGATCGGCGGGCCCTGCACTGCAACGAGGCGGAGCTTTCGGCCTTCTTCGAGGAACCGGCCGAGGACGCTCCGGACACCCAGCCAGCACTGGTATTCGCATGAGCCTGCAATCTGCCCCGCGCGCCATCCATGCCGCCGGCCGCTTCGAGCGGCCGAGCGCCGCCGCCTTCATGGGCGGGTTCCTGGCCTTGGCGCTGCTGGTCTGGTCGTTCAGCGGTTCCGAGCTCTCGGCCGAGAAGCTGGTTCGCGGCCTGCCCTATATGGGCAACATCCTGTCGCGGATGTTCCCGCCCGACCTGGCGCGGCTCGACAGCATCCTGATCTCGCTGGCGACGACCTTCCAGATGGCGGTCTCGGGCTGCGTGCTCGGGCT
>JAKFDB010000092.1:0-12802 GCA_036676315.1 Bradyrhizobiaceae bacterium
AAGCCGGCGGCCGAAGCCGACACGATCGAGACCTTGCGCGGCCTCGACCTCGCCACCGACGCCAAGCGCTTCGAGCCGGCGCTGATCCGCGCCGGTGCCCTCGTCGGCAAGCTGCGCAAACCCTGATCGGTCAGGCCTTGCGGGCAGCCTCAAGCCGTTCCAGCGCCGAATCGAGCGTCGCGTCATGTTTGGCGAAGCAGAAGCGCACGACATTGCGCACCGCGCCTTCCGCATAGAAGGCGCTGACCGGGATCGCGGCGACGCCGTTTTCCGTCACCAGCCGCTGGCACCAGGCGACGTCGTCGCTCTCGCCGAGCGGGGCGATGTCGACATTGAGGAAATAGGTGCCGGCGCTCGGCAGCACGCTGAAGCCGAGATCGCCGAGCCCCTTGGCGAAACGGTCGCGCGAGCGCTGGAAATCGGCCCGCATCCCTTCAAAATAGGCCTCTCCCTTGCCCAAGCCGTAGGCCACCGCCGCCTGCAGGTTCGGCGGGGTGGTGAAGGTGATGTACTGGTGGGCCTTGGCGAGCACCCGCATCAGCCCCGGCGCGGCCATGACCATGCCGACCTTCCAGCCGGTCAGCGAGAAGATCTTGCCGGCCGAGGAGATCTTGACCGTGCGCTCGCGCATGCCGGGCCGGCTCATCAGCGGGCGATGACGGTGGCCGTCGAAGACGACATGCTCCCAGACCTCGTCGCAGATCGCGACCGCGTCATGGCGCACGCAGAAATCGGCGAGCAGGTCGAGATCGGCATCGCTGAAGATCGTCGCGGTCGGGTTCAACGGGTTGTTGAACAGGACGAGCTTCGTCTTCGGCGAGAAGGCCTGGGCGAGCGCCGCCTCGGACAGGCCGAATTCCGGCGGGGTCAGCGTCACGAATTTCGGGATGCCGCCGGCGCGGCGCACCAGCGGCACATAGGCGTCGTACATCGGCTCGAACAGCACGACCTCGTCGCCCGGCGAGACCAGCGCCATCAGCGCGCCGGCGATCGCCTCGGTCGCGCCCGAAGTTACCATCACCTCGCTCTCTGGGTCGAGATCGAGCCCCTGCCAGTGCTTGAAATGCGTCGCCGTGGCCTGCCGCAATTCGGGCAGGCCCATCATCGGCGGATACTGGTTCCAGCCATCCATGACCGCATCGGCCGCCTTGCGCCGGACGTCCTCGGGACCGGGATCGTCGGGGAAGCCCTGGCCGAGATTGACGGCCCTGTGCTCGCGGGCGAGCCGCGACATGACCTCGAACACGCTGGTCTGGAGAGCGGAAAAGATCGGATTCATCGCGGCGTCATGCAGTCGGCTGGAGAGCCGGATGCTCCGAGGCGGAAGCGCCTGGCGCTTCGATCCCGCAGCAAAATCCGTCCCTCATCGGAGAATAGGAGCAGGATCGAGACGAGGCCGCAGCGCCCGTCTTCGCGTCCTGCCCCAGGCGGCAGGCCGGCCATAGCACGCGGCGCCGGGGTTCGCACTCATCAGAAATCGCTTCGAAAACTATGAAATGAAGAATGTTGACATTCGTCAGCGGTCAGTGTTTCTTGCGGCCAGCCGGTTCACGACAGCGGCCTGCGGTTTCTTCGCCCCTTTGAGGCTGCGGGATGCTGGCGTGGATCGGTGAACCTTTTCAGGGCCGGGCGCCTGTCTGCGCCGGACACTTGCTTGCCCCAGACACTTGCTTGCCGACGCGCGCGCCCAAGCCTATCAGGCGCCATGCCCCAGCTCCGCCCCACCCCCGCATTGATGGTGCTCGGCACCGGCTCGAATGTCGGCAAGTCGCTGCTGGTCGCAGGGCTCTGCCGGCTCTTCGCCGATCGCGGCCTGAAGGTCCGGCCGTTCAAGCCGCAGAACATGTCGAACAATGCCGCGGCGACGCCGCTCGGCGAGATCGGAAGGGCGCAGGCGCTGCAGGCGCGCGCCGCCCGCATCGCCGCGCATGTCGACATGAACCCGGTGCTGCTCAAGCCGGAGAGCGACACCGGCAGCCAGATCGTGCTGCAGGGCCGCGTCGCCGGCCGCCTTTCCTCCGGCGACTTCACGCGGCGCGGCGATTTCCTGCCCAAGGTGCTGGAGAGCTTCGACCGGCTCTGCGACGGCGCCGACCTCGTCATCGTCGAGGGCGCGGGGTCACCGGCCGAGACCAATCTGCGCGCCCGCGACATCGCCAATCTCGGCTTCGCCCGTGCTGCCGGGGTGCCCGCCATGCTGGTCGGCGACATTGACCGCGGCGGCGTCATCGCCAGCCTGGTCGGCACGCATGCGGTGCTCGACGCGGCCGACCGCGCCATGATCCGGGCCTTCGCGATCAACCGCTTCCGCGGCGATGTCAGCCTCTTCCGCGAGGGAATCACCACGATCGAGGCTGCCACCGGCTGGCCCTCGCTCGGCGTGGTGCCATGGTTCCCGCAAGCCGCGCGCCTGCCGGCCGAGGACGGGCTCGATCTCGAGCGCGACGCCCGCCGCCCCGGAGCCGCGCTGAAGGTCGTCGTGCCGGTGCTGCCGGGCATCGCCAATTTCGACGATCTCGACCCGTTGAAGCAGGAGCCCGAGATCGACCTCGTGCTGGTCGGCCCCGGCCAGCCGCTGCCGGGCGACGCTGCCCTCGTTATCCTGCCGGGATCGAAGACGACGCTGCGCGATCTCGCCCGCCTGCGCGCCGAGGGCTGGGACATCGACATCCTGGCGCATCATCGGCGCGGCGGGCATGTGCTCGGCCTCTGCGGTGGCTACCAGATGCTCGGCCATTCCGTGCGCGATCCGCTCGGCCTCGAAGGCCCGCCCGGCGCTGCCCCCGGCCTCGGCCTGCTCGACATCGAGACCGAGCTCTCGCCGGACAAGACGGTGCGCGAGGTCAAGGTCGTGCATGCGGCCAGCGGTACCGCCGGACAGGCCTATGAGATCCATCTCGGCGCCAGTTCCGGGCCGGACGCAGGCCGCGCGCCCTTCCTGGTCGGCGGGGCGCCCGAGGGGGCGCAAAGCCGCGACGGCCGGGTCAGCGGCACCTATCTCCACGGCGTGCTCGCCTCGGACCCGCTGCGAGCCGCCTGGCTCAGCCGGATCGCCGGGCGCAGCCTGGCGGCGGGGCCGGATTACGAGGCAAGCGTCGAGGCGGCGCTCGACGCCCTGGCCGGCCATCTCGAGCGCCATCTCGACATCGAGGCGCTGTTGACCCTGGCACGCTCGCGCGTCTCCGCCTCCGCGTGACCATGCGTCAAGAAATTGTCAGGAGCGCTTAAATAAAGCGAGCCAAGTCAAACTGTTGACGAATGATGAAAATCGTCATACTGACTTATGGCGTCCTTTGACACTCGAGCAACCGGAGCGGGAAGCCGCTTGGCATGACCAGTTTAGAGCGCGATACCAGGCAGGACATCGTCGATGTCGCCGAGCGGTTCTTCCGCCAAATCGGCTATCAGAAGACCACCGTCGCCGACATCGCCAAGTCGCTGCGCATGAGCCCCGCCAACGTCTATCGCTTCTTCGACTCCAAGAAGGCGATCAACGAGGCGGTCGCGGCGCGTTCGATGGCCGAGCTGGAAGCGCTGGTGGTGGCGATCGCCGCCGAGCCGCGCCCGGCAGCAGAGCGGCTGCGCGAGATCCTTTCCACGACCTGCCGGCTCAACTCGGCGCGCTATCTCGACAATCACCGGCTCCACGAAATGGTCGCCTGCGCCATGGAGGAAAGCTGGGACGTCATCCGCGGCCATGTCGAGCGCTATGATGCGATCCTGCGCGGCGTCGTCGCCGACGGCATGGCCAAGGGCGAGTTCACCGCCCGCGATCCGCGCATCGCGACCTATTGCGTGCGCGCCGCGATGATCCGCTTCTGCAACCCGCTGCTGCTCAGCCAATGCGCCGCCCTTCCCGGCCCCGATGTCGACGAGATGATCGATTTCGTTCTCACCGGCCTTGGCCACCCCGCGCCGGCCGGCTGAGCCGCCGGCTTATCGACGGGAAAGCGATCCCGCCGCCCGCCTTGCGTTGACAAGGCCTCACGGGAGCGGGATACCCCGCCGCGCATGCTGAATTTCACCAAACCCGGCGCCAAGAAGCTCGCCGTGATCGTCCACGACCTGGCGATGACGGCCCTGGCAATTCTGTTCGTCTTCGCCGTCCGCTTCGAGGGCGCGCAGTTCGACGAGCGCATGCGCGACCTGCCGAGCTTCCTGCCATTCTTCGTGATCTACGCCGGCGGGATCTATTGGTTCTTCTCGCTCTACCGCTCGAAATGGCGCTTCGCCTCGTTGCCGGACCTGTCCAACATCGTCCGGGCCGTGACCATCCTGGCGCTGACGCTGCTGGTCGCCGACTACGTGCTCGTCGCACCCAACCTCTACGGCTATTTCTACTTCGGCAAGATCACCATCGTCCTGTACTGGCTGATCCAGAACGCCCTGCTCGGCGGCCCGCGCCTGGCCTATCGCTACTTCAAATACTCGCGCTCGAAGCACAATGCCGCCCGCGAGGCGACGCTGCCGGCCCTGCTGCTCGGCCGCGGCGCCGATGTCGAAGTGGTGATCCGCGCGATGGAATCGGGCACGATGGGCAAGATGCGCCCGGCCGGCATCCTGACGCCGCGCAGCGACGATCTCGGCCAGTCGATCCGCGGCGTGCCGGTGCTCGGCCTGCTCTCGCAGATGGAGACGATCGCGACCGATGCGAGCGAACGCGGCGAGCCCTTCCGTCGCATCGTCGCGACGCCGAGCGCGCTTCTGCCCGAGGCCGAGCCGGACAAATGGCTCGCCCGCACCCGCAAGCTCGCCATCCCGATCTCGCGGCTCGACACGCTCGGCGAGGGCATGCGCGGCAACGAGCTGGCGCCGCTCGAGATCGAGGACCTGCTGGTGCGCCCCTCGGTCAAGATCGACCGCGAACGGCTGGAAGGCTTTCTCAAGGGCAAGCGCGTCATCGTCACCGGCGGCGGCGGCTCGATCGGCTCCGAGATCTGCCTGCGCTGCGCCGCCTTCGGCGCAGCCGAGCTTCTCGTCGTCGAGAGTTCGGAGCCGGCGCTGTTCCATGTGACCGAGGAGCTTCTGGCGCAGGACCTGCCGATGCGCGTCACTGGCGCGCTCGCCGATGTTCGCGACGAGGCCCGCATCGGCCCGCTGTTCAAGGCCTTCGCGCCCGATATCGTCATCCACGCCGCCGCGCTGAAGCATGTGCCCTATCTCGAGGCCGATTGGGGCGAGGGCATCAAGACCAACATCTTCGGCTCGGTCACCGTCACCGAGGCGGCGATCGCGGCCGGCGCCAGCATCTTCGTGATGATCTCGACCGACAAGGCGATCGAGCCCGTCTCGATGCTCGGCGCCACCAAGCGCTTCGCCGAGATGTATGCGCAGGCGCGCGACGCCGAATTCGCCGCCGGCAATCGCGGCATGCGCCTGGTCGCCGTGCGCTTCGGCAACGTGCTCGGCTCGGTCGGCTCGGTGGTGCCGAAGTTCAAGGCGCAGATCGAGCGCGGCGGGCCGGTCACCGTGACCAGCCCGGACATGATCCGCTACTTCATGACCATCCGCGAGGCCTGCGACCTCGTCCTGAGCGCCGCCTCGCATGCGCCGGAACACGACGCCGCCGGCGACCGCGCCGCCGTCTACGTGCTGAAGATGGGCCAGCCGCTGAAGATCATCGACCTCGCCGAGCGCATGATCCGCCTCGCCGGCTATGAGCCGGGCAGCGACATCGAGATCGCCATCACCGGCGTGCGCCCGGGCGAGCGCCTGAACGAGATCCTGTTCGCCCGCGACGAGCCGATGACCGAGACCGGGCTCGACGGCGTGATGGCGGCCAAGCCGATCTTCGCCGGACGGAAGCGCATGCTCGCCTGGCTGGAAGAGCTGGAACGCGCCGTCGCGGCTCACGACCGGCTGGGGGCCGAGGCGGTGCTCGACGCCGCGATCCCGGACTTCAGACTTCGCCAGCCGGCGACGCCGCCAGAAGCGCCAGCGCCGTTGCCGTCTCAATCCGCGGCTGCCAGCCAGCGCTGAGCAGGGCGTCGGGCGGCGCCACCAGCCCGCTTGCGAGCCGGTCATAGACACCGGGACGGCCGACCAGGCGCGCCGCGAGCTTGAGCAGGGCCGGCGGCACGGCGATGAGCCCGGGCCGGCGGCCGAGGCCGGCGCGCAGCGCCGCCAGCATCTCTGCGACACTGAGCGCGCCCGGATCGGAGACGATATAGCTGCGGCGTGCCGGACAGGCCTCGCTCAGCGCGAAGATGACGGCTTCGCAGAGATTCTCGACCGCCAGCAGCGAGCGTGGTGCGGCAAGGCCGCCGAAGGGCAGCGGCAGCGGCAGGCGCGCCAGCTTCAGCAGCCCCGCCATATTGGCCTTGACGCCCGGCCCGTAGACCAGCACCGGCCGCAGGGCGACCCAGTCGAGATCGCGCTCCGCCAGCCCCTGCTCGGCCGCCAGCTTGGAGCGGCCATAGGCATCGCTCGGCTCGGGCCGGTCGCGCTCGCTGAGGGCGCGCTCGCTCGCCGGCCCGCTCTGCGCCCGGATCGAGGACAGATAGACGAAGCGCGAGACGCCAGCCGTCCGCGCGGCGTCGGCGAGCGCCAGCGTCGCTCCAGTGTTGATGCGCCGATAATCCTCCTCCGGCAGGTCGGCATCGGCATGGGCGAGACCGGCGCCGTGCACGACATGGCGGACGCCGGCCAGCGCCGTCGACCAGTCGACCGGCCTGCCGAGATCGCCGATCACGACCTGCTCGACGCCGGACGTCCCAGGCAGCGGGCGGCGCAGGGCGGCGCGCACCTGATAGCCGGCCCGGCCGAGTTCGCGCAGGAGATGGCGGCCGACGAAGCCGCTCGCCCCGGTGACGAGGACGCGCTCGCCGCTCATGCCGGGCGCCTGCGGGCAAAGCGGCGCAGCAGCAGCCCGACCAGGACAAGCGCGGTGGCAAGGCCGGCGAGCTGGGCCCAAAGGGCGGGAATGGCGACGGTGACAGCGGCAAGGGCGGCGAGGGCAAGGTTGAGCAGCGCCACCTGCGCGACGACCTCGCCGACAGAAAGGCCGTTATCGGTGGCCTGCTGGTAGAAATGCGTGCGGTGCGCCTGCCAGACTTTTTCGCCGCGCGCGAGGCGGCGGAAGAGCGTGATGGTCGAATCCATCACATGATAGAGCGGCAGGATCAGCGCCGCCGCCAGCGCGCCGGTGCCGGCCAGCCGATAGAGCAGATAAGCGGTCAGCAGGCCGATCGGCAGCGAGCCGACATCGCCTAGGAAGAGCTTCGCGACCGGCCGGTTGAGCGGGGCGAAGCCGATGAGCCCGCCGAGCAGCGCCGCCGCCAGCAGGCCGCTGGCGAGGTCGAGCCCGCCATAAAGGCTCAGCAGCACCAGCGCAGCGCAGAGCGGCACGATGCCGGCAACGGTGATCCAGTCGATGCCGTCCATGAAGTTGACGAGATTGACGAACCAGACACCGGCGAGCAGGACGAGGCCGCGCTCGGCCCAGAGCGGCAGCGCCTCCGGCAGCAGGCGCACTTCCGGCGCCGCATAGAACACGACCAGGGCGACACAGAACGCCTGCAGGACCAGCCGCAGCCCGGCTGGCAGCGGCCTGATGTCGTCCCAGGCACCGACGAAGGCAAGCAGGCTGGCTGCCGCCATCACCAGCAGCAGGGCGCGAGTGGCGCCGGCCGGCAGAGGCGCGAGCAGGGGCGCCAGCCCGAGTGCCAGGAAGGCGCCAGCGAGCACGGCGATGCCGCCGCCCTGCGGGGTCGGGATGCGGTGGCTCGAGCGGGCATTGGGCCGCGCCAGGGCATAGCGCAGCATCAGCGGACGCAGCAGCCGGCAGAGCCACCAGGCGAGACCGGCGGCGGCGAGGGCGATCGACAGGGCTGGGACGATGGTTTCCAAGGCGGGCGGACCATAGCCAGCCTTCCGCCGGCCGCAAGGACTTGTTGCGAGCCACCGAGGGCGAAGCGGCACAGGAGGTTGCGCGGACAGGCACAAAAGAAGAACATGCTGGGATGAGCACCGCCGACTCCACCCTCAACCCGCCGCCCACCCGGCCGGAGATCACCCGCGCCGTCTGCCGGGGCGCTGCGCGCCATCTGCGCGAGCGCGGCTACGCGATCGTCAAGGAGATGACCTTCGCCAATGGAAGGCGCGGCGACATCGTCGCGCTCTCGTCCACCGGCGAATTGCTGGTGGTCGAGGTCAAGTCGAGCCTGGAGGATTATCGCGTCGACGGGAAATGGCCGGACTACCGCGACTATTGCGATGCCTTCCTGTTCGCGGTCGCGCCGGAATTCCCGCGCGAGATCCTGCCCGAGGATGTCGGCCTGATCGTCGCCGATGCCTGGGGCGGCGAACTCATGCGCGAGGCGCCGCGCCATCCGCTGGCGCCGGCCCGGCGCAAGATGCTGACCATCGCCTTCGCCAAGCTGGCGGCGGGACGGCTGGCGGCGCTGGAGGATCCGGATCCGCGCTGACGCGGGCAAGGCGTGATCGGATTACCGGCCCCCTCTCCGGCCAGGCTCTGGCGGGGCGCTGCGAAGACCGGTCCCGGATTTTCATATCCTGCTCCGTCGACCGGCACTCCCCGATCGCGCCATGGCTGCCGCGCCGGAAATGTGCGATCATCGGGCATGGCGGAAAAAGCTCCGAAGCCTCCGACCGCACCGGAAGACATCTTCTCTGCTCTCGCGCGCTGGGAGGGGGAAGGTGGAGCCCCGGTCTTGCCTTCGGCCGCACGGTATGAGCCGGGCGAACTGGCCGAGGCGGAACGCCGCGTCCTGGAATGCCTCGGCGCCGGGGTTGTCAGCGAATGGCATCAGCTTCCGACGCAAGTTCAGCGCGCCATTTTCCAGCGCGCCGTCAGCGGCGAGGCCTATGATGCGATGCAGTTGAAGACGCAGATCGCCCGGTTCCTGCACGACCACAAGGGCGATTCAGGCGCGCGGTAGCTCGCGCACCCCATCCTCTCGATGCCGCAGAGCGGTGAATTCCGACGAGCCGCCCGACTCAGCGCGGGGCGCGCTTGGCCAGGATCCGCTGCAAGGTGCGCCGGTGCATGCCGAGCCGGCGCGCGGTCTCGGAGACGTTGCGGCTGCAAAGCTCGTAGACGCGCTGGATGTGCTCCCAGCGGACACGATCGGCCGACATCGGGTTCTCGGGCGGGACCGGGCGCGAATCGGGCGAGGCGGCGAGTGCCGAATGGATCTCGTCGGCATCGGCGGGCTTGGCCAGGAAATCATAGGCACCGAGTTTCACCGCGCTGACCGCGGTCGCGATGTTGCCATAGCCCGTCAGCACGACGCCGCGGGCATCCGGACGCTTTTCCTTCAGCCTGGCGATGACGTCGAGGCCGTTGCCGTCGCCGAGGCGCAGATCGATGACGGCGAAGGCCGGCGCGGCCTCCTCGACGGCGGCGATGCCGGCCTGGACCGAATCGGCGATCCGAACCAGATAGCCACGGCCTTCCATGGCGCGGGCGAGACGGTTGAGGAACGGCTTGTCGTCGTCGACGATCAGCAATGTCATGTCCCTGCCCGCACTATCCTGAGCCGGGCCTGCATTGAGAGCCGTTTCCATCGCCTTCATCTCCTCCGGGCCCTGGCCCGGCTCCTTACTCTAAAGCCGGAACAGGGCCGATGCGAAGCACCCGCTTTGCGAGTCCCGCATCGACGCCACTCCGGCATCGATTGTCCGGCGCGCGCACACACCGCAAGGCATCATGCTGTCGCATGTGGGGCTGAAAGCTCCGGATTTGAAGGCCCGAGCAGCCGATCATCGCGCTCGAACACCTCGCGAAGCCAGGTAATCCGGATGCTGGCGCCGGTCGCCGGCAGCGGCAGGTTGGAGAATTCGAGCACCGCGCCGCTGCGTTCCAGGAGCGTTTTGGCAATGAACAGGCCGAGGCCAAGGCCGCCGCCGGCGCGCGATTCCTTGTCATGCGAGCGCGAGAGATAGGGATCGCCGGCCCGCATCAGCACTTCCGAGGTGAAGCCCGGACCATCGTCGGCAATGGTCAGGATCACTGCGCCTTGCGTCCACTGCGCCGTGATCGTCACCTTGGCGCGGGCAAAATCGACGGCGTTGTCGACGATGTTGCCGAGCCCGTAGATCATTCCGGGATTGCGGCGGCAGACCGGCTCCGGCTTGTCGCCGACCAGCGCGATCTCGAAGGGCACGCCGAAGGGGCGCTGCGGCCCTGCCGCTTCCTCGATCAGCAGGCTGAGCGAAAGCTGGTCGAGCGGGCCGGCATCGTCATCCTGCAGCGAGGCGAGCTTGCCGAGGATGCCGCGGCAGCGGTCGACCTGCTCGCGCAGCAGGTTGATGTCATCCGCCATCTCGCCTTCGGCCGGGGCGAGGCGGGAGAGCTCGCGCGCGACCAGCGTGATCGTCGCCAGCGGCGTGCCGAGCTCGTGCGCGGCCGCGGCGGCAAGCCCGTCGAGCTGCGAGAGATGCTGCTCGCGCGCCAGCACCAGCTCCGTCGCCGCCAGCGCCGCCGAAAGGTCATGCGCCTCCTTTGTGACGCGCCAGGCATAGATGCCGGTGAAGCCGAGCCCGAGCAGCAGCGCGATCCAGTTGCCCGCCTGGTAATAGGGCGGCAGCACCGGCCGGTCGCTACCGGACCAGGGCAGCGGCCAATGGGCGAAGGTGAGCAGGCTGGCGAGGGCGGCGGCGAGCAGGCCGAGCGCCAGGGTATGCCGCGGCGGCAGCGCCGTCGCCGAGATCATCACCGGCGCCAGGAATAGGATCGAGAACGGATTCTGCAGACCGCCGGTGAGATAGAGCAGCGCCGCGAGCTGCAGGATGTCGAAGCCGAGCAGCGCG
The DNA here is from genome assembly GCA_036676315.1 of Bradyrhizobiaceae bacterium. GTDB lineage: Bacteria > Pseudomonadota > Alphaproteobacteria > Rhizobiales > Beijerinckiaceae > Allobosea. The sequence goes on from JAKFDB010000092.1 coordinate 10,774, forward strand.
GTCGCCGCGCCCTCGCGCAAGCGGTGGCTGAGCGGGAAGCGGATGCGCAGCGCGATGTTCAGCCAGGCGGAGACGGCGATCACCACGAAGCACCAGCCGAAGGGCAGGGCGAAGCCGAGACCGAAATGCACGCCGGCGACGGCGAGACTCTGGCCGGCGATGGCAAGCCAGCGCAGGCGGACCAGCGTGTCGAGGCGCAGGTGGCGAAGTGCGCGAACCGGTGCTTCCGGGAAGAGGTCGGACATGGTCAGGACGCGCAATCTTTGGAACGGGCGAGGCTCTTCGGCAGTGCAAAACTGTGTCTAACCGGCATCACAAGGAAATCTTAGCCCTTTGAACGATTGAATGAGAACAAATTCTATCTAGGCTGCGTTCCCTTGTTGCACTGCATCCAGGATGCGGCGCTGCAAAAACAGAAGCTGCCGGGACGAAAGGGCTACCATGTCGTTCGCCTATCACGCCTATGAAGCGGTTCATATGATGGTCAGCCCGGCGCGGGCAATGTCCGACGCCATGCAGCTCGCCTTCAAGAATCCGGCGAATCCGCTGACCTACACCCCCTTTGGACGCTCGATCGCCGCGTCCTGCGAATTGTTCGAGCGGACGACCAGGCGCTATGGCAAGCCGGCCTTCGGCCTGCCCGAGACCACCGTCGGCGGCGTCAAGGTCGCAGTCGAGGAGCGCGTCGTCTGGCAGCGCCCCTTCTGCAACCTGATCTACTTCGACCGCCAGATCGGCCAGCGGCGCAAGCCGCAGCCCAAGGTCCTGATGGTCGCGCCGATGTCGGGGCACTACGCCACGCTGCTGCGCGGCACCGTCGAGGCCTTCCTGCCCGATCACGAGGTCTACATCACCAACTGGATCGATGCCCGGCTGGTGCCGGTCGCGGCCGGCAGCTTCGGGCTCGACGACTATATCGACTACGTCATCGCCATGCTGCAGAAGCTCGGCCCCGACACCCATGTCATGGCGGTCTGCCAGCCCTCCGTGCCGGTGCTCGCGGCGATCGCGCGGATGGAGGCCGAGGGTGACCCGAACGCGCCGCGCTCGATGACCCTGATGGGCGGGCCGATCGACACCCGCCGCTCGCCGACCGCGGTCAACCAGCTCGCCATGGAACGCGGCACCGACTGGTTCCGCAGCAACTGCATCACAAGGGTGCCGTTCCCGCATCTCGGCGCCTTCCGCGAGGTCTATCCCGGCTTCCTGCAGCTGTCCGGCTTCATGGCGATGAATTTCGACCGCCACCTGACCGCTCATTACGACATGTACAAGCACCTGGTCGCCGGCGACGGCGATTCGGCCGAGAAGCACCGCGACTTCTACGACGAATACCTCGCCGTGATGGACCTGACCGCCGAGTTCTATCTCGAGACGGTCGACAAGGTCTTCGTCCAGCATGCGCTGCCCAAGGGCGAGCTGATGCACCGCGACAAGCCGGTCGACCTGACCGCAATCCGCCGCGTCGCGCTGATGACGGTCGAGGGCGAGAAGGACGACATCTCCGGCGTCGGCCAGACCAAGGCGGCGCATGATCTGTGCGTCAACATCCCCGCCGATCTCCGAGCCGAATACCTGCAGATGGGCGTCGGCCATTACGGCGTCTTCAACGGCTCGCGCTTCCGCTCCGAAATCGCGCCGCGAATCTCCGACTTCATGCTGACGCTCGACATGAAGGCCGCCAGCGAACGCCGCAACGACAGTGCCGCGACCGCCCGCAAGGCGCTCAAGGTCGCAAGCTGAGGCGGCGGGCCGCGCGCCCGCCCTCTTCCTCTCCTCGCGCGAATCCCGCACAATCGCGGCGATGCGGTTCTCCCTGTTCAAGCGGCAGCCCGATCCGGAGCTGATCGAGGTCGCGCATGCCGGCACGCTTTATCCGGTCGCGGTGAAGCGCCGTGTCGCGGCGCGGCGCATGACCTTGCGGGTCTCGCAGGCGACCGGCGAGATCACCCTGACCCTGCCGGAGCGCGCCGACTTCGCCACCGGCCGCAGCTTTGCCGAGAACCATGGCGGCTGGATCGCGGCGCGG
>JAKFDB010000093.1:0-70239 GCA_036676315.1 Bradyrhizobiaceae bacterium
GAACGGCCATCGAAGATCCGGCGCGAGGCGGCATCGACCCGGTCGCCGACGCCGCGCAGCACTTCCGCCGCACGGTCGACGACGGCCTCGAACAGGCCTTCCATAACGGCTTCCGGCTGGATGCCACAACCGCCAGGCTTGGCGACGCGATTCAGGAAGATGCCGAAGGCGCCGGGCTCGTCGTAGCGGACGGTGACCAGGGCCGTCTCGGTCAGGATGAAGGTGACGTCGGCAAGACGGGGAACGTTCGTCTCCGACTGGCAGATGACGCGCAGGGTCATGTAGTGCGCGCCGTCCTCGGCGTAGATCGTCTCCGACGGTTCGAGATCATGCATCTCCTCCCGGGTCGGGATCGAGATGCCAAGATGCTGCTCGACCTTGGCATCCTCCGGTGTCGTCGGGTTGAGCAGGTCGATCCAGATCGCCCCCGCGGGGATCGGCTCGTCGGGCCCCATGGTCTGGTGGACGAGACGGTCGCCCCGCGTCGAACAGATTCCATGGATCAGGAGCATGGGCAGTCATCCCGGAAGTGCAGGCGCCGGAGCACCGCTTTGGAGGGCACCAACTCCAAACCTCCGGCGGTGTCAAACCGATGACAGCAGGTTCACATCCCGCCCTTCACCCCCTGCGGCGGCTTGCTGTCGGCCGGTACGAAGAAGTCCGGCATCAGCGGCACGGACGGGTCGACGCGATAGGGCGTGAAATCGGTGACGCCCTCGCCGGCCATGAAACTATCGTCGATCAGGAAGTTGCCGGAGAAGCTGCGCGAGGGCTTGTTGAAGACCATGTAGGCGGCGTCGCCCAGCATTTCGGGGGGCCGGCTCGCCTGCACCATCTTGTCGCCGCCGAGCAGGTTCTTGACCGCGGCGGTCGCCACCGTGGTGCGCGGCCAGAGCGCGTTGACGGCGATGCCCTTCGACGCGAGCTCACCGGCAAGCCCGAGCACGCACAGGCTCATGCCGTATTTCGCCATGGTGTAGGCGAGATGCGGCGCGAACCAGCGCATGCTCATGTCGAGCGGCGGCGAGAGCATCAGGATATGCGGGTTCTCGGCCTTTTCGAGATGGGGGATCGCATATTTCGAGACCATGAAGGTGCCGCGCGTGTTGATCTGGTGCATCAGATCGAAGCGCTTCATGTCGGTCATCTCAGTGTTGCTCAGCGAGATCGCGCTGGCATTGTTCACGAGGATGTCGATGCCGCCGAAAGTCTCGGCCGTCTTCGCGATCGCCGCGACCACCGCCTGCTCCTCGCGGATGTCGACCATCAATGGCAGGCATTTGCCCCCGGCGGCCTCGATCTCGGCAGCCGCCGTATAGATCGTGCCTTCGAGCTTGGGATGCGGCTCGGCCGTCTTGGCGGCGATGGTGACATTGGCGCCGTCGCGCGCGGCCCGAAGCGCGATGGCGAGGCCGATGCCGCGCGATCCGCCGGTGATGAAAAGCGTCTTGCCCTTGAGCGACATGGTGGTTTCCTCCAGCCTTATGGTTGCAGCGTGAAGCGTTCCGGCTGCCTGCCGTCCGCGTCGGTGAAGTCGTAGAGTCGCGCCAGATCGGCGACATGCAGCACCTGCCCGGCATGGCGGGCGACCTCGGGGTCGGCTGCCAGGGCCGCGACCGCCCGGCCGGCATAGAGCGGCGTCTCGGTCGTCTCCTCCGCCATTCCGGCGTCGCGCACGCGCTCGGTCAGGACGTGGCCGGGCGAGAGGCCGAGCGCCGTGACGCCAAAAGGCTTGAGTTCCTGCGCCATCGCCAGCGTCAGCCGGTTCATCGCCGCCTTGGCAAGATCGTAGAAGACGTCGCCGAGATAGCCGGCGGTCGTGTCGAAACTGACCGTGACGATCAGCCCCTGGCGCATCTGCGCCATCGCCGGGGCGACGGCGCGGGCGAGCAGCAATTGCGCGTAGACGCCGCTCTCGAAGCTCTGTCCGAGCCGGGCAACGGGGCGACGCCAGAACGGCGCGCCGAAAGCCGAGCCGTCGGGATAGCGCTTGCCATCATAGCCCTCATTGCCGCCCCAGACCGCATCGACGACGCAATCGAGCCGGCCGAAGCGGCGCAGGGACCATGACACCAGCTGGTCGACCTCGCGCTCGCTGGTGTGGTCGCAGCGATAGGGATGGCCCTTGCCGCCGGCAGCCTCGACCTCGCGGGCAGTGTCCTCGAAGGTCTCGAGGCGCTGGTCGGTGCGTGGCCCGGCCTCGCTGGAGCGACCGGTGCAGATCACCGTCGCCCCGGCCTGGCCGAGCGCCCTGGCGATGCCGCGCCCGAGCCCACGCGAGGCGCCGGCGACGAGGCAGATTTTCTGGGCGAGCGGCTTCTGAGGGCTGTCGAAAGTCATCGGAACCGCCTCGTCATTCCGGGGCGCTGCGCAGCAGCGAGCCCGGAACCCATGACCACGATGCCGTCAGCCGAGGCTCGGCGTTGGCCGCTTACTTGAGAAAGATCGTGGTCATGGGTTCCGGGTTCAGGCCTGCGGCCTGCCCCGGAATGACGGTGTGGTTTACGAACACAGCTTGGGCTAGAAGCCGCCTCCCGCCGAACCGGAGACGAGCCATGGAAGCGAATGAAGTCGCCGCCTGCTGGGAGGCCAATGCCGAGACCTGGACGCGCCATGCGCGCGCCGGCTACGACCTCTACCGGGACGCCCAGAACACGCCGGCCTTCCTCGCCAATCTGCCTGATATCGCCGGCCTGGCCGGGCTCGACATCGGCTGCGGCGAGGGCTCGAACACCCGCAAGCTGGCTGAGAACGGCGCCAGGATGACCGGGATCGACATCGCGCCGACCTTCATCCGGCACGCACAGGAGGCGGAGACCGCGCAGCCCCTCGGCATCGCCTATCGGATCGCCGACGGCATGGCATTGCCCTTCGCTGAGGCGAGCTTCGACTTCGCCACCGCCTTCATGTCGCTGATGGACATGCCGCATCAGGACAAGGTGCTGGGCGAGACGATGCGCGTGGTGAAGCCCGGCGGCTTCCTGCAATTCTCGATCCTGCATCCCTGCTTCGCGACGCCGCATCGCAAGGTCGTGCGCGACGAGAACCGGAAGGTCCTCGCCATCGAGGTGCGCGACTATTTCCGGCCGACCAACGGCGAGATCGAGACCTGGCGCTTCGGCGCGGCGCCCGAACACGAGAAGGCCAGCGTCGAGCCGTTCAAGGTGCCGCGCTTCCACCGCACCTTGAGCGACTGGGTCAACCTCATCGTCGCGACGGGCTTTGCCATCGAGCAGATGCACGAGCCCTCGGTCGATGCCGAGACGGCGCGAGCCATGCCTTATCTCGACGACACCCTCGTCGCGCCGCTGTTCCTGCACATGCGCGTCCGGAAGCCGGTGAGTGCCTGACAGGGCGCTATCCGTGACGGTGGAGCGCGGGATCCCCTCTCCCGGATGGGAGAGGGGTAGGGGTGAGGGACCGCCATTGGATATCGAGGTGCTGCGGTGCCGTTGCGCCTTATGCGAGTAGGACAGGCTCTCATCCGTGCCCTTCTCCCATACGGGAGAAGGGTTCCCCGCGGATGTCCCCCCTGCCATCGCTGGCTGGAGCACATTCACGCCGCGAAGACCGCAGCCGAATCCTCGACCGCCCCGGCGCCCTCGGTCACCGCCAGTTCGAGCCCCGGCGCTTCGGCGGCGTTGTGTTCGGCGAAGAAGCGGGCAGTCGCAAGCGCCGCGGCGCCGGCATCCTCGCCGCGCAGCCCCAGCGCTTTCTTCGCCAGCCCGGTGCCGCCCTGCGCCAGCGCGAACAGCTTGAGATAGGGCGTCGCGCCGGCAAGCGCGCTGGCCTGGTCGACACCCATCGTCGCCAGCATCCATTGCGTCGCGCGCTCGAGCGAATCGACCGCCGCGCCGAGCCGGGTCGCAGCCTGGCCGAAGCCCGGCGTGTTGGCCTCGCGTACCGCAGCCACCACGCCGCGCATCTCGTCGATCAGCGCCTGCACCGCCTCGCCATTGGAGAGCGGCAGCTTGCGCAGGACGAGGTCGATCGCCTGGATGCCGTTGGTGCCCTCGTAGATCGTCGCGATGCGGGCATCACGCAGGTGCTGGGCCGCGCCGGTCTCCTCGACATAGCCCATGCCGCCATGGACCTGAACGCCGGTCGAGGCGACCTCGACCCCGATATCGGTGGCATAGGCCTTGGCGACGGGGGTGAGGATCGCGGCGCGCTCGGCGGCGGCCTTGCGCTTGCCCTCATCCTTCTCGCGATGCGAACGGTCGAGCGCCGAGGCCAGCATCAAGGCGAGCGCGCGGGCGCCTTGCGTCTTGGCGCGCATCTCCATCAGCATGCGGCGCACATCGGGGTGGACGATGATCGGGCTCATCGGCGCGCCCTTCGGCGCATCGAGCGCCGCGCCCTGCTTGCGCTCCTGGGCGAAGGAAAGCGCCTGCTGATAGGCGCGCTCGGCGATCGCGACGCCCTGGACCGCGACGTTGAGCCGGGCATTGTTCATCATCGTGAACATGCAGGCCAACCCACGGTTTTCTTCCCCGATCAGCCAGCCGATCGCGCCGCCATTGTCGCCATAGGCCATCGAGCAGGTCGGAGAGGCATGGATGCCGAGCTTGTGCTCAACGCCGGAGCAGCGGACGTCATTGCGCTCGCCAAGCGAGCCATCGGCATTGACCAGATATTTCGGCACGAGGAAGAGCGAGATGCCGCGGGTACCGGGAGGTGCGTCGGGCAGGCGGGCCAGCACGAGATGGATGATGTTCTCCGTCATCTCGTGCTCGCCATAGGTGATGAAGATCTTCTGGCCGGTGATGCGGTAGGTGCCGTCGCCGGCCCGCTCGGCCTTGGAGCGCAGAGCGTTGAGGTCCGAGCCGGCCTGCGGCTCGGTCAGGTTCATCGTGCCCATCCATTCGCCGGAGACGAGCTTGGCGAGGTAGGTCTGCTTGAGATGGTCCGAGCCATGGGCATGCACCGCCTCGATGGCGCCGACGGTGAGCAGCGGGCCGAGGGCGAAGGCGAAGGCGGCCGAATTCCACATCTCGGTGCAGGCCGACTGCACCAGCACCGGCAGGCCCTGGCCGCCATAGGCCTCGGGCGCCGGCAGGGCGTTCCAGCCGCCTTGCGCCCAGGCGTGATAAGCCTCCTTCCAGCCCGGCGGGGTGGTGACGACGCCGTCCTTCAGGGTCGAGCCATGCCGATCGCCCACCGCATTCAACGGAGCAAGGACATCGCCGGCGAACTTCGCGGCTTCCTCGAGCACAGCCTCGGTGACGCCGTCCTCCAGTTCGGGCACGAGGCCATCGGCCAGCAGGGCATCGAGCCCGGCGACATGGCGCATGGTGGCCAGGATATCCTCGACCGGAGCACGATACGACATGGGCCTCTCCCTCGATGCCCCCGAATTCGCGGCGGGCATTTTTGCAGCGTTGCGTTTGACGGCGATGTTAGCGGCGAACTATGCCCTCCGCCAACGCGCAAGCCGGTGCACGCCTGCGCAGACGGCCCGGCATTGTTATAGTTCACATATAAACTTTCAAGAGCGATCGTGATCGAAACCCGCCAGACGCAACGCCTGCACGCCGACGAGAGTGGCATCGCCGAAGCGGCGCGGCTGCTCCGCGCCGGCAAGCTGGTCGCGCTGCCGACCGAGACGGTCTACGGCCTCGCCGCCGATGCGACCGACGGCAAGGCGGTCGCGTCGATCTATGCAGCCAAGGAGCGCCCGAGCTTCAACCCGTTGATCTCGCATCTGCCGGACGTTGCCTCGGCGCGACGCGAGGGCCTCTTCGACGCGCCGGCGCTGGCGCTGGCCAAGGCATTCTGGCCGGGGCCGCTGACGCTGATCGTGCCGGTTTCGCAGGCCTGCACCGTCAGCGACCTCGCCCGCGCCGGGCTGCGCACCGTGGCGCTGCGGGTCCCGTCGCACCCGGTCGCGCATGCCGTCCTGGCAGCGGCCGGCCGGCCGATCGCCGCCCCTTCCGCCAACCGCTCCGGACGGGTCAGCCCGACCCTGCCGGAGCATGTGCTGGTCGATCTCGACGGGCGCATCGACGCCGTGCTGGACGCCGGCCCGACCGCGATCGGCGTCGAATCGAGCATCGTCGCCTGCCTTGGCGGCGCGCCGAAGCTGCTGCGGCCGGGCGGTGTGCCGCGCGCGGCGCTGGAAGCGGCAATCGGGCGCGAGCTCGTCAGCGCCGATAGAGCAGGCGGCGCGGCGCCGATCTCGCCGGGGCTGCTCGCCTCGCATTACGCGCCGGAGGCGGCGGTCAGGCTCGATGCCGAAGCGCCGCGGCCGGGCGAGGCCTGGCTCGGCTTCGGACCGGAGCCCGATGGCCACGCCCTGCCGTCGCTCTCGTTCAATCTCAGCCCGAGCGGCAATCTCGCCGAGGCGGCCGCCAATCTGTTCGCAGCCCTGCGCCGGCTGGACGAAGCCGGCGCGACGACCATCGCGGTCGCGCCAGTGCCGATGCAGGGGCTGGGCGAAGCGATCAACAACCGGCTGGGCCGCGCCGCGGCGCCGCGCTGAAAGCAGCCCGGCGTCACCGCCGGGCGCCGCTTGCAATCGCGCAAGATTTCGCGATGCTGCCGGAACCGTTCCGGGAGCCCGCCGATCGCAATGTCGAAGCTAGCTTGGGACGATTTCCGCCTGATCAAGGCGATCGCCGACGCCGGCGGGCTGACCGGGGCCGCCGCAGCCCTCAACGTCAACCATTCGACAGTGTTCCGCCGGCTCGGCCAGATCGAGGAGCAGCTCGGTCACCCGCTCTTCGAACGCCGCAAGACCGGCTATGTCCCGACCTCGGCCGGCGAGGAGATGGCGGCGCTCGCCTCGCGCATCGACGAGGACGTCACCGCCTTCGGCCGACGCCTGGCCGGGCGTGACCTCGCGCCTTCCGGCGAAGTCCGGGTGACGACGACGGATACGCTCTATTTGCACATGCTGCTGCCGATTTTCGCGGCGTTCCGTGCCGCCCATCCGCTGATCCGGCTCGACATCGTCATCGCCAGCCAGACCCTGAACCTGTCGCGCCGGGACGCGGATGTCGCGATCCGCGCCAGCGATTCTCCCGGCGAAACCCTGATCGGGCGCCGGCTGGCCGATTTGAACTGGGCCGTCTACGCCCGCTCCGACGCGCCGGCCACGGCCCAGGATCAAGCCGACCCGAGCGCCCTGTTCCGGCGCACCTGGGTGACGCTCGGCGACCATCTCGGCTATGTGAAGGCCGCGCGCTATGTCCGCGACCATGTCGATCCGGAGCGGATCGCGCTGCGCTCCTCCGCCGTGCTCGGGCTGGCGGAAGCGGTCGAGCAGGGCATCGGCATCGGCCCCCTGCCCTGCTTCATCGCCGACCAGAGGCCCGGGCTGGTGCGGCTGCTGCCGCCGCGCCCCGAATTCACCACCGGCCTGTGGATCCTGACCCATCCCGACATCCGCCACGCGCCGCGGGTCCGGGCCTTCATGGAATTCTGCGGCAGCGAACTGGCGAAGCGACGCGCGCTGCTGGAAGGCACGGCCTGAAGCAGGCGCGCCTGCGGCCGGCCCGCGGCACGCACCGTCATTCCGGGGCCTCGCGCAGCGAGGAGCCCGGAACCCATGAACACAACGCCGGTGACAGGAACGCCCCGGTAACCGCGGCCCAAACCTGCTGATCCCGAGTTCATGGGTTCCGGGCTCAGGCCTCTCGGCCTGCCCCGGAAAGACGCGCGGCTCCGCTTGAAGTCGGCAGGATCTGGCTATTCCGACCTCCTCAGAAGACGCTGGCACGACCAAGTCGCCCTTCACGCATTGCCATGCATTTAAAACCTGTATACCGGTATTCCAGTATTCAGGAATGCCAGATGCCGAGACCCTCACGCGCCGCGCGCGCCCCGCAGCTTCCAGCCTTCGCGATCGACCGCTCGCTGCGGGCGCCGGAACAGGTCTATCGCGGGCTGCGCCAGGCCATCATCTCGCTCGCCATCGCGCCCGGCACCGCCCTTTCGGAGGGCGATGTCGCGGAAGCCTGCTCGATCAGCCGGACGCCGGTGCGCGAGGCTTTTGCTCGCCTCAGCGAGGAGCAATTGCTCGACGTCTTCCCCAATCTCGGGACCTTCGTTTCGCTGATCGACCCGCAGACCATCGCCGAGGCGATCACCATCCGCCGGCTGCTCGAGGGCGAGGCAGCGGCGAGCGCAGCGGCGAATCCCGACCCGGCGCTGCTGCGCGCGATGTCGGACACCCTGGCGAGGCATGCCGAGGCGGTGGCCGAGGGCGACGCGGTGCGTGCCTATGCCTGCGACGAGGCTTTTCACCACCTGTTGTTCGCCTGGCAGCAGCTCAGCCAGATGTGGCAGAGCGTCAGCCGGGCGCGAACCCATCTCCAGCGCGTGCACCATCTCCGGATCTCGGAACACGGCGCGCTCGGGGATGCGCTGGAGCAGCATCGCCTCGTCCTCGCCGGCATCGAAGCCGGCTCGCCCGAAGCGGCCCGTACCGCGATGGCGGCCCATATCGACGCGCATGGCCGCTTCCTCAGCCGCATCGCCGGCCGCAAGCACCCTTTCATCCGGACAGCATGAGCATCGAGCAGACCTCGCTGGGCATCACCATCATGCCCGACTACGCCCAGTCCGAGGGCGTCGACGCCGTTCTGGAGAACATCGTCGACCGCCTTGGCTGCACCGTGCTCTGCACCACGCCCTCCGTGGCCGAGCCCTGCCCGGAAGGCTCAGGCGTGCGCGAGCCGCCGGCCGATGCCGGCGCGGGCCTCGGCCGCACGCTGGACCGGCCGCTCTGGGGCAACACCGCGCTCTGGATGCGTACGGCAGCAAGCTTCAGGCCCGATCCGGCGCTCTACCGGGACAGCCTCTATTCGCCGCCACTTGCTGAGCCGTTGACGGATCGCGAGGGCGGCACCGTCGCCCGGCTCCTCGCCGGCGCGAAGCGGGCCGGGATGAGCGTGGAGCTCCAGCTCATGGCGGCCGCCCCGCCCGGGCTGCGCGTGCAATGCCGCGACGACGATACCGGCGAGCAGCCACTGACGATCTACGGCAAGCCGGTGCCCGGCCGCGTCGATGCCAATGTCAGCCTCGCCAGCCAGGGCCTGCGCCGCTATATGCGCGCCCTCGTCATCGATCTCCTGGCGAACTATCCGGACTGCGACGCGCTGCGCTTCGACTGGCCGGAGTATCCGCCCTATGCGCCGGACAGCCTGCTCTTCGACTTCAGCCCCGCCGCGGTGAAGCGCGGCCAGGAGCTCGGCCACGATGTCGAAGCCATAAGGGCGCGGGCGCTCGAGGGAGTGCAGGCCCTGTCGCGGCGCTTCGCGGCCGCACCGGAAGCGGTCGACTTCGAAGCGCTGCTGGCGCAAGGCAGCTGGGCCGCGGAACTGCTCGCCTTCCGTGCTGCGATCGTCGGCGACTATGTCAGGGACCTGACGGCCATTGTCCGGGACGTGTCGGGCGGACGCGTCGGCGTCGTGATGCAGGCCTTCCCGCCGCCGATGAACCGGCTTTCTGGTTTCGATTTCGCCGGCATCGACGGGGTCGCCGACGAGGTCGCGGTCAAGCACTACACGATGCACTGGCCGATGATCGAACGGAACTATGTCGAGCGGCTGGCGCAACTGACCGGGGTCGATGCCGACGCCGCTTTCGCCGGGGTGCATCGCTGGCTCGGCCTCAACGGCAATGCATCGACGCGGGATGGCCTGCGCTATCCCGAACCGGACGAGCCGCATCCGGCCGGCGACGACGAGCTGCGCCGCGCCGTCGAGAGCGCCGCCGGCGAGCTGCGCCAGTCCCGCTTCTCGACGATCGTCCATGGCTACGGGCCGCTGGACGATGTCGAGCGCCGCTTTCGCGCGGTGCTCGAGAGCCCGTGCCGCCACCTGCACCTGAACCGCTACGGCTACCTGTCGGACGAGAAGATCGCCCGGCTCGGCGCCGTCTGGCGGGCCAATCGATAGCGCCGATCCACTGCCCCCGAACAGCGAGGGGCAACGTCAAGGAGGGAGAAAACCATGTGGTCGTTCAAATCCGGGCTGGCCGCCGCGCTCGTCCTGGCCTCGACGCTGACCGCTGCCGCCCAGGAACCCTATCCGACGAAGCCGGTCCGGATGATCGTGCCCTTTGCCGCCGGCGGCGCCTCCGACATGATCGCCCGGATCGTCGCCGAGCGGCTGCAGGCGCGCTGGGGCCAGGGCGTCGTGATCGAGAACATGGGCGGCGGCGGCAGCAATATCGGGGTCGCGGCGCTCGCCCGCGCAACGCCCGACGGCTACACGATCGGGCTGATCAATGCGAGCAGCCACGGGCTGAACAAGGCGCTCTACAAGGAGCGGCTGCCCTTCGACCCGGAGCGCGATTTCGCGCCGATCTCGCAGCTCGCGATCACCCCGAACGTGCTGGTCGTCAACCCGGACAAGGTGCCGGCCAAGACCGTGCCGGAGTTCATCGCGCTGCTGCGCGAGAATCCGAACAAGTTCAATTTCGGCTCATCGGGCATCGGCACATCGCTGCATGTCGGCATGGAGCTGTTCCAGCAGGAGACCGGGACGAAGCTCGCCCACGTCCCCTATCGCGGCTCCGGCCCGATGATGATCGACCTGCTCAGCGGCCAGATCGAGGTGGCGCTAGACGGTGCCGCCGTCGCCTGGCCCTATGTCGAGGCCGGCAAGCTGCGGGCGCTCGCCATCTCGATCCCGAAGCGCGCCGAATTCGCGCCCGATCTGCCTGCACTGAGCGAGTTCCTGCCCGGCTTCGACGTCACCGCCTGGCACGGGCTCGCCGCCCCGGCCAAGACGCCGCCGGCGATCGTCGAGAAGATCTCGCGCGACGTCCGCGAGATCCTGGCGACACCCGAGGTGCGCGAGAAGCTCGCCGCCGCGAAGATCATCGCGCTCGGCATGACGCCCGAAGCGTTCAAGGCCTTCCTCGACGGCGAGCTGAAGAAATGGGCCCCGGTGATCGAGAAGGCCAACATCAAGCTCGACTGACTGTCGCAGACGGGCAGCGGCGCGAAAGCGCCGCCGCGAGGCTGCTAGCCCACCTCGACCACGACGCGGCCGCGCACCTTGCCGTCGATGATCGCGCGGCCGGTCTCGATGACGTCCTCGAGCGGGATCGTCGTGGTCATCACGGCAAGCTTGTCGCGGTCGAGATCGCTGGCAAGGCGGGCCCATGCCTCGAGCCGGCGCGGCTTCGGACACATCACTGAATCGACGCCGAGCAAAGCGACGCCGCGCAGGATGAAGGGCGCGACCGAGGCCGGCAGGTCCATGCCCTGGGCGAGGCCGCAGGCGGCGACGGCACCGCCATATTTCGTCATCGAGAGCACATTCGCCAGGGTGTGCGAGCCGACCGCGTCGACGCCGGCGATCCAGCGCTCCTTGCCCAGCGGCCGGCCCGGCGCCGACAGCTCGTTGCGGTCGATGATCTCGGCGGCGCCGAGGCCCTTGAGATAGTCCGCCTCCTCAGCCCGGCCGGTCGAGGCGATGACGTGCCAGCCCGCCTTGGCGAGCAGCGCGATCGCCACCGAACCGACGCCGCCGGCGGCGCCGGTGACGACGACCGGGCCGTCGGCCGGCTTCAGGCCATGTTTCTCCAGCGCCAGCACGCAGAGCATGGCGGTGTAGCCGGCGGTGCCGATCGCCATCGCCTCGGCCGGATTCATGCCGGCCGGCAGCGGCACCAGCCAGTCGCCCTTGACCCGGCTCTTCTGGGCATAGGCGCCGAGATGCGTCTCGCCCGTGCCCCAGCCATTGAGGATGACGAGGTCGCCCGGCTTGAAGGCGGGATTGTCGGAGGCTTCGACGCGGCCGGCGAAGTCGATGCCGGGGATCATCGGCCAGCGCCGCACCACCGGGGCGCGGCCGGTAAGCGCCAGCCCGTCCTTGTAGTTGACGGTGGAATGGGTGACGCGGACGGTGACGTCGCCTTCCATCAGGTCGGCCTCGGCGAAATCGCCGAAGGCGAGGCTGGTGCCGGTTTCGCCCTTGCTGGCGATCAGGGCCTTGAAGCTGGTCATCCGTGCACTCCCTCTTGCAGTTCTCCAGCCCTCATCCTGAGGAGCCGCAAAGCGGCGTCTCGAAGGATGATCCAGAGTGCACTGGAACATCCTTCGAGACGCGCTCCGACGGAGCACTCCTCAGGATGAGGGCTCGCGCGATTCATCGCGTGATGATCATGGAGTTGACCCCGCCCGGCCGCCGCCCGCAAGCGGCAAGCCGGTGCATCTTTGGTCAGGCAGGCTGCGCTACCGGGCGCACCACCGGCTTCTCGACGATCGGCAGGTTGATCAGCGCCGAGGCGACGCCGAGCGCCACCGAAAGCCACCAGACGATGTCGTAGGAGCCGAAGCGCTCATAGAGGATGCCGCCGAGCAGCACGCCGAGGAAGCCGCCGACCTGGTGCGAGAAGAAGGCGAAGCCGTAGAGCATCGCCATGTATTTCGTGCCGAACATCAGCATCACCAGCGCCGAGGTCGGCGGCACGGTCGAGAGCCAGAACAGGCCGATGGTGATGCCGAAGATGATCGCCGTCGCCGGGCTGGGCGGAATCAGGATGAAGGCGGCGATCGCCACGGCGCGGCCGAGATAGATCCAGGCCAGGAGATGGCGCTTGGGCATGCGCGATGTCAGCCAGCCCGAGCCGAGCGAGCCGGCGGCATTGGCGAGGCCGATGGCGGCGAGCGTCCAGCCGCCGACCCAGGCCGGCAGGCCGGCATCCTTGAGATAGGCCGGCATGTGCACGGTGATGAAGGCGAGCTGGAAGCCGCAGGTGAAGAAGCCGAGCACGAGCAGGACATAGCTGCGATGCTTGAAGGCCTCGCCCAGCGCCTGGCGGATGGTCTGGTTCGGCAGGTTGGCGGCCGCGACGACCCCGGCCGCCGCCGCCCCGGTCTTGCGCATGGCCAGCATCGTCGCGAGCGGAATGACCGGCAACAGCGTCACCGCGAAGACGACGAGTGCCTGCTGCCAGCCGAGCGTGTCGATCAGGATGTTGCCGATCGGCGGGAAGAGGAACTGGCCGAAGGAGCCGGCGGCGGTGCCGGCGCCGAAGGCGAGCGGGCGCCAGCTCTCCGGCAGGAGCTTGCCGAAGGCGGCGAGGACGAGATTGAACGAGCAGGCCGAGAGCCCGAAGCCGATCAGCACGCCGGCGCCGAAATGCAGCTGCAGCGGCGTCGTGGCATAGGCCATCATGACGAGCCCGGCGGCATAGAGCAGCGCGCCGACCCAGAGCACCCGGACGATGCCGAAACGGTCGGCAATCGCGCCGGCGAAGGGCGCACCCAGCCCCCAGAGCAGGTTCTGGATCGCCAGAGCGAGGCCGAAAGTGTCGCGGCCCCAGCCGAACTGCAGCGTCATCGGAATCTGGAAGAGGCCGGCGCTGGCGCGCGGCCCGAAGCTGATCAGCGCGATCAGGCAGCCGGCGACGACGATGATCTCCGGCGCATGGCTGCGCTTGGCGGCGGAATTCATGAAAGGCTCCGGAGAACGGGAACGTGTGTCTGCACGTTAGCGCCTGCAGCACGGCGCTTCCAACGCGATTCCGTGACATCGCACATCACGGCGATGCATGGGAAATCGGCGCGTCCCCACCGGCAGGGCAGGCTTTCGGCCGGTTTGCGTCCGGCTTTGCGGTTTTCGCCCGGAAGCGGCATGCGGCTTTCGCAGGCGCCCTGCCGGGCCTGTTAACCGACCCTCAACCCTGACGCGGGATTATCGAATTGTCGCGGATTTGCATCATCGCGGATCGCGCACGCCGTTCCATTCCTTTCGGGTCGAGCGCCTTGAGTCAGTTGCGTCCGCGTCGGCGATCGAAGCGAAACCGCAGTGCCAGCCTGAGATGGGCGCTGGCGACTGTGGCGCCCTGGGCGCTGTCGGCCGGATTGCTGGTCTCGTTCACCGCCTCCGCCGGCCAGAACCACGATTCCTACGCCTCGCCGTCGTCGATGATCGCGCGCGCCGCGCCGAACCCGCACTCCGATCTCACCGAGGGGCCCTCGATGCTGGTGGCGGCAAGCGCCTTCCGCCTGCCCGAGCGCGCCTTCGCGCGGCTGGTCCAGCCGGCCCGGCATTCCTTCGAGAGCCCGGAAAACGTCTTCGTCGCCGATCCCCGCCTGCCGCGCGAGGAGATGAAGCGCGCCGCCAGCTCCTTCCCCCAGGTCGACCGCAGCGCCAAGGGCGACCAGCTCGTCGAGTTGCGGCCGACGCTGACGCGCGCCGGCCCGCCCGGCGAGCTCGAGCACATCGTCTTCGGCGAGACACCCGGCATGATCTCCGGCGGCTTCTCGCTCGAGGCGCTCGACGGCTATGACGGGCCGCAGGTCGGCTTCGAGCCACCGGCGCATGACGAGGGCGTCACCGATCCGGCGCTGTCCGACGCCTCGCCGGTCGCGATCCCCAAGATCATCACCTCGCCACGCCATGCCGAGCTGCATCTGGAGAGCATCGACGGCTCGACGCCTTCGGTCGCCGGCCCCCTGGCGCAGTCCTCGACGACCCCGACGACGACTGCCGACGCCAGGATCGCCTCGGCGACGCCGCAGCCGGCTGCCCCTGCTGCGAGCGGCCCGCAGTCGCAAAGCCGCATCGCCAAGGCGACGCCGGGCAGCGAGCGCCCGGTGCGCAACCCCGAGAGCGAGGGCAAGCAGATCTACACCAGCCTGATCGCGCCCGAGAACATGGCGAAGGAACAGCGCTGCCTGGCCGAAGCGATCTATTTCGAGGCGCGCTCGGAAAGCGAGCAGGGCCGCGCCGCCGTGGCGCAGGTCGTGCTGAACCGGGTCAAGAGCGGGCTCTATCCCGACAGCGTCTGCGGCACCGTCTACCAGAACCGCAACCGCCACCTCGCCTGCCAGTTCACCTTCGCCTGCGAAGGCAAGTCGCTGCGCATCACCGAGCCCGGCCCCTGGCGCGACGCCACCCGCATCGCCCGCGAAGTCTTTGACGGCACGACCTATCTCGCCGATGTCGGCGCCTCGACGCATTACCACGCCGACTATGTCCGGCCCTATTGGGCCCGCAAGCTGAAGAAGATGGACACGATCGGCCGGCACGTCTTTTACAAGCTGCGGCCGGGGCAGACGTAGGCCTCCTGTGGAACGAACAATCAGATGGCAATAGGCAGGGCGTAAGCGGGATCTGCCGGGATTAGGCGGGATCACCCGGAAAGATCCATAGCTTCAGTATGTTGAGCGGCCGCGCGACACGCTTGGAAACCCGAGAATCGGCAAGGCCCAGCGAACAATCAAATGGCAATAAGGGGAACGCCCAGGCCGCGGCGCGGCCGTATGCCTTCAAAGCCCGCGCTTCACCGCCTGAACTGTCATGATTAGCATCACAGGTGGTGTTCAGCGTGACAGTTCGGAAATACTGCGCAATTACAACGCCGTATGCTGTTCACAGCCGCAGCCCCGCCCGCAGTGAACTGAAATGGCAAGTTGGCTTCTCCTCTGAGCGATTCTTGTGCCCAGCGGGGTTTGTTGAGGGGCTCCAAAGGCTACAGCGCAAGGTCCGAGACGGGTGGTAAGCAGTCTGGTAGCTAACCCTTGAGCGCAGCGCCTTTTTCGAGCAAAACGGCACCGTCCCCGAGCTCGCTCAAACGATCGCCTGGGTTTCTGAGCGGGCAGTCGTCCATTGAGAGACACCCGCAGCCGATACAACCTTCGAGCTGGTCGCGGAGCGCGGTGAGGCTGTAAATTCGATCGGTCAGCATATTCCTCCAGATCGTGGAGAGGCGTCTCCAATCCTTCGCCGTCAGCGCCCGTCCGGATGGAAGTCCGTCCAGCGCCGCCTTGATGGTCGCCAAAGGAATACCGGCGCCCTGCGCGATCTTGATGATGGCAACCCGGCGGAGAACGTCGCGAGCATAGCGGCGCTGGTTGCCCACGCTCCGCCATCCCTGGATCAGGCCCTTCGCATCATAGAAGTGGACGGTCGCTATGGTGACACCGCATCGGTGAGCGACTTCTCCGACCGAAAGGGGCACACGCACGTCGATCGCCAATTCCAAACTCCTCTTGACCTCATCTAAACATGAGGTTCTATCAGGGATGTCAGCTTGTTCTTGCAAGCTCTCATTCGCGGTCGCGGGTGAGACCTCGAAAATGGAGCTGACATGGGTAATCGTGACACCCTGGCCGACCAATATCCGCAAACCGCGCCGATGGTGGGGGAGACCGTGGATACCCAGCCTGCAAATGTTGGCTGGGCGGCGCTGTTGTCCGGCGCCAATGGCGTGCGTTCGCTCGCGCTCGCCGGGGGCGTCGTCCTCCACGCGATCAACGTCTACATCGCCACTACCATTCTGCCATCTGTCGTCAAGGACATTGGCGGCATCGACTATTACGCCTGGAATACTACGCTGTTCGTTGCGGCCTCGATCCTCGGTTCGGCACTGTCGGCGAGGTTGCTCATCGGCATGGGGCCGCGCGGCGCTTATGTCATCTCCGCACTGGTGTTTGCGTTTGGTACGCTCATTTGTGCGCTTGCTCCGTCAATGTCACTTATGCTCGTTGGCCGTATTGTTCAGGGCCTTGGCGGTGGCTTCTTGTTCGCTCTTTCCTACGCCATGATCCGGTTGGTTTTTGATGTAGCCCTATGGCCGCGCGCTATGGCACTGGTTTCTGGTATGTGGGGAGCCGCGACGCTGATCGGTCCGGCGATCGGCGGTATCTTCGCTGAATTCGGTGTATGGCGGGCGGCCTTCTGGTCGCTCATCCCGATCGCAGCGCTGTTCGCCCTGCTCGCTGTGGCCGTCCTGCCGAAGCGCAGCAAGCACGGGCATGAACGAACGCCGCTTCCGCTCGCCCAGCTCGTCCTCCTGACAGCGGCCGTTCTCTCCGTTTCGGCCGGTAGCGTTTCGCCAATCCTGTCCTGGAATATCGGGGGCCTCACCGCCGCTGCAATCATGACAGCGCTGCTGATCGGTGTGGAGAGCCGCGCCCGCCATAGGCTGCTTCCGACGGGTGCTTTTCGGATCACAACGGCGCTCGGAGCGCTCTACGCAACAATGTCGCTGCTCGCAGTTGCCGTGACCAGCGGCGAGATATTCGTGCCGCTGTTCCTGCAAGTCCTCCACGATCAATCCCCGCTCGCCGCCGGCTACCTCGCGGCGCTCATGGCGGCAGGCTGGACGCTGGGGTCGATCGCCAGTTCTGGGGCGAGTGGAAAAGGCATCAGCAGTGCGATGCTTGCCGGCCCAGTTCTCGGAACCGCCGGCATGGTAGCGCTTACCGTTTTGATGCCGACCGAAAGCGGCGGGGGCTGGCTCACACTCGCGCCGATCTGCCTTGCACTCGTCGCCATCGGAATGGGTGTCGGGCTGGCATGGCCGCATCTGCTGACACGTGTGTTTCATGTCGCGCCGGATGGCGAACAGGACTTGGCTTCCGCGTCGATTACGACCGTGCAGTTGTTCGCCACTGCCCTCGGTGCGGCGCTGGCAGGGATGGTGGCGAATGTCGCTGGCCTCACTGATCCTGGAGGCATCGCCGGCACGGCAAGCGCCTCGCGCTGGCTATTTGGGATATTTGCGTTCGCGCCGATCCTTGGCGTTCTTACAGCCTTGCGAGTGGTCCGACTTCACTCAAAAGTTCAGGAAGGCGGTCAGGTTTCAAAATCCTGCGCCAAGGGTATGGCGGACGATCACCCTTCTGAACTGGTAACCCGGACCTGAAAGAACACCGGTTTCGGGCAGCGCAAGTGCAGTTTAGACGACCCCGGCTATGGGGCGTAAGTTGACATGCTGACGACAAGCACATGTGGGCGCAGGTCACATGTTGCCCCTAAAACAGCCCGAGGTGCTGACACAGGCCATTGAGCAATGGCTCCTTGGGTTGCCACCGCGATAACCGCGTCGGGCGAACTTCGCCGCCAAGGCGTCTAACCGATACCAACATCCTGAAAAGCGGAAGTTGCCAACGGCGGCTATGGGTCGGACGCAGACTCCACCTCCCCTTAGGTGACACCGACTTAATCCAGGCGTAACCGCCGCGACGCCCTGCCCCGTGTACGAACCTGCCGTTCGTCATCGGCCTCTCGGAATGGGCCGGGCGGCACACGGCACTCGCGAGCCGGGGCGAGCGCAGGCGGCATGCCTGCGGAGAGGGGGCGGTCCTGTGGGAGGGAGCGCCGCTCCCTCTCCATCTCTCCAGTCACGCAGCGCCGGCCAATGCCTTTCGCGTGCCAGAGCGGCTCCACGCCCCAACACTCATTCTCCTGACGTTTGGTTTCCCGAACCGCTCGAATGGAAGCGATATCTGCAAGAAGCCGGCAATGGAGCTGAAGGTGCCGGGCGGCGAACCATGGTTAATTTTACCTTGTTTCAGCGTTTACCTTGCGTTCATCAGTTCTGTCCGGCTTTTCTCTCTCCAACGACGCAGCCGCAGTGCCGCGCAACCGGGCAGAGGTCAGACATGGCATCCAGGGTTCTCTCGCTTGGCGGCATTGCCGCCACCGCCCTCGTCGGGGCGCTCGGCTTCGCCGCTCCGGCCGCGGCCGGCGGCGGCTGCTACGGCTCGTCCTGCTACCGCGCCCCGGTCACCGATTGCGGCGGCTCCTGCTACAAGCTGGTGACGACGCCGCCGGTCTACGGCACGGTCGAGGAGAGCTTTGTCGCCCGCCCTGCCCGCACCTATTCGAGGGTCATCCCGGCCGAATACGACACCGTCGTCGAGAAGGTGATGGTCCAGCCCGAGCGCCGCATCGCCCGGCGCATCCCGGCCCAGTACCAGACCGTCTCCGAGAAGGTCCTGATCTCGCCGGCGACGCGTCGCTGGGAGGTCAGCCGCGACGCCTATGGCCAGACCACCGGCTGCTGGGTCGACGTGCCCGCGCAGTATGGCTACCAGCAGCGCACCGTCGAGGTCTCTCCGGCCTCGGTCGATTACGACGTCGTGCCGGCCGTGTACGGCCAGCGCAGCCGCCGCGTCATGGTCCGCGCCACGCAGGTGGTGCACGAGACCGTGCCGGCCGAATATGCGACCCGCCAGCGCCAGGTCCTGGTCAGCCCCGGCTCGCAGCAATGGGCCCGGAGCCGCTACTGAGCTTCACCGAACTTTCTACGTAGTCCTATTCATCACGGAAAATGCCACTTACGCCCCGGCTTCGGCCGGGGCTTTTTTTTGGCTCGAGCGTCATTGCGAATGACACGTCATGCTCGGGCTCGACCCGAGCATCTTTGCCCGGCGGAGGCGCTGGTCGGCGCCTTCTTGTCCTGAGCTTCTCGGGTCTGCTCGGAATTTACCCTTGGGCCGGCCAGAGGTCGGACCCGAGGGCTTCGTCCGAGAACGACGCAGCTGAGGCGGCAGTGTCAGGCCAGCCCGCCGGTGAGCAGCATCAGCACGCCGACGCCGAGCGCGAAGGCCAGGACGCGGGCGGGAAAGGTGAAGAGCGAGCCTGGAGGCTGGCGCATCAGCAGGCTGACCACGACCTCGACCAGCCCGAGAGCCAGCAGGACATAGACGAAGGGCGGGAACGTGCCGCCCTTCGCGATCCAGCCGGTATTGGCGGCAAGCGAGGCCGCCGCGCCGAGCCCGACGCCCGCGGCGATGAAGAACTGCTCGGGCTTGGTGAAGCGCACCGGCGGCTCAGCGCCGGCGGAAGTTCTGCGGCCGCGGCGGCATCGGGCCGGGGCTCGCGGTCTTCTGGCGGAAGTTGATGCGGCCCCTGTCGAGGTCGTAGGGCGACATCTCGACGACCACGCGGTCGCCGGCGATGGTGCGGATACGGTTCTTCTTCATCTTCCCGGCCGCATAGGCCAGGATGACATGGTCGTTGTCGAGCTTGACACGATAGTTCCCGTCCGGGAGCACCTCGACCACGGTGCCGTCGAATTCGAGAAGTTCTTCCTTCGCCATTCCCTGATCCTTCGTCTTCTCTTCGGCGCGGAGATCGGAGCGACAGCTTGCCGCAATCCGATCCGTCGGGCGCTCAGCGCGTCAGTTCGCGCGCCGCCTTGCGCCATTGGTGCGTCGTTGTTCCGTTCTTTGCTGCAAGAACGCGACGCCGCCAAGCCCTTCATTGCCGGAAGCTGCTTCTTTTCGTGCTGCCGGCGCATCGTTGCGCTGCGCCGGGCGCTCGGCACGCGGCTGGCTCGGACGCGGCGCATCGCTGCGCTGGGCCCCGCCATTGCGGCCGGCGCCGTTGTGGCCACCACCATTGCCGGACTTGGCGCCCTGGCGCTGGCCTTGGCGCTGCCCCTCGGGCCGGCCATTGTCGCGACCACCGCCGCCCTGCTGGCCACGGCCGCCACGGCCCTGGTTCTGCGGCGGCTTCTTCGGCGTGCGGCCATCCCAATACGGGACGTCGCCGACCGGCGTCAGCGCCACCTTGGTCAGCTTCTCGATCGCGGCGAGATCACCCCGCTCTTCGGGCGTGCAGAAGGCGATGGCGACGCCCGAGGCGCCGGCGCGCGCCGTGCGGCCGATGCGGTGGACATAGGTCTCCGGCACATTCGGCAGGTCGAAATTGACGACATGACTGATGCCGTCGACATCGATGCCGCGCGCCGCGATGTCGGTCGCGACCAGGATGCGCAATTCGCCGTCGCGGAAGGCGCCGAGGGCACGCTCACGCTGGCCCTGGCTCTTGTTGCCATGGATGGCGGCCGACTTGATGCCGGACACCTCAAGCTGGCGCACGACCTTGTCGGCACCGTGCTTGGTGCGGGTGAAGACGATGGCGCGCTCCATCTCGGGAACGCTCAGCGTCTTCGCCAGCAGAGCCGGCTTCTGGCCGGCATCCGTGAAGACGACGCGCTGGTCGACCTTCTCGGCGGTGGTCGCGACCGGCGCGACCGCGACCTCGACCGGCTTGGTCAGGTAGGCGGAGGCGATCTCGCGGATCGCCTTCGGCATGGTGGCCGAGAACAGCAAGGTCTGGCGCTCGGCCGGGATCAGGGTGGCGATCCGGCGCAGCGCATGGATGAAGCCGAGGTCGAGCATCTGGTCGGCCTCGTCCAGCACCAGGAACTCGATCTCGCGCAGCGAGACGGCGCGCTGGTCGACCAGATCGAGCAGGCGGCCGGGCGTGGCGACGAGGATGTCGACATGCTGGCCGAGGGCGCGGATCTGCTTGCCGACGGGCACGCCGCCGAAGATCACCGTCGACTTGATCGTGGTGAACTGGGCATAGGCGCGGATGCTGGCCTCGATCTGGGCCGCAAGCTCGCGCGTCGGCGACAGAACCAGCGCGCGCACCGAGCGCGGCTGCATGCGCCGCGGCTGGTTGATGAGCCGGTGCAGCATCGGGAGGGTGAAGGCGGCGGTCTTGCCGGTGCCGGTCTGGGCGGCGCCAAGCAGGTCACGGCCATCGCGAATCGAAGGGATAGCCTGCGCCTGGATCGGCGTGGGCGTCTCATAACCTTCGGCCGCGAGCGCCTTGAGAAGGGGCTCGGCCAGGCCGAGGTCGGTGAATTTTGTCAAAACAGGTCTTTCCTGGACCGGCAAGCAAGGGGCGCACGTGGAGAACGGAAGCGCCGCGTCATGCGATACTCGGCCTACGTATGAAGTTCTTTCCGTCCGGCGAACCGCTAGCCACTGCGCCGGAGGATATCGTGTCATGCGGGTCATGCCCGCCTTGGGAAGGGACGAGCGGGTCCTCAGGACCCGCCCGCCAGATCGGTCGCTCAGGCGACGGCGAGATTGCCGGCCGAGGACTTGCCGGTCTTGCGATCGGCGATGAGCTCGTAGGAGACGACCTGGCCTTCGCGCAGCTCGCGCAGGCCGGCCCGCTCGACAGCGGAGATGTGGACGAAGATGTCCTGCCCGCCGTTCTCAGGGGTGATGAAGCCGTAGCCCTTGGTGGCGTTGAACCACTTCACGGTGCCCTTTTCCATGGAATTTAGTCCTTACGTTTCAGATCCGCGTATCGTTGCGACCCATAACTCGGCGCGCGGACGCCTCATCATGGACTTGTAGCGATGTGTGGTGGATCTGAATCGTGCCCGCCGACCGGATTACCCGCGCGGAGGATTGGCCAGAACCCGGCCGCATCTCGTCGTACATCGGAGCGTCTAGCAGAATTTGCAAGTCTGGTCCAGAGAGGCCCGGTTTCGCGCCGATACGGGCCATTCCCGGCCCGGCCGGCGCTGCCGAGTTCGAAATCAGCCGATCTCGCGGACGAGGCCGACGAGCCCGCCGAGATCGACGAGCTTGCGGAAGCGGCGCTCGCCGGTCGGCTCCTCCGCATGCTCGAGCACCCAGGTCAGCGGGTGCGGGACATGCACAGCCCAGGAGCCGGCCGCCAGCGCCGGAACGATGTCCGACTTCAGCGAGTTGCCGACCATCAGCGCCCGCTCAGGCCCGGTGCCATGGCGGGCGAAGAGCCGCCGATAGGTCGCGACAGTCTTGTCGCTGACGATCTCGACCGCGTCGAAGAAGTCGCCCAGGCCGGACTGGGCGAGCTTGCGCTCCTGGTCGAACAGATCGCCCTTGGTGATCAGGACGAGACGGTAGTCACCGGCGAGCGCCGCCAGCGTCTCGGCGGCGTGCGGGAGGGTTTCGACGGGATGGGCCGCCATTTCGCGCCCGGCCGCAAGGATTTCGCCGATCACCGAAGGCGAGACCTGCCCACGCGTGATCTCGATCGCAGTCTCGATCATCGAAAGCGTGAAGCCCTTGATGCCGAAGCCATAGACGCCGAGATTGCGCTTCTCGGCCTCGAGCAGCCGGCCGGATATCTCAGCCGCCTCGCCATGCTCGCCGAGCAACGCGACGAAGCGGTCCTCGGTCAGGCGATAGAACTGCTCATTCTGCCAGAGCGTGTCGTCGGCATCAAAGCCGATGGTGGTGAGATGCGAGGTCATGGGCACCTCGTCATGGTCGGGCGTGTCCCGACCATCCACGTCTTCGTCGATCGCGTGCGGTATCCAAGACGTGGATGCTCGCCACAAGGGCGAGCATGACGACCTGGTTCCCGCGCCTACGTGATATTATCACGCATCCTTCGCCTTGATCGCGCCCAAGGCCGCCTGGGCTGCCGCAAGCCGCGCGATCGGCACGCGGAAGGGCGAGCAGGAGACGTAGTCGAGCCCGGCGCTCTCGCAGAAGCCGATCGAGGCCGGGTCGCCGCCATGCTCGCCGCAGATGCCGAGCTTGATGTCGGGGCGCGACTTGCGGCCGCGCTCGACGGCGATCCTGACGAGCTCGCCGACGCCCTCCTGGTCGAGCGTCACGAACGGGTCGTTCGGCAGGATGCCCTTGGCGGTATAGGCGCCGAGGAAGGAGGCGGCGTCGTCACGGCTGATGCCGAGCGCCGTCTGGGTCAGGTCGTTGGTGCCGAAGGAGAAGAATTCGGCGCTCCTGGCGATCTCCTCGGCCCGCAGGGCGGCGCGCGGCAGTTCGATCATGGTGCCGACCTGATAGGTGAGGCTCGCCCCGGTCTCGGTGCGCACCGCAGCCGCCATCGCGTCGATCCCGGCCTTGACCAAGTCGAACTCCGGCGCGCCGATCACCAGCGGCACCATCACCTCCGGGATCACCGGCTTGCCAGTCTCCTTCGCCGCGATCACCGCCGCCTCGAAAATGGCGCGCGCCTGCATCTCGGCGATCTCCGGATAGGCCACGGCGAGGCGCACCCCGCGGAAGCCGAGCATCGGGTTGAACTCGTGCAGCTCGGCAGCGCGGCGGCGGAGCTTGTCGACGCTGGTGCCCATCGCAGCGGCAACCTCGGCGATCTCGTCGTCGGTGTGCGGCAGGAACTCGTGCAGCGGCGGGTCGAGCAGGCGGATCGTCACCGGCAAACCGTGCATGATGGTGAAAAGCTCGACGAAATCCTGCCGCTGCATCGGCAGGAGCTTGGCGAGCGCCGCGCGCCGCCCCCCCTCGTCCTCGGCCAGGATCATCTCGCGCATGGCGAGGATGCGGCCGGCGTCGAAGAACATGTGCTCGGTGCGGCAGAGCCCGATGCCCTCGGCGCCGAACTCGCGGGCCGCCCTGGCATCGCGCGGGGTCTCGGCATTGGCACGGACCTTCAGGCGCCGGAGCTTGTCGGCCCAGCCCATCAGCGTCTTGAACTCGGCCGAGAACTCCGGCTGCTGCATCTTGACCTCGCCGAGCAGGACCTGGCCGGTCGAGCCGTCGATGGTGACGAAGTCGCCTGCCTTCAGCGTGGCCTGGCCGACGGTCATCGTCCCCTTGGCGTAGTCGACGCGGATCTGCCCGGCGCCGGAGACGCAGGGCTTGCCCATGCCGCGCGCCACCACCGCCGCATGCGAGGTCATGCCGCCGCGCGTGGTCAGGATACCCTCGGCAGCGTGCATGCCGTGGATGTCCTCAGGCGAGGTCTCGACACGGACGAGGATGCATTTGTGCCCCGCCTTCTTCGCCGCCTCGGCGGCCTCGGAGGTGAAGACGATCTCGCCGGCGGCCGCGCCGGGCGAGGCCGGCAGGCCGGTGGTCAGCACGCGGCGCTCGGCCTTGCTGTCGATGGTCGGGTGCAGGAGCTGGTCGAGCGCGCCGGGCTCGATGCGGCCGACCGCCTCCTTCTCCGTGATCAGCCCTTCGCGGGCGAGATCGACGGCGATGCGCAGCGCCGCCTTGGCGGTGCGCTTGCCGGAACGGGTCTGCAGCATCCAGAGCTTGCCCTCCTGGATGGTGAATTCCATGTCCTGCATGTCGCGGTAGTGCTGCTCGAGGATGCCGTAGATGCGGCAGAGCTCGGCATAGGCCTCCGGCATGACCTTCTCCATCGAAGGCTTGTCCGAACCGGCGGCGATCTTGGCCGCCTCGGTGATGTCCTGCGGCGTGCGGATGCCGGCGACGACGTCCTCACCCTGGGCGTTGATCAGGAACTCGCCATAGAGCTCGTTCTCGCCGGTCGAGGGATTGCGGGTGAAGGCGACGCCGGTGGCCGAGGTCTCGCCCATATTGCCGAAGACCATCGACTGGACGTTGACGGCGGTACCCCAGGCCGCGGGAATGTCGTTGAGCTCGCGATACTTGATGGCGCGGGCATTCATCCAGGAGGAGAACACCGCCCCGACCGCGCCCCAGAGCTGCTTCTCCGGCTCCTGCGGGAACTCCGTGCCGAGCTCCTTCTTGACGATTGCCTTGTAGCGCCCGACCAGGGTCTTCCAGTCGTCGGCCGAAAGCTCGGTGTCGAGCTGATAGCCCTTGCGCTCCTTATAGTCCTCGAGCGCCTCCTCGAAATGGCCGTGATCGACGTCGAGCACGACGTTCGAATACATGGTGATGAAGCGGCGATAGCTGTCCCAGGCGAAGCGGGCGTCGCCGGAAGCCTGTGCCACCGCCTCGACGGTGACGTCGTTCAGGCCGAGATTGAGCACCGTGTCCATCATGCCCGGCATCGAGGCGCGCGCGCCTGAGCGGACGGAGACGAGCAGCGGGTTGGCAGGGTCACCGAAGGTCTTGCCGGTGAGCTTGCCCATGCCGGCGAGCGCCGCCTTGACCGCAGCGTCCAGCTCAGCCGGGAAGCTCTTGCCGTTGTCGTAATACCAGGTGCAGACCTCGGTGGTGATGGTGAAGCCGGGTGGTACCGGCAGGGCCAGATTGCTCATCTCGGCGAGGTTCGCGCCCTTGCCGCCGAGCAGGTTCTTCATCCCTGCTTCGCCCTCGGCCTTGCCGTCGCCGAAAGTGTAGACCCACTTCTCGCCTGCCATAAGCCCAGCCTCTTCCAAGTTTGCCGCCGGCATCAACGCCGGCGCGCCCGCATGGTTTCGCGTCTGCGGGGCCTGCTTGTGCGGTGCACCGCGCGCGCGGCGTGGTCATGCCCAAAAGCGGATGAACAATCAATGAGCGCGACTGGCGAGCCGCACCCGCTCGGCAATCCACCGCCGCCGCGACGGGGCCGACAATATGGCCAAGGCCGGGGCGGCGCGATAGGGTGCCGATCCCCTCCTGCCGCGCCTGACAGCCTTGAGCATGTAGCAGCAAGCGCCGCTCCCCGCCTTCTCCAGAACGATGTCGACCGAACGATGCGCCTGAACGACTGCCACAACTTCCACGACTTCCGTACCCTCGCCAGGAAGCGGCTGCCGGGCCCGATCTTCAACTACATCGACGGCGGCGCCGATGACGAAGTCACCCTCCGGCGGAACTCCGAGAGCTTCGAACAGTGCGATCTGGTTCCCAGCGTCCTGCGCGGCGTGACCAGCGTCGACACCTCCGTCACGGTGATGGGGCAGAAGCTCGCCGTGCCGTTCTACTGCTCGCCGACGGCCCTGCAGCGGCTTTTCCATCATCAGGGCGAGCGCGCGGTCGCCGCAGCCGCCGCACGCTACGGCACGATGTTCGGCGTGTCGTCGCTCGGCACGGTCAGCCTCGAGGAGCTGCGCAAGGCCCATAGCGGCCCGCAGGTCTACCAGTTCTACTTCCACAAGGACCGCGGCCTGAACCGGGCCATGATGCAGCGCGCCAAAGAGGCCGGTGTGAACGTGATGATGCTGACCGTCGACAGCATCACCGGCGGCAACCGCGAGCGCGACCTGCGCACCGGCTTCTCGATTCCCTTCAGGCTCAACCTCGCCGGCCTGACGCAGTTCGCGATCAAGCCGCAATGGGCGCTGAACTATCTCACGCACGAGAAATTCAGCCTGCCGCAGCTCGACCAGCATGTGGATATGGGCGGCGGCGTGATGTCGATCAGCCGCTATTTCACCGAGATGCTCGATCCCTCAATGACCTGGGACGACGTCGCCGAGATGGTCAAGCTCTGGTCCGGGCAGTTCTGCCTGAAGGGGGTCATGTCGGTGGCCGATGCGAAACGCGCAGTCGAGATCGGCTGCACCGGCATCGTCCTCTCCAACCATGGCGGCCGTCAGCTCGACGGCTCGCGCGCCGCCTTCGACCAGCTCGCCGAGATCGTCGATGCCGTGGGCGACCGCATCGACGTGATCATGGATGGCGGCATCCAGCGCGGCACGCATGTGCTCAAGGCCCTGTCACTCGGCGCCAAGGCCGTCGGCGTCGGCCGCTACTATCTCTACCCTCTCGCAGCCGCCGGACAGCCCGGCGTCGAACGCGCCCTCGGCCAACTCAAGACCGAGATCGAGCGCGACATGAAGCTGATGGGCTGCACCAGGGTGGATCAGCTGTCGCGCGAGAATCTGCGCTTCCGGTAGTTGCGACTGCGTTTTGATGGAAACGGGTGTCATCCCGGCCGGAACCTTCGGGTCCGACCTTCGGTCGGCCCAAGGAAAAACTCCGCGCAGGGCTGGGATCCCTACCTGAACCTCCACTGCCAGCGCTCTGGCATGGATCCCGGGGCAGGCCCGGGATGACCCTTGTGGTCCGCCGGACCATCAGCACGCTCTATCCGCGTCGTCCTGCGCCGCCGCAGCGGCGTTCAGTCAGGCTTTTTCCGGCGTGCGGCGGCCGGCCAGCGCAGCGGCCAGTTGACCAGCCGCTCGACGATCTCCTCCTCGCCGATCTCGTCCTCATTGGCGTGAACCTTGCCGCGAACAGATACGCCCGCCGCGACGACGGTCTGCGGATCGCCGGAAACGAGCGGATGCCACCAGGGCAGGTCCTTGCCCTCCCCGACCAGGCGATAGGCGCAGGTCGGTGGTAGCCAGGACAGCGTGCGCACCGCTTCCGGCGTCAGCGTCACGCAATCCGGCACGGTCTGTGAACGATTCTCATAGTCGCGGCAGCGGCAGGTGCCGGCATCGAACAGCCGGCAGCCGACATCGGTCGCCAGGATGCGGCCGGTGTCCTCGTCCTCGAGCTTGACCAGGCAGCAGCGCCCGCAGCCGTCGCAGAGCGATTCCCACTCCGCCGCGGTCATCTCTTCAAGAGACTTCGACCGCCAGAAGGGCGGCTTCTCGATTGGTCGTGCAGCCATGGCTGCTTATGCCCCGTCACGGGCGCCGAGGAAAGCACGGGAACGCGCGCGCGGCGGCGCGCGAAGGAACACGGCGGCAAACAATTTTGATTGATTCTAATCTATATTTAGAATGATTAAAATCTATGATAATTGACCGAATACTATTGCTCTCCTATTTGAGCCAAAGAATTCCTCCTGCAAGAGCTCCCCGATGCTGACGAAACGGACCTTCCTGCGCGCATTCGCCGCTGCCGGCGTCGTGGTGGCGGCCGCCCTGCCCGCCGCTGCCGAGAAGATCACGGTGACCGACATCATCGGCCGCAAGGTCGAGGTCGAGGCGCCGGTACGCAAGATCATCCTCGGCGAGGGCCGGCAGATGTACTTCGTCGCCGCGCTCGACAAGCAGGAGCCGTTCAAGCGCGTCGTCGGCTGGCGCGACGATCTCGGCAAGGCCGACCCCGAGAACTACAAGGCCTATGCGACGCGCTATCCGCAGATCGCCAAGCTGCCGACCTTCGGCGGCATGAAGGAAGGCGCCTTCGACGTCGAGCAGGCGATCGCGCTCCAGCCGGACGTGCTCTTCCTCAACATCGAGGCCAAGGTCGCCAGCGACGAGGCCAAGCTGGTCGAGAAGCTCGCCTCGGTCGGCATCCCGGTCGTCTATGTCGACTTCCGCGAGAAGCCCTTCGAGCATACCGAGCCGTCGATGCGCCTGATTGGCAAGCTCTTCGGCAAGGAGCAGGTCGCCGAGGACTTCATCAAGTATCGTGCCGAGCAGATCGCGCTGGTCACCGACCGGCTCGCCAAGGCGAGCGACCTCAAGCGCCCGCTCGTCATGGTCGAGCGCGCCGGCGGCTACTCCGACGATTGCTGCATGTCCTTCGGCAACGAGAACTTCGGCAAGATGGTCGAGTTCGCGGGCGGCCGGAACCTGGCGACGCCGCTGATCCCCGGCACTTTCGGCACGATCAACCCGGAGCGCATCGTCGCCGACAATCCCGACGTCGTGATCGTCACCGGCAGCAGCTGGGACGGCTACGTCCCCGGCGGCAACTGGGTCGGCCTCGGTGCCGGCGCGAACATGACGGAAGCTCGCCGCAAGCTCGCCAACCTGATGAAGCGCCCGGCCTTCACCCAGACGGCGGCGGTGAAGAACGGCCGGGTCCACGGTATCTGGCACCAGTTCTACAACAGCCCCTATCAGTTCGTGGCGATCCAGCAGATCGCGAAATGGCTGCATCCGGAGCTGTTCAGGGATATCGATCCCGACGCGACCATGAAGGTGCTGCACGAGCGCTTCCTGCCGCTGCCCTACGAGCCCGGCCTCTGGGTCTCGCTCGAGGCCGCCAAGTGAGCCTGGCCCCCGCCCTGGTGGAAAAGGCCACGACCGAGCCACCGGCCGCGGAAGGCCGCGCCGCCTATCGGGCCCTCGCCTTCCGCCGCAAGCTGATGCTCGCCGGCTTTGCCGTGGTGCTGCTGCTCTCCTTCCTCGTCGACCTGATGCTCGGCCCGGCGCGCTACAGCATGGGCCAGGTCGTCGACGCGCTGCTCTCGCCGGCGACGGCGCCGGTGGCGGTCAGGGTGGTGATCTGGGACATCCGCCTGCCGGTCGCCCTGATGGCCGTCGTCACCGGGGCTTCGCTCGCCATCGCCGGCGCCCAGATGCAGACCGTGCTCAACAACCCGCTGGCGAGCCCGTTCACGCTCGGCATCTCGGCGGCGGCGAGCTTCGGCGCGGCGCTGGCGCTGGTCTTCGGCGTCGCGATCGTGCCGCTCGCGATCGACTACATCGTGCCGCTCAACGCCTTCATCATGGCGATGGGCGCCTCGCTGCTGATCCACATGCTGAGCCAGCGCCGCGACGTCACCACCGAGACCGTGGTGCTGCTCGGCATCGCACTGGTCTTCACCTTCAACGCCCTGCTCTCGCTGCTGCAGTTCTTCGCCTCCGAGCAGGCGCTGGGCGCGGTGGTGTTCTGGATGATGGGCTCGCTGACCAAAGCCAATTGGCACAAGCTCGCCATCACCTCGACTGTTCTCGTCCTCTGCATCCCGCTGTTCGCGCGCCGGGCCTGGCAACTGACGACCCTGCGCCTCGGCGACGAGAAGGCGGCGAGCTTCGGCATCGACGTCAAGCGCCTGCGGCTGGAGACCATGCTGCTGGTCGCGCTGCTCGCCGCGGTTCCGGTGGCCTTCGTCGGCACGATCGGCTTCATCGGCCTCGTCGGCCCGCATATCGCGCGCATGGTCATCGGCGAGGACCAGCGCTTCTTCCTGCCGGCTTCGGCGCTGGCCGGCGCCGCGATCCTGTCGGCCTCCTCGGTGGTCAGCAAATCGCTGATCCCCGGCCTGATCTTCCCGATCAGCATCGTCACCGCACTGGTCGGCGTGCCGTTCTTCTTCAGCCTGATCCTGACCAGCCGGAGGCGCTCATGGTGAAGCGCCTCGCCCTCAGCGAAGTCGGCGTCGCCTATGGAAGGCGCGAGATCCTCGCCGGCATAACCACGCCCGATTTGCTCGGCGGCGAGGTCATTGCGGTGATCGGGCCCAATGCGGCCGGCAAGTCGAGCCTGTTCCGCCGCATCGCCGGGATGGCGTCCGGCGCCGGCAAGGTCGAGATCGTCAGCAGCGCGGGCAAGGCGCCGTGCTACCTGCCGCAGGACACCGCGGTGAACGCGGTGCTGACCGTCTATGAGTCGATCCTGCTGGCGCGCAAGCAGGGCGGCTCCTGGGGCGTCGGCGACGAGGAGCTCGCCGCCATCGACCAGGCCCTGCACGATCTCGACATCGCCGACCTCGCCTTTCGCGGCCTCGGCGAGCTCAGCGGCGGCCAGCGCCAGCTTGTCTCGATCGCCCAGACGCTGGTGCGCCGGCCCGAGATCATGCTGCTCGACGAGCCGACCAGCGCGCTCGACCTGCACCGCCAGTTCGAAGTGCTGAGCCTGGTCGCGCGCCTCGCCCGCGAGAAAAGGATCTGCGTGCTGATCGCGATCCACGATCTCAACCAGGCGCTGCGCATCGCCGACCAGGTGATGGTGCTGGCGCGGGGCGGCCTCGTCGCGCTCGGGCCGCCACGCGAGATCATCACGCCGGCGCTGCTCGAGGATGTCTACGGCGTCGTCGCCCGGGTCGAGACCGACGCCGGCGAAGCGCCCTTCGTCGTCGTCCAGGGTTCGGCCCGCAAGGCCAGCCAGCGCGGCAAACCCGTACTTGTCGATTCCTGACCGGCGTGCTTTCACGCTCGCCGGCCCTCATAAGCGACGCATGCCGATGCCAGACACCAACGCTCCCAGCCCCGGCGCCAATTACTCGCTGAAGGAGGAGATCCGCGCCTACTGGTCGAGCCGCGCCGCGACCTTCGACCAGCAGGTCGGCCATGCGATCAAATCCGATGCCGAGCTCGCCGCCTTCCAGGCGCTGCTGCGCCAGGCCTTCGGCGCCGCCCCGCTCGACGTGCTCGACCTCGCCTGCGGTACCGGCGAGATCACCCGCGGGCTGCTCTCGCTCGGCCACAAGGTGACGGCGATCGATTTCTCCGAGGACATGCTCGCCCGCGCCCGCGCCAAGCATGGCGACAGGGCCCGCATCCTGTCCGGCGACGCCGAGCACCTGCTCGACGACGATGAAAGCTATGATGCGCTCGTGACGCGCCATCTGGTCTGGACACTTACCGATCCGCCAGCTGC
The DNA here is from genome assembly GCA_036676315.1 of Bradyrhizobiaceae bacterium. Classification (GTDB taxonomy): domain Bacteria; phylum Pseudomonadota; class Alphaproteobacteria; order Rhizobiales; family Beijerinckiaceae; genus Allobosea. The sequence goes on from JAKFDB010000093.1 coordinate 31,412, forward strand.
CTTCGCCGAATGGTTCCGCGTGCTGCGGCCCGGCGGCAAGCTGCTAGTGATCGACGGCGACTGGATCAACCGGAGCTGGTTCCAGAATCTCATCAACCGCACCGCGACCTGGCTGCGCGAGCGCAGCGGCGGCGCCGCCCATACGACCGATCGGGAAGCTTTCGACTCGATCACCCAGCGCTTCTTCTTCCGCGACGGGCTGAGCTATGAGCGGCTCGGTGCCATGCTGCGCGAGGCCGGCTTCGCCCGGATCGAACCGGCCGACTACCACCAAGTGGTGCGAGCCCAACAACGCAACGCCGCGCTGCACGACGCGCTGCGCCTGGTTTCCTCGACCCGCTTCGCGCTGGTGGCGACGAAGGCCTGAGCGCCTCGTGGAGCTGCCAGGCCGGCCGCCCACCGCCCTGCCCTGCCTCGGCGAGTGCCCGCCGAAACACCCGATCTGTGCCGAAACGACACGCCCTTGCTGGCCCGTAATCTGCTCGTGAACAGGTGTCGCGCCACGGCCTCTTCCGTCGGGGACCGGCAAGGCTTATCTCGATAGGCTGGGTCGGACGATCGCGGCCGACCCAGGACGCGGCGGGAGCGATCCCGCGGCATTCTGAAGGTGGTCCGATTCGTGATCGAGTTCAGGAAGGCGCGCTGGACGACCCGCCTGAAGCGCTCGGCGCTGGCGGCCGACTCATGGCTCGACGACTCGCTTTATGCGGCCGGCAGGCGGGCGGGCGAGTATTATGAGCGCATCCGCAGCGTCACCGACCGCCTCACCGTCAGCGGGCCGAAGCGCCTCGCCACCGAACTGGTCAGCGAGGGCCTGAACGTCAGCATCGCCGGCGCGATCGTCATGCTGCTGCTGGCGATCCCGGCTTTTCAGGAAGGCCGCGAGGACGCCCTCAAGAATCAGGTCTTCGCCGTCACCTTCCTCGATCGCTACGGTTCCGAGATCGGCCATCGCGGTGCCCGCCATGACGACTCGCTGAAGCTCGAGGAACTGCCGGACCACCTGATCAAGGCTGTGCTCGCCACCGAGGACCGGCGCTTCTACGACCATTTCGGCATCGACGTGTTCGGCACCTTCCGAGCACTCACGGTCAATGCGCGGGCCTCCGGCGTCGTGCAGGGCGGCTCGTCGATCACCCAGCAGCTCGCCAAGAACCTCTTCCTCAGCAATGAGCGCTCGCTGGACCGCAAGATCAAGGAAGCCTTCCTCTCGATCTGGCTCGAATACCGGCTGACCAAGAACGAGATCCTGAAGCTCTATCTCGACCGCGCCTATATGGGCGGCGGCACCTTCGGCGTGGCGGCGGCGGCGGATTACTATTTCGGCAAGTCGGCCAAGGACGTCACGGTCGCCGAGGCCGCCATGCTCGCCGGCCTGTTCAAGGCCCCGACCAAATTCGCCCCGCATGTCAACCTGCCGGCGGCGCGCGCCCGCGCCAATGACGTGCTGGGCGCGATGGTCGACGCCGGCTTCATGACCGCGGGACAGATCGACTCGGCGCGCCGCAACCCGGCCAAGCCGATCGACCGCCGCCGGGACTCCAGCCCCGATTACTATCTCGACTGGGCTTTCGACGAGGTCCGCAAGCTCGCCGATGACGGCAAGATCGGCCCCGAGCGCGTGCTGACGGTGAAGACGCCGCACGATCCGGCGATCCAGAAGCGCGCCGACGAGGCGGTGGAGAGCATCCTGCGCCAGCATGGCCAGGCCTATCGCGCCCGGCAGGCCGCGACCGTGATCATGGATCCGGACGGGGCGGTGCGCGCCATCGTCGGCGGGCGCGACTATGGCGCGAGCCAGTTCAACCGGGCGACCTCGAGCCTGCGCCAGCCCGGCTCATCATTCAAACCCTATGTCTACGCCGCGGCGATGAGCGCCGGCCTTTACAAGCCGACGACCATCGTCACCGATCGACCGGTCTGCATCGGCAACTGGTGCCCGAACAATTACGGGCGCTCCTATTCCGGCTCGATGCCGCTGACCGTCGCGCTCGCCAAGTCGATCAATACGATCCCCGTTCAGATGTCGATCGCGATCGGGCGGGCGACCGGCGAGACGCACGAGGCCCGCGCGGCGCGGATCGGGCGCAACAAGATCGTCGAGACGGCCCGGGCCATGGGCCTGACCACGCCGCTGATCGACACGGTCTCGCTGCCGATCGGCGCGGCCGAGGTCACGGTGATCGATCAGGCGGCCGCCTTCTCGGTCTTCGCCAATGGCGGCAAGCGGGCCAAGCCCTATGCCGCCTTCGATATCCGCAACTCGCTCGGCGAGGAGATCTACCGCCATGACCGCGACGAGCCGGCTCCCGCCCAGGTGCTGAGCACTCAGGTAGCGCTGGAGATGAACCAGATGCTCTCGACCGTGCCGACCGCCGGCACCGGCCGGCGCGCCGCGCTCGACGGCGTGATCAGCGCCGGCAAGACCGGCACGACCAATGGCTACAAGGACGCCTGGTATGTCGGCTACACCGGCAATCTCGTCGGCGCGGTCTGGTTCGGCAATGACGATTCCTCCGAGACCAACAACATGACCGGCGGCTCGCTGCCGGCGATGGTCTGGAAGGAGATCATGGCGTTTGCCCATCAGGGCATCGAGCTCAAGCCGATCCCCGGCGTGGCGCCGCCGGCGGCCGACAAGGCGACCGTGGCGAAGAATTCCGGCCCAGCACAGTCCACAGCCGGCGCCAATGCCGGCCACATGCCGCGCAAATCCTTCGAGGTGCTGTCATCGGTGGGAGCGATGTTCAAATCCGTCGAGGCGCCGCGGACATCGCGAACCTCGATCCAGGCCGGCATCGGCGAATTGCCGGCCGGACCCAGCCTGTCGCGCTTCCGCTGAGCCGTGATGACAGGCGCCGGCAGATTGCGCTTCTTCCGCGGCGGGCGGCGCTCTAGAATCGGCGCATCGCCAAAGGCCGCCGAAGGGAGCCCGGGCCCCGCATCATGCGCGTCCTCGAACTTGCCTATGTGATCACACTCGGCGCCGGCCTCGGACTGGCCTCGGCGCATTACGCCGTCGCCGAGCGGCCCCTTGTCGGCCGGGCGCAGATCGGCGCCTGGACGACCTGGCCGAAGAGCGGCGCGCGCGACACCGATCCCTATATGCGGGCCTATCTGGCGCGCGAAGTCCATCTGCCGCTCGGTGCCGGCGAAGGGCTGCAGCTGATCGCCGAGCGCGACGATGCCGGGCAGCCGCTCGACGGCCGCTGCCGCTATGCCGTCACCGGCGTCATTCCGCCGGCCCGCGGCTGGTCGCTCGCCGTCGCCGATCCAGCCCGCCGCCCACTCCAGCTCGCAGTCGCCCGCGAAAGCTTCACCGACGCCGAGCTGGTTCGCGACGAGCGCGGCGGCCTGCGCATCGTTGCCGCCGCGACGCCCGAAGCGGGCAACTGGCTGCCGCTGCCGCCTTCCGGACGCTTCCAGTTCCGGCTGCGGCTCTACGATACCCCGATCTCCAGCCATGCCGGCGAATTACGGCCGGAAGCACTGCCCCGGATCAGCCGGGTGGACTGTCGATGAGCGCCGTCGACGATCCTCGGCTCCTGGATGGCGAGCCTCCGGCGAAGCCGGCCCCGACAGCCGCGACCGGCTGGCTGGGCTGGCTCGACCGCGGCCTGCGGCGCCTCGTCCTGCTGACCCTGATGGGACTGGTCCTGGCCGGCATCGTTCACATTCTCGCAGTCCTGCTGATCCCGCCCCTGGCCGAGCGCGACGCCGCCTCGGCCTATGCCGCGCTCGGCAGCGGCGGACATGCCGAGCTGGTGACACCGCCCCCGGCCGGACTGCCGGCGCTGGCCGAGCCCGACCCGAGCAGTGTCAGCGCCGTCTGCAGCTACGATCTCGGTGCCGGGCCGGTACGCGTCGTCGCCCAGACCGGCTCGCTGCCGCTCGGCCTGACGCTGCACCGCCGCGGCGGCGGCGTCGCCTATGCAATCACCGATCGGGCGGCGATCCGTGGCGTGCTCGAATTCGTGGTGATGACGCAGGAGCAACTCGACGAGCGCCTGGCCCAGGACGAGGAAGGCGAGACCTCGCGCGAGCTGCGCGTCGTCTCCTCCTCGCCGCAGGGGCTGATCGTGGCCCGTGTCATGCTCCGGCGCGCCGTCGACCGCAGCGAGGCCGAGGCGCTGGCGACGAGCGTCGCCTGCGGTGCGGCCGATTAGGGGAAGGCCTTGGCGAGCCCGGCTCAGCCCTTGTAGACGACCGGCCGATCCGGTTGGGGAGCGCCCTCGCTGCCGGGCTTGCCGCCGAACACGCCGATCAGCGGCAGCTTGCAGACCAGGCCGATCTCCGCCTCCAGCCCCATGATGGCGCGCTCGGCCCTGACCGCCTCGCGCGAAGGCATCTCGACCACGAGATTGTCGAGCGCGTAGCGATAGCTCGACAGGCGGAAGCCGAGACGGTCGCAGACCCAGAGGATCAGCCCCTCGTTCTCGATAACGCGGGCCTGCGCCGGCTCGCTGCTATCCGCTGGCACGCGGGGCGAGGCGTCGAGCGTGCGCAGCCTGGCGCGGTCGGCATTGACGACGCGGATCGCATTGGCGCGGAACGGCGCCAGCAGCGCGCGGTCCGCATTCGCATCCTCGGCGAGACGGTTATAGCGCGAGGCTTGCGAGGCGAAGGAGCCGGAGACCAACCCCCGGTGATAATCGGAAATGGAGCCGGATTGCGCCTGCGCCGGCAGGACGCGCGCATGGAAGAGGCTCGAGACCTCACGCTCGAAGACGTTGAGTTCGTAGGCCGGCATCACCAGACGCCAGGCGCGGGCGCGCAGTTGCTTCTCGTCATCGGTCAGATGGAACCAGGACGACGCCTCGCCGCTGAAACGGGCTGTCCAGTCGCCGATCGCGGGCGCGAGCTGATCGCTGAAATAGTTGGGGCGGGGTCGGCCAAGATCGCCGGTCGTGCAACCGGCGAGAAGGAGGCTGGACAGGATCGCCGGAAGGGCGAGGCGCTTCACCCCGGCCGCCTGCGCCGGGCTTCGCGGGTGCCACCATCGCTCGAACGCGGCCGGCGCTGCGGCTTGGCGGCGGGCGGTTCCGGCTGGCGCTCATAGCGGACACCGGTGAAGAACAGGATCTGCGCCGGGCCCGCATCGGCCGCGGCGACTGCGGTTCTGGCGAAGCGCCTGCGCGGCGCGAAAGGAATGACGTTGGCCATGATGCGCCTCCCTTGTTGGCGCCTGCGCGGAAATCGCAAACTCTGTCGGTCTTTCACCAAGAAGCTCGAAGCGGAGTTCATGCCAGAACCGGGTCCCGCCGGCTCGCACCCTCAGGCGCTTCGGACCGGGCAATCTGCGCGACTTCGGCACGCCATCCTCACTGCCATCAGGCCCGGTCATGGTTAACGCAGTGCTAACGCATCGCGGATAAATTCGCGGGAATCGAATTATTTTTGCCGCGAGCCCGCCAATGCCTTCCCGAATTGCCGCCGATCTTGCGCAACTCGCTCGCCTTGCCAGCGATGGCGGGCTGGATTTGCGGCAGGTCGCCCTGCGCGTGAAGGTCGATCTCCTGCTCTCGACCGTCAATCCGCCGGCCGAGGACATGCACGCCTTCCGGGAGATGGCGGCGGCCCTGATTCCGATCGTCGACGAGCCGACCGCGCTGATCCTGGCCCGCAAGCTCGCCGGCTGGCGACACACCCCGCCGGAAATCCTGGCGGCGCTACGGGCGCGCGGCGGCGAAGTCCTGGCGGCGCTGGTCGGCCAGGACCTGCCTCTCTCTCCGGCCGAGATCGAGGAGATTGCCGCCGAGGGCGAGCCGGCCGTATTGCTTGCCCTTGCCGGGCGCCGCGACTTGACCGCCGCCGCGAGCGTGTTGCTCGCCGGGCAGGACGACCCCGCCATCGACCTCGCGCTGGCCGGCAATCTCGCTGCGACGCTGCCCCGGGCGGCGCTCGACCTGATCGTCGCGCGGGCCAGCGCGCGGCCGGCCCTCGGCCTCGGCCTGCTCGCCCGCAACGATCTGCCGGTTGCCGAGCTTTCGCCGCTCTTCCTCCAGGCCAGTCTCGACAAGCGGCTCGCGATGATCGAGGCCACGACCGCGCATGAGGCGCTGGCGCCGTCGCAGCGCCGCCCGTCGATCAGTCCCGAACAGTTCTCCGGGCTCGTCGCCACCGCGCTCGTCGACCGTCCAGGAGCCTTTGCGGCACTGGCCGATCTCTTCGGCGCCGGAGCGGAATTCGCGGGCGCCCTCGCCAGGGACCATTCGCGCCAGCTCGCGGCGCTGACGCTGGTCGGTTGCGGTGCGAGCCCGGAAGAGGCGACGCGTTTCCTGATCGGGCTCGGCGACGACACCGCCCTTTCGGTTCAGCGCATCTTCGCCCTGGCTGATCTGATGCGGCTGCTCACGCCGGCGACGGCGCGGCGGCTGGCTCTGCAGATCGGCGGGCTTTCGGTGCATGGCGGCGCCCGACCGGCGCTGCAGCCGGCGATGGACCCGAGCGGCACCCCGGCCAGGGCCGGTGCGGAACGGCCCGCCGCGCGCGGCAGCATGCAGGAGATGCTGCGCCGCCTCGGCGGCAAGACCGGCTAGTCGACCAGCACCAATCGCGGATCGCCGGCGCGGTTCTCGATCTCGACGAGCCAGAGGTCGGCGTCGAAGCGGACCTCCCGCGCGACGCGATCCTCCACCGTGAGCGGATCGGCCTCGATCAGGCGCTGGAAGCGGCGCTCGCCATCATCATCGGCGAGGGCCTGCGGTGCCGGGCCATAGAGTACCGCGGTGCCGTCGAGCCGGTCGAGCTTGACGAAGATCGCCCCGGCCTCGCTGGCGCCGCGACGGCGCAGCACCGCGACGAGGCCGTCATGGGCCGCCTGCCTGAGAAAGGCCGACACCCAGAAATCGCTGGTCAGGCGGGCCAAGATTGCGCTCCGCGCTACAGTCGTCGCTCAGCGCGCGGGCGCACGCGCTGTTGCCGTGCCGCGGATCTCTGCCGGCGGACGCAGATCGGCGCCGTTGATCAGATCGGCGATCGGGTCGCGTGCAGGCGCCGGGCGGGCTGCCGGCGCCGGCTGGGCGGCACGCGGCACTGGCGCGACAGCGGCAGGCGGCCGCGGAGCCGCCTCACGTTGGGCCTGGGGCAGGCTGCCGGGGCGAACCGGCGGCAGGATCTCCTGCTGGGTCGGAATCCCCTGCGGCACGGCCGATTGCGGCTGCGCGGCCGGAATGTCGGCGCGGCGCTCGGCCGCCCGGGCCGGCGGCGGGTTGGTGGAAGGCCCTGACAGCATCGGCGCCGGGTGGCGCACCTTCTGGAAGAGGAGCGCGTTCAGCGTGATCGCGGCGGCGATCGCGCTGAACAGCAGGATGACGACGGCCCGGCCGGGACGGCGGCCGAGCCAGCGCATCAGCCGGCTCGAAACCGAGGGCTGACGCCTGCCATTGCTGGCGCGGCGCGGCGGCATGGAGAGCGTCGCATCGGAGCGGGCGCGGGCGGCGAGCGTTGCGGACATCTTCTCAGCTCTCGATCAGGCGGTCAGGCGAAAGGGTTGCTTGGTCTCGAGGCCGCGGCGCGGGGCGCGGGCATGAGTGGCGATGCGGACAGGCTCGCAGGCGACGGCGATGCCGGCTACCGGCAGCCGCACCGCGACGCGGGTGCCGGTGCCGGGCGCGCTCTCGATGCTGAGAGTGCCGCCATGCAGGCCGACCAGCCCGCGCACCACCGAGAGCCCGAGGCCGGTGCCGTCATAGGCGCGGTCATAGGAGGACTTGGCCTGGAAGAAGGGATCGCCCAGCCGCGGCAGGTCGGCGGCGGCGATGCCGATCCCCGTATCCGAGATCGAGAGGTCGATCATGCCGCCGTCGCGCACGACGGCGAGCGTCACCCGCCCGCTGGGCGGGGTGAACTTGATGGCGTTCGAGAGCAGGTTGAGCATGACCTGCTTCAGGGCGCGCCGGTCGCCGAGCAGCGGCGGCAGATCGGGACCGACGACGCGCTCGAGCGAGACCTGGCCGGACTGCGCCTTGAGCGCGACGATGGCGCAGCAATCCTCGGCGAGCCTGGCGATGTCGAGCGGAGCCTGCTCGATGGTCATGGCGCCGCTTTCGATCTTCGAGACATCGAGCAGCGTGTTGACGACATCGAGCAAATGATGCCCGGAATCATGGATGATCGTGGCGTATTCCTTGCGCCGCTCGGCATCGAGGCCCTTGGCGAGATCGCCGCTGAGCATCTCCGAGAAGCCGATGATCGCGTTCAGCGGCGTGCGCAGCTCATGGCTCACGGTCGCGAGGAACTGGCCCTTGACGTCGCTCGCCTTGACCGCTTCGGCATGGTTGCGCTCGCGCTCCTCGTCATGGGCGCGGCGATCGGTGACGTCGCGGGTGACGCAGACCACCGCCGCGCCATTGCGCGAACCCGCCTGATCGATCCGCCTGGCATTGAGCTCGAGCCAGCGAACGGTCGGTATGCCGGCCGGCTCGCCGGCAAGGTTGGCCACGAAAAGCACCCGGAAGCAGGCGCTGGCCCGGCCAGCGCCATGGGCGGCGTCGCTGAGCGCCTTGAGGAAAAGCGGGCGGTCGGCAATGTGGACGCGCTCGAACAGGCCCTTGCCATGCAGTTGCGGCGGCTCGGAACCGGTCAAGGCGCGGGCGGCCTCATTGGCGAAGACGACGGCGCCGGTCAGGTCATGCCAGGTCACGAGGTCGCCGACATGCTCGAGCATCAGGCGGGCGCGGGCATCCGAGGCGCGGTGCTCGAGCAGTTCGTCGTCGCGGCGGCGCAGGAAGGCAACGGCGATCACCATTGCATGCAGGATCGCGATGGTGACGAGGAGCGGCATCGCCGCGAAGATCCAGGGAGCGGGCTCGCCCAAGGCGCCCCAGCTCTGCAGGGCGACAACGGCACCGAGCCCGATCGCAGCGAGCGCACTACCCCGCGCCACAAAGGGCCGCGAGCCGAAGAACATCGCCTCCGCCGGCACTGCGGCGAGCCAGAGCAGCAGCGGCGAGGTCGCGCCGCCGGTCATGCAGGCGAGCGCGACGATGAAGAGCGTCAGCGCGGCGCCGGAAATGCAATGCGCCAGGTCGAGGCGGCCGGTGCGCGACAACAGGAAAACCGCCAGCAGCGGCAGGCCGATCGCCACCAGAACCATGGTTTCGAGCAGGTCGAGCCGGCCGCGCCAGGCGATATAGGCAGGCACCAGGCTGAGCCCGCCTGCGCCGATCGCCAGGCGCGTCAGCATGAAGCGCTCATGCCGCATGCGCTCAAGCGAATTCGGCAGCGCCGATGGGTGAACCATCGCCGCGACCTGCGCCCTGACCGCCGTCATCATGCTGGAGAACCGCAAACGCTCAACCTCTGTCGGCCTTCGGCGAAAGCCTTGCCTTGTTGGAAGCGATCCTCGCGGGCCGCATTTAAGCGGGGCTTAAGGCAAAGCCGGACCGAAGCCGGCGACCGCACGCGGAACGGGATTTATCTCCTTTATTTTCAATATATTATGCTGAATCAGCGAGATTTTCCCGCGCTATCGCTTGTTGCCGGCAAGGTGAACGGAAACTGAAGAACAAATCCGGACTTTGATTCAAATTGCGACTGTCCGGCACACCTGATGTTTCGCCCCCTACGCTAGGGTGAAAGAGTCTGGGGCCGGGACGCCCCGCGCTAGCGACGGGGACAAGAATGGCTTATCTATTGCGCAGCCTGGCCTTGATCGGGGTGATCGCCCTGAACTCGCCCGTCCATGGCACGAAGAGCGAGCCCGACACTGCCCCGTTCGACGCGAAGGCGGCGATAGCCGTGCTGGCGAAGATCGATCCCAAGGCCGCCCTGCAGGGAGCGGCCAGCCTGCGCGAGGCCGCCGAAGTGCTGGCCGGGCTGGAGCCCGAGACGCGCGCCCGCGTGCTGGCCCAGGCAGCCAACCGCAGCGCAGAGGCGCAAACGCCGCAGCGCTGAAGCTTGACCTCGCCGGGCCGCGCGCCGAAGACAGCCTGCCAGACCGCCTCCCCGCCGGCGGCCTGCAAGGTGAGCTACGGCCGATGAGCGAAAACCTCGACGAGATCATTGCCAATTTCGAGATCCTGGAGGAGTGGGACGACCGCTACCGCTACCTGATCGAGCTCGGACGCACGCTCGCGCCACTGCCGGAAGAAGCCCATAGCGACGCCAACAAGGTCCGCGGCTGCGCCAGCCAGGTCTGGCTCGAAACCAAGCGCGAGGGCGGTCCGGGCGAAGCGACGCTGCTGCATTTCCGCGGCGACAGCGACGCCCATATCGTGCGCGGACTGGTGGCGTTGGCGCTCGCCATCCATTCCGGCCGCAGCGCCGGCGAGATCCTCGCCACCGACGCCTTCGCCATCTATGAGCGGCTGGGGCTCGCCGCCCATCTCACCCCGCAGCGCTCGAACGGCGTCCGCTCGATGATCGAACGGATCAAGAGCGACGCGCGCGCCGCTTTCGCCTGACCAGATTCACGCCCGCGGCGGAAATGCCGGGCGGGCATCAGCGGCCTGCCAGGCGAAATGCGCGACTGGCTGGCGCCCGGCGCTACCGGACAGGCCGTAATGCTCTGCCAGCGCCGCCAGCGCCAGGCGCAGCACCACCTTGGCCGAGCGCGCCGGCCAACCGCGCTCGCGCTCGACGGCATCGAGCCCCTTGAGGAAGCCGCAGACGTCGATGGCGAGCCCCGAAAGCTCGGGGCCCAGGCGCTTGCAGGCCTGCCGGACGCGCTGACGCGCCGCCAGGCTGGCATCCGAGGCGCCGGCCGGGCCACGCGATGGCGCATGCGTGCCCGCTGCCAGCGCGGCATCCCAGTTCACGGTGACGCGCGGCAGCATCTGCGCCAGCGTCAGCTCGGCCCGGAAACGTTCGCCCGCGGCAAACTCCGCCGCCGAGATCTGCGGCCTGCCGTCCTTGCCCGGCCTCCGGTGCAGCCAGAGCAGTGGACTCTCGCGTTCGTCCAGGACGACCTTCTGCGCCTCGCCATCCACCGTCATCGTCGCCACGGCGAGCGCGCGGGGGGCCTGAGTCTGCGCGAGTTGCAGGCGGCGCGCCTTGCCCGTGCCGAGCCAGACGGCAAGACCCGCCTCGACCAGCTCCCTCGCCTCCTCCGCCGGCGCATAGCCGGCCCCGAGGCTCGCACCGCGCACGCTGCGATAAAGCGCAATGCGGCCGCAACCGAAGGGCGAGTCTGCCCCGAAGGCACCGGCCTGCTGGAGATGCGCCAGCAAGCGCGGCGGTGCGGCTTCCGCCATCTCGGCCGCGCTCATCGGCCGGACTCCGGCTCGAAGGCCCGCAGCCTCAGCATCACCCCGGCCTCGAGCGCGGCGAGCGCGAGCTCGAATCCGGGCTGGCTGCGCCTGTCCTCGACCAGCGCGCAGGCATGCCGCACGGTCGTCCGATCGCGACCGAAAGCGAGGCCGACCTGGCTCAGGTTCAGACCGAGGCCGACATGGGCGAGATACATCGCGACCTGCCGACCGAAGGCCACCCGGCTGACACCGCGCCGTTCTTGCCGCAAGGCGGCCAGGGGCAGGCGAAGGGCGGCACAGACGACGATCTCGGCAAGTCTTGCCCTGGCGCTGCGGGACAATGGGTCCGGCCGGTTGGCAAATCTTATGTTCATGATATGTTCGCTCCCACATCCCCGCCGGCCAAGCCGGTTTGGGGATCAGGGATATAGGATTATATTCTTATATCTATCTTTACAAGAGCAGCAGGAAGAGCGGGGATATGCTCCTGCCATTTCCGGGTATCGCCGTTCCAAACGACAAAGCCGCCGGCGGGGGCCGGCGGCTCGACATGAACCCCGCTAAGGAATTCTCTTTTGGGCGATTGCTCGCCCTGGGGTCTCTCAGCGACGCTTGCGGCGCTGCTGGCCGAGGCCCATCTTCTTGGCGAGCTGCGAGCGCGCCTCGGCATAGTTCGGTGCGACCATCGGATAGTCGGGCGGCAAGCCCCACTTCTCGCGGTACTGCTCTGGCGACATGTTGTACTGCGTGCGCAGATGGCGCTTCAGCGACTTGAACTTCTTGCCGTCCTCCAGGCAGATCAGGAAATCGGCGGTGATCGACTTCTTGACGGCGATGGCAGGCTTGGGCGCTTCGGCCGGGACCACCGGGGCAACTCCGCCGACGACGCGGCTCAGTGCGAGATGGACGTCGTTGATCAGCGCCGGTAATTCCGAGGCCGGGACCGAATTGTTCGAGACGTAGGCGGAGACGATATCTGCTGTCAGCTCGATAAAGTCCGAACCGTCGTGGTCAGCCATGGTGGCGTTGCTCCGTTGTTTTTTTGGACCGGGCGTATCGACGACTGGGCCCGCTCTGTCTAAGTGGCGCAAGCGCCCGCTCTGATGCTGCACCGACAGCAGGTCGAATTCTGCCGGATATAGAATCGCGCAAAACGGATCAGTCGTGCAATCGTCTAATCCATGAAAGATGACACCGCAAGTGGCAGTCATCATTTCGAATACGTTGTTTCATGTGCAGTATTTGCACACTCAGCGGTCGCTCATGGTAACCAAAATGTGCATCCACGTGAATTCCTGCGCGCGGCGGTTGTCTTGCCAGGGTTTTCACCCGACTCTACGAGTTCGGGCCCTGCGGCAACGTCGCAAACGCCTGAATGGATGCGACTGATGATCGCGACGCCGCAAACCGAGTTTGGACATGCCTGAGAAAGCTTCCGCTGCGCCTGCCCTCGCCGAGGCTCGCCCCCGGCACCGCACGATCCATGGCGTTACTTTGGTCGACGAATATGGCTGGCTGCGGGCGGAGAACTGGAAAGAGGTGCTGCGCGACCCCGCGGCCCTGCCGGTCGACATCCGCAGCTATATCGAAGCCGAAAACGCCTGGTGCGAGCGGCTGATGAAGCCGACCCGGGTGCTGCAGCGCGAACTCGTCAAGGAGATGCGCGGGCGCATCAAGGAGGACGACAGCGAACTGCCGCAGCCCGACGGCCCATTTCTCTACTATCAACGCTACCGGCGCGGCGGCGAACACCCGCTGATCTGCCGCAAGCCGCGCCATGGCAAGGTCGCTGGCAAGCCCGGCCGCGAGCAAATCATGCTCGACGCCGATGCTCTCGCCGACGACAAGGAGTTCTTCGATCTCGGCGATGCCACGCACAGCCCCGATCATCGGCTGCTCGCCTGGAGCGCCGACGAGGCCGGCTCCGAGCTCTACCTCATCCGCGTGCGCGACCTCGCGACCGGCAAGGAGTTGCCGGACGAAATCCGCGATACCAGCGGCGAGATGATCTGGACGCAGGATGCCGAGGCCTTCGTCTATGTGGCGCTCGACGCCGATCACCGGCCCTCGCGCGTGCTGCGTCACCGGCTCGGCACGCCGCAGAGCGAGGACGAACTGCTCTATGAGGAAACCGATCCCGGCCTGTTCGTCGACATCGACGAGACGCAGTCGCATCGCTACCTGCTGATCTCGAGCAGCGACCATGAAACCTCGGAGGTCCAGATCGTCGACCTCGCCGCGCCCGCCGGCCGGCCGCGCCTCATCGCCGCGCGCCAGGCCGGGCGGCAATATGCCGTCGAGCACCATGGCGAGGAACTGCTGATCCTGACCAATGCCGACGGTGCCGAGGACTTCAAGATCGTCCGCGCACCGCTCGACGACCCGTCGCCGGCGCGCTGGGTCGATCTCGTGCCGCACAAGCCCGGCCGGCTCATCCTCAGCCATCTCTGCCTGCGCGGCCGGCTGATCCGCCTGGAGCGCGAGGACGGCCTGCCGCGCCTGGTGATCCGCGATCTTGCAAGCGGGGCGGAAAGCGCCATCGCCTTCCCCGAGGAAGCCTATGGCCTCGGCATGGATGCCGGCTACGAATTCGACACCGACCATATCCGCTTCATCTATGCCTCAATGGCACGCCCGGCGGAGACCTTCGACTACGACATGGCGAGCGGCGAGCGGACGCTGCTGAAACGGCAGGAAGTGCCGTCCGGTCACGATCCTGACGCCTATGTCGTGCGCCGTATCTTCGCGACGGCGAAGGATGGCGCCAAGGTGCCGGTTTCATTGCTGCACAAGCGGGGGCTGAAGCTCGACGGCTCGGCGCCCTGCCTGCTTTATGGCTATGGCTCCTATGGCGCGGCGATGTCGGCCTCGTTCCGCACCCGCCCGCTCAGCCTGGTCGACCGCGGCTTCGTCTATGCCATCGCCCATATCCGCGGCGGCACCGACAAGGGCTGGCGCTGGTATCTCGACGGCAAGCGCGAGAAGAAGCCGAACAGCTTCACCGATTTCATCGCGGCCGGCGAGATGCTGGCAGCCGAGGGCTACACGTCGCGCGGACACATCGTGGCGCAGGGTGGCAGCGCCGGCGGCATGCTGATGGGCGCGGTCGCCAATCTCACGCCGGAGCTTTTCGCCGGGATCGTCGCCGAGGTGCCCTTCGTCGACGTGCTCAACACCATCCTCGACGAGAGCCTGCCGCTGACCCCGATGGAATGGCCGGAATGGGGCGACCCCATCCGCGACGAGGCGGCGTTCCACGCGATCCGGGCCTATTCGCCCTATGACAATGTCCGGGCCCAGGCCTATCCGCCGATCCTTGCCATGGGCGGGCTGACCGACCCGCGCGTCACCTATTGGGAGCCGGCGAAATGGGTAGCGCGCCTGCGCGCGACCATGACCGGCGGCGGGCCGGTGCTGCTGCACACCAATATGGAGGCCGGCCATGCCGGCTCGGCCGGCCGCTTCGACTCGCTGAAGGAGACGGCGCTGGCCTACGCCTTTGCGATCACCGCGGCCGGCGGCGGCTGGAAGCGGCAGGCCTAGACCCTGCCGCTTCGCCTGCTCGGTACCGGCGAGAGCTCAGCCCGGCCCCGATTCGAGCCGGCTCTTCTCGCTGGCGAGATAGGCCTTGAGCTCGTCCATCGAGGCGAAGACATAGTCGCCATCGGGTGTGCGCGCCTGGATCGAGCCATCGGCATAGATGGTGAAATGCGTCTCGCCGACCTGGTAGGCGCCGACGATGCCTTCGTCGGAAGCCGGCGGCTGGTCTGCCGGAGCGGCGACCGGGGGCGTTTCTGCCGCTACGGGCGTTTCCACCTCCGGCACGGCCTCTTCCGCTTCTGGCTCGGCCGCAGCGGCAGGCTCGGTCTCGTCCGGCAGGCCTTGCACCGAAGCTTCCTGAACCTCGTCGGGCGCAGTGCCGGCGGGCTCTTCCGCGGCTAAGGGAACCTCGTCGGAGGCGGCAGCGGGCTCTTCGAGCGCCTCGAGTGCGTCGCTGCTGCGCGGCTGGGTCACCGGAGGCCAGGGCCGCGGCGCCATCCAGTCGCCGACCACGTCGAGAGACCGCCGCGGCGGCTCGACCTCGGGCGCCGTTCCCGGCGCCGCCAACGCGTCCGTCAACTGCTCGCGCAGCGCGCTGAAATCGTCGTAATCGGACGCCGCCTTCGCGGCCTGCCTTCCCTCATCGCCGGCGCGATCGACCTGCGGCCACCAGATCGGCCCCGGCTCGGCAGATGGTTCATCGGGCCTGGCCGCGATTTCGGGCGTTTCGGGCTCGGGCTCGAAGGCGAGCTCCGTCTGGTTCTCCGAGACCTGATCGGTCTCGGAGATGTCCTCGTTCTCCGGCTCGGGGGCCTTGTCCTGCGGCTTCTGGTCCAGGTCTCGCGACAGCTCCGATGCCGGCGTCGGCAGCAGCGCCGCCTCGAAGAAGTCGGGCTCGACCTTTTCCGTGGGCTCGATCTCGGCCTGCGGCTCCAAGCCTCGCGGGGACGCAGGCGGCAGCAGCCAGTCGTCGGGCTCGGCCTCGACCTCCGGCTCCTTCGGCTCGCTGGCAGACGCGGTTGCCTCCTCGAGCGGCGCAACCAAAGGCGCGGCCTGTTCCGCCCCGTCGGCTGCCTTCTCGCCGTCTTCGGCGGGCCGGTCAGGCTTCGACAAGCCGGCCAGCGCTCCACCGAGTGCGATCGCTGCGGCGCCCGCCCCAACCGCGGCTCTCCCGAGCACTGGCTCCGGCACGGCGATCTCGTTGCGCGGGATGGCCGGCGCGGCCGATGGGGCCGGCTCGTCATGCCGCTCGGTGCGCAGCGACATCACGGCCATGGCACCCGTCACCATCGCCTTCAGCCGCCGAATCTCGACCAGGATCGCCGCAGCGGCCAGCAACAACAGGCCCGCTGCGAACGAAAGCGCGCCGAGGATGACCTCGGTGAAGCCCCGCTCCAAAACCCGATAAGGCCAGCCATCGAAGATGGCGTAGGCGCCACCTACCAGCAGGGCGAGCCCGAGAACTACGATAAACTTGACCAAACGCTCGCTCCTTGGAGACGGCAGAGTCCTGCGACAGCTTGCCGCCTCAATGTTAAACTATCGATACGTTCAGGCGTTGCCAACCGAGCGCCCGGGACAACTCGCCGCGAACCCGAAGTCAAGTCGCCTCGGTGTCGACGCGATCTCTCCGCTTGCCGGTTGCCGCTGCCGCCTTCGCGGCTTAACTAACGGAAGAATGGCGGGACGTTCCGCCGGGCCTGACGGCTCAAGCGATTCATCATTGCAGCCATTCTCACGTCGCGATTTCGACAGCCCCAAGGAGAGGCCCTATGTCCTTTACCCTGCCCGATCTGCCCTACGCCCATGATGCGCTGCAGCCCTTCATGTCGAAGGAGACGCTCGAATACCATCATGACAAGCACCACCAAGCCTATGTGACCAACGGCAACAATGCGATCAAGGGCACCGAGTTCGAGGGCAAGTCGCTCGAGGAGATCGTCAAGACCTCGCACGGCAAGAACCCGGCCGTGTTCAACAATGCCGGCCAGCACTACAACCACCTGCACTTCTGGAAGTGGATGAAGCCGAATGGCGGCGGCAAGCTGCCGGGCGCGCTGGAGAAGGCGGTTGTCGACTCCTTCGGTTCGGTCGAGAAGTTCAAGGAAGATTTCGTCGCTGCCGGCGTCGGCCAGTTCGGCTCGGGCTGGGCCTGGCTCGAGGTCAAGGGCGGTAAGCTCGCGGTCAGCAAGACGCCGAATGGCGAGAGCCCGCTGATCCATGGCGCGACCCCGATCCTCGGCGTCGACGTCTGGGAGCACTCCTACTACATCGACTACCGCAACCGCCGGCCCGACTATCTCAAGGCCTTCCTCGAGAGCCTGGTGAACTGGGAATACGTCGCCGAGCTCTATGACGGCGCCAAGGCCTGAACAGCCAGCGACGATCGAGACGGAACGGGGCCCTCGCGGGCCCCGTTTTCATTTGCGGAGCACGGCCGATCTCAGGCGGCGACCCGCTTGAGGAACTGGTCGACGGTCGAGTCGAGCCGCATCGCCTGGGCGGAGACCTCGCCGGCGGCATGGCGAACCTGCTCGGCCGAGCGCCCGGTCTCCTCGACGCTGTCGGCAAGCACGCAAAGATCGCTCGACACCGACAGGGCCGAGGTGCTCGCCATGGCGACGCCGCTGGCGATCTCACCCGTGGCGATGGCCTGCTGTTCGATCGAGGTGGCGACCGAATTGGCGAAGTTCTCGATGGCGCCCATGCGGTTGGCGATGTTCTGGATCGCGCCGACGACCTCGCCGGTCGCGCCCTGGATGGCGCTGACCTGGGAGACGATGCGGTCGGTCGCATCGGCGGTCTGCGAGGCCAGGCTCTTCACCTCGGCGGCGACGACGGCGAAGCCGCGCCCCGCCTCGCCAGCGCGCGCTGCCTCGATCGTGGCATTTAGGGCGAGCAGATTGGTCTGGGCGGCGATGTCGCGGATCAGGTTGACCACCTCGCCGATGGCGCGGGCCGTCTCATCCAGCGCGTGGACCGAGCCGGCCGTATCGCGCGAGGCGGAAGCCGCCTCGACGATTTCGGTACGGACGCGACGAACCTGGAATTCGACCTCGCGGATCGCCGCGCCCATTTCCTCGGCGGCCTGGGCGGCACTCTCGACATTGGCGGAAGCGCCCTGCGAGTTCTGCGCGGCGCGGGCGGCACGCTCGGAGGATTCAGCAGCCACCCGCGCAAGTTCGCTGGAAGCCTCGCCCATCCGGTCGGCATTGCTCTTGAATGCTTCGAGGGCGACGCCGACCTCGGCACGGAACATGGCGATGGCCTCGTCGACGCGTTGCTGCTGGCTGCGGCGCTCAGCCTCGGTCGAGAACCGCTGTTCCTGCAGGGTGGCGCGCTCGCCGAGGCGAACCTTGAGGACGCCGAGGGCACGAGCGATGGCGCCGATCTCGTCACGGCGCCCGGTGGCGTCGATCGGCGTGTCGAGCTTGCCGTCGGAGATGCTGACGATCGCCTTCGTCATGCTCTTCAGCGGCTTCATCGTACGCGACAGCGAGAACCAGAGCAGCGGCCCGAGCACCGTCAGCAGGCCGAGGCCGAAGCCGATCGTCACGAACTGCTCCCAGGCTGCCCGGGCGACGAGGCGGGTCTTGTCGAAGCGCAGGGCGACATAGCCGATCTGCTTCTGGTGGCCGCCAACTCTGACGACGAGCAGCTTGGTGATGTAGGTCTTGTCCTCGAGCTGGAGCGGGCTCTGCTCGCCGAGCGCGTCCCAGGGCTCGCGCCCGAGCGCCTTGGCGAGATTGTTCGGCGTCAGCGACAGCCGCGCCTCCTCGTCCCGGCCGGCGGTGGCGAGCGCCACCACATCGTCCGCGACGATGCCGGAAGCGAAATCCGGATCGCGCTTCAGGGATTCCAGGATGTAGCTCAGCGTCGTGGTATCGCGCGCCAGGATCAGCGCAGGCGAAGCGTTGACGACCATGGTGGTGAGCGAGGTCATCTTCTGCTCGAGGTCGCTGCGCGTCTTGCCGTCATTGTAACGCGCGACGGCGATGACGACGACGACGATGGCCACTGCGACGATCGCGACCGCGGCACCGGCGATCTGGCTGCTGAGCGAACCCGAACCTTCCTCGGCCTGGTCAGCAGCGGGTCGCGTGCCCTGGGATTGCTTCGCCCACAGCTTGAACCAGGTCATCGCGCTCAATTCCTCACGGGCGTGGATGGCACGTCGGCCTGGAACTGCCTGAACCACCCGAAACCAAGATGGCGGAACAGGGTAAATTTTCGATTGCGATGCCCAAGCGGAAATATACAATTATTACGTGCAATACTGCGCGCGTCAGCCAAGCTCGCGAAAACGGGCAAGGCGCAATCCCGGCGGCGGTACGAAGGCCAGCAGCGCAGCGTGCTCGAGCGGCCGCGTCGCGACCACCGGATCGAGCGCGACCAGTTCCTCGTCGACATGGCCGGGATGGCACATCACCAGATGCGCCGGCCCCGGTCGCTCCAGGAAGTGGGAGAGATCGGCGGCGAAATCCCGCGCCGGGTCGAAGGGCGACACGCCGGAAAAGCCCCGATTCAGCGGAATGCCGCGCCGCGCCGCCGCCGGACGCAGGCCGGCGGCGAGGCCGGCGATGACCAATGCCTTGCCGACGGCGACACCGCGGGCGCGGATCGCCGCGACGGCATCGGCCGGATCGCGCAGATAGACCGAGCCTGCCGGATAGCGCATCGCGACCGCATCGAGCACCGCCCGGCGAACGCCGGGCAGGACATGGACGTGCTGGTGGCCGTCGACGAAGTCAGGCGGGCGACCGAGCGCATCCTCGAAGGCGTCGAGCTGGCGGGCGAGTTCAGCTGCGATCTCGCCCCGTGCCGTGGCCGAGCTCAGCGCCAGCCGCGACAGCTCTCCCAGCTTCGGCAGGACGCCTCCAGCCGCGACCTTCGGCATGGCCGCAAGCGGCGCGGCGCAGGTCAGGTTGAGATGAAGGCCGAGATCGGCCTTGCCGGAGAAGGCCCGAAGCTCGCCGGCGAGCGTGCGCCAATGCGGCCGGTTCGTCATCGCACCGGTGGCGGAAAGCTTGCCCTGCGCCAGCAATTCCAGGATCGAGCGGCTGACGCCGGCGGTCATGGCGAAATCATCGGCGCAGAGCACGAAACCGCGGGTCATTCCAGCCTGTTGTCCCTCGTTCATCGAGCGTGCTGTATGTAGCCGCCGGCGGAACCGGTGCGCGCCTCGGCTCGCGGGCAGCACCGCCGCACCGTCACCCCTATCGCACGTCCTGAGGTCGTCAAAGCCTTGTCTGCCACGCAGCCCCTCGCCGCTTCGGCCCCCCTCGCCCCGCCATTGCCGCGGCCGGCGCTTTCGGTCGTGGTTCCGGTCCATGACGAGGCCGACAACCTGCCTCTGCTGGTCGAAAGGCTCAAGGGCGTGCTCGACGCCTGCGCCGCTAGCTGGGAGATCGTCTGCGTCGACGATGGCAGCCGTGACGGCACGCTTGCGGTACTGCGCCTGCTGCACGCCGCCGATCCGCGCATCAACGCCATCTCGTTCAGCCGCAATTTCGGCAAGGAGATCGCCATCGCCGCCGGCCTCGACCATGCCAGCGGCGATGCGGTGGTGATCATGGATGCCGACCTGCAGCATCCGCCCGAGACGATCCCCGTCTTCCTGGCGAAATGGCGCGAGGGCTTCCTCAACGTCTATGGCCAGCGTACCGACCGCGAGGGCGAAGGCCGGCTGAAGCGCGGTTTCGCCAAGGCGTTCTACAAGCTCTTCGCCAGCTTCGGCGAAACCGAGCTGCCCGAGGGTGCCGGAGATTTCCGCCTGCTCGACCGCAAGGTGGTAGAGGCGCTGCGGGCGCTGCCGGAGCGGGCACGCTTCTCGAAGGGGCTCTACGCCTGGGTCGGCTTCCCCGCCACCGGCGTGCCTTTCGAGGTCGCCGAGCGCGCCCATGGCCAGACCAAGTTCCGCTTCCGCAAGCTCTTCAGCTTCGCCTTCGACGGGCTGTCCTCGTTCTCGACGGTGCCGCTCAAGATCGCGACCTGGCTCGGCGTCGTCATCGCCATCATCGCCGCCGGGACGGCCCTGTTCTTCGCGGTGCGCACGCTGCTCTTCGGCACGGATCTGCCCGGCTTCCCCTCGCTGATCGTCTCGATCATGTTCTTCTCGGGCATCCAGCTGATCTCGCTCGGGCTGATCGGCGAATATGTCGGGCGGATCTTCGCCGAGGTGAAGCGCCGGCCGCTCTATCTGGTCGGCGAACGCATCGGCTTCGAGAAGCTCGACAGCGTCCATCCGCGCGGCGACGCCCTGCCGCCGCTGATCCGCTAGAGCAGGATGCGAAAAAGTGGGAACCGGTTTTTCGCATTGATCCTGCTCTGACTCTTTGATGAGAGACGGATTCAGACTTCAGGTGGAAGCGCAGGGCGATTCCACCTGAAGTCATCCGGCTCTAGCCGGCGGGCTGGACAATCGCCTCGGGCGACGGCATCGCTTGCCGCATGATCCTCGACGTCATTCCGGCCGAAGCGGAGCGAAGAGCCGGAATCCATCGCAGCGCGCCGCGCCCTTCGATGGATTCCGGAGCAGCGCCGCTTCGCGCCTTGTCTGGAATGACGGGGCGGGTGACGCGGGCCGCCACGCGATGCTGAGAAAAATTCTTTCGGTCAGCGGCTTCACGCTGCTCTCGCGGGTCTCCGGGTTCGGCCGCGACATCGTGCTCGCCGCCGCGCTCGGCGCCGGGCCGCTGATGGACGCGTTCTCGGTCGCCCTGCGCCTACCCAATCATTTCCGCGCCATCTTCGGCGAAGGCGCCTTCAACCAGGCCTATATCCCGGCCTTCAGCCGCATCCGCGAGAAGTCGGGCGAGGCCGCGTCGCAGCAGTTCTCGAACCGCGTCTTCACGCTGAACCTGATCGTCCAGCTGGTGATACTCGGGCTCGCCCTGCCCCTCATGCCGGAGCTGGTGCGCCTGCTCGCGCCGGGCTTCGTCAATGATCCGCAGCGCTTCGACCTTGCGGTGGCGCTGACGCGGATCACCTTCCCCTATCTCATGTTCATTACGCTGGTGACGTTGCTTTCGGGCAATCTCAACGCGGTCGACCGCTTCGCAGCCGCCGCCGCGGCGCCGATCCTGCTGAACCTTTGCCTGGTCGGCGCGCTCACCATTGCCTTCCTGTTCCCGAGCGCCGCCCATGCCGCTGCCTGGGGCGTAGCAGTGGCCGGCGTGCTGGAATGGCTGCTGCTCTGGTTCGCGGCCCGGCAAGCCGGTGTCTCGGCGGCCCTGACCCGGCCGCGCCTCGATGGCGAGGTGAAGCGCTTCCTCAAGGCCCTGGGGCCGGCGGTGATCGGCTCGGCCGGCGTCCAGATCGCGATCTTCGCCGACACCATCATCGCCTCGCTGCTGCCGGCTGGCGCCTATGCGGCACTCTACTATGCCGAGCGGCTCTACCAACTGCCGCTCGGCGTCATCGCCATCGGCGTCGGCACGGTGCTGCTGCCAACGATGAGCCGCGCCATCGCCGTTGGCGACGAGGCCGGGGCCAACAGGGCGCAGAACCGGGCCGTGGCGCTGACCCTGGTCGCGGCCGCCCCCTTCGCCGCCGCCTTCCTCGCCATTCCCGAGCTCGTCGTCTCCGCCCTGTTCGAGCGTGGCCGCTTCGACGCCGCGGCGAGCCAGGCGGCAGGCGCCGTGCTTTTCGCCTATGCGATCGGCCTGCCGGCGATCGTGCTGCTCCGCTCGCAGGTCTCGAGCTTCCAAGCGCGCGGCGACACGACGACGCCGATGATCGTCTCGCTTTCCGCCATCGCCGCCAATGTCGCGCTGAAGCTGCTGCTCTGGCGCGATCTCGGCGCGGCCGGCCTGGCGCTTGCCACCGCCGCCGGCGCCTGGATCAATGTCGCGGCGCTGTTCGTGCTCGCCCTGCGACGCGGCTGGACCAGCCCCGATCGCAAGCTCCCGGGCTTGATCCTGATCGTCGCGGCGGCCGCCGCCTGTGCCGGGCTCGCGGCGCGGCTGCTCGCGCCACCGCTCCAGGCCGCCCTTGCTGGCTTGGCTTTTGAGCCGAAGCTGGTGGCGCTCGGCGTCCTCAGCCTCGCCGCCGCCGGCCTCTATGCCGTGCTTGCCCTCGGCGGACTAAAGCTGGCGGGGCTGCTGCGCCTGCTGCGTTAAGCACAGCCGTCATGCTCGGGCTTGGCCCGAGCATCTCCTGCAAGAGATTCTCGGGTCTCCGCTACGCTTCGCCCGAGAATGACGGCGCCAGTAGGCGTTTGCCTCAGTCCACGACCAGGCCGGCGCCAGCGCGCAGGCACTCGGCTGCCTGCTTCACCATCCGCGCCACGATCTCGCCGGCAGGCGCCACATCGGTGATCAACCCCGCCGCCTCGCCATAGATCGCCGCTGCCTTGTCGGGATCGCCGGCCATGAAAGCCTCGCGATAGGCCGGCCCCTCGATTTCCGCCGCGGCCAGCAGCTCGGCATCGCGGCCGCGCCATTTGGCGATGAAGGCGTTGTCGCCGACGCGGATGTCGAAGGGCTTCGGCCAGTCGAGCCGGCGGGCGATGTCGGGCAGCGAGGAACGTACCGTTTCATCGCCGGTGGCGGCGATGGCCGCGGCGTGATGGTTCTGGTGGACCAGCGCCTCGCGGCTCGCCCAGAAACGGGTGCCGACCAGCACACCGTCGGCCCCCAGCATCAGCGCGGCAGCAAGCCCGCGGCCATCGGCGATGCCGCCCGCGGCAAGCAGCAGGGTCTCGGGGCTCTCGCGGGAAAGCAGGTCGGCAACCTCGGGCACGAAGGGCAGCGTCGCGCGCGCATGGCCATGGCCGCCGGCCTCCGTGCCCTGCGCGACGATGACGGAGGCGCCGGCGGCGAGCGCCGCCCTGACATGCGCGACGCTCTGGCATTGGCAGATCAGGGGAATGCCGGCCGCGGCGATCTCGCCCGCGAAGGGCGCGGGATCGCCGAAGGAGAGCATCAGCGCCGCCGGCCGATGCGCCAGCACCTCGCCAAGCAGCTGCGGCTGCTTCGCCAGCGACCAGGTGATGAAGCCGCAGCCGGTGCGGGTATTACCGGCCGCGGCATATTGCGTCCTGAGCCAGTCGCCATCGCCATAGCCCCCGCCGATCAGGCCGAGGCCGCCAGCCCTGGTAACTGCCGCCGCCAGCGCCCCGCCCGCCGCCAGCGCCATCGGCGCCGAGAGGATGGGGTGCTCGATGCCGAAGCGCTCGGTGAGGCGGGTGACGAGGCGAGCCATGCGAGGACCTCAGCTTACTTGGAGTGGGCGAAGTCCATGTAGAGCTCGCGCGCCTTGCGGAACATCGGGCCGGGCTGAAGCTGCCGGTCGTCGATGCGGTAGATCGGCATCACCTTCGAGTAGTTGCCCGAGGAGAAGATCTCGTCGGCCTGCTCGAAATCGGCATAGCTCAGGCTGGTCTCCTCGACCGGGACGCCGGCGCCGCGCAGCAGCGAGATCACGCGCTGGCGGGTGATGCCGTTGAGGAAGGTGCCGTTCGGGGCCGGCGTCTTCACCACGCCATCCGCCGCCAGGAAGATGTTGGAGGTGCCGGTCTCGGCGACATTGCCGAGCATGTCGAGTACCAGCGCATTGTCGAAACCCCTGCCCTTCGCCTCGCGCAGGATGCGGGCATTGTTGGGATAGAGGCAGCCGGCCTTGGAATCGGTCGGCATGGTCTCCATGGTCGGGCGGCGATAGGCGCCCTTGGTCACTGAGAAGCCCTTGCCGGGATCGCCCATCGCCGCCTCGAACAGGCACAGGCAGAACCTGGTCGAGTCCGGGTCGGCCATGATGGTCGAGAGGCCGTCGGCCTCGCCCCAGTACATCGGCTTGACGTAGATCGCGGTGCCCGGAGCGAATTTCTTCACGCCTTCGGCGGTCTTCTCGATGATCTCGGCGGCCGACATCGTCGCCTTCAGGCCGAGCGTCTCGGCAGAGCGGTTCACGCGCGCGGCGTGCTTGTCCATGTCGGGGGTGACGCCGTCGAAATGGCGGGCGCCGTCGAAGACGGTCGAGGACAACCAGCTCGCATGGGTGCGCGGCCCCATGATGCCGGGATTGCCTTCATGCCACTCCCCCTCGAACCAGCTCCAGGTTTGCGAATACCAGGCCATGAGGCGCTCCCGATCTATCCATTCTGCGGAGCCGCACCGTCTGCCGCCGCCCCGGCGGCGTCAACACGTCGCCCGGGGGCCGGCGAATGATTGATGTGATGGCTGCGATCGTAACCGGTGATGGGTCGCGGCAGCAGGCGCAAAAGCGAAAAGCCGCTTCGGCATCATGCCCGCGGGCCAGAATTCAAAATCCAAAGGCGCGTGCCAGTGAGACCGCGCTCATGCCGACCAGCAGCGCCAGCAACTCGCTGCGCCGCAGCACCATGCTGAGGATCGCGGCCAGCAATGCCAGGCCCGCGGCCAGCCCGAGGCGCTCGATCAGCGGCAGCACGGTGGCGAAGACGATCGAGCCGGGAAGCGCGGCGAGGCCGCGCCGGACACGCGGCGTCAGCGGGACGAAGCCCATCAGCACGACGCCGGAGATGCGGCAGAGATAGGTCGCCAGCGCCATTGCCAGAATGGCGAGATAAGGGCCCCAGACGCCGGGCTCAGGCAGCGTCATCAAGGAAGGCTCCCGCAAGGGCGCCCGAAAGCGCACCGATGATGATGAAGGCATAGCCGTCGATCAGCTTGGCGGCGACGAGCGCAACCACGCCGGCGATCACCCAGGGCAGCGCCGCCCGGCGGCCGCGCCAGAGCGGCACGATCATCGCCGCAAAGAAGATCGGCATCACCAGGTCGATGCCGTACTGGCGCGGATCGGCGACGAGCGAGCCGAGCAGGTAGCCGGGCACGGTGCCAAGAAGCCAGACGATCCACAGGCAGAGGCCGGCGCCCAGCACTACGCCGAGGTCGCGGCCGCCCTCGGCCCGGTAGCGCGTGCCGATCAGCCAGTTCGCATCGGTGAAGACGAAGAGCTGGAACGCGTTCACCATGCGCGGGTAGCGGGCGAACCAGGGCTGCAGCGAGGCCCCCTGCAGGATCGAGCGGGCGTTGACCGTCGCGGTGACGAAGGCGAGCCCTGCGATCGCTCCCCAGGTCCATTCGGGGCGCCAGAGTTCCATGGCAACGAGCTGGGCGACGCCGGCATAGACCAGCGCGCTCATCAGCAGCGCCTCCACGAGGCTCAGCCCCTTGGCGGACGCAGCCGCACCGAAGGCGACGGCGAAGACGACGATGCCGGGCAGCAGCACGGAAACCCGGCGCAGGCCGAGCGCCATTCCGGCGAGCGTCAGCTGCTCCCGGCCGACGGGTTCGGACTGGCTTTCCGGGTGCGACATCTGCTGTTCGAAGCGGGTTGGCGGGCCGCCGTCAATGGTCGCGGCGCGGCCAGCGCATGAATGCAGCGCAAGGCGGGCCGCGAACCGCGCCTGTCGCGACAGGCCGGCGGATCGCGTCTAGAACGGCGCATGCACTGGCTCTCCTCCCCCGACGACCGCGCTGCAGCGCTGCCCGCCGTCTGGCTGATCGCGACCGACCGCCGCCCGGCGACGCTGCCAGAGCGCTCGGCCCTGCGACGCGGGCTGGCGCGGACCATCCTGGCAAACCAATTCAACCTGAAGCCGGAGGCCGTGACGCTCGATCATGAGCCCGGCGGACGGCCAGTGATCGCAGCGCCCCATGGCAGCGGTTTGCATATCTCGCTGGCGACGCGCTCCGGGCTCGTCGCAGTGGCCTTGGCTCACGCCCCGGTCGGCGTCGATGTCGAGCAGATCGATCTCGCGGCCCGGCTGCCGCTCGCGGCGCTGCATCCCGGCGAGCAGGCGATGCTGGAAGCCCTTCCATCGCCAGCCCGACCGCTGACCTTCGCCCAGCTCTGGAGCGCCAAGGAAGCCTATGTAAAAGCCCTGGGCACCGGCTTCAGGCGCGCGCCCGAGAGCTTTGAGGTCCAGCTCGCAGGGCTCGACGGCTTCGCGGTCGACGACCCGGAACGGCCGGGAAGGCCGGTTCGTGGCATCTGTCGGATCATAAAAAACGGCGGCCATGAAACCATGGCCGCCGCCTTCATTCAGCTCGTTTGAGCGCTTCTCAGCCGGGCTGGTTCACCGGCTTCTTCTTCAGCATGTAGCCGACGATGACGACGACGGCCGCACCGATGACCGCCGCCGAGTAGAACGGGACCTTCGCCGGGGCGAGGCCGACCGGGTTGGTATCGGTGACCGGCACGCTGAGCACCCAGCTCGGCAGGCTGACCTGGAGCCACTGCAGCACCGCGATGTCGCTGAGCAGCATCTCGCCGGCAATCCAGCCGAGCAGCGCGGCGCCGAGCCAGATCAGGATCGGATAGCGCTCGAGGATCGTCGACAGCATGCGGGCGCCGAAGATGATCAGCGGAATGGTCAGCAGCAGGCCAAAGATGAACAGCTCGAAATGGCCCCGCGCCGCCGCGGCGATCGCCAGCACGTTGTCGAGGCTCATCACCGCATCGGCGATGGCGATGGTGCGCACCGCCTTCCAGAGATTATCGCTGGCCTCGACGTCGCCATGGACCTCGTCCTCGCCCTTGGCGAGTTTGATCGCGATCCAGAACAGCAGCAGGGCGCCGACGACCTTCAGGAACGGAATGTTCAGCAGATAGGAGACGACGATCGCGAAGATGATGCGCAGACCGACGGCGGCGCCAGCACCGAGCCAGATGCCGACCTTGCGCTGCTTCTCCGGCAGCGAACGCACCGCGAGCGCGATCACGACCGCATTATCGCCGGAGAGAAGCAGATCGATCCAGATGATCTGGAGCAGCGAAGCCCAGAAGGTTGAGGATAAGAGGTCCATTATTCTGTCAGTCCCGTGTTAGAGGGCCGGATCGGGTCGGCGTTGCTTCAAGAAATAGCCGAGGCCAAGCGCGAGAAGCGCGCTCGGCACGGCTGCGGAGTATTCAAACTGATGGGCCGGGGCTGCACCGGGCTTGCCAGCCAGCCCGGAAGACCGGCCCCGGCCAAGACCGAGAAGCCGGTGAGAAGATTGGTGTTTCGCGATGCGCCACGCACGATCAGCGGGCCGAGTAGCGAGAAAATCGACAGATCGGGCATTCCGCTCCCTCTTATGTCTTAATTCTGCCTGGAACCGAGGTTGTGGCCGCGTGGGCGCGCCGCCGTCAACCCAGCGCCTGCTCGATCGCCTTGCCGGCGGCCTCGGTGTTCAACTTGCCGCCGAGATCGCGGGTGCGGGTGCGTTCGTCGCCGAGCGCACGCTCGATCGCGGCCTCGATCGCCTTGGCGGCTTCGGTCTCGCCGAGATGGTCGAGCATCATCGCGCCCGACCAGATCATCCCGACGGGATTGGCGATACCTTGGCCGAAAATGTCCGGCGCCGAGCCGTGCACCGGCTCGAACAGCGAAGGATGGTCGCCGGTCGGGTTGATGTTGCCGGAAGGGGCAATGCCGATCGTGCCGGTGCAGGCCGGGCCGAGATCGGAGAGGATGTCGCCGAACAGGTTGGAGGCGACGACGACGTCGAAGCGATCCGGATTCAGCACGAAATGCGCGGTCAGGATGTCGATATGGTACTGGTCGACCGCGATGTCCGGATAGTTCTTCGCCATCTCCTTCACCCGCTCGTCCCAGTAGGGCATGGTGATCGAGATGCCGTTCGACTTGGTGGCCGAGGTCAGCTTCTTGCGCGGACGGCGCTGGGCCAGTTCGAAGGCGTATTTCAGCACGCGGTCGACGCCGACGCGGC
This sequence comes from Bradyrhizobiaceae bacterium, assembly GCA_036676315.1. Taxonomy (GTDB): domain Bacteria; phylum Pseudomonadota; class Alphaproteobacteria; order Rhizobiales; family Beijerinckiaceae; genus Allobosea. The sequence continues at coordinate 59,841 of JAKFDB010000093.1, forward strand.
TCATCACCGTCTCCTGCATGACGATCTCGCGCTCGGTGCCTGCATACATCCGCCCGCCGACCGAGGAATACTCGCCCTCGGTGTTCTCGCGGACGACGAAGAAGTCGATGTCGCCGGGCTTGCGGCCGACGAGCGGGCCGGGCACGCCGGGCATCAGCCGCACCGGGCGAAGATTCACGTACTGGTCGAATTCGCGCCGGAACAGCAGCAGCGAGCCCCAGAGCGAGATGTGGTCCGGCACCTGGGCGGGCATGCCGACGGCGCCGAAATAGATCGCGTCATGGCCGCCGATCTTTTCCTTCCAGTCGTCCGGCAGCATCTTGCCGTGCTTGGCGTAGTAGTCGCAGGAGGAGAAATCGAACTCGTCGAGCCTGAGCTCGAAGCCGTATTTCTTCGACGCCGCCTCGAGCACGCGCAGGCCCTCGGGCATCACTTCCTTGCCAATGCCGTCGCCGGCGATCACGGCGATGCGATAGACGCGGTTGGTCCGGCTCATGGGTGTTCTCCAAAAAACGCAGCGAATTCGGCGGCGACACGCTCGGGAATCTCTTCCGCCAGATAATGCCCGCCGGGCAATGCCTTGCCGCGCACATCCACAGCCCGCTCACGCCAGAGCGCCAGCGGATCGAAGCAGCGCCCGATGACGCCGTTCTCGCCCCAGAGCGCCAGCAGCGGCTGGATGAGCTTGCGCCCGCCATCCTCGTCGTCATGGCGGATGTCGATGGTCGCCGCGGCGCGGTAGTCCTCGCAGCTCGCGTGGATGACGGCCGGATCGCCGAAGCAGCGCAGGTAATGCTCCAGCGCCTCGGGCGTGAAGGGCGACAGCCCGGCAGAGCCCGAACCGCACTTCTTCAGCCAGTAGGCGCGCGCATCCGCGCCGATCATGCGCTCGGGAAAAGGTGCCGGCTGGATCAGGAAGAACCAGTGCCAATAGGCGCGGGCAAAGGCGTCGCTTGTGTTGGCATACATCTCGCGCGTCGGCGCGATGTCGAGCGTGGCGAGGCGGATGACGCGCTCTTCATGGTCGAGGGCGAGCCGATGGGCAACGCGGGCACCGCGGTCATGGGCGCCAACCAGGAAGCGCTGGTGACCGAGCAGGGTCATGACCTCAGCCATGTCCTGCGCCATGGCGCGCTTCGAATAGGGCGAATGCTCGGCATCGCTCGCCGGCTTGGCACTGTCGCCATAGCCGCGCAGATCGGCGCAGACGAGCCTGAAACGGTCCTTCAGCAGGCCGGCGAGCTTGTGCCAGAGCACATGGGTCTGCGGATAGCCGTGGAGCAGCAGCAGCGGCGGCCCCTCGCCGCCGGTGCGAACGCGGATGCGAGCGCCGGGAGTCTCGACGTCGAGCAGCCTGAAGCCGGGAAAGAGATTATCCTCGACGGGGAGCTCGGTAACGGACATCCAGCCTCACAGAAATCGCAACAATGAGGAGCCGATAGCCGGATCGTTAGGCGATTTCGCCTGCTTATTATTTCACAATTGCGATCAATAACGGCGGCGCGGCGGCAGACTCCCGCCGTCATTCTCGGGCACAGCGAAGCGCAGACGCGTGTTTCTCATAAAAAAGGCGCTCGAAAGCGCCTTTTCTGTCCCGCGATGGTCGGCTCAAGGCCGACCATGACGTTCTTCAACCGCGCAGCGCGGCCTTGTGGCGCTTGGCCATCTCCGCGACGATCTTGCCGGCGACGGCCTCGATCTCGGCTTCGGTCAGCGTCTTCTCGACCGGCTGCAGCGTCACCGCGAGCGCCACCGACTTCTTGCCGGGCTCGACGCCGGCGCCTTCATAGATGTCGAAGACGCTGGTCTCGGCGATCAGCGCGCGGTCGGCGTTCTGGGCGGTCTTCGCCATGTCGCCGGCGGCCACCGCCTTGTCGACGATGAAGGCGAAATCGCGCGTCAGCGGCTGGAAATCGGAGAGCGCCAGCTTCGGCTTGACCTTGGTCGGCTTGTATTTCGGCAGCGGCAGCGCATCGAGATGGATCTCGAAGGCGACCAGCGGACCCTTGACGTCGAGCGCCTTGAGCACCCGCGGATGGAGCTCGCCGAAGGCGCCGATCACGCCCTTGGGGCCGAATTGCAGCGTGCCGGAGCGGCCGGGATGGGCCCAGGCCGGGCCGCCCGCGACGATCTGCAGGCCGCCCACCGGCACGCCGAGCCCGACGAGCAGGCCCATGACATCGGCCTTGACGTCGAAGGCATCGACCGGCTTGGCCGCCCCGTCCCAATGACGGCCGGCGCCTTCCAGCCGTGCCGTGCCGCGGCGCAGGCCGGCGGCGGCAATCAGCTGGCCCTCCGGCTCGTCGCTCTGGAAGATCTGGCCGACTTCGAACAGCGCGACATCGCCGAAGGCGCGGTCGGCATTGGCCTGCGCCGAACGGATCAGCCCCGGCAGCAGCGACGGCCGCATGTCGGAGAGATCGGCCGCGATCGGATTGGCGAGGACGAGCTTGCGCGAGCCGCCGCCGAAGAGCTTGGCCGCCTCATGCGAGATGAAGGACCAGGTCACCGCCTCGACCATGCCGCGGCTGGCGAGCAGGCGCTTGGCCTGGCGGGTGCGCTTCTGCAGCACGGTCAGCACCGGCTTGACGACCTCGCCCTTGATGCGCGGCAGCGGCGCCGAAGCGACGCGGTCGAGCCCGGCGATGCGCAGGATCTCCTCGACCAGATCGGCCTTGCCCTCGACGTCGGCGCGCCAGGACGGTGCCGCGACCTTGACCCGGTCGCCGGCCCCCGAAACATGGAAGCCGAGCGAGGTCAGCGCCAGCTTCATCTCGACCTGGGGCAGGTCGAGCCCGGTCAGGCGCTTGACCTCGGACCAGGGGAAATCGATGGCGCGGGCGCTCTCGGGCAGATCGCCGGCGAAGACCATCTCCGAAGGCTCGCCGCCGCAGAGCTCGACGATCATCTGCGTCGCGAGATCGAGGCCCGGCCGGGTGAAATCGGGGTCGATGCCACGCTCGAAACGGTAGCGCGCATCGGAGGTGATGCCCATGGCGCGGCCCGAGCGGGCGATGTTCAGCGGGTCCCAGAGCGCGCTCTCGACCAGCACGTCGACCGTGCTCTCGTCGCAGCCCGAAGCCTCGCCGCCCATGATCCCGGCGAAGGATTCGACACCCTTCTCGTCGGCGATCACGACCTGCTCGTCGGTCAGCGTGTAGGTCTTGCCGTCGAGCGCCAGGATCTGCTCGCCGGCCTTTGCCCGGCGCACCGTCAGGTCGCCATGGACCTTGGCGGCATCGAAGACGTGCAGCGGCCGGCTGCGGTCATAGGTCATGAAATTGGTGATATCGACCAGCGCGTTGATGGGCCTGAGGCCGATGGCGCGCAGGCGCGCCTGCAGCCATTCCGGCGACGGACCGTTCTTGACGCCGCGCACCAGGCGCAGGGCGAAAGCCGGGCAGAGCTTCTTGTCTTCCGGGGCGAAGTCGAGCTTGACGTCGACCGGGCAAGGGAAGCTGCCGCGCACCGGCGCGACCGAGGGCGTCTTCAGCGTGCCGAGGCCGGCTGCGGCGAGGTCGCGGGCGATGCCGGCGACGCCGAGCGCATCGGCCCGGTTCGGCGTCACCGCGATCTCGATCATCGCGTCGTCGAACCCGGCATAAGTCGCATAGGGCTGGCCTACCGGCGCATCCTCCGGCAGGTCGAGGATGCCGTCATGGTCCTCGGAGAGCTGCAATTCGGCGGCCGAGCAGAGCATGCCGTTCGATTCGACGCCGCGGATGACGCCCTTGCCGAGGGTAATGTCCTTGCCGGGGATATAGGTGCCAGGCGGCGAAAACACGCTCTTCATGCCGGTGCGGGCATTGGGCGCGCCGCAGACGACCTGCACCGGATCGCCGGAGCCGGTGTCGACCATACAGACACGCAGCCGGTCGGCGTTCGGATGCTGCTTGGCCTCGATGACATAGGCGATGGTGAAGGCGGAAAGCGCCTTCGCCTTGTCCTCGACCGCCTCGACCTCGAGCCCGACGCGGGTCAGGGTCTCGGTGATGGTGTCGAGCGTCTCGGTGGTATCGAGATGGTCTTTGAGCCAGGAGAGCGTGAATTTCATGCGCGTGTGTCCATCGGAGCGAGCACCTCCACCAGGCGGAAGCGTTCGCAAAGCAAGGTCATATCGGGGCTGAAGACGCCGAGGCGCCGGAAATAGCCTTCATGGGCTTCGCGCCAGAAGGCGAGGCTGCGGTCGCCCTCGCCTTCCTCGAAGGCGAATTCCTCGTCGACCTCGTCGAAGCGACGGGGCGTGAGTTCGAGCGTCTCGATCACACAGACCGGGCGCTTCTCGCCGTCGAGCACGATCCAGAGCTCGCCGACCTTCGGGCAGTCGGGGGCGTCCGGCGTATTCACCGTCGCGCGCTTGCGCCCGCTGACGACCAGAGCCGCCAGCTCCGTGGCCAATTCCGGACCATCGCCGAAGGCGAAGCTCGGGCAATCGCGATAGCGCTCGGGGATGGTGAGCATGTCCAAGGTCACGCCGTCCCGTCCCGCCGCGCGGCCACGGTCGACAATTCGGGCGCGCTGTCGTTCAGCCGGTCGTCGCCATCCGTCCTGATCTTCATGGCGTTGCCGCGCCAGCTCACCTCGCCGGCGAGGAAGGCATAGGCCCAGATGCCGGGGAAGACGAGGTCACGGGCGAGATAGGCCAGCGGCGTGCGCCAGTTGACGAACCAGCCGACGCCTTTCGCCAGCATGATCTCGGCGCCGTACCAGATCGCCAGCACCAGCAGCACGGCCTGCCAACCCGAGAGGCCGAAGGCGGGCGCCGCGAAAGCGGCGAGCACGGCCGGCACCAGCGGGCCGACCAGGATCTCCGGCGCGAAGAAGGGCAGGAAGGTGACGCGGCGCAGCCGCGCCCAGCGGAACTGCCGCTGCACGACATGACGCAGATGTCGGCGGCCGAGCGGCTGCTCGAAGGGCTGGTCGACGAGATGGACATGCTTGCCGGCGGCGCGCACCAGCTTGGTCGCCGCCGCATCCTCGGCGATCTCGGCGGCGAGCGCAGCAATGCCGCCACGGGCGTCGAGGAAGGGCTTGTTCCAGAGCATCGACTTGCCCTGGGCGAAGCCGAATCCGAGGGCCTCGCCGGCATATTGCCAGCGCGCCTGGAAGGTGTTGAGGAAGGCGCATTCGACCTCGGCGCCGAAGCAGAGCGGGCGCGAACCGGCCGGCGTCGAGCAGACGAGGCCGGTATCGTCGCGCCAGGCGGCCATCAGCCGCTGGATGTAATCCTTCGGCATCAGCACGTTGGAATCGGCGAGGATGACCCAGTCATGCCGCGCCGCCTGCCAGCCCTTGACGCAGTTGTTGAGCTTGGGATTGGCGCTGACCGCGACATCGCCGACGATCAGGCGCACACGCTCCGGACCATGGCTGGCGATCAGTTCCTCAACCAGCGGCACGATCGGATCCTGCCCGTCGGCGACGCAGAAGATCGTCTCGTAGTCGGCATAGTCCAGTACGAGGCCGGAGGTCAGCGTCTCCCGGCTGAAGGCCTCGAGGCCGCAGAGCGGCCGGACGATCGTCACCGGCGGGCGCTGGCGCAGCAGCTTGGATTCGACCGGCTTGCGACGCAGGCGCACGAAGGCAATGGCCAGGCACAGGAGATTGGCCGCCACCAGCAGTGCCGCGATCAGGCCAGCCCAATGCGCCGCGCTCATCCGCCCTTCCTCTCCTAACCTAACCCGCCTTGGTCACGACGACAGGCCGCCGGTCAGGGTCGGCAGGTCGAGCGGGCGGAAGCCGTAATGCGAGAGCCAGCGGATATCGGCCTCAAAGAAGGGCCGCAGGTCCGTCATGCCGTATTTCAGCATGGCGATGCGGTCGATGCCCATGCCCCAGGCGAAGCCCTGATAGACGTCCGGATCGAGCCCGCAATTCCTGAGCACGTTCGGATGGACCATGCCGCAGCCGAGGATCTCGAGCCAGTCATCGCCTTCGCCGAAGCGGATCTCGCCACCCTTGCGCGAGCACTGGATGTCGACCTCGGCCGAAGGCTCGGTGAAGGGGAAGAAGGACGGGCGGAAGCGCATCTTGACGCTCTCGACCTCGAAGAACGACTTGCAGAACTCCTCCAGCACCCATTTCATGTGGCCGAAATGGGTCTTCTTGTCGATGACAAGGCCCTCGACCTGATGGAACATCGGCGTGTGGGTCTGGTCGGAATCCATGCGGTAGGTCCGGCCGGGGCAGATCACGCGGATCGGCGGCTCCTGGGCCAGCATGGTGCGCACCTGAACCGGCGAGGTGTGGGTACGCAGCAGCTTGCGCTCGCCATTGGCGTCGGGCGCGAAGAAGAAGGTGTCGTGCATCTCGCGGGCGGGGTGGCCGACCGGGAAGTTCAGCTTGGTGAAGTTGAGGTCGTCGGTCTCGACATCCGGCCCCTCGGCGACGGCAAAGCCCATATCGCCGAAGATCGCGGTGATCTCGTCGATGACCTGGCTGATCGGGTGGATGCGCCCGCGCGCCTCCGGCCCCTCGCGCACCGGCAGCGAGATGTCGAGCTGCTCGGCTGCAAGCCGAACCTCCAGCGCCGCCTCGCCGAGCGCTTCCTTGCGGGCGGCGAGCGCCTGCTGGACGCCGTCGCGGAGGCCGTTGATCAGCGGCCCCTTTTCCTTGCGCTCGTCCGGCGTCATCGCGCCCAGCGTCTTCAGCAGTCCGGAAACCGAGCCGGACTTGCCGAGCGCCGCGATGCGCAACTGCTCGAGCGCCGCCTCGTCCTGCGCCGCGGCGATCTCACCGACAAGGGAATCGCGAAGGGTATCGATCTCGTTCATGCCTGATCTGGTCCGTTAGTGCGCCTTCCACCGGGCCGGAACCGACCGGCCGCCAGGAACTCGCACCACATCAAAAATGCCGGAGCGCGTCCCGGCGTGGCATCTTCTATGGCGTCGGCCATGCGGATGCCAGCCCGAATTACGCTGGCAAAGCGAGCCGATCGCGGCGTTTTCGCACATTCGGCCCGGCCCAGCGCCGCTTCATGACAAGACCGTCGCAGTCTCCAGGGGCATGCGGCGGCCGGGGGCGACAGGGGTAGCCCGGCCCGGCTATGCAGGGGCCAGCACGGAGATGCCGAGATGCCTGACAACGTCGCCCAGAAGAATTCGCCTTCCTATCGCCTCGCCGCGCTCGACCGGGACTTCATCCTCGGCGATTCGACCCGCGGCGTGCGCTTCATGCTCGAATACCAGAAGGCCGAGGACAATCTCAGGGCGCGCGGCATCCTCTCGACCATTGTCGTCTTCGGCTCGGCCCGCGTGCGCGAGGGCGATCCCTGGTACGAAGCGGCGCGCGCCTTCGGCCGGATCGCCTCCGAACGCGGCGGCGCGCTGGAGGCCGGAGCGAACGGGCGCCATCATGTCATCGCGACCGGCGGCGGCCCCGGCATCATGGAAGCCGCCAATCGCGGCGCCGGCGAAGCGGGAGCGGTCTCGATCGGCTTCAACATCACCTTGCCGCATGAGCAGGAGCCGAACGCCTTCTCGACGCCGGACCTGACCTTCCGCTTCCACTATTTCGCGATGCGCAAGATGCACCTCGCGATGCGGGCCGCGGCGCTGGTCGCCTTCCCCGGCGGCTTCGGCACGCTCGACGAGCTGTTCGAGATCATGACGCTGACGCAGACCGGCAAGATGTCGCCGGTTCCGATCATCCTCTACGACAGCGCCTTCTGGAAAGGCCTGCTCAATCTCGAGCAGATGGCAAAGGCCGGGCTGATCCGGAAAGAGGACCTTGACCTGTTCTGCTATGCCGACTCGCCGGAGGAAGCCTATGCCCGGATCGTCGAGGGAGCCGGCGACGGCTGGACGCCGGCGGCGGCCGACAGCGTGCAGACCTGACCCGGCCTCGCTCCGCCGGACCGCTCCTCAGGATGAGGGCGGAGGAAAGAGGACGGGCTGCAAGCCAATAGAAAAAGGCCGGCATCGCTGCCGGCCTTTCGAATATGCGCGTTTCTGGCGAAATCAGGCGGCCTGACGGACGCCCTCTTCCTTGGCCAGCGTCGCCTTGACCGTCTCGACGACGGCGGTGAAGGCAACCGCATCGTCGATCGCCAGGGCCGACAGGGTCTTGCGGTCGAGTTCGAGACCCGACTTGATGAGCCCGTTGATGAAGGCCGAGTAGGTCAGGCCGTGCTCGCGCACCGCAGCGTTCAGGCGCTGGATCCAGAGCGCGCGGAACGAGCGCTTCCGGTTCTTGCGGTCACGATAGGCATACTGCATCGACCGATCGACGGCTGCCTTGGCAGCGCGGATCGTATTCTTGCGGCGGCCATAGAAGCCCTTGGCGGCCTTCAGTGTCTTCTTGTGCTTGGCGTGGGACGTAACGCCCCGTTTCACGCGAGCCATGTTTGATCTCCGGAAAGGTTGTCAGGCGTCAGCCGTTGGGGAGGAAGAACTTCTTCACGTTGGCAGCGTCGCCCTCGAACAGGGTCGTCGTGCCGCGCTGGTTGCGGATCTGCTTGTTGGTCCGCTTGATCATCCCGTGACGCTTGCCGGCCTGGGCAGCGAGCACCTTGCCGGTTCCGGTGATTTTGAAGCGCTTCTTGGCGCTCGCCTTCGTCTTCATCTTGGGCATTTCAGCTCCTCATAGGTCGCGAGCGCGCGAGGTGCGCCGCTTCAATTTTGCTTTGGGAAGCAAAGAACGATCGCCACGGCAGCCCTTATCAGCCGGGCGATCGAAGGCCGGGCATATGACAGAAAAGCCGCGCCCTGGCAAGCGCAGCCGCCCTGCCTGCTCAGGCCAGCGCCGGACGCGCCCTGCCGGGCGCCGTCCCGGACAGCCTGCGCAACCCGAGCAGCAGGATGGCGAGCGCCGTAAAGCCGCCGGCGACCGAGACCAGGAAACCGCTCGCGGCACCATAGTTGTCGATCAGCCAGCCGGACGCCGCCGAGCCCAGTGCCAGGCCGACGCCGACGCCGGTCATAACCCAGGTGATGCCCTCCGTCAGCTTGGACGGCGGCACATGGCGCTCGACCAGCGCCATGGCGACAATGACGGTCGGCGAGATCGAAGCGCCGGCGACGAACAGCACCGCGGCGAGCGACCAGAGCGAGCCGACGGCCAGCAAGGGCAGTGTCGTCGCCGCGGCAAGGGCGATCGCCAGCACGAACTGGCGCGCCAGCGACAGGCGCAAGCGCATGGCGCCAAAGATCAGGCCGGCGATCAGCGAGCCCGCGGCATAGGCGGCGAGCACCAGGCTGGCGTTCGCCTTGTGGCCCTGCGCCTCGGCGAAGGCGACGGTAGTGACCTCGGAGGTGCCGAAGATGGCGCCGACCGCGACCATCACAAGGGCGATGACCCTGACGGCGCCGAGGCGGATCGCCGAACCGCCGGCGCTCGCAGATTGCGGATGGACCGGCGGCTCGGAGCGGCGCTGGAGCACGAAAAGCGTCATGCCAAACGCGAGCAGGATCGTGGCGGCAAGCGGGCCGGCCTCCGGAAACCAGGCGACACTGAGACCGATCGCCAGCACGGGCCCGATCATGAAGACCATCTCGTCGACCACCGATTCGAAGGCGAAGGCGGTACGCAAATGCGGCGTGCCGCGATAGATCTCGGTCCAGCGCGCCCGCACCATCGCCGCCATGCTCGGCTCCAGGCCGGAAAGCGCGGCGAACAGGAAGAGCACCCAATTCGGTGCCTGAAGGCGCGTCGCCAGCATCAGCCCCGCGAGCGCGACCAGGGTCGCCAGCGTCGCCGGGATCAGCACCCGGCTCTGGCCATGGCGGTCGACGAGCCGCGAGATCTGCGGCGCGATCAGGGCATTGGCGAGCGCGAAGGTCGCGGCCACGCTGCCCGCCAGCCAGTACTCGCCGCGCGCCTGCGAGAGCATGGTGACGATGCCGATGGTCACCATCGACAGCGGCAAACGGGCGACGAAGCCGGCCGCCGAGAAGGCGACGGCGCCGGGCGCGCGAAAGATCTCGCGATAGGGGTTGGCCATTGGCTGTAGGTCTCCGGAGCGGGCGCCGCAGCATCCGCATACGGCGCGTCGGCGGATGACTAGTTGCATACGCCGCGTATGTCAATTAACATACATGGCGTATGTGAAGAGGATGGGGATGAGCCGCAGGCCGCGCCAGCAGATGATCGCCGAGACCCGTGCCAAGCTGATCGGCGCGGCCCGCGCCGCCTTCGGCACGGTCGGCTATGCCGCAACCTCGATGGACGAGCTGACCGCCGCGGCCGGGCTGACGCGCGGAGCGCTCTATCATCATTTCGGCGACAAGAAGGGGTTGCTCGCCGCGGTGATCGCCGAGATCGACGCCGAGATGAACGAGCGGCTGAACGCCGTCTCGGCGCGCGCCGCCGACCCCTGGACCGGTTTTCGCGACGAGTGCGCGGCCTATATCGAGATGGCACTGGAGCCCGAGATCCAGCGCCTCGTGCTGCGCGACGGGCC
>JAKFDB010000094.1:0-1652 GCA_036676315.1 Bradyrhizobiaceae bacterium
GCATTACCCGGCCCCTATTTCGGCCCGGGCCAGGAGCGCCACCTGCGCATCGCCATCGCCAATGTCGGCGCCGAACGGCTCGGCGAGCTCGGCGACAGGCTGAAGGGCTTTTCGCTCTGAGCGGTCGGCCGGTTTGAAACACGACGAGCCCTCATCCTGAGGAGCCATTCCGAAGGGAATGGCGTCTCGAAGGATGCTTCAGGAGGCTCGGGAGGCAGCTGGACCATCCTTCGAGACGCAAGCTGCGCTTGCTCCTCAGGATGAGGGCTGCGGGATGCATGGACCGCCGCTCAGCCCTTCGCCGCCGCGCAGCGGCTCTCGGAGAGCGGCCAGACGGCGTCTTCAGGCGCGATCTTGCGGACGATCTCGAAGTAGTCCCGGGGCTGCTTCGAATCCGCCGGCTTCTTGACCCTGGCGAGATACATCTCGCGCAGCACGCGGCCATCGGCGCGGATCCTGGCGTCCTTGGTGAAGGCGTCGTTGATCGGCATGGCCCGCATCGCCGCGGCGACCTTGTCGGGATCGTCCGTGCCGGCCTGCTTGATCGCCTTGAGATAATGCAGCACCGAGCCGTAGACGCCGGCATGCAGCATGGACGGCATCATGCCGGCGCGCTCCATGAACTGCTTCGACCAGGCCCGCGACGGCTCGTCGAGATCCCAGTAGGAGGCGGTCGTCAGATAGGTGCCCTGCGTCGCCTTGAGGCCGAGGCTGTGCACGTCCTGCAGGAAGAAGATCAGCGCCGCGAGGCTCTGGCCCTGCTCGACCAGGCCGAACTCGCCGGCCTGCTTGATCGCGTTGACGGTGTCGTTGCCGGCATTGGCGATGCCGACGACCTTCGCGCCCGAGGACTGCGCCCGCAGCAGGAAGGAGGAGAAATCGGCATTGTTGAGCGGGTGGCGCACCGCGCCGACGACCTTGCCGCCATTGGCCTCGACCACATCGGTCGCATCCTTCTGGAGCTGGTGGCCGAACGCGTAGTCGGAGGCCAGCATGAACCAGCTCGTGCCGCCGGCCTTGACCACGGCCGAGGCCGTGCCGCGCGCTACGCCATAGGTGTCGTAGGTCCAGTGGAAACCATAGGGCGAGCACTGCTCATTGGTCAGCGCCGTCGTGCCGGCGCCGGAATACATCACGATCCGCTTCTTCTCGCGGGCGAGCGATTGCAGCGCCAGCGCCACCGCCGAGTTCGGCACATCGACGACCGCATCGACCTTGTCGACGTCGAACCATTGCCGGGCGATCGAGGTGCCGACATCGGCCTTGTGCTGATGGTCGGCAGCGACGATCTGGATCGGCTTGCCGAGCACGGTCGCGCCGAACTCCTTGAGCGCGAGCTCGGCCGCGATCACCGAGCCCTTGCCGCCGATATCGGCTGTCACGCCGCCCATATCGGTCAGGACGCCGATCTTCACGACATCGTCGCTGACCTGGGCCAGCGCCGGCAGGCCGGCCAGCGCCATCATCGCACTGCCGATCACAAGCGATCTCATGCTCTTCCTCCCCAGGACCGGCCGGTTGCGGCTCTGCCGCGCCGGCCGTTGTTCAAAGACCCTTCGCTTCCAGCCAGGCGACGATCAGGGCCGCGATCTCGTCGCTGTTGGTCTCGCTCATCAACATGTGGCCGTTGCCGGCGATGCCTCGGTTGTTAT
>JAKFDB010000095.1:0-11487 GCA_036676315.1 Bradyrhizobiaceae bacterium
CCGGCATCGGGCCAGGAATTCTGATGAGGCCCGTTATCGGTGGTGTAGAGCACGATGGTGTCGTTCGCGATGCCGAGGTCATCCACCGCCTTGAGGATCTGGCCGATGGTGGCATCGTGTTCGATCATGCCGTCCGCGTATTCGGTTCTGGAGGTCAGTCCCGGCTGATCGCGATGCGCTTCGCGCACATGCGTGCGAAAATGCATGCGGGTCGAATTGAACCAGCAGAAGAACGGTTTGCTCGCCCTGACCTGACGCTGCATGAAATCGATCGCGGCCGCCGATGTCTCGTCGTCGATCGTCTCCATGCGCTTTCTGGTGAGTGGCCCGGTATCCTCGATCTTGCCGTCAGCCGAGGTCCTGAGGACACCGCGCGGTCCGAAGCGCTTCCGAAACTCGGGATCGCGCGGATAGAAGCGGTTTTCCGGATCTTCTTCGGCGTTGAGGTGATAGAGATTGCCGAAGAACTCGTCGAAGCCATGGTTGGTCGGCAGGAACTCGTCCTTGTCGCCGAGATGGTTCTTGCCGAACTGGCCGGTGCCGTAGCCGAGCGGCTTCAGGAGTTCGGCAAGCGTCGCGTCCCGCGCCTGAAGGCCGACGCTCGCGCCGGGAAGACCGACCTTGGACAGGCCGGTGCGCAAGGTGCATTGGCCCGTGATGAAGCTCGAACGACCGGCCGTGCAACTTTGCTCGGCATAGTAGTCGGTGAACATCATGCCTTCGCGAGCAACGCGGTCGATGTTCGGCGTGCGGTAGCCCATCACTCCGAACGAGTAGGCGCTGAGATTGGTCTGGCCGACGTCGTCGCCAAAGATGACCAGGATGTTGGGGAGGCGCCCGCTGCCAGCGGGTGTCGGCCGTTGCGCAGGTTGGACCTGGGCGATAGCTGGGCCACTGGAGAGGCCTGTTGCCGCCAGCGCGGTACCACCGAGCAGGATGCGGCGGCGATCGAGAGTGACGTCTGGGCTAGTTTGCGGTCGACCCTGTGGCTCTTTCGGACTCATGACAAGCTCCCTCGGTCAGACGAAAATTCGGGATAACTTGAGACATCGGGCTCGCTACTGCAGATCGGCTAGATGGCGGCAGCTTAGGCTCGCTGGTCTAGTCGAGCAATCTCCAATGGCACCGCGCATGATTCATCCGCTCGCGCCGAAGGTAGGACCTGTTTAACAACTCCGTGGCGGAGTATTCGCCGTATTTCCAGCAGCCGATCTACTTTTTCGGTGCTGGGGCCGTGGTCGGCGGAGATTGGCCGCCGAGCGGAAAAGCGACAGTGAACAAGGCGATCGTGCCACGCGGGCGGTTCTCGACGGAAACCTCGCGCAGAACCTTCACCTGGGTCGATACGGCAGTGCCGGCAACCTCGAATTTGTAGCCAATGGCGCCGCCGACCGCCGTGACGCGTCCCTTATGCGGTCCCAGCGTAGCCCCCGATCCGCTGTCGCCGGAGATCTGCTCGTAGTGCCCCATCAGCAAGCCGACAGACAACTCCTTGGTCAGGCTCTTGGTGATCGCCAGGTCGGCGTGGATCGCATTGCCGCTCTTGTAGTCCGTCGCACTGTTCTTGCCGTTGATTTCAAACCCGACGGTGGTCGAGATGTCCAGGCCGAGCTCTGGATCGAAATAGGTCAAGGCGGCCGACAGATCGCCGATCCAGCGGTTGAACGACATGTTCGAGAGCTGACCGTCCTGATAGCTCCCTGACGGGATATTGACCGACGCCGCGGTCAACCAATGGAATTTCCCTGCATGCCAGCCGACAATCGCCGATGCGATCGGGTCGCCGATATTGAAGGTTGCGTCGCGCTCGCTGATGCCCACCGTCCGCCCCAGGCGCGCCGATGAAACCACGGCCCCTGCACTGACGCGCGGCACGCCTACAGGCAGGGAAACGCCGATGGCCAGATTGCCGCCCAGGATTTCCAGCGGAGTGACCCATGTCGGCGTCAGGAACGCGGCCCGCGCCTCGGCCTTGACGTTGGCCAGGACCGCGCCTCCGATCGGCGTCCGGGCACCTGCCGAGAGGCGGCCGGAATAACTGTAGAGGTCCGTTTCGAAGTAGAACCCGGGCGGCGGCAGGAAGCCCGCCATCGCGCCGTGAAAGCCCGGAACATAGAGACTGGCGCCACCTTCGGTCGCAACCGCAGGGACCGTGCCGAGGGCCAGGCAACCAAGTGCCGCTCCTGCGATCCTCACCGAAATCTGCCGCATCGCTTCCCTCGTGGCGCTGGTGGACGCACCCTGAGCGTCAACGTGCGTCGCCTCGTTCACGGGGTCAATCGACATCGTTCAGTGTCATGTTGAGGACGCTGGCGCGCCCGCGGTTCGCGCCTGATTGACCGATTTTTGTCGGTCTTCCCTGGCCCCCGCCCCCAAAAATCCCCACCCCTCCGCCTCCGCCTGCGTGGCATGGCCCCGAATCATCGGTTGCGGAGCAGGCATTCCTCGTCCTGCCCGAACTGGCGTGGATCGCCACGGACGAGGTCCAATCGACCCGGGGGCCGCGCCTTACGCAGGGCGATGTTGCCCATTCGTCACTGTCGGAATCGAGGCAAACTCGACATGGCAGCCCGCTGCTTGGCCTATGCCTGAGGAGATGACTTATGGACGCGCACCGGACCGGACGTAGCGCGACCATAGGAGCCGGCAAGGAGAGCCTGGCGCCATGCCTTCGGCGACGTCGATCCGGCGGCGACGCTCGCCTTCGCCGGATCGGGCAGCTTCACTGTGGTGGGCCAGCCGATCGCAAGCGACGCCGCCCTGGTCGAGGCCGGACTCGATCTCGCCATCGGCCAAAGCGCCACGCTGGGCCTGTCCTATACCGGCCAGCTCGCCGAGGACGCCCAGGACCACGCCTTCAGGGGCGTGCTCGCCGTCAGGTTCTGAGGTAGCATTCACGGCCCAGGGATCTCAAGCGATGCGGAAGGAGGCATTAGGGGCCTCCGACCGACATCTGCCAACTTCTGTTCCCGACCCATCTCGGGCCATCCGCTCACGATCCATTGCGGCCGTAAGCAGCTTGCTGACATGGCCGTCCGCCAACATAGGCGGTACCCGCCCCGTCCGCATTAATAGTAAGCCAAACGGGTAACTGTTATTGACAGCCCCTTGGCGCGCATATATAGTTAGCCACATGGATAACTTATCATCGAGTCTCGACCTGGTGTTCGGCGCTCTTGCGGATCCGACGAGGAGAGCGGTCCTGAAGCGTCTGGGCGAGGGCGACGCCTCGATCGGGGAACTCGCCCAACCCTTCGACATGGCGCTGCCTAGTCTGATGAAGCACGTCCGGGTGCTGGAGGCCGTCGGCCTCGTTGAATCTCAGAAGATCGGGCGCGTTCGCACCTGCCGGTTGAAGCCGGCCGCCATGACCGATGCTGAACGTTGGCTGGCCGAGCACCGGGCGGCTTGGGAGGCGCGCCTGGATCGGCTCGAGGCCTATGTGAAGACAATTGAGAAGAACCCCGGAAGTGAAGGTTGAACGGGCTCTAAGCCCGCAAACCGCCGGCCCCTCGCTGCGGCGGTCCACGGTCTCCGGAGTTTGAAATCGTCGTTGACGCCACTGTCACGTACCCATCCCAATCAAAGGATTAGATCAATGACCTCGTCCGCCGACGCCGCCCTTTCGCAATGGGCGCTCGATCGCGAAATCGTTCTTTCGCGGGTAATAGATGCGCCGCGCGACCTCGTGTTTTCCGCCTGGACCGACCCGAAACATCTGCCGAATTGGTTTGGACCAGCCGGTTTTAGAATCGAGACCAAGGAGATCGCCATATGTGTCGGCGGGCTGTGGCGCTTCGACATGATCGCACCTGGTGGTCAGCTCTGGCCCAGCCGGATGCGTTTTCGTCGAATTGAACGACCGACACTGATCGAGTTCGATCACGGAGCGGATAGCGATGACGATCCGGCGCGCTTCCGGACAACCATCACGTTCGACGAACAGAGCGACAGCAAGACCGTGATCACGTTACGTCAGATGCATCCAACCAAAGCGCAGCGCGACGCGGGCATCGGCTTCGGTGCAGTCGAATATGGCTACCAGACGCTCGAAAAGCTCGCCCGCCATGTCGAGGCACTGCGTGCCTAACTGATCTGCTGCCGGATCACTACCGGCAGCGGCCGGCATCTCCCTGCGTCCGGTTGGCGTAAGTCCGCTTCCCACTCGTTTCCGGCCTTCACGCTTCGACGGCAGCCCCTTTTCAGAACCCCCGCCCCTCCAGCTCCGCCTCGGCCTCGGTGACATAGTCCCGCACCACCGGGACGGCGCTCTTGTGCTGGCCGAGCAGGAGCTGGAAGACCATGTCGCCGCCGATGTCGAAGGAGATCGAGCAGGCGCAAAGATAGAACTCCCACATCCTTGCGAAGCGCTCGCCCATCATCGCGACGACCTCTTCGCGATGCGCCATGAAACGCTCGCGCCAGGCCTCCAGCGTCCAGTGGTAGTGCCGGCGCCAGAACTCGCAGTCGGACGACCAGAGCCCGGTCTGCTCGACCGCGGCGAAGACCTCCGACAGCGCCGGCGCATAGCCGCCGGGGAAGATGTACTTTTCGAAGAACGGACCGGTGAAGCCGGGCGGCCCGACGCGGCCGATGCAGTGGACGAGCGCGATCCCGTCCGGCGTCATGAGGTCGCGGATCTTCTCGAAATATTCGAGGTAATGCGCGACGCCGACATGCTCCATCATGCCGACCGAGACGACCCGGTCGAAGGTGCCGGTCAGCTCGCGATAGTCCTTGTTGATGAAGCTGACGGCATCGCCGACGCCGGCGGCCTCGGCCCGCTTCTTAGCCGCCGCCATCTGGTCGGGCGAGACGTTGAGCCCGGTGACCTTCGCCCCGCAGGCCTTGGCGAGATAGATCGAAAGCTCGCCCCAGCCCGAGCCGATATCGAGCACCCGCATGCCGGGCTCGATCCTGAGCTTGGCGGCAAGGTGGCGGAGCTTGGCCTTCTGCGCCGCCTCGAGCCCGACCTCCGGGCTGTGCCAATAGGCACAGGAGTAGGTCATCGTCTCGTCGAGCCAGAGCCGGTAGAAATCGGTCGGGATATCGTAGTGGTGCTTGACCTTCTTCCCGGCGACGCCGAGCGGATTGTGCATGCGGAAGCGCCGGATCTTGAAGCGCAGCTTGCGGATCGCCTGCTGCAGCGGGTGCTTGCGCAGCTCCTTGCGCTGCAGCCAGAACAGGCTGAGCAGATCGTGGATCGAGGAGCCGTCCTCGAAATCGACGCGGCCATCCATATAGCCTTCGGCCAGGGCGAGCTCGGGATTGAGGAAGATCTCGCGCTCGATCCTGTTGTCGGAGAAGCGCACGGTGACGTCCGGGGCGGTCTTGTTCTGGCCGGCGAAACTGATCGGGCCGGGACCGGGCCCGAAGACATGGCGCTTGCCGTCCGGCGTGATCACGGTGAGGCGGCCCTGACGGACGAAACGCTTCAGGAGCTTAGGCAGCAGCAGCATGGTCCCCCCGGCGCATGATCGGCTCGGGAAAGGCTAGGGGCTCGTTTGCCGGAGCGCAAACCGTTTGGCCGAAACTGCGGACGTTCCGCTCGATTGCGGCGGGGCCGCGCCGTCATTGCGGGCGTGACGTCCCGGTTCCGCGCTGTTCCGAAACACGCTAGGGCTACGGCAAAGGCGCCTTCTGCGCCGGCGCGAAACGGAAAAGACCCGATGTCCTGGCGCGACTTCTGGAATGGCGAGCACGCGATCTATGTCTCGGAGCGGCACAAGGCGCTGCACTACCGGCGCATCGCCCTCGATATCGCCGCCCTGATACCTTCCCCGGCAGCGGTAGTGCTCGACCATGGCTGCGGCGAGGCGCTCTCGGCCGATCTCGTCGCCGCTGCGGCTGGCAGGCTGATCCTGTGCGAAGCTGCGCCGAATGTGCGCGACAAGCTGCGCGCCCGCTTCGGCCGGCTCGCCAACCTCATCGTAGTCTCGCCGGAAGAAGTCGAGGCGCTGCCGGACTCTTCGCTCGATCTCGTCGTCGCCAATTCGCTGCTGCAATATCTCAGCGTCGGCGAGCTGAAGGCGCTTCTTGCGCTCTGGCAGGGCAAGCTGAAGCCCGGCGGCGAGCTCGTCCTCGCCGACGTGATCCCGCCTGATCTTTCACCGCTGACCGACGCGACCGAATTGCTCGCCTTCGGCTGGCGCGGCGGCTTCTTCTTCGCGGCGCTCGGGGGACTGGTGCGCACCCTGTTCTCGGATTACCGCAAGCTGCGCGCGCAGCTCGGGCTGACCACGTATGACGAGGGCGCGATCACCCGCCTGATCGCCGGCGCCGGCTATGAGCAGGTCGCCCGGCGCGGGAATTTCGGCCACAACCCGCACCGCATGGCGTTTTCGGCGCGCAGACCGGTCACGGTCCCGGACATTGCGTCTGATGAAAGCGCGAGTGCCTGATCACGCCCCTTCGCGATCGGCGAAGGAGAAGAACTTGTGGCCGGCGAAGGTGAAGACCATCACGATCAGCGTGGTCACCAGCTGCATCGGCAGATAAGGCAGGCCGGCGACCTTGACGAACAGCTGCATCAGCACGCCGGTCAAGAGGAAGCCGCCAAAGGCGATCAGCCCGAAACGCCAGCTCGCCTGGGCATGTGTGCGGGTGGCATCGAAGGTCAGCCAGCGGTTCAGCGTGTAGGAGACCACGGCACCGAGCGCGAAACCGGCAAGCGAGGCCGGTACCGGATCGACGCCGCCAAGCTCGACCAGGCCGATCAGCAGGGCGTAATGCGCAACCGCCGTGACCCCGCCCGAAAAGGCGTAGGCGACGAATTGTCGGCTCCGGCGGGGAAAGCGCTTCAGCATCCGGGATGCCTATACCCCGGATGCTGAACGGATGCCCATATGCCTTTGCAACTGCCTGTTTGAGTCATCCCGGACAAGCCGCGAAAGCAGCGCCGATCCGGGATCCATGCCTGAGCCTGTCCGATGAAGGTTCCGGAATAGGTCCCGGGTCTCCCTTCGGTCGCCCGGGACGACTCGCTTTTACGATACAGGTCGAAGGTCAGCCCGCATCGCTGCCGGCGAGATTGGCCGGCTTGCCCTCGACCGGCAGGTCGAGCCCCTGCTTCAGCGTGCCGAGATGGTATTTGCGGATGCGGCCATTCAGGGGATCGCTGACGAAGGCGCTGCCGCCGATCACCGCCAGGGACGGCGTCGGCGTCTTCGCACCATACTGGCAGTCGAAGGCCGGGACCGCCTCGAAGCTGGCGAGTTCCTTCCAGGCCGGCGCGACCTCGTAGATCCGCAGCTTGCCGTCCGGCGTCAGATTGGCGAGCCGGCCGCCATCGCCGCCGAGCTCGAACTGGCAGGCCGCCTGGCCGTCCGGAACCGGCAGGATATCGCCGCTTGCCAGGCTGGCCGCCGCCGGATCGATCCGCAGCAGTGCGTTGTAGGGGCCTTTCGCGCCGTAGTTGCCGACGATGTAGCGCCCGCCCTCGCGCGCCTTCAGCGAGCTGACGCGGCGCTCGTCGGGATAGGCGAGCTTTCGCGCGTGCCAGTCGCCCTTGCCCTGCCGCGAGAGCACCAGCATGCCGCCGCCCTCGCCCTCGGCGCAGCCGAAGACGTGCTGGCCCTTGGCTTCGGCATAGCCATGGAACAGCTTGCAGGAGGCGTCCGGCCGCTTCGGATCGTTGAAGCTGGCAACGGTCTTCCAGCTCTTGTCCTGCTCGAGGATCTGGAAGCCGTCCGGCCGCGACGAGGCGCTGCGATCCTCGCCCTTGGCATAGATCTCGTTCGGCACGGAGATCAGCCATTGCTTGCCGCCGAGCGGAACCGCGATGCCGTGCTGCGGCGCCGGGCTCGTCCAGGTCGCGAGGCTGGGTGTCTTCTTGTCGAGGCTCCGGATCTCGACCAGCACCGCCTTGGGCTCGCTCTTGCCCTCCCAGGGCCGCTTGCCGTCATAGAACAAGGCGAGGCGGCCCTTCCCGGAGATGACATGGGCCGGGCGGTCGCCGGTGACGGCGAAATCGAGCAGCCGGACCTCCTCCTTGTCGATGTCGACATGGTCGCCATGGGATTCATAGCGCAGGCCGGTGTCGAGGATGCGCAAGGTCCCGGCCTCGTCGCCGGTCTTGATCACCACATAGCGCCCGCCCGTGACGCCGGCGAAGCCTGGATTGGCCTTGGGCATCTCGAAGCTGTGCGTGACCTCGCCGCTGTCGAGATCGAGCACGCGCACGACCGGTTTTTCATGATCGGCGAAGACGAGCCGCCCGCGCGACACGGCATGGTCATGCGCCTGGGCGGCCTGCGCGCCGAAGCCGAGGGCCAGGGCGGCCACAGCAAAATGAAGTTGCATCGATATCTCCTAAGGGATGCGTCGTCTCGAGGGGTAGCTGCGGCCGTCAGGCGGCCTCTGCCCGGCGCCAGGCCGGGAAGGGATCGGGCAGGTCGCGATAGCGCTCCGGCCGGAAGGAGATGGTCGGCGTCTCGCCGATGAGGCAGCTGTCGAGCCCGACCCTGATCGCCTGCTCGTCCATGCCGGCGCCGATGAAGACCAGTTCCTGCCGGCGATCACCCCAGACCGAATGCCAGTGGCGGTTCAGGATCGCCTTCCATTCGGGGTGGTCGGGCCAGCGCGAACGTGGGATCGCGGCCCACCAGAAGCCCATCGCCTCGGTTCGGCAGATCGCCCCGGCGAGCGACATCTCGCCGACCCATTCCGGCCGGGTGGCCAGCCAGAAATGCCCTTTGGCGCGGATCAGGCCGGGCCAGGTCCTGGCCAGGAACGCATCGAACTTCTGCGGATGGAATGGGCGGCGCGCCCGGTAGACGAAGGAGCCGATGCCGTATTCCTCGGTTTCCGGCACATGGTCGCGGAAACCGTAGAGCTCCTTGTGCCAGAGCGGATGGCTCTGTGCCCTGTCATGGTCGAACAAGCCGGTGTCGAGCACCGCCGCCAGCGGCACCTGCCCGAAATCGGCTTCGATCAGGCGAGCGTCCGGGTTGAGCGCCCGCACCACCAGCCGCGCCTGCTCGAGCGGCTTCGGGCCGGCATCGGCGGCTTTGTTGAGCACGATCACGTCGGCGAATTCGATCTGCTCGACCAGGAGATCGACGAGGGTGCGCTCGTCGCCCTCGCCCGCCGTCTCGCCGCGCTCGCGCAGGAAATCGCGCGAGCCGTAGTCCTTCAGCAGGTTCACGGCGTCGACCACCGTCACCATGGTGTCGAGCCGGGCGACATCGGACAGCGAAAACCCGTCCTCGTCGCGAAATTCGAAGGTCGCAGCGATCGGCAGCGGCTCGGCAATGCCGGTGCCCTCGATCAGCAAGGTGTCGAAGCGCCCTTCCCCGGCGAGCCGCCGCACCTCGGCCAGGAGGTCGTCGCGCAAGGTGCAGCAGATGCAGCCATTGCTCATCTCGACCAGCTTCTCGTCGGTGCGCGACAGATCGCCGCCGCCGGCACGCACCAGGTCGGCGTCGATGTTCACCTCGCTCATGTCGTTGACGATGACCGCGACCCTGCGGCCCTCGCGATTGTTGAGAACATGGTTCAGCAGCGTGGTCTTGCCGGCGCCGAGAAAGCCGGAGAGCACGGTGACGGGAAGGCGGGAATCCATTCGGCAGCTTTCATGTTATGTTACAACATAACATTACTGGAGGTAGCTCGCTTTGCAAGCGCCTTCTCGTCGACGATCGGAAGGGCGACGCCGCGGCGCCGAAAGCGCTATTCAGCCGAGATTGCTGATCCGTGGCACGGAAGGGTCTCGGCGCGCCGTTTCGATCACGCTGTCGAGCAGACCCGGGAAGCGCCGGTCGAACTCCTCGCGACGGAGACTGATGAAGCGCGCCGTCCCCTCCGCCCTGACGCGCGTGATCCCGGCCTCGCGCAGTTTGGCGAAGTGGTAGGAGAGCAGCGATGGCGAGGCGAGCTCGGTGAAGCTGCCGCAGCGCACCTTGTCGACCTCGTCGAACGCCGCGAGCGAAACCAGGATGCCGAGCCGGATCGGATCGCCCAGCGCAGCGAACACGTCGGCCGGAAGGACGTCCTCGATCTCCGGATGGAAGGGCTGCTGTTTCATTACCTCCGACATAGGCGACCGCGTCGCTCCTGACAAGTTTCAACGATCATTGAAATTAAGATTGACTCATGGCCACACAACGCCCATGATTCAACGATCATTGAAATTATCGGCAACTCCCCACGGAGCGATCTGCCATGGATATCCGTCTTCTCCTGCTGGCCGGCGGCGCCTTCGCCATCGGCACGGGCAGCCTCGTCATCACCGGCATCCTGCCGAACCTCGCCGCTGCCTTCGGCGTCTCGGTCGATACGGCCGGACTGCTGATCTCGGTCTTCGCCATCGCCTACGCCATCGGCTCGCCGATACTTTCGACGCTGCTCGGCAATCTCGACCGGCGGCTCGTCCTGATCGGCTCGCTCATCGTCTTCACCCTCGCCAATCTCCTCGCCGCCTTCACCAGCGATTTTAGCTGGATGATGCTGGCCCGCATCGTCATGGCGCTCGCTTCCGGCGTGTTCATGCCGGCCGCCAATGCCGTCGCCGTGGCGCTGGTGCCGGCGGAGCGCCGGGCGCGCGCGATCGCGCTCGTCACCGGCGGCATGACCGTCTCGCTGATTCTCGGCGTCCCGCTTGGCACGGCGGTCGCGACGCGCGGCTGGCACTTCGCCTTCCTGGTCGTCGCCCTGTTCGGCGCCCTCGCCTTGCTCGGCCTGCTGCTCAAGATGCCGGCCGGCCTGCCGCGCGGCGCCAACACGCTCGCCGAACGCCTGCAGGTCGCGCGCCGCGGCGACGTGCTGCTCGCACTCGGCACAACCGCGCTTTGGACGACCGGCGCCTTCACCCTCTACACCTACATCGCTCCCTTCCTCTCGGCCCATGCCGGCATCACCGGCCATTGGCTGAGCCTCACGCTGATCCTGACCGGCATCGGCTCGGCGCTCGGCAACCAATGGGGCGGCCAGGCCAGCGACCGATTCGGGCCCGTGCCGACGCTGACCTTCGTTCTGACCCTGCTCGCAGCCTCGCTGGCCGCCGCTTCGCTCGTCGCGGTGACGCTGTCGCCCGCGATCGCGATTTTCGTCCTGCCGGTGATCATGATGATCTGGAGCGGCGCCGGCTGGGCCGGCCACCCCTCGCAGATGTCGCGGCTGGCGGCGATGGCGCCGGATGCCGTCGTGGTCGCGCTCTCGCTCAACGCCTCGGCGCTCTATGTCGGCATCGCCGCCGGCGCCGCGCTCGGCCAGCAGGTCCTGCGCCACGGCGCCTCCTGGCAGCTCGGCTTCGTCGGCGCCGCCTGCGAGCTCGCCGCGCTCGCCTTGCTGCTGCTCTCGGTGCGGCAACGCCGGGCCGCGGCGCGCAAGGCCTCGCTTGTCAGCGAGATCGCCATCGCGCCGCCTGCACGCTGATCCCGATCGGCGGGCATTGTCCCGCTCGCCTTCATAGCGAGCGGGTCTTGCTTTCTTGTGGCGCTGGAATCAGGCCCTGACTTCGAACACCATGTTGAACGGCGTCTCGGTGGC
>JAKFDB010000096.1:0-10552 GCA_036676315.1 Bradyrhizobiaceae bacterium
AGGGCTTCACTGGCAACCACGTCTTCGTCACCGACGGCAAGACCGCCTTCGATTTTCACGGCTATCGCTGCGAAGAGGCCTTGGTCGCGCATCATTGGGCCAAGGGCCGGCTCTGGTGGCCGGGCTGGGATGGGACGCTGGTGCCGTTGCCGCAGGATGTGCTGATCATCGAGGCGAAGTCGAAGACCTATGACGGCCTCTGGCTGCGCGAGCCCGACCAATTCCTGCACGACGCCTTGCCGCGGGCGCGTGCCTTCCTTCGCCGCTTTGGCCCGCCACCGGGATAGCGTTTGTCCACCGGAGCCGCGACGCAACCCCTCTCCCGGATGGATTCTTCTGCGAAACGCTGGTCGCCTTGGCTCCTCCCTTCCCCCTTCGTGGGGAAGGGTATGGGGATGGGGGGCGAACGACTGGGTGCGAGGCTGCTTGTAGAAGCGGACCAACCCATTTCCCGGCGAATTCGCTCTGACTTTCCGCCCCCCACCCCTACCCCTCCCCACAAGGGGGAGGGGTCTCTCCCATCCGGTTTCGCAGAGGAGTCCGGATGGCAGAGAGGTAGGGGTGAGCCGTTGCGCTTTTTGCGGGTGGGGCAGTCCCTCATCCCTGCCCTTCTCCCACACGGGAGAAGGGTTCCCCGCGCCCTTCATTGTCGTTCTGCGCCGAGACGGTTGGCCATCGGGCCGCTCGCCTGCTAAAGCGGCGACCGACGGAGCAGCAAAGGGTTTCCCATGCGTTCGGGCGAAGTGAAGCGCCGTACCAACGAGACCGATATTTCGGTCAAACTCGTGCTCGACGGCACCGGCAAGGCCGAGATTTCGAGCGGCGTCGGCTTCTTCGACCATATGCTCGACCTGTTCGCGCGGCATTCGCTGATCGACACCACGGTCACGGTGAAGGGCGACACCCATATCGACGACCACCACTCGGTCGAGGATGCCGGCATCGCGCTCGGCGAGGCGCTCAAAGCGGCGCTCGGCGACAAGAAGGGCATCCGGCGCTATGCCGATGTCCACCTGCCGATGGACGAGACGCTGACCCGCGTCGCGCTCGACGTCTCGGGCCGGCCCTTCCTGGTCTTCCGCACCCAGTTCAAGGCGGAGAAGATCGGCAGCTTCGACACCGAGCTGGTGCGCGAGTTCTTCCAGGCTTTCGCCATGAATGCCGGCATCACGTTGCATGTCGAGACGCTCTATGGCGACAACGCCCACCATATCGCCGAGAGCTGCTTCAAGGGCCTGGCGCGGGCGTTGCGCCAGGCGATCGAGGTCGATCCGCGCGAGGGTGGCCGCGTGCCCTCGACCAAGGGCGCTCTGTAAGAGGCTGATGCCATGGCGTTCTTTCAGGTCCTGATCCCCCCGCCCGGAGCCGGCGGCTTGCGCGAGGAAGTCGAGCAGGCCCGCGTCCTGCCCGAGAGCTTCACATGGTCGGCCTTCCTCTTCGGCGGCGTCTGGCTGCTGCTGAAGCGGCTCTGGCTCGCCTTCCTGCTCTATGGCCTGGCCTGGGGCAGCCTCGTCTATCTGCAGCGGCAGTTCGGCTTCTCCTTTGCCGCGGTCTGGCTGTCGCATCTAGCGCTCGGCCTGTTCCTCGGCCTCGAGGGCCAGAACCTGATCGCCCGCAAGCTGATGCGGAAGGGCTGGCGGCTGGTCGACGTCGTCGAGGCGCCGGACCTGTCGAGCGCCGAGCGCCGCTTCTTCGAGCGCACCCTGCCGGCCGGCGCAACGCCGCGCCCCTTCGTGCCGACGGCAGCGCCGACCCGCTTCACCGGCGGCCCCTCGCCGGTGATCGGCCTCTTCCCCGAGGCCAGCGGTCGATGAGTCAGCAAGTCGCCATCGTCGATTACGGCTCAGGCAATCTCCACTCGGCCGCGAAGGCTTTCGAGCGCGCTGCGGCTGAGGCCGGGATCGACGCTGCCATCCGCGTCACCAGCGATCCTGGCGCGGTGCGCGCCGCCGACCGCATCGTCCTGCCCGGCGTCGGCGCCTTCGCCGATTGCAGGGCCGGGCTCGACGCCGTGCCCGGCATGGTCGAGGCGCTCGAGGAAAGCGTGCGGGCCAAGGGCCGGCCGTTCCTCGGCATCTGCGTCGGCATGCAATTGATGGCGAGCCGCGGCCTCGAATACGTCACCACCCAAGGGCTCGGCTGGATTGCGGGCGACGTCGCCCTGATCCGCCCGCAGGACGAGAGCCTGAAGATCCCGCATATGGGCTGGAACACCCTGCACAAGCAGGACGAGCATCCCCTGCTCGACGGCATCGAAACCGGCCCCTCCGGCTGGCACGCCTATTTCGTCCACTCCTATGCGCTCGTCGCCGAACGGGCCCAGGACGTACTGGCCCTGACCGACTATGGCGGGCCGGTCACCGCCATGGTCGCACATGGCAACATGGCAGGGACGCAGTTCCACCCCGAGAAGAGCCAGAAGCTCGGGCTGAAGCTGATCGCCAATTTTCTGAGATGGAAGCCTTGATCCTCTTTCCCGCCATCGATCTCAAGAACGGCCAGTGCGTGCGCCTGAAGCAGGGCGACATGGAGCAGGCGACGATCTTCAACGACGACCCCGCCGCGCAGGCCGCGACCTTCGAGGCGCAGGGCTTCCAGTGGCTGCATGTCGTCGATCTCGACGGCGCCTTCGCCGGCAAGCCGATGAATGCCGAGGCCGTCGAGGCGATCCTGAAGCGGGTCACCTTCCCGGTGCAGCTCGGCGGCGGCATCCGCGACATGAGGACGGTCGAGGGCTGGCTGGAGAAGGGCATCGCCCGTGTCATCATCGGCACGGCGGCGGTGCGCGATCCCGGCTTCGTGCGCGAGGCGGCGAAGGCCTTCCCGGGCAAGGTCGCGGTCGGCATCGACGCGCGCGACGGCTTCGTCGCCGTCGAAGGCTGGGCCGAGACCTCGGCGCTGGCCGCCGACGATCTCGGCCGGCGCTTCGAGGATGCCGGCGTCGCCGCGATCATCTACACCGACATCGCCCGCGACGGCATGCTCCAGGGCATCAACTGGGAAGGCACGATCGGCCTTGCCAACGCGCTCTCGATCCCGGTGATCGCCTCGGGCGGACTCGCCTCGATGGCCGATATCGAGCGGCTCTGCGCGCCCGACGCCGCGATCCTCGAAGGCGCCATCACCGGCCGCGCGCTCTATGACGGGCGCATCGATCCGGCGGCGGCATTGGCGCGGATCGCCGAGGCGAGCCCCGGCGAGCAGCCGACCTGACGCTGGCGCGTCAGACCAGCTCGACCTTGCCGCTGGCGAGGTCGTAGACGCCGCCAACGACCTTCAGCCGGTTGTCGGCGGCGCGCTGCGACAGGATCGGCGTTGCGCTCTTCAGCCTTTCGACATTCTGCCTGACATTGGCGATCGTCGCCGCCTTCAGCAGGTCGGCGGCGCCCTCTTTCTGCGCGGCGAGCACGGCGGGGCGGATCGCGTCGATCAGCGAAGGCAGGTGGCCCGGCAGCTGCGCCTTGGTCTCGACCACCTTGATCGTCGCGTCCACGGCGCCGCAATTGCTGTGGCCGAGCACCAGGATGAGCTGGGAACCGAGCACCTCGGCGCCGTATTCGAGGCTCGCCAGGCCGTCCTCGTTGACGAAGTTGCCGGCGACGCGGACGACGAAGAGCTCGCCCGGCCCCCGGTCGAAGGCCAGCTCCGGAGCGACGCGCGAGTCGGCGCAGCTCAAGATCGAAGCGAAAGGCGCCTGCGAGGTCACCCGCGCGGCGCGGCTGGCGGAAAAATCGCGCTGCTCCGGGCTGTTCGCGGCATAGCGGGCATTGCCTTCGACGAGGCGTTTCAGCGCCTCCTCGCCGCTCACGCCGGGCGCCTGGGCCCTGGCTGCGAAAGGCAGACCCGCAACGCCCGGCAAGCAGGTGCCGAGCGCCAGCATGCCGCCGGCCTTGAGAAAGCCGCGCCGCGAACCAGACATGGACAGGCCGACCGCACATTCATCGCACATGATCATCCCCCCGAAGCTTCCCGGCCGGTTCCGCGGCGCCCATCAGCCAACGCTGCCGTAACGGCATCTGCGGCAGCTTGTACCGCAGAGCGTTGGCCGCCGGTTAAGTTTTTCCGGCGAATCCGAAGCTGGCGGGGGGAAACGGCTCCGAGCCGGCAGCGGCTCGGGTCGCGCTCAGCGGACGAAGCGGTCGTAGATCCCGGCGAATTCTCCGGTCGCCTTGGCCAGGTGCAGCCATTGGTCGACGAAGGCCTTGAAGACGACGTCGCCGCGCGGCAGCAGATAGCCCATCTCGCCATATTGCAGCGGCGCATCGGGATTGATGGCGCACAGGCCCGGTCGGATCTTCTCCTGGACCTTCGTCTCGATCGACTCGGCCACCATGATGTCGGCCTTGCCAGCGAGAATCTGATCCCAGATCGTGACATTGTCGGGGAAGATCTCGATCTTGGCCTGTTTGAAGTTGGCGCGCACGAAGCGTTCGTTGGTGCCGCCCGGATTGACGATCACCCGGGTCTCGGGCTTGTCGATATCCGCGACGGTCTGGAACTTGGAGACGTCGGCACAGCGGGCGATCGGGGCCTTGCCGTTGATCAGATAGGGCGCCGAAAAGAAGGCCCGCTTCTGCCGGTCGAGCGTCACCGAGATGCCGCCCATTGCGATATCGCACTTACCCGACGTGAAATCGTCCATCAGGTTGGCCCATTTCGTCTGCACGAACCGGACCTCGACGCCGATCGCCTTCGCCAGCGACTTGGCGAGTTCGATGTCGATGCCCTCGAAGCTGCCGTCCTTGGCGAGCGTGAACGGCTTGTAGTCGCCGGTGGTGCAGACTTGCAGCGCAGCGCGGCTCTGGATGGCCTCGAGCTGGCTGGCCGGGGCCTGCGCCAGCGCGGCGGCGGTCAGGCCGAGCCCGGCGACGGCGCTCAGCACTGCCAGCTTCAGGCCCTTGAATGGCGATGTGATTGTCATGGCGATCCCCTCGCTTTTGCTTATGTCGCGCAAAGCGAAAGGAAGATTGCGACGCCGGCCGATGTCAAGCCGGCGCCGACGCTGCGTCAGCGCAGATACTGGTCGTAGTAGCGCTTGTACTCGCCGGTCGACTTGGCGATGTGCAGCCACTGGTCGACGAAGGCCTTGAAGACGCCGTCGCCGCGCGGCAGCAGATAGCCGATCTCGATGAAGGTCAGCGGCTTGTCGGTGTTGACCGCACAGAGGCCGGGCTTGAGCTTTTCCTGCACCGTGGCCTCGAGCGCCTCCGTCACGAAGACATCGGCCCGGCCGGCCAGAATCTCGTCGAAGATCGTGACGTTGTCGCCGTGCAGCGTGATCTTCGCCTGCTTGAAGTTGCTTCGGGCGAAACGCTCGTTCGTGCCGCCGGGATTGGCGATCGCGGTCACGCCCGGCTTGTCGATGTCGGCGACGGTCTGGAGCTTGTCCTTGTCGGCGCAGCGCACCAGCGGGACCTTGCCGGTCGCCAGCGCCGGCGCGGAGTAGAAGGCGCGTTTCTGGCGCTCCAGCGTGACCCCGATGCCACCCATGGCGATGTCGCATTTGCCGGCGAGGAAATCCGGCATCAGATCGGCCCATTTTGTACGGACGAAGCGCGGCTCGACGCCGAGCGCCTTGGCCAGCGACCGCGCCATCTCGACGTCGACACCCTCATAGCCTTCGCCGACCGCGATGGTGAACGGCTTGTAGTCCCCAGTCGTGCAGATGCGCAGAACGCCGGCGCTCTGGATGGCGTCGAGCTGACTGGCGGGAGCCTGCGCCCGCGCGCCGCCTGCGAAAGCGACGCCCAAGACGGTGCAGAGAGCGGCGCCGCTGAAGGCACGGGCAATGGTTGCGGTGATCTTCACGAAAAGCTTCCCCCTTCGGGCTCGGACGGCCTCGGCTCCAAGAGAGCAGGAGCGCGCACCCCGATCAATCGGCATCCCGGCCGGCCGCCGAAAGCATTCCAACCGGCGGACGCTTGCTCTAGGGTCGCGCGCGACGACCGACGCCCCCTCGCCAGCAAGCAGCCATGACCCTGAAAACCCGCATTATTCCCTGCCTCGACGTCAAGGACGGCCGCGTCGTCAAGGGCGTGCAGTTCCTCGACCTCGTCGATGCCGGCGATCCGGTCGAGGCGGCCAAGGGCTATGATGCGGCTGGCGCAGACGAACTTTGCTTCCTCGACATAACGGCGAGCAGCGAGGATCGCGGCATCCTGTTCGACGTGGTGACGCGCACGGCGGAAGCCTGCTTCATGCCGCTCACCGTCGGCGGCGGCGTGCGCTCGCTCGAGGACATCCGCCAGCTCCTGCTCGCCGGGGCCGACAAGGTCTCGATCATGACGGAAGCCGTGAAGCGCCGCGAATTCGTGCGCGAGGCCGCGCAGAAATACGGCGCGCAATGCATCGTCGTCGCGATCGACGCCAAGCAGGTCTCGCCCGGGCGCTGGGAGGTCTTCACCCATGGCGGGCGCAACCCGACCGGGCTCGACGCGGTCGCCTATGCCCGCGAGGTCGCCTCACTGGGCGCCGGCGAGATCCTCCTGACCTCGATGGACCGCGACGGCGCCAAGACCGGCTTCGACATCGAATTGACGCGGCGGGTCGCGCAGGGCGTCTCGGTGCCGGTGATCGCGTCAGGCGGCGTCGGCACGCTCGACCATCTCGTCGAGGGCGTGCGCGACGGCCATGCCTCGGCCGTGCTCGCCGCCTCGATCTTCCATTTCGGCACCTTCACCATTCCCCAGGCCAAGGCCCATATGGCAGCGGCCGGGCTGGCGATGCGGCTGGATTGAACCGATGACCACCTTCACCCTCGCCGATCTCGAACGCATCGTCGCCGAGCGGGCGAGCGCCTCGCCCGAGGAATCCTGGACGGCCAGGCTCATCGCCGCCGGTCCCGAGCGCGCCGCCAAGAAGCTCGGCGAGGAGGCGGTCGAGGCCGTGATCGCCGCGGTGAAGGGTGATCGCGACGAGCTGATCGCCGAAAGCGCCGATCTGCTCTATCATCTTTTGGTTGTGCTCAAGGCGCGGAATGTTGCATTGCGGGACGTGTTGAGCCAGCTTGAGGCTCGAACGGTACGCTCCGGCCTGGCAGAGAAGGCCGCGCGACCCGGTTGAACACGAGGCGAGTCGCGCGTTGAACCTCGAAGCCTGGAATGCGGGTCGCTTCAGCATGGACCAGCGTCTCGCCCCGTCGCCCAAGGACCCCGAGCTGGTCTCACCCTATCGCGCCTTCACGCGCGACGAGTGGGCGCATCTGCGTGCCGACACGCCGCTGACGCTCTCGGTCGACGATCTCACCAGGCTGCAATCGATCAACGATCCGATCTCGCTCGACGAGATCGTCGCGATCTACCTGCCGCTGTCGCGCCTGCTTTCGCTCTACGTCGCCGCGACGCAAGGGCTGTTCAAGGCGACGCAGCGCTTCCTGATCGCCGAGGCCGAGGTCAAGGTCCCCTATATCATCGGCGTCGCCGGCTCGGTCGCGGTCGGCAAGTCGACGACGGCGCGCGTGCTCCAGGCGCTGCTCTCGCGCTGGCCGAACACGCCGAAGGTCGAGCTCGTCACCACCGACGGCTTCCTTCTACCCAATGCCGAACTCGAACGGCGCGGGCTGATGCAACGCAAGGGCTTCCCCGAGAGCTATGACGGCGCGGCGCTGCTGCGCTTCGTCTCGGATGTGAAGGCCGGCAAGCGCGCTGTCGCGGCACCGGTCTATTCGCACCTCGTCTACGACGTCGTGCCCGGCGAGCAGGTCACGGTCGAGCGGCCGGATATCCTGATCCTGGAGGGCTTGAACGTCCTGCAGGCGAGCCGCCTGCCGAAGGACGGCTCGGTGATCCCCTTCGTCTCCGATTTCTTCGACTTCTCGGTCTATCTCGACGCCGACGAGAACGACCTGCATCGCTGGTATGTCAACCGCTTCATGACGCTGCGCCAGACCGCCTTCCGCGATCCGCGCTCCTTCTTCCGCAAATATGCGGAGATCGCCGAGGACGAGGCGCTGGCCATCGCCGAAAACCTCTGGACCGGCATCAACCTGCCGAACCTGCGCGAGAACATCCTGCCGACCCGCCAGCGCGCCAGCCTGATCCTGACCAAGGGCGCCAGCCACCGCATCCAGCAGGTCGCGCTGCGACGGCTTTGAGTTCGGAATTGCCCGAATTCACGAGCCCTCATCCTGAGGAGCCGCGCAGCGGCGTCTCGAAGGATCATTCAGCGCGCTCTGAAGCATCCTTCGAGACGCAGGCTTCGCCTGCTCCTCAGGATGAGGGCTCGGGCCACGGCCGAACTTCGAGCCTCTGAATGGAAACCCTCTCCTCCCTCGGCCTGATGGCAGCCGCGGCCTTCGTCGCGGCGACGCTGCTGCCGGCCCAGTCCGAGGCCGTTTTCCTCGGCCTGCTGGCGGCGAAGACGGTCGACCCGCTCCTGCTCTTCATCGTCGCTAGCGTCGCCAACACTGCCGGCTCGGTCGTCAACTGGTGGCTCGGCCGGCTGATCGCCAAAGGCGGCCTGGAACGCCTGCCGGTCCGGCTGCGGCCCGATCCGGAGCGTTTCGCCAAGGCGCAAGGCTGGTTCGCCCGTTTCGGCTGGCCTTCCTTGCTCTTCGCCTGGCTGCCGATCGGCGGCGATCCGCTGACCTTCGTCGCCGGCTCGCTGAATTATCCGCTCGGGCGCTTCGTCCTGCTGGTCTTCATCGGCAAGGCGGCACGCTACGCCCTGCTCTGGGCAGGCTGGGTGGCTGCCTCCTAGATCGCGGTGCGTCCTACCGGACGCAAAGTGGCGATCTATCTCTTTGTTGCAGCATCGGATTTTCCCGAAAAGTGGATTCCACTTTTCGGTCCGATGCTCTAGGCGATTGCGCGGCCGGAGGTCTCGGGCTACCAGCAAACCCCACCCTTCTGGAGAGATAGGTCATGAGCATCAAGCGCATCGCCCCCGGCCCCCGCATGTCCAAGGCCGTCGTGCACGGCGACACCGTCTATCTGGCCGGCCAGGTCGCCGACAAGGCAGCGGGCAAGAGCGTCGCCGAGCAGACCAAGGAAATCCTCGGCATCATCGACGGGCTTTTGGCCGAGGCCGGCTCCGACAAGAGCAAGCTGCTGATGGTCAACATCTGGCTCTCCGACATGTCGACCTTCGCCGAGATGAACAGCGTCTGGGATTCCTGGGTCTCGGCGGGCAACACGCCTGGCCGCGCCACCGTCGAGGCCAAGCTCGCCGGCCCGCAGTTCACGGTCGAGATCGCGGTCATCGCCGCCCGCTGAACACGGCGCAACAAGGCCCGCGACGCATGAACCAGGAAATCAGTACCATCCTGGCGCGGGTTTCGCAGCGCGAGGGCGTGCCCCCCGCGCTGCTTCTGGCAGTGCTCGCGGCCATGGGGCAGGCCTCCGGTAAGCCCGACTTCAGCCGCATCGAGCATGACCTCAGGCGCAAGGCCGGCGAATTCCGCGCGCTGCGCGGGCGCCTGCTGCAATCTTCCGCGGCCGATCCCGAGCTCGACCGGCTGCGCGCCGATGCGGCGCGCGCGCTCACCGAAGGCCGCTTCGGCGAGGCCGACCGCACGCTCGCCCAGGCCGAGCTGCGCAATCTCGACGGCACCGTCGCGCTCGACAAGATGTCGAAGGAGAAGCTGCTCGCCGCCGCAGCCGGACGGGCCGACCGCGGCGCCGTCGCGATGCTGCGCCTCAATGCGGAGGCCTATCACGATGCCGCCCAGCGCTTCGCCGAAGCGGCCTTGATCGCCGGCACGGCCGATCCCGAACAGGCGCGCATCTATGCGTGGCGGCAGGGCGACGCACTCGCCCGGATCGGCGCCGATTTCCGCGACAAGACCGGCTTCACCGCCTCGATCGCGCATTTCCGGGCGATGCTGACCAAGCTCGACAGTTTCGACCAGACCGTGCCCTGGGCCGCGACCCAGCAGCGGCTGGCGCGCGCCATCAACGGACTGGCGCGCCAGCAGGGCGATGCCCGGCTCACGCGCCAGGCGATCGAAATCTATCGGACCGTCCTCGACGATCTCACCCAGAAGCAGGCGCCGGCGCTCTGGGCCGCCATCCAGAGCCGCTTCGGCGAAGCGCTGACCACGCTCGGCGACGCCGAGGACGACGCCGCGATGCTGGAGGAAGGCGTCGCCGCCTTCCGCGCCTCGCTCTCCGCGATGGAGCGCAGCGCGATGCCGGCGGAGTGGACAAGGCTGAACTTCGAACTCGGCAAGGCCTATGTCGCGCTCGGCCTGCGCGCCAGCGGCGCCGCCGCGCTGGAAGCCGCGATCAACGCCTTCAAGCGCGTTCTGGACGACTGGCAGCAGGCCGGCCGGCCGCTCGAATGGGCCGAGGTGCAGGACCGGATCGGCACCGCCCTCTGCGGCCTTGCGGGTTATTATCGCGAGCCGGTGGTGCTGGAGGAGGCGATCGCAGCCTTCGACGCGGCGCTGCTCGAAAGGCGCCGGGAGATCGTGCCGGCGCTGTGGGCCGCGAGCACCGGCAACCGCGCCGAGGCTCGGCTGCGCCTCGCCGAGCAATTGCAGGACCGCAGGATGGCCGAAGCGGCCGCGGCGGAGTTGCTGGACACGATCGAGACCTTGCGCGGCCTCGACCTC
>JAKFDB010000097.1:0-23415 GCA_036676315.1 Bradyrhizobiaceae bacterium
CGACCGGCACCGGCGCGCATCTCTATTCGCTGGCGGCCAAGGACGTGAAGCGCGTCAGTCTCGAGCTCGGTGGCAAGTCGCCGAACATTGTCTTCGACGACGCAGACCTCGACAATGCCGTGCGCGGCGTGGTCGGAGGCATCTTCGGCGCGACCGGCCAGACCTGCATCGCCGGCTCGCGCCTGCTGGTCCAGCGCCGCGTCCATGATCAGTTCGTCGAGAAGCTCGCCGCCTTCACCAAGACCGCCCGTGTCGGCGATCCGCGCGATGTCCGCACCCAGGTCGGCCCGATCGCCAACCGGATGCAGTTCGAGAAGGTGCTGGGCTATGTCGACATCGCCCGCCAGGAGGGCGCCGAGCTGCTGATCGGCGGCAAGCGTCCCGAAGGCGCCGAATGCGCCCAGGGCTTCTTCGTCGAGCCGACGATCTTCACCGGGGTCAACAACAATATGCGGATCGCGCGCGAGGAGGTCTTCGGGCCGGTGCTGTCGACATTGGTCTTCGACGATGCCGACGAGGCGGTGGCGATCGCCAATGACAGCGAGTTCGGCCTCGCCGCCGGCGTCTGGACTAGGGACATGAAGCTCGCGCTGCGCATGTCGGACCGGCTCGAGGCGGGAAGCGTCTGGATCAACACCTATCGCGATATTTCCTACACCACCCCGTTCGGCGGCTACAAAAAGAGTGGCATCGGCCGGGAGAACGGCGTCGAGGGTATCCGCGAATACCTGCAGACCAAGGCGGTCTGGCTGTCGACCGCCGACGAGATCGCCAATCCCTTCGTCATCGGTTGAGGACGGCGCGAAAACGGCGCGCAGCAAGAGCCTTTGAAAGTATCCCGGGTGGAAATGAAGTCATGGTGATGAGAAAAGGTAGCGAGATCCTGGCCGACGAGCTCAAGCTCAACGGCGCCGAGATTATCTACCACGTTCCCGGCGAGAGTTTTCTCTGCGCGCTCGACGCCCTCGGCGTCCGCTATCCCGAGATCCGCGCCATCAGCTGTCGCCACGAGAACGGCGCGGCGCAGATGGCCGAGGCCTACGGCAAGCTCACCGGTCGGCCGGGCATCGCCTTCGTCACCCGCAGCCCGGGCGCGACGAACGCGGTCAATGCCGTCCACACCGCCTTTCAGGATTCATCGCCGATGATCCTGATCGTCGGACAGGTGAAGCGCGCGCTGATGGAGCGCGAAGCCTTCATGTCCTACGACTTCCGAACCATGTTCGCGCCGATGACGAAATGGGTCGCCCAGATCGACGATCCGGCGCGCATCCCGGAGTTCGTCCAGCGCGCCTACCAAACCGCGATGACCGGGCGGATGGGGCCCGTCGTGCTGGTCGTCCCCGAGGACGTCTTCGAGGAGGAGTGCGAGGTCGCGCCGGGCAAGCGGAGCGTTCCGGCCTCGGCCGGTGTGCCTTCCGCCGCGGCGATCGAGCAGATCTTCGAGATGCTGTCCTCCGCCGAAAGGCCGCTGCTGATCGTCGGCGGCTCCGGCTGGAACGAGGCCGCGCGCGACGATATCCAGTCCTTCGCAGTCGCCAACAACGTCCCGGTCGTCACCACCTTCCGGCGGCGCGACATCATCGACCATCGGCTGCCCTGCTATGTCGGCGAGATCGGCATCGGCTCCAACCCGGCGCTGCTGGCGCATGTCAAGAACGCCGACTTCGTCATCATGTGCAACGACGCGCTCAGCGACGTGAACACCATCGGCGCCGGCTACATGGAAGGGTTCACGCTCTTCGACATCCCGGTTCCCAAGCAGAAGTTCGTCCATGTCACCAGCAGCTTCGAAGAGCTGAACCGGGTCTTCCAGGTCGACCTCGCCTTGCTCGCCGATAATAATGCCTTTGCTCGCCTGCTTGCCGGCCACCCGCCGGTGGACCATGCCGCGCGCGGCGAATGGACGGCCGCCCTGCGCGAGACCTTCGAGATCGAGACCACGCCCAGGCCTTGTCCCGGGTCGATCGACCTGCCGATGCTGATGAAGTGGCTGCGTCAGCGCCTTCCCGACGACGCGATCGTCACGAACGGCGTCGGGGCCTACGCGACCTGGAGCCAGCGCTACTTCGCCCACTACCGGCTGCACACCCAGCTCGGCCCGATCAGCGGTTCGATGGGCTACAGCCTGCCGGCGGCGATCTCGGCGAAACTGCTCCATCCCGACCGGGTGGTGGTCGATTTCGTCGGCGACGGTTGCTACCAGATGAGCTCGGAGGAGCTCGCCACCGCCGTGCAGTACGGGGCGGCGGTGATCGTCGTGCTGTTCAACAACAACATGTACGGCACCATCCGCATCCACGAGGAAAACCGCCTCGAAGGGCGCGTCAACGGCACCCAGCTCGTCAATCCCGACTTTCACGCGCTGGCGCTGGCCTATGGCGCCCATGCCGAGCGCGTCACCAAGACCGAAGAGTTCGCGCCCGCCTTCGAGCGTTCCCTCGCGGCCGGCAAGCCGGCGCTGATCGAGATGTGCGTCGACCAGGAAGCGATCCATTCGCGCTATTCGCTGACCGACCTGCGGAACCGTCGCAAGGCCAAGCACTGACTGCCTCTGCCGTCCCTGGGGGCGGCAGGGGCTCCCCGGCGCCGCCAGCGGCGCCGGTCAAATCTACCCTCCGGCAGAAGAGGGGCGTCGCGGACCGAGGGCTGGAATGGCTCTCTTGCAACCAGAAAACAGGGGATTCCAAGATGAACAGGACAATTTCGGCTTTGCTTCTCGCCGGGTCGCTCGGCGTGCTGGCCTCTCCGGCCCTGGCCCAGGAGTGCAAGCTGCGGGTCACCACCTGGGGCGGCAGCTATCAGAAGACCTATGAGTCGGTCGCGGCCGGCTTCGAGAAGGCGCACAACTGCAAGATCGAGTGGGTCGTAGGCGCAAGCCCCGATCATCTCGTCAAGGCGCGGCTCGGGCAGGTCGACGTCGCCACGAACACGCTGCTGAACTCGATCGCTGGCGAGAAGGAAGGGCTGTGGATGGCCTTGGACAAGGCCAAGATCCCGAACATGGCGAACCTGTATCCGAATGCGGTCCACTCGCCCTATACGGTCTTCGTCAATGTCGGTGACTACGTGCTCGCCTATAATTCCGACAAGGTGAAGACGGCGCCGACGAGCTGGGATGAGCTCTGGAAGCCGGACTACAAGAACCATGTCGTCATTTACGGCTTCGAGCATATCCCGACGCTCAGCCTGACCGTGCTGCAGGCGGAGCGGAATGGTGGCAGCGTCGACAGCATCCAGCCGGGCCTCGACAAGATGGCGGCGCTGGTCAAGAGCGGCAACCTGATCGGCTCGCTCGACGTCGAAAGCCAGATGGTCTCGCTGTTCCAGACGCAGGACGCCTGGCTCGGCATGCTGGCGACCGGGCGCATGAAGGAGCTGCTCGAGAAGGGTGCGAAGAACGTCAAGTTCGCCCGTCCGACTGAGGGCACGTTCCCGCTGATCAGCACGATCAACATCACCAAGGCCGCGAAGGATCCGGCCAAGGCGCAGGCCTTCGTCGACTATGTGCTGAGCCCCGAAGTCCAGATCGCCTTCGCGACCCGCAACCTCTACGCCCCGACCGTGCAGAACGCGCCGATCCCCGCCGACTTCGCGTTCCGTGACCTGCTGGTCCAGAACGAGCAGTTCAAGCGGCTCTTCCTGCCCGATCAGGAGAAGATCACGGCGAACAAGGCCAAGTGGCAGAACCAGCTCAACCAGATGACGAGCAAGTAAGCCACCTCGCGGGAGCCCGCCGGACGATCGGGCGGGCCCCGCACTCCTCGCAAGGCAGCGTCCGCCGGTCGGGCGCGCGTCGGTCAAAGCTCGAGTTCGTTCTCGATCCTGAAGAAGCAAACGATATGAACGCATCACCAGACAAAGCCATTCAGGTCGATTCAGTCTGCAGGCGCTATGGCGACGTCATGGCGGTGGACGATGTCTCCTTCGAGGTCGGCCACGGCGAGTTCGTATCCCTGCTCGGCCCCAGCGGCTGCGGCAAGACCACGACCCTGCGGATGATCGCAGGCTTCATCATGGCGTCGGACGGCACGATCCGCGTCAACGGCAGGGATGTCACGCACCTGCCGCCGGAGAAGCGCGAAGTCGGCTTCGTCTTCCAGAACTATGCCCTCTGGCCGCACATGACCGTGGCCGAGAACGTCGCCTTCGGCCTCAAGCTCCGCAAGCGCGACAAGGCCTTCATCAGCCGCAAGATCGAGGAATCGCTCTCGGTCACCGGCCTCGCCGGCTATGAGGAGCGGTTGCCGCGCCAGCTTTCAGGCGGCCAGCAACAGCGCGTCGCCCTGGCCCGCGCACTCGCGCTCGAGCCGCAGCTCCTGCTGATGGACGAGCCGCTCAGTAATCTCGACCGCGCCCTGCGGGTGGCGATGCGACGCGAGCTCAAGCAACTGCAGTCGCGCCTGAAGATGACGACGCTCTACGTCACGCATGATCAGGAAGAGGCGCTGTCGATGTCCGACAGGGTGGTGATCATGAATCGCGGCAAGATCGCCCGTGTCGCCCGCCCGTCGGAGGTCTATGACGATCCGCAGTCGGAGTTCGTCGCGGATTTCGTCGGCACCACCAATTTCTTCGACGGAGCGGTCGCGGCGGCGTCCGGCGGCGTCCTGACCGTGCGCACCAGCGGGAACCTGGAGCTGCAGGTCGCTGCACCGACCTCGGCCGGCATCGGCGACAGGGTTCGCGTGCTGCTGCGCCCGGAGCGCGTTCGCCTGTACCCCCCGGGGCACGACGGCCCCAACGTCTTTCCCGCCACGGTCAGCTTCGTCGAGTATTACGGGCCGACGATCCGCTACACCGTCCAGCTCGGGAGCGGCGAGAGCGTCTATGTCGAGACGCATAACTCCAGCGGCGCCGCGGCGATCGGCGATGCGGTGCGCATCGGCGTCGAGCCGGGCGATTTCAGGCTGATCGCGGGCGAGGGGGCTCGGCCGTGAGGAAGGGGGCGATCGCTCCGCTCCTGCTTGCCCCGGCAGTTGTGGCGCTGGTGATTTTCGTGGTCATGCCGCTGCTCTGGGTGGCGCGGACCAGCTTCAACCAGGGCGTCGACGGCGCCTACATGGTGTCCGCCGTGACCATGGACAACTATGTCCGTTTCCTCGGCAGCTCCTGGTATCTGATCAACACGCTCTGGTTCTCGATCCGCATCGCCATCGTCGCGACCGTGATCTCGGTGCTGCTGGGCTATCCCGTCGCGCTCTACATCGCCCAGACCCGCGGCCTGCAGAAGAGCATGCTGATGACGATGGTGCTGGCGCCGCTGCTGATCGGCCTCGTCACTCTGGTCTATGGCTGGATCGTCATCTTCCGGGGCGGCGGCCTGCTGAACTCGCTGATGATCGCGATCGGCGTCTATGACGAGCCGGTGCGCTATATGTGGGACCTCAAGGGCGTGATCATCCTCTTGGTCTATATCGGCATGCCCTACATCGTCCTCTCGCTGCTGGACTCGATCGAGCGCATCAACCCTTCCTTCGTCGAGGCGGCCCGCAATGTCGGTGCCAATCGCTGGCGCGCCTTCTGGGCCATCACCTTCCCGTTGACGCTGCCTGGGCTCTACGCAGGGCTGGTGATCGTCTTCACCCTGAACTTCTCGGCCTTCGCGGTGCCGCTGATGGTCGGCGCCAACGACACACAGATGATCGGCCTCGTCATCTACCGCGAGGCACTCCTGAACAACGACCTTCCCTTCGCGTCGAGCCTCTCGGTCGTCATGATCCTGGCAAACGCGACGATCCTGACCGGCATGGCCTTCCTGTTCGGCAAGCTGATCCTCAACCGGCTGGAAACTAAACGATGATGCGCCTCGATATGGGTACGCTGGCGCTGCGCCTGGTCACCTACCTGGCGATGGCCTTCCTGTTCTTCCCGATCCTGATCACGGTCCTGGTCTCGGTGAACCCGCAGGAATTCATCCTGCCGCCCTCCGGCTTCACGCTCGAATGGTTCCGCATGGCGTGGACCTCCGACACCTTCGTGCGGGCGATGGGGGTCAGCCTGTGGCTGGGCGTGGCGGCGACGCTGATCGCCAACGCGCTCGCCTTCATGGTTGTGCTGGCGATGGTCCGCTACGATTTCCGCGGCAAGGCGCTGATCAACCTCTTGATCATGTCGCCGCTGCTGATCCCGACGACGATCTTCAGCCTGGCGCTCTACGTCTTCTTCGCCAGGCTCGGCTTCGGTTCAGGAATTCCGGCGCTGATCATCGGGCACTCGATCCACGTCCTGCCCTTCGCCGTCCGCATCCTGACGGCAAGCATGCAGAACTTCGACCTGTCGCTCGAGGAAGCCGCCCGCAATGTCGGGGCAGGGCCGGTCCGGACCCTGTTCTCGATCACCTTGCCGGTGATCCGGACCGGCCTCATCTCCAGCCTGGTGCTCTGCTTCGTCCTGTCCTGGAACGATTTCCCGATCTCGGTCTTCCTGGCGCCGCCGGGCTGGACGCCGCTGCCGGTGGAACTCTTCTCCTACATCAAGTTCCAGTACGACGCCGTCGGCGCCGCGCTCGCCAGCTCCCTGATCCTGATCTCCATTGCCGTGATGGTCGTCATCGACCGGCTTGCCGGCCTGCGCCGGGTCCTGCGTTGAGCTCCGGTCGCTGTCGCGCCGAGCGATCATGCATTGTCGGCACGCGACGCTTCCGCAGCTCTGGCGATAAGGTCCGGCATTCAGTGTTCGCGGCTCGATCCGGCGCCTTTTTAACGCGGCGCAGCGCGTAGCCGCGCTCGCGGAATCTGCAACCGGCAGTGGCCACTACGGCGTATCGACGAGTTGAGACGCCGCCACAGCCGCTCTCCGAGCCCTTCAGGCTGCCGAAGCGCTGGTGTTGACGACTGAGCTTCGATGGAGCGGCAGCCTCCCGATGTCGTGCCCTGCCCGGCATGGTTTGAATCGGGGAAGCGGCGGC
Source organism: Bradyrhizobiaceae bacterium (assembly GCA_036676315.1). Taxonomy (GTDB): domain Bacteria; phylum Pseudomonadota; class Alphaproteobacteria; order Rhizobiales; family Beijerinckiaceae; genus Allobosea. The sequence continues at coordinate 6,911 of JAKFDB010000097.1, forward strand.
GACTAGCTGCGCCGGTGCGCGCGGAATATTTCGAAGTGGCGCCAATCGGCCGCCGAAACGGGCCGGAAAGAAGCGGGGCGGCATCAACAGTGATAGCCCGCAGCGCCCTCGGTGCGGGTCTCGGTAGTCTAGCTGCTGAGTGGTTCCGACAAAACGTGGTCGACAGTCAGAGCTCCAGTGCGGCCGGGGGCGGGTCATGAAGGTCGCCCGCTCTGTAGTTCGTCGTTATGGCACCAAGCTGCGGACATGCAGTGCCATGGGCGTCGCCGCTCACGCAGATCTGGGAGAGAGCGCATAGTTGGCCCTTAGCCGAAGTTCAAGGCGTCCGGTTTCAGGCAGCTGACTGATGACCGCTGATGGCGCGAGGGTGGGTCGGCCGGCGACTTGCAGGTGGCTCGAAGGCAAGCCACACGCGCTTGCGTCGCTTCCTTGCCGGCGCAGCTCGGGCTTCGTGCGGGATTATCCCGTCCTGAGAGAGCCCAGGCGGCAAACCTCGATCGGGCGCGCCAGTCCCTTCAGCTCGACCGACCCGATGGCACGGGCCTCGGCAATGTCGGAAACGGCCGTCGCGAGCTTTCTCGTGAGCAGGATCTCGCCACTATTCGCATCGGCGCACAGGCGGGCCGCGATGTTGGCCACCGTCCCGATCGCGGTGTAGTCCATGCGCTCCTCGAAGCCGATCTGTCCCAGTGTCGCAAAGCCCTGGGATATGCCGATCCCAACGCCGAGCGTGTAGCCGCGCTCGCCCCATGACTCCGTCAGCGCTCCGATCTCGCAGCGGATCGCGTCGGCCAGCCTGACCGCCTGCGCTGGAGCGTCGGGGGATGGGACGGGGTCGTTGAAGAACACCATGATGCCGTCGCCGGCGAAATGGTCGAGCGTTCCCTCGTGCAATCGCACCAACGGCCCGAGCACGCCGTGATATTCGCGAAGCAGGGCCATGACCTCTTCCGGTTCCGCCGTCTCCGCGAAGGCGGTGAAGCCGCGCAGGTCGCAGAACAGCACGACCACCTCGCGCCGATGGCTGTGAAGCAGACTGCCGCCGCCGTCCGAGAGGACGACCTCGGCGATCTGCGGCGCCAGGAAGCGCTTGAGCCGGCCGACGCGTTCCAATTCGGCGAGCTGCGCGGCGACGCGTTCCTCTAGCATACCGGTCCAGGCCGCCAGCTCGGAGGCCTGCTTCGCCAATCGGTCGGCCTGATCCCGAACCTGGTGGTGAAGCTCCTTGATCCTGAGCATCGCCCGCACACGCGCCGCCAGTGCCGCGTTGTCGATGGGCTTCGTCAGATAGTCGTCGGCGCCGCTGTCCAGGCCTGCGATAACATCCTTTGGGTCGTTCCGGGCCGTCAGCAGCAGGACGGGGATGAAGGGGAGTGTCGCGTCGGCCTTGAGCCGCTTCACGACCTCAATGCCATCCAGCTTCGGCATCATCACATCGAGAAGCACGAGGTCGGGCAGGTCCGCCCGCACCTTTTCCAACGCCTCTTCACCGTTCCCGGCGACGATTACGTCGTATCCGAGATGCTCAAGGCGAGCCCGGACGATGTCGACATTGTCCGCCATGTCGTCGACGACGAGGATCTTCGGCTGTTGAGCCACATTGCCTCCCTGGATTCTGAGCTAGGGAAGAAATTCGCGCACTTTCGCCAGCAACTGCCGTGGGCTGAATGGTTTGGCGACATAGCCGTCACAGCCTGCCGCGCGAGCTTTCGCCTCGTCGCCGCTCAGGGCGTATGAGGTTACGGCGATGATCGGGATATGGGCGAGCGCGGCGTTCGCCTTGATACGCCGCGTCGCCTCATAGCCGTCGATGATCGGTAGCTGGATGTCCATCAGAATGAGGTCCGGGCGTTCCGTTGCAGCAAGCTCCACGCCGGCCGCCCCATCGACCGCTTCGACAAGCTCGTAGCCGGCGGCGGAGAGAAGGTCGCGCATGATCTGCCGGTTGTCGGCAGTGTCTTCGACGATCATGATCCGCTTGCTCATGACGCGTGCTCCTGCTCTACCGCGCATACCGGGATGCCGATCCGGAAGGTTGCCCCTGCGCCGGGGACAGAGGTGACGGAAATCTCGCCGCCGTGCATTGCAACGATACGCTGGGCGATGGCGAGACCGAGACCGCTGCCCCCCTTCTCGCGTGTGCTTGAATTATCGAGCTGTCGGAATTCCTCGAATATCTTCTCCTGATCGGCGGCGCTGATGCCCGGCCCAGTGTCGCGCACAGTGATCTGGAACTGACCATCCCGGGCAGATGCCGCAATCGCGACTTCGCCGGCATCCGTGAACTTGATCGCGTTGCCGACCAGGTTGAGCAGAACCTGCGACAAGCGCCGGGCGTCGCCGCGGCCGATCGGCAGGTCATCCGGGATGCTGGCGCTCAGCGCCAGGCCCTTGGTTTGGGCGAGGGAATCCGTTGCGGTCAGGACCGATTGCACCAATGACGGGAGCGTGTAGTCGTCTATCGTCAGCTTCAGTTCACCTGCCTCGATCTTCGACAGGTCGAGAACGTCATTGATCAGGCTGAGGAGATGCTGCCCGTTCTGCTGCACACGTTCGAGCACCGAATGCGGCTTCTCCGGCAGATCGCCATAGATGCCGTCCATCAGCAGTTCGGCATAGCCGAGAATGGCGTTCAGCGGCGTGCGCAATTCGTGGCTCATATTGGCGAGGAATTGCGACTTGTGCTGGCTCGCGAGCCTGAGTTGCTCGCCGCGGTCGGCGAGTTCCTCGAAAAGCCGGGCGTTCTGGAGCGCCAGCACTGACTGGTTGGCGAAGGTCTGCATCAGCCTGACCACCGAAGTCGGAAATTCGCCCGTCACGCGCCGCTGCAGCACGAGCGCTCCCAAGGTCCGCTCCGGACCTGCCAGGGGCACGATTAGCGCCGAGTGAAGACCGGCCGCGAGCGCTATATCGCGCACCGGATAGCTCGCGCGACGCGCGAGATCGGGGACCATGACAGGCTGCAGCGTTTGCGCGGCCTCGCCCATGGCGGTTCCCTCCGCGTCGATCCGGATGGATCGCAACGCGTTTACCAAGTCGTCGCTCATGTTGCAGGCTTCGGCGAGACGAAAGGTCCGACTCGACTTGCGATATCTGTAGATCGAGCCGGCATCCGCGCCGGACAGGTCGACGGCTCGCGCAACGATGGTGGACAGCACCTTTTTGACGTCCAGCGTCGAGGTGATGGCGCGGCCGACATCGCTCAGGGCCTGCAATTCCTCCACCGATCGCGCCAACTCGCGCGTACGCGCCTCGACTTCACCAAAGAGGCGCGCATTCTCGATGGCGATAACGGCCTGATCAGCGAAGGTCTTGACCAGCTCGATCTGCCTGTCCGTAAAGGGCTTCACGGTAAGTCTCACGAGAGACAAAGACCCGATCGGCTTGCCGTCCCTGAGGAGGGGCACGCCGAGCATCGTGCGCATCTTCCCGATTTCAAGCGCTTCGTGCCACGTATATTCCGGATCAGCCGTCGCATCGGGGATGTGGACGATCTTTCCTTCGAGCGCCACCCGCCCCACGAGCGTTCCACGGCCGGGAGAGATTTGCTGCGCTTTCATCCACTCCACGAACTCGGCCGCAAATCCAAAATTGGCGGCGATCCGATAGACGTCGCCGTTACGCTGAAACAGGAAGGCATGCTCCGCTCCACAGAGTTGGCAAGCCGACGCGATCAACACGTCGAGCACGGACTGAAGGTCGAAGGCCGAACGGCTGATGACCTGGAGGACATCAGAGGTCGCTGTCTGATAATTCAACGCCTCGGTCAGTTCGCGCGTTCGCGCCTGCACTTCATCGAACAGCCGCACATTCTCGATGGCGATGACAGCCTGGTCGGCGAAAGTCTGGAGGAGCACGATCTGCTTAGGCGTGAATGGAAGCACCTCGGTGCGGCGTGTGACGAGTGCGCCGATGGCCTCGCCCTCACGCAGCAGGGGCACCGAAAGCGTTGTCCGATGCCCCATGCGGCAGGCCATTTCGTGGCCATCCGGGAACTCCGCGGCCTCGGCGATCAGATCGTGCGCATGCACTGGCGTCCGGTCGATCACAGCCCGCCCGGCGGTCCAATGTCGGTTGAGCGACCACTTTTCGAGGCTGACGGGAATTGGCCCGTGATGCGCGCTGAAAACGAGATCGTCCCCCTCGCGCAGCAGGACAATTGCATCATAGGCCCCGCACAGTTCGGAGGCGCTCCGGGCGACGGCCTTCAAAACGGGGGCGATATCCGTGGGGGAGGACGCGATGACGCGCAGGATGCCGCCGGTTGCGACCTGTTGCTGCAAGGCTTCCGCAAGCTCTTTCGTTCTTGCCTGGACTTCGTCGAAGAGGCGCGCATTCTCGATGGCGATGACGGCCTGGTCGGCGAAGGTCTCGACCAGTCTCACCTGTTTCTCCGTGTAGGGCCGCACATCGCGACGCAGCAACGCCAGGGCGCCGATGGGCCTGCCTTCCGAGATCAGCGGCACGCCGAGCGCAGAGCGCCAGCCTCCGAGTTTCTGGCCCGCGAGCATCGTGTATTCGGGGTCGGCGAGCACATCGAGGATCTGCACAGGGCAGCCGTCGGCGATCGCCCGCCCCGTCACCGTTCCGCGGCCCTCGGGGTAAGGGTTCTGCTCCAGATACGCGCGGAACTCGTCGCTCAGGCCGAAAGTCGCGTCCATGTAATGCGTGTCGCCGCGCAGCCGCGTCAGGACCGCCTGGTCGGCCGTGCACAGACGGGCGGCGGATTCGGCCAGCGTATCGAGAACGGCCTGGAGATCGAAGGCGGACCGGCTGATGGCCTTCAGCACGTCGGCCGTCACGCTCTGTTGCTCTAGCGATTCCGTCAGGTCGCGCGCCCGCTGCCCGGTTTCCCGCTCGAGATCGGAGCGCGCCTCGCGCAGCCGCCCTGCCATACCGTTGAACGCGTTGGCCAGCGCTTCGAGTTCGCCGCCCGCCCTGATATCGATGCGCTGATCGAGCTCGCCGGCGCCAATGCGCGCAACGCCCGCCCGTAGTGCCTGGACCGGCATGGTTACCTTGCGCGCCAGCCGGGTGCCGGCGAGAGCGGCGAGAGCGAGCGCCGCCAGCATCAGCAGTCCCCAACGCCACATCGAGCGATAAAGCGCTGCGTCGACCTCGTCGGGCGCCAGTCCGGCGAAGGCCAGCCGCTCCCGATGGGCGAACCAGATCTCCAGTGCGCCGCCGATCAGGAGCGCAGCGCCGACGACAGCGACGAACATGCCGACGTATTTTCTGTGCAGGCTCGTGTAAGCGCGCACGTCGGCCGGCGGCTCACGGACGTGGATGCCGGGGACCTCACTCGCGCTCATGTGATGCCCTCGCCATAGGGACGAAGGTCGGCGATGGAGCAGGTTCGGGCGCACCGATCACCGGTCCATGACAAAACCGCGCTTCGTCGACCGAACCAGCGGCGAACTTGCTGGGTGGACGGGGCCATGGCAGGCCTCCCTGCGGGGGCATTCTGTGTCAAAATCGGATCGCTGCCAATCCATGCGCGCCCCTCGCCGCATCGGCAGGCCCGCCGCTGACGCCCCCTGCAATCCGGCTCGCAGTGGAGGGAGCGCGGCTCGGGCCTTTGCGCAATGGCGACCATGTCGTACGGTCAAATCATGCGCTGCGCCGCGCCGGCATGCCCGAATGGGGGAGAGGCGATCGCCCGGTATTCCCACCCAGCGCTTCTCTCAAAGATCATTGCTGGAAGTGAAATCGCAATCCGACGTCATCCAAGACCATTTTCGCGCAACGCTCTCGCTGTTTCTTTCTGAATATCGAATTCGGTGCGGCGTCGACGAATCTCTTCGGGCGATAGGCGATCGATGTTGCAATAGTCCAGCTTCCAATCCGGATCGGCGCGCCACGCCAGCGGTGATTGGACCGTCGTTCGCGGAGCGGGCGCGCATTCCAGCGTGGCAAGCGTCAGGTCCAGCGTTTGCGTCTGCGAGGCAGGATCGTTCGGCCGGCCCGCGGCATTTCCGAGAGGAAAATCGGAGAAGAGCAGGCGTGGCACCCCGACATACTCGACGATGTCCTTTGCGCAGCCCATGACGACGGTCGCGATACCGTTCATTTCCAGCATACGTGCGGCCAAGCTCACGCTCTGGTGGCAGATCGGACAGTTCGGCACGAGGATCGCTGCATCAACCGCATCCGCCTTGCAGCGGGCGACGATTTCCGGGCCGTCGGTGTCGAGCGTCACGCGATGGCTGCGATTGGTCGGCAGGCCATGGAACCGCGAAGCAATCGATCCTATCCGGCCGTCAGTTTTCGCATTCCGCAGCGCGGCCAGCGGAAAATAGGCCGCAAGATCGTCGGCCGTCGTATGTAAGCGGTCGATGGCGACGTGGGAAATCCGCAGATCATGCTCCTTCGCCGTATCGCCGGAATAGACGGAATAGAACTTGGCGGCTGCATTGTAGGCGGCGCCTGGGCCCTGATCTCCCTTGTCGGGTTGATAGGGCGCTGCCGTGGTGACGAGCGCGACCCGACACCGTGCGAGTGGCTTGCGCAGCGGCTGGAACGGCACCGCCGCATAGTGCGCCCATTCATAAGGCGTCCCATAGCCTAGCGCCTGATAGTAGCTGCGAACACGTTGCAGATAGGGGATTGGCGCGTCATGCGCGGGCGCGAATCCAAAGGACTCAGTTCTCGCGTTGTTCATCGCAGATCGCTCCCGAATCCGCGCCGCATAGCCTGATCGCGCACGTCGCTTATCACTCGACTTGCACTTCGATGCACCGGGGAAATCCATAGCACATGTTCGTGCCGCACCTGGCGACGGTCGCTCGCCAACGAAATCCCCTGGTCTGAAATTGACGTGATTGCCTCGAAGCCAGGTCGACCATGCGTTAGCGTCAGCGGCCCGAAGGCTGGTCCATGGTCGCGCCTTCGTCACGAGCTGCGCCAGACGGAACTGAACGGCTCCACTCAGCGCAGGCTCGCCGGATTCCTGACTCGATGCTCGACATTTGCTCCGCAACAGCCATCCCGTGAAAGTCAGCCGCGGGTCGAGACCGGTATGAAGCGCCTTGCTTTGGAATGTCCGGATTGGGACGCCGAGCCAATGTCGGCTGTTGGCGCGAGTTCGCCGCCAGCCGCTGGTATGCTGTGCTCATCGGCTCCATCCGATCACTGACCGTCCGCTGGTCAGATCCTTTAGCAGTCGCTCCACGCCACTTGCTTCCGACTTCGGCGCCAATACCGACAGGATCGCGCCGCCCTCCGTGAAAGCCTGGACACCCACCTGCACGCCCGAAAGCGCGCCCAAACGTGCCTGGACCAGTGCCAAATCACTGAACCCGCATGTGACCGTCCCGGAGATGCTCTCGACAAGCGCTTTCTTTTCAGCCTCGCGCAAGCATAGGGCCGCCGTTCCGCCATAGGCACGGATCAGACCGCCGCTACCCAGAAGGATGCCACCGAACCAGCGTGTCACGACAACAACGACGCCATCGAGGCCTTGCCCGTCGATTGCGGCGAGAATCGGCTTGCCGGCGGTCCCGCTGGGCTCGCCATCGTCGCTAAAGCGGTACCTCTGCCCCAAGCGCCATGCCCAGCAATTGTGATTGGCTGCCGGGTCCGACTGTGCCGCAATGAAGTCTTTCGCTGCCGCTTCATCTGCGATGGGACCAGCGACCGCAGTGAAGCGGCTCTTCTTGATCTCCTGCTGACGGATAGCGATTTCAACGAGGGTAAGGCGTGCAACCATAAGCCCGCATATCACGACCTGAGACCCTGATCCCCGCAAGAGCCAGGAATGTCCGTTTCGCGGCAGTGCGCTGACGTCAGCTGTTGGCGCGCTGCCGACTGATGGTTGGTCGGACTTCGCGTTCAATGACAGGACAGGTCGAGCACTACCGCCACTCAAGGTCCACGAGCGCCCACATCCGCATTTCCTGCAGTGGCACCGGGAGAACTGCTTCAAACGATGAGCGTCAGCGGTAGGGCATCGAAGCTACTTGTAACCGCGATGTAACCACGGGCTTTCTGAGGTCCTTGGAAATAACGCTGAATGCTCCAGACGAGAAAAGCAAAAAGCGCCGGGGAACCCGACGCTTGTAAGCTTCTCTTCATCTGAGAGTTGTCTGGAGCGGGCGATGGGATTCGAACCCACGACCCCAACCTTGGCAAGGTTGTGCTCTACCCCTGAGCTACACCCGCATCCGGACAGCCGCGCCGCAGCGCGTGGCCGGCTTATTGCCCATCGCCGGACGGAGCGCAAGAGCCTTGTTGCAGGAAATTCACAAGCCGCCTTCAGGCGCCCCGGCGGCACGGCCTGCGGGCTTGCCGGTGCAGGGGCGTGCGGCTAGGCATTTCCCGCCATTTTCGCATTTTCAGGGCTCCGATGACCGCTCCGCTCTCGCCTCAGGATCTCGTCGCCACGCTGGACCAGCTCGGCATCACGACCTCTCGCATCGACCATGAGGCGGTCTTCACCGTCGCCGAATCGAAGGAATTGCGCGGCGCCGTCTCGGGGCATCACACTAAGAATCTGTTCCTCAAGGACAAGAAGGGCCGGCTCTTCCTGGTGTCGGCGCTGGAGAGCACCCGCATCGACCTGAAGCGGCTGCACGAGACGCTCGGCGCCAGCGGCCGGTTGTCCTTCGGCTCGGCAGAGCTGCTGCTCGAGAAGCTCGGCGTCACGCCCGGCTCCGTCACGGCCTTCGCCGTGATCAATGACCGCGCCGGAGAGGTGACGATGGTCCTCGACGCCGGCCTGATGACCGGCGAGCCGATGAACTTCCATCCGCTGGTCAACACCGCCACCCTCGGCATCGCAAGGGACGACATGCTGGCCTTCCTGCGCTCGACCGGCCACGAGCCGCTGATCTTCGACCTGCCGGCGCCGCCGGAGCCCTGATGCCGAAAGGCAGGCCCTCCCATGCGACGAGATGCGCCGGGGCGATGGACAGAAGGGCAGAAGCTCCCCATCTATGGGGCGCCGATCGGGCAAGCATGCCCGGCGGTTTCAGATGTCCGGGTAATGACCTGGAGCCTGTTCGGCAAAGGTGGGTTGCACTTTTGCGATCGGAATGGCTCCAACTCGCTGAGTTGGCGCGAATTCTTTTCGTTCAACCGATTCCGGTCGGATGGAAAGCGCGCTAGAAGGCGGGGCTGCGGCCCTGCCTGCGCAGGGCCCGGCTTGTTGACGAGATGAAGGACGACCCATGCTGGTCAATGGCGAAGCAGCTCCAGCCCCCGGGTTGGTCAAGGACACGACGACGCAAGGCTTCCGCCAGGACGTCATCGCTGAATCGATGAACCAGCCGGTGCTGGTCGATTTCTGGGCGCCCTGGTGCGGCCCGTGCAAGCAGTTGACGCCGGTGATCGAGAAGGCCGTCAACGAGGCCGGCGGCAAGGTCAAGCTGGTCAAGATGAACATTGACGAGCATCCGGCGATTCCCGGCCAGCTCGGCATCCAGTCGATTCCGGCGGTGATCGCCTTCCAGCGCGGCCAGCCGGTCGACGGCTTCATGGGCGCGCAGCCGGAGAGCCAGGTCAAGGCGTTCATCGAGAAGCTCGTGGGGCCTGTAGGGCCCGGGCCGGTCGAAGAAATGCTCGCCGCGGCCGCCGAGGCGCTCGAAGCCGGCGACGCCGGGGGCGCGAGCGAACTCTATGCCGAGGTTCTGGCGCTGGAGCCGGAAAATGTCGCGGCGATCACCGGCATGGCGCGGCTTCATTTCGACGAAGGCGACATCGAGGGCGCCAAGGGCTTCCTCGCCATGGTGCCGGTCGGCAAGGCCGAGGACCAGGCCGTGACGGCGCTGCGCGCCGCGATCGAGCTTGCCGAACAGGCGGCCTCCCTCGGCGATACGGCCGAGCTCGAGGCCAAGGTCGCGGCCAATCCGAAGGATTATCAGGCTCGCTTCGACCTGGCGCTGGCGCTGAATGCCCGCGACCGGCGCGAGGAGGCGGTCGACCAGCTCATCGCCATCATCAAGGCCGACCGGAAATGGAACGAGGACGGCGCACGCAAGCAGCTGCTGCAGTTCTTCGAGGCCTGGGGGCCGATGGACGAGCACAGCGTCGCGGGGCGGCGCAAGCTGTCGACGGCGCTCTTCGCTTAGACTGAAACAAGAGGGCGACGCGCAGATGGGCAGATGCCGATGGGCATGAACGCGGTTTATCACGGGCCTGAGGATTGCCCGGCGGTGATCCCGCTGTTTCCGCTCAGCGGCGCCCTGCTGCTGCCGCGTGGGCAGATGCCGCTCAATATCTTCGAGCCGCGCTACCTCGCCATGGTCGACGACGCGATCCGCACGCATCGCGTCATCGGGCTGATCCAGCCGGAGCCGGAAAGCGGCCGGCAGTCGCCGACTCCGGCGCTGCTGCAGGTCGGCTGCCTCGGTCGCATCACCCAGTTCGCCGAGACCGGCGATGACCGCTATATCCTGACCCTGACCGGCGTCGCCCGCTTCCGGCTGATCGAGGAGCTGTCGGTCAGCACGGCCTATCGCCAGGCCAGGGTTTCCTTTGGCGATTTCGAGGTCGATTTCCAGGCCCGGGCCGGCGAGGAGGCTGTCGACCGTGCGAGCCTGCTCAAGGCGCTGCGCAGCTTCGCCAAGGCGAACGAGCTCAAGATCGACTGGAAGGGCGTCAACGAGGCGCCGAACGAGGCGCTGGTCAACGCGCTTTCGATGATGTGCCCGTTCGGGCCACGTGAAAAACAGGCGCTGCTCGAGGCTCCTGATCTCCGGAGCCGGGCCGAGGTGCTGGTCGCGATCACCGAGATTGAGCTCGCGCGCGGTGGCTCAGACCCGGACACGACGCTGCAGTGACTTCCCTGCCATCCCGTTTTTCGGTCACCCCGGCCGTAGCGAAGCGGAGAGCCGGAATCCATGCCTGAACCGCTCCGGCATGGATTCCGGGTCTCCCTGCAGTCGCCCGGGATGACCGGCACTTGTTTCCCGCTGTAGCAAGGCTGCAAATCAGATGGTGGCGATGACCCAGCCCAGCAGTATGGACACCGCCCCTGTCTCCTATCCGCCGCGGCGCTCGGTCGTCGCCTGGATCTTCTTCGACTGGGCGACGCAGCCCTTCTTCACGCTCGTCACCACCTTCGTCTTTGCGCCATTCTTCGCCGCGGCGCTCGCCTCCGACCCGGCGCAGGGCCAGGCGCTCTGGGGCTATGCGACCGGCTTTGCCGGCCTGTGCATCGCCTTGCTCTCGCCGCTGCTCGGCGGCATCGCCGACCGCACCGGGCCGCGAAAGCCCTGGATCGCCACCTTCGGGGCGTTGCTGGTCATCGGCTCCGGCCTGCTCTGGTTTGCCAGGCCGGGCTCGCCGGCAGCGGTGCCGATCGCGCTCGCAGGCTTCGTTCTCGCGACGATCGGCGCTGAGTTCGCCTCCATCTTCAACAATGCGATGATGACGCGGCTGGTGCCGCCGGAGCGGCTGGGACGGCTCTCCGGCACTGGCTGGGCGGTCGGCTATCTCGGCGGGTTGCTCTCGCTGGCGCTGACGCTCGGCCTGCTCGCGGCCGATCCGCTTACCGGCAAGACGCTCGCCGGCCTCTCGCCGCTGTTCGGGCTCGATGCCGCGGCCCGCGAGGGCGACCGCTTCTCCGGACCGCTGACGGCGCTCTGGTTCGTGATCTTCGTCACGCCGATGTTCCTGCTGACCCCGGATTCGCCGCGCACCGGCATATCCTTCCGGCAGGCCGCGGGTGGCGGCGTCGCGCGGCTGAAGGCGACCCTCGCGGAGTTGCCCAGCCTGCCCGGGCTCGGCCGCTTCCTCATCGCCAACATGATCTACCAGGACGGGCTCGTCGCGCTCTTCGCCTTCGGCGGCATCTACGGTGCAGGGGTGTTCGGCTGGCAGACGATCGAGCTCGGCGTCTTCGGCATCCTTTTGACCATCACCGGCACGCTCGGCGCCTGGCTTGGTGGCAAGCTCGACGATGCCGTCGGCGGCAAGCCGGTGATCCTCGGCGCCATCGCCAGCCTGCTCTTCGCCTGTATCGGGATTCTGTCGCTCGGCCCCGGTCATGTCGGCTTCGTCATCGAGGCCACGCCGGCAGCCCCCGGCGACGGGCTTTTCGCCTCGCTGCCGGAGAAGGTCTATCTCGCGCTCGGCCTTTTGATCGGCCTCGTCGCCGGGCCCCTGCAAGCCTCCTCGCGCAGCCTGCTCGCCCGCATCGCCCCGCCGGCGCGGATCGGCGAATTCTTCGGCCTGTTCGCGCTTTCCGGAAAGGTCACCTCCTTCATGGGGCCGACCCTGGTCGCGCTGGCGACAACTGTCTTCGCCAGTCAGCGCGCGGGGCTGGCCGTGCTGATCGCTTTCTTCCTGCTCGGCGGCTGGCTGCTGGCGGGGGTGAAGGTCAAGCGGCTGGGATAGGGCGCGGGGAACCCTCTCCCGGAGGGAGAGGGCAGGGTGAGGGGTAGGCCCTGTGACCAGCTCCGCGAGCGCTGACCGCGCGGCCGGGTTCAGGCCAACGTTTCCAGTCCGAACACCTCACCCCTACCCCTCTCCTTCCAGGAGAGGGGATCCCGCGCTTTCCGGTTCTACGTCGCGTCTAAGGCAGCGCCTTCAGGTACCTGACCGGCCGGCCGGGAGCCGCAGACTGCGCCGCGTGAACGATCGCGTTCGCGTCGATGCCGAAATGGCGGTAGAGGTCGGCGACCGTACCGGTCTGGCCGAAATGCTCGACGCCGAGCGCCTTCTGCTTGTGGCCATGAACGCTGCCGAGCCAGGCGAGCGTCGCCGGATGGCCATCCAGCACCGAGACGATGCCGCAATCGCGCGAGAGCTCGCCGAGCAGGCGCTCGACATGGCTGGTGGCGCGCTGGTTGCCGCGCTGGCGCGCCCGCTCCGCCGCCTGCCAGCCGGCATTGAGCCGGTCGGCCGAGGTGATCGCGAGCAGGCCGACATCGCGCCGGTCCTCGCCGAGCAGGCCGACGGCCTCGATCGCCTCGGGCGCGACGGCGCCGGTATAGGCGATCACCACGGAGGCGTTCGGGCCGGGCTTCCTCAGCCAATAGGCGCCGTCGATGATGTCGCGCTCGAGTTCGGCCGTCATCGCCCGCTTCGGCTGCTCGACCTGGCGGGTGGAGAGGCGCAGATAAACCGAGCCGCCGGTCTCGTCGCGCAGCCAGGTGCGCTCGTCCGGGTCGCCCTCGCCATCCTTCTGCAGGTACTCGAACGACCAGCGCATCATCACGGAAAGCTCGTCGACGAAAGCCGGCTCGAAGGCGCAGAGCCCGTCCTGGCTCATGCCGATCAAGGGTGTCGCGATCGACTGGTGCGCGCCGCCCTCGGGCGCCAGCGTGACGCCGGACGGCGTCGCCACCACCATGAAGCGGGCGTCCTGGTAGCAGGCATAGTTCAGCGCATCGAGGCCACGCGAGATGAACGGGTCGTAGAGCGTGCCGATCGGGATCAGCCGCTCGCCGAAGATCGAATGCGACAGGCCGAGGGCCGAGAGGTTGATGAACAGGTTCATCTCGGCGATGCCGAGCTCGATATGCTGGCCCTTGGGAGAGAACTCCCATTTCTGCATCGAGGGGATGCGCTCGTCCTTGAAGGTGTCGGCCATCGAGGCACGCGCGAACAGGCCGCGCCGGTTGACCCACGGCCCGAGATTGGTCGAGACCGTGACGTCGGGCGCCGTGGTGACGATGCGGTCGGCCAAAGGCCCGCCGCGCTTCGCCAGATCGTCCAGCACCTTGCCGAAGCCCATCTGCGTCGACATCACCGGCTGGATGCCGGCATCCAGCGTCTCCGGGACGGGCAGGGTAGGGGCGGAGAACCGGCGGCGACCTTCGGCGAAGAAGGGCACCTTGCCGAGGAAGGTGCGGATCTCGCTTTCCGGCAGGCCGAGGCCCTCGAACAGGTCCCATTCATGGCCGGGGCGGACCTTGTTGGCCTGCTTGAAGCCTTCCATCTGCTCCTTGGTCATCAGCCCGGCATGGTTGTCCTTGTGCCCGGCCAGCGGCAGGCCGAAGCCCTTGACGGTGTAGGCGAGGAAGCAGACCGGCCGGTCATGGTCGATCGACTCGAAGGCTTCGAGGATCGAGGGCAAATCGTGCCCGCCGAGATTGCACATCAGCTTCGAGAGCTCGGCGTCGGAGCGCTTCTCGATCAGCCTGGTCACCGGCCCCTGATCGCCGAGATCGTCCATCAGGCGCTTGCGCCAGGCGGCGCCGCCCTGGAAGGTCAGGGCCGAATAGAGCTGGTTCGGGCAGGAATCGATCCAGGCCTTCAGCCGCTCGCCGCCCTTCTCCTTGAAGGCGGCCTGCTGCAGCGAGCCGTATTTCAGCGTCACGACATCCCAGCCGAAATTGCGGAACATCGTCTCGAAGCGGTCGTAGAGGCCTTCGCGGATCACCGCGTCGAGCGACTGGCGGTTATAGTCGATCACCCACCAGGTGTTGCGGACGCCGTGCTTCCAGCCCTCCATCAGGGCCTCGAAGATGTTGCCCTCGTCGAGCTCGGCATCGCCGATCAGCGAGACCATGCGGCCCTCGGGCCGGTCCGTGCCCCAGCCATGCGCCCGGACATAATCCTGGGTCAGCGAGGAGAACAGCGTCTGCGCCACGCCGAGGCCGACCGAGCCGGTCGAGAAATCGACGTCGTCGATGTCCTTGGTGCGCGAGGGGTAGCTCTGCGCGCCCTTGTAGCCGCGAAAATTCTCGAGCTTCTCGCGCGTCTGCAGCCCCATCAGGTAGTTGATGGCGTGGAAGATCGGCGAGGCGTGCGGCTTCACCGCGACCCGGTCCTGCGGCTTCAGCGCCGCCATGTAGAGCGCGGTCATGATGGTGGCGAGGGAGGCCGAGGAAGCCTGGTGGCCGCCGACCTTCATGCCGTCGCCATTGTCGCGCAGATGGTTGGCGTTGTGGATCGTCCACGAAGCGAGCCAGAGGATCTTCTTTTCCAGCTCGGCGAGAACGGGCAGGCGTGGGTCGGACATCGGGCGCGCTCCTTGGATTGGCGTATCATGCACATTCGCGCTGGTGAAAGCAGCTAAAGACAGCCTTGGTGGCTTCCGGAGTTGGCGGTTTCCGCTAATCTGCGGCCAAGGAGCGAATGTTCATGCCAAATCCAAAACTCGACGATATCGACCGCCGCATCGTCCAGGCCCTGCAGGCCGATGGGCGCATGAGCATCCAGGATCTTGCGGCGCAGGTCGGCCTCTCGCCGAGCCCCTGCGCCCGCAGGGTCCGGCTTCTGGAAGAAGCCGGGGTGATCAAGGGCTATGTCGCGGTGATCGACCAGGAAAAGCTCGGCCTGCCGGTCTCGGTCTTCGCCTCGATCAAGCTGGAGCGCCAGCGCGAGGAGGAGCTCGATCGTTTCGGCGCCGCCGTGCAGCGCTGGCCCGAGGTCGCCGACTGCTATCTGATGACCGGCCAGCGCGACTATCTGCTGCGCATCATCGTCAGCGATCTTGCCGCCTATGAGCGCTTCCTGAAGGACAAGCTGACCCGGCTCGACAATGTCGCCTCGATCGAGTCGAGTTTTGCGCTCGGACAGGTGAAGCGGTCGTTCTCGGTGCCGGTCGAACTGGGGCGGAGCTGAGTCGCATTGGTCGTCCCCTTTGAGCGGTCATCCCGGGCGACCGGAGGGAGACCCGGGATCCATGCCTCAGCCTCAATCGGAAAGGCTCAGGCATGGATCCCGGATCAGCGCGGCTGCGCCGCTTGTCCGGGATGACGGCTTTCGTTTCAATCGGACGCGCCGTCCCCGTCACGGGCCGGGCTCGACGGAGAAAGACGATGCTGGAACTGCGCCCGAACTGCGAACTCTGCGACCGCGACCTGCCGCCGGCTTCGCTGGAGGCGCGGATCTGCAGCTATGAATGCACCTATTGTGCCGACTGCGCCGAGCGGGTGCTGGAGAATGTCTGCCCGAGCTGCGGCGGCGGTTTCGTCCAGCGCCCGGTCCGCCCGGTCAACGATCTGCGCGGCATCGGGCTCGGCCTCGCCAATCGCCCGGCCTCGACCACTCGCAAGCACTCGCAATGGACGGAAGCGCAGCGTCGTGAGTTGACCGAGCGCCTGCGTTCCGTGCCGCCGCAGGACAGGTGAAGGCGCGACGTCGCTAGTTGGAGTTTTCTCGGAAACGGATCGTCATTCCGGCCGTAGCCTTCGGATCCGACCTTCGGTCGGCCCAAGGATAAACTCCGCGGAGCGCCGGAATCCGTCGCGGCGTGCGACGCCCTTCGATGGATTCCGGAGCGGCGCGGCTTCACCGCTTGTCCGGAATGACGGTGTGGCAACCACGGAAGAACAGTAGCACTTGCGGAATGTTTTCGGATGGAACTCCAATCACTTCCGTCCAGATTCGGAATCGATTTCTCTGCCTCCGGAGGAGAGTCGCCTCTCGTCGGTTCGCGTCGCGCGCGATGGCGTCACCGCCCGCGCTTCGTCTCCAAACTCCGGCTCCAACGCGACAGCGCAAAGCAGATCAGCCAGTAGATGCCGCCGGAGAAGACATAGGCTTCCATGCTCATGCCGACCCAGTTGGGATCGGCGAGCGAGGCCTGGGCGATGCCGAGCAGGTCGAGGATC
>JAKFDB010000098.1:0-16292 GCA_036676315.1 Bradyrhizobiaceae bacterium
CGGGAACACGGCCGTGTCGGCGGCGTAGGTGGATTTGTATTGGCCGGCTTCGCGGTAGAACACGGGCTCACCTCGTCATTCCGGGGTGGCGCGAAGCGCCGAGCCCGGAATCCATGAACATTGTCGCTTGCGAAGAGGTCGCGCCTTTGCCGGCGTTACCTGCGGTTATGGGTTCCGGGCTCGCTGCTGCGCAGCGCCCCGGAAAGACGGCGAGGTTCATGAGGCCGATCATCAGATCCTCTCGATGATCTTGTCGCCGAACAGGCCCTGCGGCCGGAACAGCAGGAAGCCCAGCGCGATGAAATAGGCGAGCCAGCTCTCGATGCCGCCGCCGATCAGCGGGCCCCAGTAGAACTCGCCGAGCTTCTCGCCGATGCCGATGATCAGCCCGCCGACGATGGCGCCCGGGATCGAGGTGAAGCCGCCGAGGATCAGCACCGGCAGCGCCTTCAGCGCCACGATCTCGAGCGCGAAGGAGACGTCGGAGCGCGCGCCCCACATGATGCCGGTGATCAGCGCGACGATGCCGGCGGTGAACCAGACGATCACCCAGATCTGGTTGAGCGAGATGCCGACCGAGAGCGCCGCCTTGTGGCTGTCGGCGACGGCCCGCAGCGCCCGGCCGATGCGGGTGTACTGGAAGAAGACGGCGAGCGCGGCGATCATCAGCGAGGCGATGATCGCCGCGGCGATGTCGATCTTCTGGAAGGAGACGATGCCGCCGAGGATCTTGGCGTCGAAGGCCCCCTTCGGCAGATAGAGCTCGCTGGTGATCATCTGCTTGGGGCTGCCGCCGAAGACGGATTCGCCGAAGCCGATCAGGAAATAGGTGATCCCGAAGGTCGCCATGAACAGGATGATGTCGGGCTGGTTGACCAGCGGGCGCAGCACCACGCGCTCGATGGTGACGGCGAGCACGAACATCACGCCGAGCGTCAGGATGACGGCGAGGAAGGCCGGAACGCCCTTCTCGTGCAGGCCGACCAGGGTCAGCGCCGCGAACACCACCATGATGCCCTGGGCGAAGTTGAACACGCCCGAGGCCTTGAAGATCAGCACGAAGCCGAGCGCGATCAGGGCGTAGAGCACGCCCGAGACCAGGCCTTCCCAGACCGTCTGGGCGAGCAGGTCGGGCGCCTGCGCCATCTGCTGGAACGGGTCGACGAAGATCTTGTGGATCGTGCCCGACGGATCGAGCTGGGCGCCGATGATCGCAGCGGCGATCACGGCAGCGACGATCAGGCCGGCCTTGATCCAGCCATTGGCGAGGAGACTGGGCGCGGGCTGCGCGGCGACGTCGCTCATGGGCGGGCGCTCCGTCCTGCGGGCAAAACAAATGAGCCCTCATCCTGAGGAGCCGCAAAGCGGCGTCTCAAAGGATGCTCCAGATGGTTCGGGAGCCTCCCGGACCATCCTTCGAGACGCCATTCCTTGCGGAATGGCTCCTCAGGATGAGGGCTGTGGATGAGGGAGATGCTGTTCATCAGTGGGCAACCCCGAGATAGGCGTCGATCACCTTCTGGTTGGCCTTGACCTCGTCGGGCGTGCCATCGGCGATCTTGCGGCCGTATTCGAGCACGACGACACGGTCGGAGAGGTCCATGACCACGCCCATATCGTGCTCGATCAAAGCGATGGTCGTGCCGAACTGGTTGTTCACGTCGAGGATGAAGCGGCACATGTCCTCCTTCTCCTCGAGGTTCATGCCGGCCATCGGCTCGTCGAGCAGCAGCAGCTCCGGCTCCATGGCGAGCGCCCGGCCGAGCTCGACGCGCTTCTGCAGCCCATAGGGCAGCTTGCCGACCGGCAGCTTGCGGATGTGCTCGATCTGCAGGAAGTCGATGATGTCCTCGACCACCTTGCGGTGCTCGATCTCCTCGTTCATCGCCGGGCCGTGGCGCAGCAGCTGCCAGAACAGGTTGCCGCGCATCTTCAGCGTGCGCCCGGTCATGATGTTGTCGAGCGTCGACATGCCCTTGAACAGCGCGACGTTCTGGAAGGTGCGGGCGATGCCGGCTGCCGCCGCCTGATGCGGGCGGACCTTGGTGCGGCGGACGCCCTTATAGGTGATGCGGCCTTCCTGCGGATGGTAGAAGCCGTTGATGCAGTTCAGCATCGAGGTCTTGCCGGCGCCGTTGGGGCCGATGATGGCGCGGACCTCGCCCTTGCGGATGTCGAAGGAGACGTCGGTGATCGCCTTCACGCCGCCGAAGCGCAGGGAGACGTTCTCGACCGAGAGCAGGACCTCGCCCTTGCCGGTGACAGGCTCGCCGGTGAGGTTCATCGGATGCGCGGTCATGCCGCCTCCTTCGCCGTGATGGCGCTGGCCGGCGCCGTGGCCGGGTAGGTCTTCGCGTCGCGGATCTTGATCCTGGCCGAGATCGCGCCCTTGCGGCCGTCCTCGAAGGTCACCTCGGTCGAGATGTCGGCCTCGGTCGCGCCGTTGTAGAGGGCGTCGACGAGCGGGGCATAGCGCTCGGCGATGAAGCCGCGGCGGACCTTCTGGGTGCGGGTCAGCTCGCCATCGTCGGCGTCGAGCTCCTTGTGCAGGATCAGGAAGCGCTTGATCTGGGCGCCGCCCATCATCGGCTCGGCGGCGAGCGAGCGGTTCACCTCGTCGACGTGCTTGGCCATCATGTCGTAGACGAGCGGGTGGCCGGCGAGCTCCTGATAGGAGGCGTAGACGACATTGTTGCGCTCGGCCCAGTTGCCGACGGCGGTGAGGTCGATGTTGAGCGCCACGGTCGCGTAGTCGTGGCCCTGGCCGAAGGCGACGACCTCCTTGATGTTCGGGTAGAACTTGAGCTTGTTCTCGATGTATTTCGGCGGGAACAGCTCACCTGAATTGAGCTTCCCGACATCCTTGGCGCGGTCGATGATCTTGAGGTGGCCGCTCTCGTCGAAGAAGCCGGCATCGCCGGAGCGGACATAGCCGTCGGCGGTCATCGTCTCGGCGGTCTTCTCCTCGTCCTTGTAGTAGCCGCGGAAGATTGAGGGCGAGCGGTAGAGAACTTCGCCATTGTCGTCGATGCGGATCTCGACCTGCGGTGCCGGCCGGCCGACCGTGTCGGCCTTGATCTCACCGTCAGGCTGCATGGTGATGTAGACGCCGGCTTCGGTCTGGCCGTAGAGCTGCTTCAGGTTGACGCCGATCGAGCGGTAGAAGCGGAACAGCTCGGGGCCGATCGCCTCGCCGGCGGTGTAGCCGACCTTGATGTTGGTGAGGCCGAAGCGGTTGCGCAGGGGCGCGTAGATCAGGATATCGCCGAGCTTGTAGAGCAGGCGCCCGCCAGGCGGCACCGGCTCGCCATTGAGAATCTTCTCGCCGTATTTCTTCGCCACGCCGAGGAAATAGTGGAAGACCTTCCGCATCAGCGGGCCGGCATCCTCCATGCGCACCATGGTGATGGTCAGCATAGTCTCGAAGACGCGCGGCGGCGCGAAGGCGTAGGTGGTGCCGATCTCGCGGCGGTCGTCGATGACGGTCTCGGGCCCTTCCGGGCAGTTGACGCAGAAGCCGGCGATGATCGCCTGGGCATAGGAGAAGACGTGGTCGCCGACCCAGGCGATCGGCAGATAAGCGATGATCTCGTCGCTCTCGTTCAGCCCGTCGAAGGCACAGCCGATCTCGGCGGCGGTGATGACGTTGTAGTGGCTGAGCATCACGCCCTTGGGCCGCCCGGTGGTGCCCGAGGTGTAGAGGATGATGGCAAGGTCGGAGCCCGCGCCCTGCTCCATCTCGGCATCGAGCGCCGCGCCGGCGGCCGGATCGGCCTTGAGCGCGGCCCGGCCGGCTTCGATCACGGCACTGATATCGTGCAGCTTGGCGTGGTCGTAGTCGCGCAGGCCGCGCGGCTCGTCATAGAGCATGTGGCGCAGGTTCGGCAGGCGGTCAGTGACGGAGAGGATCTTGTCGACCTGCTCCTGGTCCTGCACGCAGGCGAAGACGGCGCCGGCATGGTCGAGCACATAGGCCATCTCGTCGGCGACGCTGTCGGCATAGACCGGGACCGGGATCGCGCCGAGCCATTGCGCGGCTGCCATCGACCAGTACAGGCGCGGCCGGTTGTAGCCGACGATGGCGACCTTGTCGCCGCGCTTCAGGCCGAGACCCTCGAGTCCCCTGGCATAGGCGCGGACCTGCTCGGCGACCTCGGCCCAGTTCCAGGACTGCCAGATGCCGAGGTCCTTGTGCCGGAACGCGACGCGCGAACCGCGCTCATGCGCATTGCGCGTCAGCAGCTTGGGAAAGGTGTCCGCCAGGCCGGCGGGGGCGCTTGCCACGATCGTCGTCTCCACCCTGTCGCCCCGTCTGATGCGGGTTTGTCCGGGCCATTCGGGCCCTTGTGCGATCATGCAAGCTTTGCAGGTGGCCCGGCCCTGTGCAAGGAGCCACTTGACAGACAGGATGTATTTGGGGCGCTATTGTCCCGCCGAGGTTTGGCCGAATGGTCGTGGAATCGGCGCTTCCGCTGCGATTTCAAAGGCTTGCGAACTCCTCCAATCGTGAAGGAGGCCGCATTATCGTCAGCTGAAGCGGATCGGCGCGCTTTCACTCAATCGCGAGCAGCGCGGCAGGAACCGTGTCTCGCCGGTCCTGACCGGGTGCCCTGGCTGCCGTCGAGCCGCGGCACGCCAGCGCAATGCCTTCGATCCACCGCATTCAGGCGGGATTTCTAGGGCGGGGACCGGCCAATGCGCGTTCTTGCCTCGATCACGATAGCGGTCATGCTTGCCGCCGGCGCGAGGGTAACCCGTGCCCATCAGGCTCCCAGCGGCTGGGAGTACCCGTTCGCATGCTGCTCGGGCGCCGATTGCGCACGGATCGATCCCGGCGAGGTGCGGCTCGGCAAGACCGGCTTCGTCGTGACCATCGCGCCGGGGCGGCATCCGATGTGGCCGACGGAGCGCCGCGAGCTGCTGATCCTCCAGATCCCGCACGACAAGGCCCGGCTGTCGCCGGACGGACTCTGGCATCTGTGCATCAACGATGCCGGCGAGCTGCTCTGCTTCTTCGCGCCGGGCGGGGATTCGTAGCGATGTCGACCGGGTAGCCCGATGCGGCAGCGCAGCCATTATCCCGGTAAGGCCGAGCGCGACCATGCCAGCCCTCCGGCCTGTACGGCTGCGATCGACCGGGTACAGGGGCAGGCCCATCAGAGCGAGATGTCCTGCATGAAGATCTCACCAGTCGGCCAACGAGCTCCCGCGCAATAGTGCCCGATGATGCCGAAAGTCAGGAGCACGCAGAAAAGGAAGAGTCCGAGGCCCTATTTGACGAAGCTGGCACTAACCAACATCTAATGTTCTCCTGGTTGCCCTTGCCCTCACTGCCGCTTTACCAGCGTCGGCGGGTAGTAGGTGCCGTTCGCCACGCCTTCAGTCGGTCGGTAGAACCGGAAGGTGAGGCGGTATTTCGTTCCTTTCGGTGTCGGCAGCCAGTTGCCGTCGGGCGCATCACCGGGCTTCTGATCGGCGAAATAAAGCGTCAGCGAGCCGTCAGGGCCGTATTGCAGCTTCGACTGGTTGTTGAGCAGGAAGCGGTTGAGCGGATTGGGCAGGACGCGGAAACGGTGGCCGTCGACGGCGATCACCGACCAGAAGAACGTGGCATATTGGGCGGGCAGCTGATCTTTCGGAAAGGTCAGCGTGTAGACATTGTCTCCGCTGAGATCGTCGCCGGCCTGATCCTTGCTGCCCCGGTAATAGAGAACCTCCGGCTTGATATTGGCCCAGATGCCTCCTTGATTGATCAGTGCCCGCGCCACGTAATCGAGCCCGTATTCTCCGACGACACCCGGACGCGCCCAGCCATTCTGCGTCGTTCCGTGGCCGATGATGGCGCCGGCCTTAGCGAGCTCGGCGAAGGCGCGGGTGCGGATGACCTGATCGACGCGCGCCCGCTCGGCGGGGTCCTTGATCGCTCTGGCGATGGCGCGGGTTTTCTCCTGCATCGCTTCGAGCCCGACGCTGAGGTCCGGCTCGCTGTCGAGCGCGATGTCGGCTGCTTCGAAGGCTTCGACACCCGGCAACGCCTCGAGCTCAAAAATCGGGGTCTTGGGGATCTCCGGCAGCTTCGGCGTGCCAGTCGCCCGGAACTTGAACTGATGTTGCAACGCGATGGCGCTGTCCGGATCCGAGCCGAGCTCGATCCGGGCCAGCACGCGGGAATATCTTACGGGCAGATCGATACGTGTCGCTCCCGCTGGGGTCGCCACGTTCGCGCCTCTGAAGCAGAGGGCGAATTCGCCGAACGGCCGCTTCGGGAAGAGGCGCTCGTTGATGTTGGCGACCGTCTCGCCCCAGCCGTTGAGGAAGTGGACCGTATAGTACCGCCCCTCGACCTTCGGCACGGTGACGATCGTGCAGCTGCTCTCGTCGGCCGCGACCCAGGCTTCCGAATAGGCGACGTCGAGATTCGGGTTGGGCCAGTCCACGGCGCCCGGCTTGCGGTGCACCAGCTCGTTCCATTTGAAGCCTTCCTGGAAATCGAGCTGCTGCTGCCGCAGGACGAGGAGCCTCGCCATGAGGTATATCCAGCTATTGGCGACGTCCTGCTCGGAGAGCTGCGCGGACTGTGCCAAGGCCCCTTTAGGCGCTGGCGGAAGCGTTAGTCCAAACGTCAATATCGTTGCGCAGATCGCTAGAACTGTCTTCATCGCACGCTCCATCGATTTTCCGAGAAACGATTTCCCCTGATTTTCTGCCGGTGGACGGCGAACAAGGCGGCCTGCTTGGCCGGTGCTTCAACTAGATTATGCTGATGCTTGGGGCCGGGCCAGAGCGCGCGCCTCCATCGTTCTCGTTGCACGGCTTACCCAGCTGCAGTCAGGCCCGGCATTCGAAGGTCACATGCCAAAATTGAAAAGTCGAGTCGGGTCTTGGCTGTCTATCAGCGGTACTTCCGTACCTTATCGTTGCGCCAGCTCCAGGAACCGGGAAGTCCTGTTGACGCTCCAGCGGGACGCTGGGGCGTCGGTCTCAAACGGCTCGCAGCGGTTATTTGATTGACCCTAACCGAGCCACTTGAAGGCTGCCATGGCGCCTCCGGGTCTGTGTTAGCCCTCGTACCGCGCCAGCCGTTCCAGATCCAAGATCGTCACCTCGTTATGGCCGACCTCGACCAGCCCGAGCTCGGCGAGCTTCGCCAGGCTCTGATTGGCCATCTGCCTGGAGATGCCGGCGAGCAGGCCGAGTTCCTCCTGCGAGATCGTCAGCGTCCGGTCCTGGCTCGGATAGAGGATCGGGTTGAACAGCCAGGCGAGGTTGCGCGCGAGCCGCCCGGTGGCGCCGAGCATGCGGTCATATTCGGCGAGCCCGATGAACTGGGCGAGGCGCTCATTGAACTGGTGGACCAGGAAGCGGTTGAAGGCGGCCGAGTGCTCGAACAACCAGAAGAAGGTCTGGCGCCGCATCAGCGCGACCTTGCTCTCACGCAGTGCCACCAGGTCGTAGCGCCGCGGCTCGCCCTTGATGATCGTGCCCTCGCCGAACCAGGCGCCGCCGCGCAGGCCGGCGAGCGTCGCCGATTTGCCGCTGCGCGAGGTCGTGCTCATCTTGAGCAGGCCCTCGGCGACGCCGGTCCAGGATTCGAGACGGTCGCCGACATGGCAGACATAGGCGCCCTTGCCATAGAGCTTGGTCGAGATGCCACGGCGGGCTTCCTCGAACTCTTCGGCCGTCAGGTCGTGCGACCAGGCAGCGATCCGGCGCAGGTCTTCCTCGGAAATCAAAGCTCTCCGGCCTCTCGATCACGCTAGCGCAGCACGCGCCACTATGCGGCCGGCTTGATGGCAAACTCAAGCGGAGCCGGCCAGCCCGGAGAACCGGCAGGCGCGCCGTGCGTTTCCTCGGCACTGCCGTCAGGAGCCAGGGCCATGCAGGACGCGGTTGTCACCACCCATCATCATCCGGGGGTCCGTCACGCCACGATCGAGATCGACGGGATCGAGATCTTCTATCGCGAAGCGGGCTCGCACGAGGCGCCGGCCCTGCTGCTGCCGCATGGCTATCCCTGCTCCTCCTACGAGTTCCGCAATCTGCTGCCCGCATTGGCGGATCGTTGGCGGTTGATCGCGCCGGACTATCCCGGCTTCGGCTACAGCGCGACGCCGGATGGCCTCAGCTATGATTTCGAGGGCTATTCGCAGCTGCTCGAACGCTTTGCCGCGGGTTTGGGGCTCGAGCGCTATGCGCTTTACCTGCACGATTACGGCACCTGGATCGGGCTGAAGCTCGCAAGGCGCGCGCCGGAGCGCATTACCGGGCTGATCATCCAGAACGGCGACATCTACGAGGATGCGCTCGGGCCGAAATACGATGGCATGAAGGAATACTGGCGCAAGCCGACGCCGGAGGGCCGGCGAAAGCTCGAGGAGGCGGTGAGCGAGGCGGGTTTCCGCGACGAGTTCCTCAACGAGGTCCGTCCCGACGTCGCCGGCCGGATTCCGCCGGATCTCTGGAAGCTGCACTGGCCGCTGATGAACACGCCGAAACGGCGCGAGATCAGCCTCGGGCTGATGGAGACGTGGAAGGAGAATTTCGACTGGTTCCCGCGCTACCAGGCCTATCTGCGCGAGCACCAGCCGCCGACGCTGATCGTCTGGGGTCCGCAGGATGGCTACATGCCGGAAGGCGCGGCGCGGGCCTATCTGCGCGACCTGCCGCATGCCGAGCTGCATCTGCTCGATGGCGGCCACTGGTTGCTGGAGACCCATCTCGACGAGGTCGCGCCCCTGATCCGTGCCTTCCTCGGCCGCCTGGAGCGCGCCCTGCCGCGACGCGTCACAGCCTGATCGTGGCGGCGAGCGAGGCGAGCAGCAGAACGGCGAAGATCAGATTGACGATGCGGTTGCTTGCGGGGTCGCGGAACAGCCCGGTCAGGCCCGAGCCGGCGAGCAGCCAGGCGATGTTGACGGTGACGATGACGAGAAGGACCAGCGCGATCTTGAGGCCGGCATCGAGACTTGGCTGCTGCGGCAGCAGGGCAAAGCCGGAGAACAGGGCGGCCATCGCCGCATAGCCCTTCGGATTGACCAGCGACAGCGTGAACCGGCGGCGAAAGAGGGCGCGGCGGCATCGTTGTTCGCCGCGGCAAGTGGCGGTGCGGTGGCGATGCGGAAGGCGAGATGAAGGAAATAGAGCGCCGCCAGCACGGTGACGGCGGGCGCGAGGCCGGGCAGTGCCAGCGCGAGTGCAACGACACCGCTCGCGGTCAGCGCCATCACCGGGACCATGCCGAGCGTGATGCCGGCGCCATAAGCCAGGCCGCGGCGGATGCCGAAGGCAGCGCCCGTCGCCGTCAGGCTCAGCGTCGCCGGGCCCGGGCTGCCGGCGAGAGCAAAACCCGCGAATAGGAAACCGGCCAATCCTTCCATCGTGAACCTCCGGGGCGCGTCCGTACTGGAGCGCGTCTCGGAGCAAAGCAGTACAGGCGCCGCCGGTCTTGAACGTTCGTGCGTTACTCCGCCGCTTTCGGCATGGCGAGCGCCGCCGCCGAGCCGTCGCGCAGGCGCGCCAGCAAGTCGGCTTCCTCGGCCTTGGCGGCCTGGAGATGCCGTTCCTTGACATGGCCGAAGCCGCGGATCTTCTCCGGGATCGCCGCAAGGGCGATGCAGAGCGCGTGGTTCTCAGGCGTCAGCTTCGTCAGGATCTCGGTCAGCAGCGCCTCATAATCGGCGATCAGCTGGCGCTCGGTCCGGCGCTCATGGCTGTAGCCGAAGATGTCGAAGGCGGTGCCGCGCAGGCCCTTCAGCTTCGAAAGCCAGCCGAAGGCCGTCATCATCCACGGCCCGAAGCTCACCTTGCGCGGCAGTCCGGTGTTCGGATCGACCTTGGCGAGCAGCGGCGGGGCGAGGTGGAACTCGAAACGCAGCTTCTGGCCCGATGCGCTGTCCTTCTCGAAGGTCGCCGCCACCTGCTTGCGGAAAGCGCCGTCGGCATAGAGCCGGGCGACCTCGTATTCGTCCTTGTAGGCCATCAGCTTGAAGAGATAGCGGGCGACGGCCTCGGCGAGCGCGCTCTGGCCGGGCAGGATGGCGGCTTCCTTCGCCTGCACCCGGGCGACCATTTCGCGATAGCGCGCCGCATAGGCGGCGTTCTGGTAGCCGGTGAGATGCTCGACACGGCGGGCGATGATCTCATCCAGCGTCTGCGAGAGCTGGCGGGCCTGCGTCGGTGCCTTGGCCTCGGAGAGCGCGGCGACCAGCGCCGCCGGATCATGCGCGGCGCGGCGGCCGAGCTCGAAGGCCTGCTGGTTCATCGCCACGGCTTCGCCGTTGAGCTCGATTGCCCGCAAGAGCGAAGCGCGCGTGAGCGGCACGCCGCCATGCTGCCAGGCATAGCCGAGCATGAACATGTTGGCGGCGATGGCATTGCCGAGGAAGGCGACGGCCGCGGCGGTCGCATCGACGAGATGGGTGTGCTCGCGGCCGGAAGCCGAGAGGATGGCGCGCTTCAGCCGTTCGGTCGGCAGCGAGAAGTCGGGATTGCGGGTAAAATCGCCCGGCAGGCTTTCCGCCGTGTTGACCACGACGGTCGAGCCCGGGCGGATCGCGCCCAGCACCTTCTTCGAGCCGGTGACGGTGAGGTCGCAGCCGAGCACCAGATCGGCCTGGCCGGCGGCGACGCGGATGGCATGGATGTCGTCAGGCGTGGGGGCGAGGCGGACATGGCTGAAGACGGCGCCACCCTTCTGGGCGAGGCCGGCCATGTCGATCATGCCGCAGCCCTTGCGTTCGAGATGGGCGGCCATGCCGAGGATCGCGCCGATGGTGACGACGCCGGTGCCGCCGACGCCGGTGACGACGACCGCATAGTTGCGGTCGAGCGCCGGCACCTGCGGCTCCGGAATCTCGGCACCGCCGAGGGCGGAGGCGTCGAGCGCGCGCGGCTCCGCCTTCTTCGGCCGTGCGCCATGCACGGTGACGAAGGAGGGGCAGAAGCCCTTAACGCAGGAAAAATCCTTGTTGCAGTTCGACTGGTCGATCTGGCGCTTGCGGCCGAACTCGGTCTCCAGCGGTTGCACCGAGACGCAGTTCGACTTGACGCCGCAATCGCCGCAGCCCTCGCAGACCAGCTCGTTGACAATGACGCGCTTGTCCGGGTCCGGGTAGCTGCCGCGCTTGCGCCGGCGGCGCTTCTCGGTGGCGCAGGTCTGGTCGTAGAGCAGGAGCGAGACGCCGGGCACGGTCGCGAGCTCGCGCTGCACCGTGTCGAGATCGTCGCGATGGTGCAGGGTCGTGCCATCAGGCCAGAGCGTCCCGGCGGGGTACTTATCCGGCTCGTCGGAGACCACGGCGATGCGGGCGACGCCTTCGGCCGCGACCTGGCGCGCCATCTGGTCGGGTGTCAGGTGACCTTCGGCCTGCTGCCCGCCGGTCATCGCGACCGCGTCGTTGTAGAGCAGCTTGTAGGTGATGTTGACACCACTCGCGACGGCCCAGCGGATCGCGAGCGAGCCGGAATGGGTGTAGGTGCCGTCGCCGAGGTTCTGGAAGATGTGCTTGCGCGTCGAGAACGGGGCTTCGCCGACCCAGTTGGCGCCCTCGCCGCCCATCTGGGTGAAGCCGGCGGTGTCGCGGTCCATCCAGAGCGCCATGAAATGGCAGCCGATGCCGGCGGAGGCGCGCGCGCCTTCGGGCACCACGGTCGAAGTGCTGTGCGGGCAGCCGGAGCAGAAATAGGGCGTGCGCTTGGCCAGCTCGACCGCCTCGGCGAGGCGCCCCTGCGCCGTCGCGATTTCCTCCAGCCGCTGCCGCAGGGCCGGGTCGTCGCGGTATTGCAGCAGGCGGGCGCCGAGCGCGATGGCGACGTCGTTGGGGTCGAGCGCGCCGTGGACCGGGAAGAGCCACTCGCCCGTCTCGTCCTTCTTGCCGATCACCATGGGCTGGTGGGCCGAGCCGTAGAGCTCCTCGCGCAGCTGCACCTCGATCAGCGAGCGTTTCTCCTCGACCACCATGACGAGGTCGAGCCCGGCGGCGAATGCCTTCAGCTCGGCCGGGTCGAGCGGCCAGGGGCAGGCGACCTTGAACAGGCGGATGCCGAGGTCATTGGCGCGGACCTCGTCGATGCCGAGCTCTTCGAAGGCCTGGCGCACGTCGAGATAGGATTTGCCGACCGTGATGATGCCGATGCGGGGCTTGGCGCCGCCGGAGGTGATGGTCTGGTTGAGCTTGTTGGCGCGCAGATAGGCGAGGATCGCCTCGCGCTTGTGGACATGCAGGCGCTTTTCTTGGTCGAGGAAGTCGAGCTCGCGCCGGATGGCGAGGCCGCCCGGCGGCATGACGAAGTCATCGGGGATCGCGATCTTGACGCGGTCGATCGCGCCATCGACGGAAGCCGTCGATTCGATGTTGTCCTTGACGCATTTGATGCCGACCCAGACCGAGGCGAAGCGCGAGAGCGCGAAGCCGTGCAGCGGGTAGTCCATGATCTCCTGGACGCCGGCCGGGTTGAGGATCGGCATCATCCGGTCGACCAGGACGAACTCGGTCTGATGGGCGTTGGTCGAGGATTCGGCGGTGTGGTCGTCGCCGAGCAGGCAGATCACGCCGCCATGGCGCGAGGTGCCGGCCATGTTGCCATGGCGGAAGACGTCGCCGGTGCGGTCGACGCCCGGGCCCTTGCCGTACCAGAGCGCGAAGACGCCGTCATGCTTGCCCTCGCCCTGCAGTTCGGCCTGCTGCGTGCCCCAGATCGCGGTCGCGGCGAGGTCTTCGTTGAGGCCGGGGGTGAAGATGATGTCGGCGGCCTTGAGCTGCTTGCCGGCGCGGGCGAGCTGCTGGTCGAGGCCACCGAGCGGCGAGCCGCGATAGCCTGAGACGAAGCCGGCGGTGTTCAGGCCGGCCTGCCGGTCGCGCTCGCGCTGCACCAGCAGCATGCGGGCGATGGCCTGCGTGCCGGTGAGGAATATCTGCTGCTTCGAAAGGTCGTATTTGTCGTCGAGCGAGACGGCGCGGAGCGCATCGCTCTCGGAGTTCTGCTGCGTCTCGGCCATGGCCGACCTCCCGAAGTCGAACGCCGTAACGAGTATGGGGCCGGTATGGCCGGCCTCCAACCCGCGATTATGTCAGTATTGCTGTCATACCGTCAGGGCATCGTCAAATCAGCTTGGTGCAATTCCAGACTGGCCCCGCACCTTTCGCGCCGCGATTTGGCCGCCTTTGCGGGGGAAGGCTGGGCAGGCCTCGCAGCCGATTGCGGGCTAGGCGCGAAGCGCGCGCGCTTGTTAGCATGCGCGACCGATTCCGCCGCAGATTCGAGGAAATGCAACCCGTGCCGCGTCGCCCGACCGGATCGATCGCGCTCTGCGCCATTCTCGCCTGGCTCGGCCTGGCGCTGCCGGCTGCGGCCCATCCGCATGTCTTTGTCATCTCGCGCACCGAGATCGTCTACGCGCCTGATGGCGCGGTGCAGGCCTTGCGCCATCGCTGGAGCTTCGACGAGGCCTATTCGGCCTATATGACCCAGGGACTGGACAAGAATGGCGACGGCAAGCTGACGCCGGACGAGCTGGCCGAACTCGCCAAGGTCAACATCGAATCATTGCCGGATGTCGGCTTCTTCACCACCGCCAAGGCGAACGGCAAGGTGCAGGAGTTCGGCACGGCGGGCGAGGCTTCGCTCGCCTTCGAGAACAAGGTCCTGACCCTGACCTTCACCCTGCCGCTCAAGACGCCGGCTCTGGCCAACCGCTCCTTCGGCATCGAGATCGGCGATCCCACCTATTTCGTCGCCTTCGAGATTGCGGAAGCGGCCGATGCCGTCACCACCCAGGGCGCCCCCAAGGGCTGCATCGTGCGGGTGATGCGCCCGCCCAAGCTCGACGCCGCGACGCAGCAGCGGCTGGCGCAGGAAGACGTGACCGCGACGCCGGACATGAGCGCCTATCAGGTGACGACCCGCGCGCTGGTGGCATGTCCCTGAATCTCGAGCGCGACCTGCCGGCGGCTTCGCCGACCATGTCGCGCCGTGTGCTGGTCGCGCTCCTGGCGCTGCTGCTGGTCGCGGCCGTGCTCTTCGCGCTCGCTTCGGCCGTCGCCGTGGTTAGCCCGCCGCCCCCGCCGCCGCCGCGCAACCCGTTCGGCGTCGCCCTGCCGCGCGAAGCCCTGCCGGCGACGAGCGGCTTCGGAGCCGTGCTGCTCGCCTGGCAGTCGAGCTTCTATCGCGAGCTGACGGCGACGCTGAAGGCGATCGCGCAGAGCCCCGCCGCCCTGCCGGCGCTGCTCGGCCTGGCTTTCGGCTATGGCGTCTTCCATGCCGCCGGCCCAGGCCACGGCAAGGCGGTGATCTCGGGCTACATCGTCGCCGACAATCGCAGCCTGAAGCGTGGGCTGGCCTTGAGCTTCGCCGCCGCCCTGCTGCAGGCGCTGGTCGCGATCGCGCTGGTCGGGACCTTGACGCTGGTGCTGAACGCCACGGCGGCGACGATGGCGGCGACGACGCGCGTCATCGAGCAGACGAGCTTCGCCTTGGTAGCGCTGGTCGGGCTCTTCGTGCTCTGGCGCAAGGCCGGCAGTTTCATCGCGCTGCGGCCCGGCATGGCGCATGATCCGGCCTGCGACCATGTCCATATGCCCGGGCCGGACGAGATCGCCCGGCTGCGTGGCTGGCGCGAAATGGCCGGCGTGGTGCTCGCCGCCGGCTCGCGCCCCTGCGCCGGGGCGCTGATCATCCTCGTCTTCGCCCATGCGCAGGGCCTGGTCTGGGCCGGCATCGCCGCGACTTTCGCCATGGCGCTGGGCACGGCGCTGACCACCGGGGCGCTGGCGGCGCTGGCGGTGTTCTTCAAATTCGCGGCGCTGCGCTTGGCCGGTGGCGGCTCGCTGCGCGGCGCCAGGATCGTCGCCGGGCTGGAAATGCTGGCGGCCGCCTTCGTCGCCGTTCTCGGCGGCGCGTTGCTGCTCGGCCTGTGGGCGGCCGGTCAGGGCAGCTGATCTTCCTTCTCTCCTCGGGGGAGAAGGGAAAACGCCCGCTATTTCACCGCCGCCTCAAAGGTGAACAGCGTCGACTTGTCGTCGTCCGGCATGAAATAGGCGCGCACGCCCTCGGCCGTCGGCTCGACCCAGAACGGGTTCTGCGTCATCGGCAGCCCGGAAGAAGGCGACCAGAGCTCGACCGGCATCTGAAATACCGGGCGGTTGTCCTTGAGGTCGACGATCTCGAGTCCGCCGAGACGGAAGACCGGGCCGTCCTTGGTTGCACGATAATTGTTGAGCCCCGAGCAGAGCATCCGGCTCATGCCGATGAAATGGCAATCCTGATAGTCGATGTAGAGCGCCGGGTTCGGGACGCGCAGCGCCTCCGGCGCGGTCGTCGCATTGGTGATCTTGCCCTCGCCGTCGAGCGGCCATTTGTAGAAGCGGCGCGAGCCCCAGCTGACGCCGTGCAGCGACTTGTCGTCGGTGTTGTGGACGATGCCGCCGACATGGTCCTTGAAGCGGAAGACCTCGGTCGCCTTCAGCGTCGCCGGATCGACCTTGTAGACGATCGACTGGCTGTTCGGTCGGTACTCGGCGACGGGAACCCAGAGATCCCGACCGTCGAAGTCGATGCCGCCGGGATGATAGATCGAGCCTTCGCCGAGCGTGACGCTGGCAAGCAGCTTGCCCTGCGCATCGACCTTGTAGAGATGGCCCACGCCTTCGCCGGTATCGCGGTCATAGCCGTCCTGCAGCGCGGGATAGCGCGTCGTCGGCTTCTTGATCTCGACCGAGGAGATGAAGAAGGCGTCACCGATCTTGACCATCCCCTGGGGGTGGTGCGTTGGAAATTGCAGCTCGACCGCGGCCTTTTGCGTCCACTGCGTCGCGCGCGTCAGCTTTGGGATCAGCGTGTTGAGCGCGGGGTCGGCGGCCTGCGCTGTCGTCGCCAGCGCCGCGGCGGCGAGCGCCATCAATGTGGTCCTCATCGCGATCCTCCTCTATCGGCCCAGTGATCGGGCGTTGGGAGGGATAATCGCGCTTCGTGACGAGGATGCAAAGCCGCGATCAGCGGCGCGTCAGCGGATCATTCTCGAGGAGGATCGGCTTGCCGTGTGGCGTCGCCTGCGCCGCGCGCTCCCAGGCGGCGGCGCGGCTGTCGACGCCGTCATGCGAGGCGAGGCCCTTTTCGATCAGCAGATGCTCGAGCGCCTCGCACCAGCGCTCATAGTAGTCGGAGCCGTCGCGGCAGCCGCCATGGCTGAGTGCCTCGCGGATCTCGGCGCCGAGCGCCTGCGCCCATTCATCGGCACTGAAGATGCCGCGATTCTGCAGCGCCACGACCAGCGCGAAGGCCTGCGCCTGCCAGGG
>JAKFDB010000099.1:0-47569 GCA_036676315.1 Bradyrhizobiaceae bacterium
CTGCTACCACCACATTCCGGCGCTCTCGGCGGCCTTGTGCTGCTGGGGCTGCTCGTCGCGCAGCGAGCGGTCGAGCGTGCGCAGCACCTCGCGCTTGCTTGCCTCGAAGGCCGGCGAGAGCCGGTCGCGCGGCCGGGCCTGCGGGTTATCGAGCTCGTCGAAGACGCGGCCGGGCCGGGGCTGCATCACCATGATCCGGTCGGCGAGCGTCACCGCCTCCTCGACATCATGCGTCACCATCACCACGGTCGGTCGGCTTTCCTCCCAGAGCGCCAGGAGGTGGTCGTGCAGGCTGGCGCGGGTGGTGGCATCAAGCGCCGAGAAGGGCTCATCCATCAGCAGCAGCTTGGGGCGGGTGATCAGGGCCCGCGCAATGGCGACGCGCTGCTGCTGGCCGCCGGAGAGCTCGCGGGGCCAGCGCCTGTCATAGCCGCCGAGGCCGACCCGGACGAGCGCACTGCCGATCAGTCGCTGGCGCTCGGCCGCGGAGATGTCCGACAGTCCGAAGCCGACATTGTCGGCGACGCTGAGCCAGGGGAAGAGCCGCGGCTCCTGGAAGATGACGCCGACATCGGCGCGCGGCTCGGTGATCGCCATGCCATTCAGCACGATGCGGCCCTCGCTCGGGCGGTCGAGCCCGGCGACCAGGCGCAGCAAGGTGGTCTTGCCGCAGCCCGAACCGCCGACGAGAGCGAGGATCTCGCCGGCCGCGACCTCGGCGGTGATGCCGGACAGCGCCCTGGTGCCGTCGGCATAGGTCTTGGAGAGGTTGTCGAAGGTCAGCATCGCCCGGCCCTTAGAGCTTGTCGCGTGCCGTGTCCTGCCAGCGCAGGAAGGGGCGAGCGAGCGCGACGAGCAGGCCATCCGCCAGCTTGCCGAGCACGGCGAAGGAGATGATGGCGGCGATGATGGTGGCGGGCCGGCCGAGTTGCTGGCCGTCGACGAGGAGATAGCCCAGCCCCTCGCTGGCGCCCATGATCTCGGCGGCGACGACGAACATGAAGCCGAGGCCGAGACCGCCGCGCAGCGCGGTGAACCAGTCGGGCAGGATTGCCGGCAAGAGCACGCGCCGGACCATGGCCAACCTTCCGAGACGGAAGACGCGGCCGACCTCGACGATCTTGCGATCGATCGAGAGGATCGCGGCGGCGACGCCGAGATAGATCGGGAAGAAGACGCCGACCGCGATCAGCGCCACCTTCGAGGCCTCGAAGATGCCGAACCAGAGGATGAAGAGCGGTACCCAGGCGATCGAGGGGATGGCGCGCAGCGCCTGCAAGGTTGGATCGAGCAGGCCGCGCGCCACCGGCAGGGCACCGGTCAGCGCCCCCAGCACCGTGCCGGCGGCGGCACCGAGGCCGAAGCCGGCGAGCACGCGCCAGAGCGTCGCGGCCGCATGGGTGGCAAGCTCGCCGCTCACGGCCAGCTCCCACAGCGTCGCGCCGACCACGCTCGGCGGCGGCATCAGGCGGCCATTGGCGATGCCGGCCCGGACCAGCATCTCCCAGATCACGGCGATGGCGACCGGCAGCACCAGCCCGGCGAGGCGCAGCCGGGCATTTCCGGCTCGCTTGGCCGGCACGGCAGCCGGCACTGACGCCGTCCCGATCTCGATCGCGCTCATCGCCGCCCGGTCACGCCGCTCAGTTGGTGGCGGCAAAGCGCCGGTCGAGCAGCGCGTCGACCGCCGCCTTCACGTCCGTGGATGCGGGCAGCACGCCGGCCTGCTGCAAAGCGAGCCCAGCCGCCAGGATGGTCTCGGCCTGGGCCGGGCCGATATTGCTGTGGGTCAATTCGGTGCGGGTGAGCTGGCGCTCGATCACCGCATCGGAGAGCTTGGTCGCCTCGACCAGCGCCTTCCTGACCTCGGCCGGGTTGGCGAGCGCGATGGCGCGCGCCTCCTCATAGGCCTTCAGCACCTTGCGGACGAGATCCGGATTCTTCTCGGCAAATTCCTCGCGGACATTGAGCACGCCCCAGGTGTTGTCGGCCGCCTTGCGGTGGAACAGCTTGGCGCCGCTCTCGATCTCGGCAGCCGCCATCAGCGGGTCGAGCCCGGCCCAGGCCTCGACATCGCCGCGCTCGAGCGCAAGGCGGCCGTCGGCATGCTGGAGCAGGACGAGCTTGACGTCCTTCTCGGTCAGGCCGGCATCGGCGAGCGAGCGGACCAGGAAGATGTGCGGGTCGGTGCCGCGGGTGACGGCGACGCGCTTGCCCTTGAGATCGGCGACCTTGGCGATCTCGCTCTTGGCGCCGGTGACCAGCGCCGTCCATTCGGGCCGCGAATAGACGTAGACCGATTTGATCGGGTTGCCGTTGATCTTGCCGATCAGCGCAGCGGCGCCGGCGGTGGAGCCGAAATCGAGCGAGCCGGCATTGAGGAATTCGAGCGCCTTGTTCGAGCCGGCGGAGAAGACCCAGCGCACCTTGATGCCGTCGGCCTCGAGCGCCTTCTCCAGGATGCCGCGCTCCTTCAGAACGAGGCCGACCGGGTTGTAGGTCGCGTAGTCGATGCGGATTTCCTTCGGCGCCTGAGCCAAGGCGGCGCTGGCGGCGACGGTGACGGCGGCGAGGCCGGCGAGAACGGCGCGGCGGCTAGCAAGCAGGGTCCTGATCATGGCGTTTCCCTTCGTCAGATGGCTGCGAAGGGACGGAGGCCTTGTCGGGCCTCCTGCGCCCCACGCTTTAGCTGCACTTGTTTCGCGCCCGCAAGCTGGTGGCTCAAATCGGCGCGTGTCCTTTTTTTAGGTGCGCACGTTCTGTTTGTCAAACAATGCTTCCCGAAATCGGCTTAGCAAATATCCACATTGTAATTATGTTTAATAAGGGTTTCTGCCGTGGCCGCCATCATGCTAGGGAACGTTCTCGAAACCCTCCGCCGCGAAAGCGCCGCCGTGCTGCCAGCGAACGACAAGCCTGCCCCGAAACTGGCCGAGCTGATCGAGGATCCCGCCGCGACCGTCGCCCGGCTGGCACGGCAGATCGGCAGCACGGAAGCTCTGCGTGCCACCCTC
The DNA here is from genome assembly GCA_036676315.1 of Bradyrhizobiaceae bacterium. Taxonomy (GTDB): domain Bacteria; phylum Pseudomonadota; class Alphaproteobacteria; order Rhizobiales; family Beijerinckiaceae; genus Allobosea. The sequence continues at coordinate 3,015 of JAKFDB010000099.1, forward strand.
GTCTCCACCCTGCGCGACGCGCTGGAGGAAGGCCGCGCCTCGGCCAAGGAGCTGCTGGCCCGCACCCGCAACGGCCTCGCCTGCGCAAAGCGGCTCTCGGCGACGATGGACGCCGTGGTCGGCAGCCTGCATGCCGCGGCGACGCGGCATTTCTACCCGGTCCAGAACCCGTCCTCGGGCGAGCGCATGGCCGTCGTCGCGGTCGGCGGCTATGGCCGCGGCACGCTGGCTCCGGGCTCGGATGTCGACCTGCTCTTCCTCTTCCCGGACAAGCAGACGGCCTGGGGCGAGAGCGTGGTCGAGGCCGTGCTCTACCCGCTCTGGGACCTCAAGCTGAAGGTCGGCCATTCTGTCCGCTCGGTCGACGACTGCATCCGCGAAGCGCGCGGCGACATGACGATCAGGACCGCTCTGCTGGAGTCGCGCCTCGTCGCCGGCGATGCGGCGCTGTTCGCCGAAATGGTGCGACGCTACGGCGCCGAGGTGGTCGAAGGCAGCGCGCCGGCCTTCACCGAGGCCAAGCTCGCCGAGCGCGAGACGCGGGTCGCGCGGGCCGGCTCGTCGCGCTATCTGGTCGAGCCCAATGTCAAGGACGGCAAGGGCGGGCTGCGCGATCTCAACACGCTGTTCTGGATCGCCAAATACGCCTATCGCGTCGACGATCCCGCAGATCTGGTCGAGGCCGGCCTGTTCGACAGCCGCGAACTGGCGATATTCCAGCGCGCCGAGGAGTTCCTCTGGCGCGTGCGCTGCTGGATGCACTTCATCACCGGCCGGGCCGAGGAGCGCCTGTCCTTCGATCTGCAGCGCCAGGTGGCGGCAGCGATCGGCTATGCCGGCAGGAACGGCCAGGCTCCGGTCGAACGCTTCATGAAGGCCTATTTCCTCACGGCCAAGGATGTCGGCGACCTGACGGCGATCGTCTGCGCCGCTCTGGAGGCCCGCCAGCAGAAGCCTCGCGCCACCCTGACGCGGCTGCTGGGATCCTTGACCAAGCGCAAGCGCGTGCGCGCGCTCGGCCATCCCGATTTCACGCTGAAGGGCCAGCGCCTCAGCGTCGTCGACGACGACGCCTTCAGGCGCGACCCGGTCAATCTCCTGCGCCTCTACGAGATCGCCAGCCGCGACGACCTCGCCATCCACCCGGCGACCAGCCGGCTGGTGACGCAGTCGCTCAGGCTGGTCACGGCGCAATTGCGGAACGACCGCGAGGCCAACCGCATCTTCATCGAGATCCTGACGGCCCGGCGCTCACCCGAGGCGGTGCTGCGGCGGATGAACGAATCGGGCCTGCTCGGCCGCTTCATCCCGGATTTCGGCCGCGTCGTCGCGATGATGCAGTTCAACATGTATCATCACTACACGGTCGACGAGCATCTGATCCGCTCGATCGGCATCCTGGCCGAGATCGATGCCGGCGCGCTCGAGGCCGAGCATCCGCTGGCCAACTCGATCTTCGCGACCATCGCCAACCGGCGCGCCCTCTATGTCGCGCTGTTCCTGCACGACATCGCCAAGGGTCGGCCGGAGGACCACTCGGTCGCCGGTGCGCGCATCGCCCGCAAGCTCTGCCGGCGCTTCGGCCTCTCCGAGGCGCAGACCGAGACCGTGGCCTGGCTGATCGAGAACCATCTGGTGATGTCGACCGTCGCCCAGAGTCGCGACCTCGGCGACCCCAAGACGATCGAGAGCTTCGCGGGAATCGTGCAGACGCTGGAGCGGCTGAAGCTGCTGCTCGTGCTCACCGTCGCCGACATCAAGGCGGTCGGCCCCGGAGTCTGGAACGGCTGGAAGGGCCAGCTGCTGCGCACGCTCTACTACGAGACCGAGATCGTGCTGGCCGGCGGCCATTCCGCCATCGAGCGCAAGGCCCGGGTGGAGCTGAAGCAGGACGCGCTCGCCGCCAGGCTTTCCGACTGGCAGCCGGCAGCGCGCCAAGCCTATCTGGCCCGGCATTACCCGGCCTATTGGCTCAAGGTCGAGCTCGACCGGCAGGAGCAGCATGCGCGCTTCCTGCACCAAGCCGAGGCCGCCGGACGAACCACCGCGACAAGGGTCGAGACCGATCGTTTCCGCGGTGTCACCGAGCTCACCATCCTGGCGCCCGACCATCCCCGCCTGCTCGCCATCGTCACCGGCGCCTGCGCCGCGGCCGGCGGCAACATCGTCGACGCCCAGATCTTCACCACCAGCGACGGGCTGGTGCTCGACACGATCTTCGTCTCGCGCGCCTTCGAGCGCGACGACGACGAATTGCGCCGGGCCGAGCGCATCGCGGCCGCAATCGAGCGCGCCTTGAAAGGCGAGATCAAGATCGCCGACCTGGTGGCGCAGCGCCGCGCCCCGCCGCCGCGCGGCCTCACCTTCCAGGTCGCGCCCGAAGTCGTCATCGACAACGTGCTCTCCGCCCGCCATACCGTGCTCGAGGTCTCGGGCCTCGACCGGCCGGGCCTGCTCTATGATCTCACCACCGCGATCTCGAAGCTCAACCTCAACATCGCCTCGGCCCATATCGCCACTTTCGGCGAGAAAGCGGTCGACGTGTTCTACGTCACCGACCTGACCGGAGCGAAGATCACCACGACGGCGCGCCAGCTCATTATCCGCCAGGCGCTGCTCGCCGTGTTCAGCTTCGACCATGACAAAGCCCAGGCAGCGCGGACCAAAGCGGTGGTCCGAGCTTGATTTTGGCCGACCGAAATCCGATATCGGCCACGAAACAGAGGCGGAACCGACTTCCGCCCCTGCCAGTTTGGATGACCGGAGTTTGATGACGCGATGACGCAGAACCCTGCGATGGACGATCCCAAGCCCGAGACGGAAGCCCAGGTCGAGACCGAGGGCCAGGCGCCCGACGCGCTTGCCGCCTCCGAGGCCGAACGCGACGACCTCAAGGACAAGCTGCTGCGCACGCTCGCCGAAATGGAGAATCTGCGCCGGCGCACCGAGCGCGAGATCGCCGACGCCAAGGCCTATGCCGTGACCAGCTTCGCCCGCGATATGCTCGGCTCGGCCGATAATCTGCGCCGCGCCCTGGAAAACGTGCCGCAGGCGGTACATGACGCTGCCGACGGGACCCTGAAGGCCGTCATCGACGGCGTCGAGCTGACCGAGCGCGAACTGCTCAAGACGCTGGAGCGCCATGGCGTCCGGCGCATCGAGCCGCATGGCGAGAAGTTCGACCCGAACCTGCATCAGGCGATGTTCGAGGCACCCGACGAGAGCATCGCCAAGGGCCTGGTCTCGAAGGTGGTGCAGACCGGCTACAAGATCGGCGAGCGCGTGCTGCGCCCGGCGCTGGTCGGCATCTCGGCCGGCGCCTCCAAGGCTGCGGCGAATGGAGCTTCGGCACCCGAGGCCGGGGACAAGCCCGCTTCCGGCAACTGATCGGCGATGCGGGGGTGGGCGACATCGCCTGCCCTCGCCGCGCCGTCTGAATGACGGGGCGCGCTCAGCCTGACGGCTTGGTCACCCGGCGCAGGGTCAGGTTGATCCGCCCGGCCTGCGGCAACAGGCTCGACGAACCCGCCAGGATGCGATCGATGCCGTGATAGGCCAGCCTCGCCTCGCCGCCAAAGGCGAGCGCGTCTCCCGAGGCCAGCTTCAGCGAGATCGTCCGACCGCCGCGCACCGCGCCGCCGATCCGGAAGACCGCGGTATCGCCGAGCGACAGCGACAGAACCGGCGCTGAAAAGTCCTGCTCGTCGCGATCCTGATGCAGGCCCATCCTGGCCGTCGGCTCATAGAAATTAATGAGGCAGGCCTGCGGCGGATGCGGATAGGCCGCAAGCTCTTCCCAGGCCTGCAGCAGGCGCGCCGGCATGGCCGGCCAGGGCGCACCGGTTTCCGGGTGATCGGGCTGGTAGCGATAGCCGCCCTCATCCGAGACCCAGCCGAGCGCGCCGCAATTCGTCATTTTGACGGAGAATGGTTTTCCCGTCTTCGGCATGCGCGGGGTGAAGAACGGCGCCTGCCGCGCGATCTCGCGCAGTTCATCGACCAGCGACACCTGCTCGGCCGCATCAAGATAGCCCGGCCAATGCGTCACGCCGGGGGCGACAGAAAGTACCGTCATGACGGCTCGGGGCCAGCCTGGAAATCCACAGCCCTCATCCTGAGGAGCCGCGCAGCGGCGTCTCGAAGGATGCTGCAGATGTCTCCGGAGCCTCCTGGGCCATCCTTCGAGACGCCATTCCTATCGGAATGGCTCCTCAGGATGAGGGCTGAGGGGAGTTCCAAAACGGACACTCAGAGCTTGTCGAGGCCGAGCACGTCGGCCATCGAATAGAGCCCGGGCTTGCGGCCGCGGCCCCAAAGCGCCGCCCTGACCGCCCCCTGGGCGAACAGGCTGCGATCCTCGGCGACATGGGAGAGCTCAAGGCGCTCGCCGGCCCCGGCGAAGATCACCTTGTGGTCGCCGACGACGGTGCCGCCGCGCAAGGCGGTGAAGCCGATGGCACCGGCAGGACGCGCTCCGACCTGGCCGTCGCGCACCGCGACGCGCGCCTGCGCCAGATCGACGCCGCGCCCCTGCGCCGCCGCCTCGCCGAGCAGCACGGCGGTTCCCGAGGGCGCATCGACCTTCATGCGGTGGTGCATCTCGGTGATCTCGATGTCCCAGTCCGTGCCGAGCGTGGCGGCGACCTTGCGCACCAGTGCCGCCAGCAGGTTGACGCCGAGGCTCATATTGCCGGAGCGGATGATCGCGGCATGGCGGGCGGCGGCCTCGAGCCTAGCCAGATGGCCAGGTTCCAGGCCGGTCGTGCCGACGACATGGGCGATGCGGGCCTGGGCGGCGAGGCCGGCAAAGGCGACGCTGGCTTCGGGCGAGGTGAAATCGAGCACGCCCTCGGCCTCGACGAAGGCCGGCAGGGCATCGTCAGTGATGGCGACGCCGCCGGCAGGCAAGCCTGCGAGCACCGCGGAATCCTGACCGATCGCGGGTGAACCGGGACGCTCGATCGCGGCGCTGAGCACGCAGCCCTGCGTCTCCGCGATTGCCCTGATCAGCGAGCGGCCCATCCGGCCGGCGGCGCCGACGACGACGAGGCGCATGTCGCTCATGATGAAACGCTCCAGAAATGCCAGGCCACCACTCGGCTGGGCGGCGCGAATGCCTATAAGCCGCTTCGGCGCCGGCCGAAACGAAAAACGGCCGGGCGAACCCGGCCGTTTCGATCATGACGAGCGGTCGGCCTATTCGGCCGGCTGGATCGCCGATACCTGCCAGGCGCCGCCACGCGGACGCATGAAGGTCCAGAGCTCGGTGACCTCGCGCGGGATCGTGGCGTGGCCCTCGACGACGCGGCCGCCCTCGCGCTCGACCAGCGCGTTGAGCGAGCTGAAGCGCATCGCGACCGTGGCGTATTCCATGCCGGCCTCGCGCCAGGATTCAGCCAGGTCACCCTGCAGCAGCTTGACGTCCGCGACGCGGTCGACCAGCCCCTTGCCGGCGTTCTCGGCGATATCCTCGGCGAAATAGCCCACCATCTCCGGCGTCGCCAACTGGCGGAGCTTGCCGAGATCCTCGTTCGAATAGGCGAGCTGGACGTCGCCCAGCAGCCGCTCGAAATTGGCATAGTCGGCACCGGCGAGCTCGAACTCGACCGGCTTGGCGGCAGCAGCGCTGGCAGCACCCGCGCCGCCCATCATCGAGCCCATGCGCTGAGCCGCCTGCGGCGGCTGCGCCTGGTAGGGCTCGCGGCCGAGCGGAGCGCCCGCGCTGGCGAGCTGCGGCTGCGACCGACGACGGAAGAAGCGCAGCGCCAGCCAGATCAGGCCACCGATCAGCGCAACCTGGAACAGCATGCCGAGCATGCCGGCAAGACCGCCGAAGCCGGCGCCCGAGAGCAGGCCGAACAGGCCCGCGCCGAGCAGGCCGGCGCCGATGCCCATCATCATGTTACGAGCGAAGGACGGGCGGGCCGCCTGCGCGGCGGCAGCCGCAGGGGCGGCGGCCGACGGGCTCGGAGCCGGCGTCGCGGTACGCTGCATCGGCGCGGCGCCGGTCGGCGCCGTCTGGGTCGGCGCAACCTGCTGCGTGGTGCGCGAGCCGCGGCTGCCAAAGCCCTTGCCGCCACCGGGGCGTGCCTCGGCCAGAACCGGAACGAGCATCAGCGCACCAGCCACAAGGGCGACAGCCCGGCCGCGCCGGGCAAGCGAAATCAACGACATGGTCCCTCCCGGGGCCGAACTGGCCCTCTTGGCTCGAATATGGAGAGGTCGTACGACTTTCGCAAGGTGAACTCCCCCGCCGAAACCACCGATTCGTCGCCACACGGCACGTTTGGATGCTGACAGCGCTGTGCTATCGTTTCCGCTTCGTTACGCCTCGACCGCGAACGAAAGGAGCCAGCCATGATCCGGATATTTCGGAGGCTGCACCAACCCCGCGCGACGGCCGCCCGCCTCGCCGCGCTTTCCGCGGCGACGCTGCTGCTCTTCGCACTCCAGGCCCCGCTCTTCACGGCACAGGCCCAGGAAAGTGCCCAGGCGTTCGACCGGCCACGAATGGCGCAGGCGCCCGAGCCCTATTGCTTCTGCTGGAGCGACGGGAAGAAGATCGCCGAAGGGGCCATCGCCTGCATCCGCACCACCAAGGGACGGCGCCTGGCCCAATGCGGCCGTGTCATCAACATGATGTCCTGGGAAGTAAGCGAGAACCCCTGCCCCGAGAGCTGAGCATCGCCTCGCCAGCGGGCACGGCATCAAGCGCCGGTCTTGTCGAGCAAAGTCGAGCAGAAAAGGAAAAGCGCCGCCGGATCCTTCCGGCGACGCTTCCCTAACCGTTTCTCTGGTCTCTCGACTTCAGACTGACTTCTGTCAGAACGCTCCGACCACGATCGCCAGAACCAGCAAAAAAGCCGCTCCCATGGCCAACCGGTCGAGACTTAGCGCAAGGCTCATAGAACCCTCCTTTGTCATTGACCTGTCACCGAAGTTAGCAGAATCGAACGACGCCGCAAGCGGAAACGACGCGGGAAGCCGAGCCGGGCGAGAGCAATGGCCTTAATCAAGGGTTAAAGCATTAACTCGCTTTGTATATAGTCAAGATCAAGACCTTCACTGTAAAAGACTTTAGTATTCACAAGTCCAATATAAGAGCTCGCCACCACAATCGCGCCCGAATTGTTGCGGCGCAATATTGTCCCACACGGAACAGGCGCCACTCTCCTGCCGACCTTTCGTCAAGCAGCCGTCACGATGAGACGCTCCAGCGCCTTCGCCACGGCGATCACCTGCGCATCGGCGCCGAAGCGGCCGACGAGCTGGAACGAGACCGGCAAGCCACGCGGTCCACGCAGCAGCGGCACGGTCAGGCATGGCGTTCCGAGCAGGGTCCAGAGCCGATTGAACTTGGAATCGCCGGTCGAGGCGAGCGTCGCCGGCGCCTCGCCGGGCGCCGCATAGGTCAGCACGAGATCGACCTCGCCGAGCCAGCTTTCGGCAACATGGCGGCCGCGCCGCGACCGACGCCGGGCCTCGTCATATTGCGTGGGCGTCGTCCGGCGGGCCTCGTCGAGATAGGCGCGCAGCTTGGGCGGCAAAGCCTCGCGGTGATTGGCGTATTCCCAGGCCAGCGCCTGTGTCGCCTCCCAGTCCTGCAACGGGCCATGCGCCTTGAAGGCGTCGGCAAGCTCGGCGGGCGCCACCCGCTCGACCACGCTTGCGCCGGCCTGCCGTGCCAGCGCGGCAATGCGCTGCAGGGCCTCCTCGCAGGCCGGATCAGGGGCCTCGGCGAACTCCTGCCGGTTGAGGCCGAGCCGGAGTCCCTCGAGCGGCGCGGGCGCGGCATCGAGCTCCGGCCGGCCGGTCAGCGCCGCCAGCGCGAAACCGAGATCGTCGGCACTGGCCGCCATCAGCCCGAGCGTATCGAGTGAGCGGGAGTACGGCTTCACGCCGACCGTCGGCAGCAAATCATAGGAGGGCTTGATCGCGGCCGCACCGCAATAGGTGGCAGGGCGGATCACCGAGCCGCCGGTCTGGGTGCCGATGGCCAGCGGAATCAGCCCCGCTGCGACGGCCGCCGCAGAACCGGCCGAGGAGCCGCCCGGGCTCGCGCTCGGATCATGCGGATTGCGGGTCGGCGCCGGGTCAAGGAAGGCAAAGGCCGTCGTCTGCGTCTTGCCCGCGACCGTCGCCCCGGCGGCCTTCAGCGCCATGACGATCGCGGCATCGGCGCGCGGCTGCCAGCCCTCGTAGATCGACGAGCCCATGCCGGTCGGCAGGTCGGCCGTATCGATGATGTCCTTGACGCCGCAGGCGACACCGGCGAGCGGGCCATCGCCCGGCGTCAGCGCCTCGGGACGGCTGGCGAAGGCGCGCAGCTCGCCGTCCCGCGCTGCGATCCGCGCTTCGCTTTCGGCCAGGGCGGCCTGGGCCGTGACCTCACCATTGGCGACACGGCGGGCGATCTCGCGAACCGAAAGCATGGCACGTTCCTGTGGCATGGCGGCCGCAGGATCGGGCCGGACCGGGGCATGCTGGCATGAAGCCGCCGCCCTGCGGTAGCCGGCAAATCGCGACCGCGCAGCAGCCTGGCGCATGCCGCCCCAGGTGGGCTGCAAGGCTGCAGCGCTCAGGCAGGCGCGCTAATAGCTCGCCCGCCCGCCCGAGAGATCGAAGATGCCGCCGGTCGAGAAGGAGCAATCGTCCGAGGAGAGCCAGAGCACCATGCGGGCGACCTCGTCGACCTCGACGAAGCGTCCCATCGGGATGCGCGCGAGAATATCGGCCCGGCGCTCGGCGGAAATCTCCTTGGCCATCGCCGTCTCCGCCGCCGAGGGCGTCACCGCGGTGACCATGATGCCATCCGTCGCGGTGTCGCGGGCGACGCTCTTGGTCAGCGCGATCAGCCCGGCCTTGGAGGCGGAGTAGGCGCCGGCCATGGCCATGCCTTCCTTGCCCTGGATCGAGGCGATGTTGACGACATGGCCACGCAAGGGGTGGCCGCCGGCGCTCGGCGTCCGCGGCGGCTGCCGGCGCATCAGCCCGACCACGGAGCGCGTCACCAGATAGGCGCCGAACAGGTTGACCTGAAGCACGCGCTGGAAGTTGTCAGGCGAGGTCTCCCAGATCGGCTTCACCTCGCCGAGCACACCGGCATTGTTGATCAGGATGTCGATCCGGCCATGGCTGGCGAAAGCAGCCTGCGCCGCCTCCTCGACCGCCCCCGCCACCCGGATGTCGAGCTGGCGCCGGCTGACGCGCCGGCCGAGATCGACCACAGCCTCGGTCAGCGCCGTGCCGTCCTGATCCCAGAGCTCGACGCTGGCGCCGGCTGCCAGCAGCGCCCGGGCGATGCCGCGGCCGAGCCCGCCGGCCCCGCCGGTGACGATGGCGCAGCGGCCGGAAAGATCGTAGCGGACGCTCATCAGCCGGCGCTCCATTGCGTCTTGGTGCGGGTGATCTGGTGGCGATAAAGGCCTAGCAGGAACGGCCCCTCGCCGCCCAGCGCCGCCAGCCTGTCGGCGCCGAGTTCCGCCTTGGCCAGCGCGACAAAATCGGCCTCGTCGCCCCAGCCCTCCAGCAGCAGCACCCAGCGCGGCACAGCGTTGGCGACGCCGCGCGCCTTCTGCTCGGCGGTGGCGACGCCGCTGGCCTGCGCATCGGCCATCAGCAGGTGCACGCCGGCGACGCCCGGCAAAGCAAGGAGGTTCGGAATGAGGCCGCGCAGCAGGGCAGCTTTGTGGCTCTCGGCGTTCTCGTCGGCGACGTCGTAGCGCAGCGTCGCGATCAGGCCGCCCTGGGCAGGGCCGGCGGTGTGGGCGACGCGGCAAATCGAACGCGCGACGGCGCGGAAATGCTTGACCGCCGACAAGGTCCAGGGCGTCGGGGCGTTGACCCGGGCGGTGTAGTCCTGGCCCTTCAGCACCTCGACGGTCTGCGCCTCGTAGAGGTTGAAGAATTCGAGATCAGCCTCGATCGCGACATAGCGCCGGCCGCGCAGGAAGCCGGGAATGCCGACGCGCTCCGGCATGTGCTCCTGCCCGTGCCAGGCGTAGAAATCCGCCCTGCCCTCCGGCGCGATGTCGTGCCAGATCGCGACCGCCCCCTCACCCGCCAGGCTCATCTTTCCTCCGTCAGGCTCGTGCCGGGGCGCGTTGACTCAGCCCCCTGCCGCCTCTATACGAAAATCAAATCCAAATTGGAAATCATTTCCAATATCCAATCGCAACGGGACGGAAACAGGTGACGATCGCAGCGGTCGAGCGGGCTTTGAAGATGCTGGAGGCGCTGGCGGGAGAGCCCGACGGCGCCGATCTCAGCCTGCTTGCCGAACGGCTCGATCTGCCGGTCAGCGCCACGCACCGCCTGCTGGCGACGCTCGCCGAGCGCGGGCTCGTGGCGCAGGATGCCAGCTCCGGAGCCTATGGCCTGACGCTGAAACTGGCGCAGCTCGCCTTCCGCAATCTCGACCTGCGCGGCCTGCCCGATGCCGGCCAGATCGTGCTCGACGAACTGGCACGCACGACTCGTGAATATTGCCGCCTGGCCGTGATCGAGGGCGAGGAGCTGGTCTGGATCGCCCGTGCCCAGGGCGCGACCGCCGGGCTGCGCTACGAGCCGCCGATGGGAACCGAGATCGTCCTGCACGCCACCGCGACCGGCAAGGCCTGGCTCGCCAGCCTGCCCGAGGCCGAGGCGCTGCGCATCGTCTGCGCCCGCGGCTTCAAGGCCGAGGGGCGCACCGGACCGAACGCGCTCGGCGACGTCGACGCGCTGCGCGCCCATCTCGACGAAACCCGCAGGCGCGGCTTCGCGCTGGCCGTCGAGGAGGGCGAGATCGGCACCGTCGCCATGGCCGTGACCTTCCGCGCCGGGCCCGAGCCCGAGGCCGCCGTCGCCGGCACGCTGAGCGTGGCTGGCCCGCAGCAGCGCATGCAGGAGACGCGGCGCGGGGAGATCACCGAGGCCCTGCAACGTGCCGCGCAGGCGATGGCGGCGATCTGGCCGTTGCGCCGCCGGCAGATCGGGCGGCTCCCGGAGGCCGCACCGCAAGCACAGCCCAACAACCTTCAGGCAGGAGCTGCGGCATGAGCGACGACGCCGTCAGCACGCAGGCGCGGCCGGGCACGAAAGCCCATTCCGGCAAGCTCGGAGCCTGGATTTCCGCCATCGCCTGGCCGCTGGCGAGCTTCGCCGTGCTGCTGCTCGCCTGGCAGTGGTTCGTGCCGGTTGCCGGCATCCCGGAATACATCCTCCCCGTTCCGAGCGCCTTCTTCGAGCGGCTCTGGATCGACCGCGCCCTGATCTTCCAGCACACGCTGGTGACGGCCAACGAGATCGTGCTCGGCTTCCTGATGGCCGCAGTAATCTCGATCCCGCTCGGCTACATCATCGTTTCGGTGAAGCTGCTCGAGAAGGCGATCTACCCGGTTATCGTCTTCTTCCAGCTCGTGCCGAAGATCGCGATCGCGCCGCTCTTCGTGGTCTGGTTCGGCTTCGGCCTGTTCCCGAAGGTGCTGCTGACCTTCCTGCTCTGCTTCTTCCCGACGCTGGTCGCCAGCATGACCGGCTTTCGGGCGCTGGACGAGCGCGTGCTCTACCTCACCCGCTCGATGGGCGCCTCGGCCTGGCAGACCTTCCGCTATGTCCGGGTGCCGGCGGCACTGACCTACATCTTCTCGGGGCTGAAGGTCTCGGCGGTGTTCGCCGCCACCGGCGCCATCGTCGGCGAGTTCGTCGGCGCCAATGCGGGCCTCGGCTACCTCCTGCTGCGCGGCACCAGCTTCCTCGATATGCCGCTGATCTTCGCCTGCCTGGTGGCGCTCAGCGTCGTCGGCATCCTGTTCAGCTATCTCGTCGACGGGCTCGAAGTGCTGCTGATGCCATGGCAGCGCAAGGGCTGAAGGCCAAGACACGACCATCAATCCGGGCAAACCGGAACCACAGGGAGGACAGGACCATGCTGAGAAGGACATTGCTCACCGCAGCCGCCATGCTGGCGCTCGGCGCGAGCGGCGCGCTCGCCCAGGCCGGCGGCAAGCCGATGAAGATCACTCTCAACTTCCTCGCCGCCGCGCCCAATGCCGGCTTCATGCTGGCCAAGCAGATGGGCCTCTATGAGAAGGCCGGCATCAACCTGACGATCGAGGAAGGCAAGGGTTCCGGCACCACGGCGCAGATGGTCGCCACCGGCCAGACCGATGTCGGCTTCGCCGATGCGCCTGCCGCCATGCAGCTGCGCACCAAGGGCGCGCCGGTGAAGATCGTCGCGCCGGTGCTGCAGACCAATGGCTTTGCCATCATCTCGCTGGAGGAAACCGGCATCGCCTCGCCGAAGGACCTCGTCGGCAAGAAGCTCGCGGTCCAGCCCGGCACGGCGCAGACCATTCTGCTCGACGCCATCCTCGCCTCGAACCAGATCGACAAGAGCAAGGTCGACATCATCAACATCGATCCCGGCGCCTTCGTCGGCGCCCTGCTGGAGAAGAAGGTCGACGCCATCCTGGGCGGCGCCGATTTCCACTCGATCCAGATCCGCGAGCGCGGCTTCAAGGTCCGCGACCTGTTCTACCGCGATGTCGGCGTGCCGACGGTCGGCCTCTCGATCATCGCCCGCGACGACAAGATCAAGGCCGACGCCGAGCTCTACAAGAAGTTCATCGAAGCGAGCCTGCAGGGCTGGGACGCCGCCCGCAAGAACCCCGATGCGGCTGCCGACGCCGTCGTCGCGCAGTTCCCTTCGGTGAAGAAGGCGCAGGTGATGGCCCAGTTCGAGGTCGTCAACAAGCTGCTCTGCGCGCCGGGCGCGACCGCTCTCGGCAAGGTGCCGGAGAAGAACTGGAGCGTGAGCTTCGACCTGCTGACCCAGTATCTCGGCCTGCCCAAGGACAAGCCGATCACCGACTATTACACCACCGAGCTGCTGCCGGCCTCGGCGCCGGCCTGCCCGTAATCGACGACACTACTGAACGGTCATCCCGGCCGGAGCGCAGCGCAGAGCCGGGATCCATGCCTGAACCGTTCCGGCATGGGTCCCGGGTCTCCCTCCGGTCGCCCGGGACGACCGCGAGATTGGACGAGCAAGCATGACAGCCGCAGCTGCTTCCACCGCCGCCTCCATCGAGGGGCGCGGCATCGTCAAGAGCTTCGGCGGCTTCACCGCCGTCGACGGACTGTCGCTCGACATCAAGAGCGGCGAGTTCGTCAGCCTGATCGGCCCGTCGGGCTGCGGCAAGAGCACCTTCATGCTGATGGCCGCAGGGCTGATCCCGACCAGCGGCGGCGAGCTCCTAGTCAACGGCAAGCCGCTGACCGAACCGCTGACCGATATCGGCATCGTCTTCCAGGACCATCTGCTGCTGGAGTTCAGGACGGCGCTGGAGAACGTCATGCTCCAGGCCGAGATCCGCGGCCTGCCGCTGGGCCCTGCGAAGGAACGTGCGCTCGAGCTCTTCGGCAAGCTCGGCATCAGCCATGCGGTCGACCGCTATCCGAAGCAGCTTTCCGGCGGCATGCGCCAGCGCGTCTCGATCGCCCGGGCGCTGATCCACGACCCCTCGGTGCTGATGATGGACGAGCCCTTCGGCGCGCTCGACGCGATCACGCGGACGCAAATCCGGCATGATCTCGAAATGCTCTGGCTCGAGCAGGCCAAGACCGTGGTCTTCATCACCCATTCGATCGACGAGGCGATCGGCCTGTCGGACCGGGTGCTGGTGATGTCGCCGACGCCCGGGCGGGTCGTCGACGAGATCAAGATCGAATTGCCGCGGCCCCGCCCGGCCCATCTCGGCGACTATCCGAGCTTCAACGCCTATGCCGACCGCATCCACGACGCCTTCCGGCGCTTCGGCGTGATCAAGTACTGAGCGAAGGCACGCTTCAGCTGATGACCGGCAGAACCTCGACATCATAGCCGTGCGAGATGCTGCGGCGGAGCTTGTGGTCGTGCAGCTCCATCTCGAAGCGGCTCGCCGGACGGATGCCGCCGATGGCGCCGAGCGTGCCGCAGAACATCGCCGAGCCCGGCGGCAAGCCGCCTCCGGGCTTGCGCGACATCAGGTCGGCCGGCGTGCGCAGGCTCGCAAGCCGGCCCTCCTGATAGAGCTCGCGCTTGCCGTCGATCACGGCGAAGGCGCGCATCTCGATCTCGTCCCAATGACCTTCGACCTCGGCGAGGCGCCAGAGCGCGCGGGCGATCGGCTTGCCGCAGAGCTGCTTCGACAGGGCGATGCCGAAGGTCTCGGCCTTGCGGTCGGTATGGTCGGAGCCGAGGCCGAGCCAGAGCCCGTCGGCGAGCGAGACCAGCAGCGGCTCGACCTCGCCGGAGGAATCCGGGCCGAGCACGGTGAGCGTCGCATCTTGCGTCAGCGTCTGCGCCGCGACCCGGTAGAACACCGGCATCGCGCTCGGCCTGGGCACGCCGATGGCGGCGAGTTCCTCGACATGATGGTGCAGAGCCGCCTCGTCGCGGCCGGCCCAGCCGGCAATGACGAGATGGTCGATCTCGACCGCGACCCTGTCGCGGCCGGCCATGGTGAAACGGTCGAAGGTAAGCATGGTCATTGCGCCACCGATGGGAGCCAAAGGGCGAGTTGCGGGAACCACATCAGGATCAGGACGCCCAGGATGTAGACGAGGAAGAAGGGGATGACCCCGGAGAAGACGTCGGTGATCGGGCCGCCATCGCGGCGCATGCCCTGGAGCACGTAGAGCACGGTACCGTCCGGCGGCGAGATCAGCGCGATCTCGACCAGCATGGTGACGATGACGCCGAACCAGACCGGGTCGTAGCCGAGCGCGACGACGACCGGGAAGATCACCGGGATCGTGGTGATCACCATGGAGAAGCCCTCCATGAAGGTGCCGAGCGCAAGGTAGAAGCCGATGATCAGCAGCATCACCGCCCAGGGCGGCAGCGGCATCTCGCCGACGAGCTTGGCCAGAGCCTGCGGCACGCCGAGGCCGACGAAGACGTAGTTCAGCACGTACGCGCCGAACAGGATGAGCCCGATCAGCGCGGTGTTGCGCGCCGTCGCCTCGGCCGAGTCGTTCAGCATCTTGAAGGAGAGCCGGCCCTCGATCGCGGCGAAGACGATGGCGCCGACGACGCCGAGCGCCGCCGATTCCGTCGCGGTGGCAAGGCCGCCATAGATGGTGCCGAGCACGATCAGGATCAGGATCGCGGTCGGGGCGAGGTCGACGAGGCTGCGCAGCTTGACCCGGAAGGGAGTGCGCGGCGTGGCGGGATCGACCAGCGGGGCTGCGGTCTTCGCCTTCCAGAGGATGACGAGGACGAAGAGGATGACGACGAGGATGCTCGGGCCGACCGCGGCAAGATAGAGCGCGCCGACCGAGGTCTCGGTGATCAGCCCGTAGATGATGAAGGTGATGCCGGGCGGAATCAGGTTGCCGAGCGCGCCACCGGCGGCGAGCGAGCCGAGCACCATCTTCGGGTCGTAGCGCGTGCCCTTGAAGAAGGGCAGCGCCACCGAGCCCATCGTGGCTGCGGTGGCGACCGAGGAGCCGGAGATCGCCGAGAACACGCCGGAGGCTGCGATATTGGTGTGCAGCAGCCCGCCCGGCAGGCGGTCGAGCCAGACGTTGAGAGCCTTGTAGAGCCGGTCGGACAGGCCGGCGCGCAGCAGGATCTCACCCATCAGCAGGAAGAGCGGCACCGCGACGAGGACGAAGCTCGACGAGGGATTCCAGACGGTCTGGCCGATGAAGGTCCAGAATGGCCGGTCGGAGAAGGAAAACCCTATGATCAGGCCGAGCACGCCGAGTGCTGCGCCGATATAGATGCCGGCGCCGAAGAACAGCAGGAACAGGCCGACGAGCAGCAGCACTTCGCCGATCAAGAGGTTGCCCGGGCCGATGCCCATGAAGCTCATCGCCACCATCATGCCGACGAGGACGAGCAGGAAGACGATGGCGATCATTTCGTCGCTCCCTTGCCGGTAGCCGCGCCAGGCAGGGCATCGACCGCCCCGACAGCCTCCAGCGCCTCGGCCGCCTCCTCGTCATAGGTGCGCTGGTGCAGCAGCGCCTCGGCCTCGCTGCCGCGCCCGGCCAGCACCAGCAAGGTGCTCTCCGCCAGCATCAGCAGGATCAGGACGAGGAAGACGAGAATGCCGAAGGTCCAGAGGCCCTGCGGTATCCAGAGCGGCGTGCGCAGCACGCTGATGTCGGTCGCGCCGAACAGAAGGGACTCGTCGACCAGCTCCCAGGCGCCCTTGGCGACGAAGCCGATGAAGACCGCCAGCGCCGCCAGGCTGAGCAGGTGCATGGGATAACGGATCTTCGGCGGCAGGAAGTTGATCAGCACGTCGATGCGGACATGGGCGCGGCTGGTCAGTGCGTGGGCAAGCGCCCAGGAGATGCCGAAGGCCAGCGCGTAACCGGTCAGTTCGGTCGTCGACTGCGAGGAGAAGCCGAGGAAGCGGCGTGCCAGCACGTCGAAGGTAATGAAGGCGGCGCAGAGGATGAAGCACCAGCCGGCGGCATAGCCCATGAAGGTGCCGAGCCTGGCCACGAGCCGCCGGCACAAGGCGGCCGCGACGATCATTCTGTCGAGCATCGCGGCCGTTCCCTTTAGCGTGCTTCGTAACGGACACCGGTGATCGGAGCGACCAACCGGTTGTAAGCTTCGCCGCAGCGCTCGCCGCAGCGCTTGACCCAGGCCGGCAGCACCGCGGTGCGCAGGCTGGCCCGCAGCGTCTCCATGTCGGCGTCGCTCGGACGAGTGATTGTCATCGGCTTGTTCTCGACGACATGGCCGATCTTGCAGCCTTCCTTCTGACCGGCATTGCAGGCGATGCCGTCCTCGGTCGCCTCGAGGCCGAGTGCCCATTGCTGGTCCTCGACCTGCTTGAAAGTCGCCTGCAGGAAGTCGCGCACGGCCGGGTCGAGCTTGTTCCACCAGGCGAGGTTGGCGACATAGGCCGAGTTCCCCCAGGAAACCGGCAGCGCGTACATGTGCTTGGTCACCTCGTACCAGCGCGCGCCATTGCCGGTCGCGGTGCCGGTGATGGCGCAGTCGACGACGCCGCGTTCGAGCGCGCCATAGACCTCGGGAAAGCCGATCGCCGTCGGCTGCGCACCGAAGGACTGGACGAAATCATTGGTCGAGCCGCCGGCGGTGCGGATGCGCCGGCCCTTGAGGTCGGCGAGGCTCTTCACCGGCTCGCGGCAATAGAAGACCTGGGCCGGATAGGGGAAGGTCGCGATGATCCGCACCCCGAAGCGCTCGAGCTCCTTGTTCACCTCCGGCAGCACGGCATCGATGACCTTGCGCGACTGGGCGTGCGACGGGTTCAGCCCGGCAAGGTCGGACATTTCCAGCATCGGCACGTCGCCGGCGACCGTCGGCAGCGCCGGCGCGCCGATGTCGATCTGGCCGGAGCGGATGACGCGCAGCAGCTCGGGACCGGTCAGGGCGCGCTCGGGCCAGCTCGCCAGGGTGACCTTGATGCGGCCGCCCGATTTCTCCGGAATGCCCTCGCGCAGCATCGGGATGTCGACCTTGGTGTATTGCGGGATCGTCGGCGAGAGCTGCGTCACCATGGTGACGTTGACCGTCGGCCCTGGCGGCACGGTCTGGGCATCAGCCGTCCCGATGGCGCAAACGGCCAGGGCCGCCGCCAGAGATCTGGAAATCGTCATGTGGTTCTCCCGGTGCGTGGCCGCGACGCGGCGGCCACGCATCATGGATGCAATCGCGGTGCCTGCAACGGCCTTGTGCCGCTTGGTCACCTGCCCCGATCTACTTGGCCTGGTAGGTAACGCCCGAGATCGGCGCCACGGCGCGGTTGTAGACCTCGACGCAGCGGGCGCCGCAACGCTCCATGAACTGCGGCAGGATCGCCGAGGTCAGGGTGGCGCGCAGCACGTCCTGGTCGGCCTGGACCGGGCGGAACAGGCCCATCGGCTTGGTCTCGACGACCTTGCCGATCTTGCAGCCGGCCTTGTCGCCGCTGTTACAGGCGAGACCGTCCTCGGTGGTCTCCTCGCCGAGCTTCCACTGGGCGTCCTCGACCTCCTTCATCGTCGTCTCGAGGAAGGCGCGGACCTGCGGATCGAGCTTGTTCCACCAGGACAGGTTCACGACATACATCGAGACCGACCAGAACAGCGGCAGCGCATATTGCGACTGGCTGACCTCGTACCAGCGCGCGCCATTGCCGGAGCTGGAGCCGGTGATGGCGCAGTCGACGACGCCGCGCTCGAGGGCGGTGTAGACCTCGGGGAAGCCGATCGCCGTCGGCTGGGCGCCGATCGAGTTGACGAAGGTGTTGGACGAGCCGCCGCCGGTGCGGATGCGCTTGCCCTTGAGATCGGCGAGGCTCGCGACCTTGTCGCGGCAGAAGAAGACCTGCGCGGCGAAGGGATACATGCCGACGATGCGGGTGTTGAAGCGCTCCAGCTCCTTGTTGAGCTCGGGCAGCAGCGCCTGCGCGACCTTGCGCGCCTGGCCGACCGTCGGGTTGAGGCCCGCGAGATCGACCATGTCGAGCATCGGCACCTCGCCGGAGACGGTGTTCAGCGGCACGGCGCCGATATCGACCTGTCCGGAGCGGACGAGGCGGATGATCTCGGGGCCGGTGAGGTTGCGCTCGGGCCAGCTCGCCAGGGTGACGTTGATGCGCCCGCCCGACTTCTTCGGCACGCCTTCGCGCAGCAGCGGGATGTCGACCTTGGTGTATTGCGGCAGGGCCGGGCCGACCTGCGTCACCGCCTGGATGTTGACCGTCGGACCGGCGGGCAGGGTCTGCGCCGCTGCCGGGCCGGCAAGGGCGAGCATGAGGGTCGCGAGCGAGGCATAGCGAAAACGTTTCATGGCAAGCGCTCCTGTCGGGTCGAGGGGGTCGGCGGGTAATAGTTGAACTCGATCATCAGGCAGCCGCCCTCGGTGAAGAACGGGCCATGCAGGACCTGGGCCGGGCGGCAGGCGTAAGAGCCCGCCGGCAAAAGCTCGGAACTGCCGAGATCGTCGGGGTGGCCGATGCGGAGCGATCCCGAGATCAGGAAAACCTCCTCGCACCAGTCGTGGACCACCGGCTCGGCGATGAAGGCGCCGGGCGCCCAGCGCGAGAGCCGCGTCATCGCCCCGCTGCGCCCGGCATGGTCGAGGGCGCCGGAGAGAAGCTTCTGCTCGACGCCGGCATAGCCCGCCACCGGCTCCCAGCCCTCGGGCGACAGCGCGTCGAAGAACTCGCGATGGCTTTTCGCGAAGGCACCGAAGCCGGGATGGGGGGCTTCGCTCATAGGATCGACAGCCGGCTGTTCTTGAGGTCGGTGACCAGCATGGCGCCGGGCGCATGCGTGATGGCAA
This sequence comes from Bradyrhizobiaceae bacterium, assembly GCA_036676315.1. Taxonomy (GTDB): domain Bacteria; phylum Pseudomonadota; class Alphaproteobacteria; order Rhizobiales; family Beijerinckiaceae; genus Allobosea. Next base: position 22,297 of record JAKFDB010000099.1, read on the forward strand.
AGGGCGGCCGGGCGGCAGCGATCACCGCCTGCGGCGTCACCCCGCAGGCCCAGAACACCGGCAATTCGCCGTCGCGCACCTCGACCGGATCGCCATAGTCCGGCTTCGACAGATCATGGATGCCGATCTGCTCGGGCAGGCCGATATGGACCGGCGCGCCGTGCACGGAAGGGAAGCGCGAGGTGATCTGGATGGCGCGGATCGCGTCGGCCGGGCTGAACGGGCGCATCGTCACCACCATCGGCCCGGCGAAGGGGCCGGCCGGCGCGCAGGGGATCGAGGTCCTGAACATCGAGACGTTCACACCCTCGGCGACGTTGCGGATCTCCAGCCCGTCGGCAAGCAGCGCCTCCTCGAAGGAGAAGCTGCAACCGATGACGAAGCCGACCAGGTCGTCCCGCCAATGCGAGAGGATGTCGGTCGGTTCGTCGACCAGCTCGCCGTCACGCCAGACCCGGTAGCGCGGCAGATCGGTACGCAGGTCGAGATCGGCTCCGAGATCGGGCAGGCGCGGATCGCCCGGCTCGGTCATGCCGATGATCGGACAGGGTTTTGGATTGCGTTGGCAAAAGCGCAAGAAATCGCCGGCGAGACCCTGCGGCAGGACGACGAGATTGCCTTGGACGAATCCCGGCGCGAGCGAGGAGGTCTGGCAGGCAAGCCTGCCTTCCCGCACGGCGCGACGCGCCTCGGCTCCGGTCATGGAGCCGCGCTCCGACCTGATCGACTGTTCCAGCATTCCCCTCGTGCCCCTTGACGGTGCCTCTGCGTCAATATTGGGCGGAAGCTGGCGATGTCGTCCAATTGTCATTTAGGATCGCGGCTGATAAATCTCGCTTATCGAAAGAGGCGTCCTTTGATCGAGTTCCGTACACTCGAAACCTTTGTCTGGGTGGCGCAGCTGAAGAGCTTTCGCGGCGCGGCGGCGCGGCTCAACACCACGCAGCCGGCGGTTTCGCAGCGCATCGCGCAGCTCGAAGACCAGCTCGGTGTCCGTCTGCTGGAGCGCGGCCGGCGCTCCTTCGCCCTGACCGAGGCCGGGCGTTCGGTACTGGCCCAGGCCGAGCGCCTGCTGCGGCTGCGGACCGAGCTCGTGGCGTCCGTGACGGATCGCTCGCAATTGCGCGGCACATTGCGGCTCGGCGCCGCCGAAACCATTGTCCACACCTGGCTGCCGCGCTTCATCGAGGCGATGTCGGCGCGCTATGAGCGGATCACGCTGGAGATCGAGGTCGACATCTCGCCGAACCTGCGCGAGCGCCTGCTCGGCCAGCAGATCGACCTCGCCTTCATGCTCGGGCCGATCAGCGCGCCCTCGATCCTGTCGCAACCGCTGCGCAACGAGCCGATCCGCTTCTTCGCCAGCCCCAAGCTCGGCTTCTCGGCCGGGCAGAACCCGCTGGCGCGGATCGCCGCCTTCCCGATTATCACCTTCGCGCGCAACACCCAGCCCTATATGCGCCTGCGCGAACTGCTCGCTGACCCGCATCTGCCGCCGACGCGCATCCATGCCAGCGCCGCGATGGCGACGGCGGTGCGGATGGCGCTGGACGGGCTCGGCGTGGCGCTGATCCCAGCCTCGATCGTCACCGAGGACGTCGAAGCCGGCCGGCTGGTCGAGGTCGGCTGCGCGCAGACGATTCCGGACCTGCAGTTCGTCGCAGGCTGGCTGGCGGCGCCCGATGCCAGCCTGATCGCGCCAGCGCTCGAACTCGCCGTGGCGGCGGCCGGAGCGCGCCGCAATGGCGACGCCTACGCGCCCGGCTGAGGCTTGCCCTCGGGCGTCGCTTCGGCCGCAGCCTGCGGTTCCCTGAGAAAGGCCAGCGCCAGCGCGGCCGTGGCCAGCAACCCGACCACGGCGAGCCAGGCGTTGAGCTGCATGCCCTGCGTGAACGCGGCGCGCGCCAGGCCGAGCATCGGCTCAGCCAGTGCCGGCACCTGCTGGGCGGCCATCACCGCGCCGCCGAGCGTGGCGCGGGCAGCTTCCGCCGCATCGCCCGGCACCGCCGCCGGCACTGTGCCGACCATCTGCACGCGGTAGATCGCGGTGGCGACGCTGCCGAGCACGGCGATGCCGAGCGCCCCACCAAGTTCGATGCTGGTCTCCGACAGGGCCGCAGCCGAGCCGGCGCGCTCCGGCGGCGCGGCGGAGACGACCAGATCCGTGGTCAGCGCCACTACCGGGGTGAAGCCGAGCGAGAACACCACCGTGCCGACGACGACGATGGCGACCGAGCTGCTCGCCGTGATCTGCGTCATGATCAGGAAGCCAAGCGCCGCGACGACGAGGCCTGCCGCCATGATGTGGCGCACGCGCAAGCGGCCCGCCAGCGCCGGAACCACCATCGAGCCGGCGATGAAGGCAAGCGCCGAGGGCAGCGTGTAGAGCCCGGCGACCAGCGGCGAGAAGCCGGCGACGAGCTGGAGATACTGCGCCACGAACAGGAAGATGCCGAACAGGAAGAAGAAACCGAGCACATTGATCGCCAGCGCGACGCGGAAGGCTGCGCTGCGGAACAGGTCGAGATCGATGAAGGGATCGGCGAGCCGGCGCTGGCGGCCCAGGAAGATGGCGCCGATGCCTAGGCCGGCAAGCATGATCGCGACCGGCAGCCAGGCGAGCCCGTCCTCGGCGATGCGTTTCAGCCCGTAGATCAGCGCAAGCACGGCCCCAAGCGAAAGCACCGCGCTCGGCAAATCGATGCTGCCCGCGTCGGGATCCTTGTACTCGGGCAGGAGCAGCGGGCCGAGGATCAGCAGCAGCACCATCACCGGCACATTGGCCAGGAACACCGAACCCCACCAGAAATGCTCGAGCAGAAGGCCACCGGCCAGCGGGCCGATGGCGCCGCCGGCCGAGAAGCTCGAAATCCAGATGCCGATGGCGAAGCGGCGCTCGTCGGGGTCCTCGAACATGCTGCGGATCAGCGACAGCGTCGACGGGGCAAGCGTCGCGCCGGCAAGACCGAGCAGGGCCCGGGTCGCGATCAGCATCGGCGCGCTGGTCGAGAAGGCGGCGACGATCGAGGCCAGGCCGAAAGCTGCCGCACCGATCAGCAGCAGCTTGCGCCGGCCGATCCGGTCCCCCAGCGTGCCCATGGTGACAAGCGCGCCGGCGACCATGAAGCCGTAGATATCGACGATCCAGAGCAGTTGCGAGGCGCTGGGCCTGAGGTCCGCGGTGAGATGCGGCACCGCCAGATTGAGCACCGTCAGATCCATCGCATAGAGCAGGCAGGGCAGCGCGATCACCGCCAGCCCGATCCATTCGCGTTTCGTCGCCTTGCGTAGGGGCGCTGCCGCTTCCATGCCTTGCCTCTATTGTCTGTCGCCCACGGGACCTGCCGCAGGGCGCTCGCTGTGGCGGCGGCGACTGTCAACGCCTGTCAGGACGGGGCATCGCTGCCCCGGCTTTCGCCGAATCTTGCGCAGCCCTGCGGCAAGGACGCACGGGCTTGCGCGTTTCCGACAGGCGGCAAGCCCACCAGCCACCGTCATTCCGGGCAAACCAACAGCGGCGCCGCCCTGGAATCCCTCGAAGGGCGGCGCTCTACGATGGATTCCGGCGTTCCGCTTCGCTTCAGCCGGAATGACGCCGGGTGTTCGCCCGCCCGGTCAGCGATGCACGAGTCGGCTCAGATCTCGGCGCGTGGATCGTGCCTGGCGAGGCGGGCGAGCAGGTAGTCGACCTCGGCCTTCGCCACGGCGCTCAGGGCAGAGCCCGGCTTGCGCTGGGCGTCATGGGCGAGGATGCCGCGCTTCATCATGGTGTATTTGCGCACGGCGAGGCCGACGCCCTGCTGCTGCTCGTAGCGCATCAGCGGCAGATGCGCGTCGAAGATGTCATGCGCCTCGTCGCGCTTGCCGGCCTTGCTCAGCTTGACGACGTCGATCAGCAGCTCCGGGAAGGCATAGCCGGTGTTGGCACCGTCGACGCCGCGCTCCATCTCGAAATCGAGGAAGATGCCGCCATTGCCGGTGACGATCGAGACATGGCGCAAGCTGCCCTCGGCCTCGAAGCGGCGCAGGGCCGAGATCTTCTCCAGGCCCGGCCAGTCCTCGTGCTTCAGCATCACGCAGGACGGGTTGTCCTGGATGATCTTGCGGATCACGGCCGGCGTCATCACCACCGAGAGCGTCAGCGGATAATCCTGAATGACGAAGGGGATGTCGGTGCCGATCGCCTCGACCGCCTGGGCATAATAGCCGGTGATCTGGTCGTCGGTGCGCAGGGACGGCGGCGGCGCGATCATCACGCCGCCGGCGCCAAGGTCCATCACCTGGCGGGCGAGCGAGCGCATCGCCGCAAAGCCCGGCGCCGAGACGCCGACGATGATCGGCTTGGCCCCCATCTTGGCAACGGCACGCTTGACGAGGCCGACCGCCTCCTCCGGCTCGAGCTTGGGCGCCTCGCCCATGATGCCGAGCACGGTGATGCCGTCAGAGCCGATGTCGGCGTAGAACTCGAACAGCTTGTCAGCCGAACTCCAGTCGATCGCGCCGTCCGGCATGAACGGCGTCGGGGCGATCGGGAAGACGCCGCTGGCTTCGGGGGTCAGGCGCATGAGTTCGATCCTATTCGTTCGTGAGGTTTCCTGAACAGTCGTCCCGAGCGACCGAAGGGAGGCCCGGGACCCATGCCGGACAATAGCCGGTCGACGCTCAGGCATGGATCCCGGGTCTGCGCTGCGCTCCGCCCGGGATGACCCGTTCGCGTTCGACGATGTTCAGACGATCTTGGTGCGGACGCTGCCGACGCCGGCGATGGCGCCCTCGAGCACGTCGCCCTTCACCACTGCGGCGACGCCTTCCGGCGTGCCGGTCATGATCAGGTCGCCCGGCGCCAGCGTGACGAAGTTTGAGAGATAGGCGATCGTCTCCGGCACGTTCCAGATCATCTTGGCAAGATCGGACCTCTGACGGACCGCGCCGTTGACCTTGAGCTCGATCAGACCCTTATCCGGATGCCCGGCCTTGGCAGCCGGGACGATCTCGCCGATCGGCGCCGAGGAATCGAAGCCTTTGCCCATGTCCCAGGGCTTGCCGGCCTTCTTGGCGGCTCCCTGCAGGTCGCGGCGGGTCATGTCGAAGCCGGCCGCATAGCCGAAGACGTGGGAGAGTGCGTCGGCCTCGGCGATGTCCTTGCCACCCTTCCCGATTGCGACGATCAGCTCCATCTCGTGATGCAGGTCGGCGGTCTTCGGCGGATAAGGCATGTCGGCGCCGCCAGTCAGCACGGCATCGGACGGTTTGGTGAAAAAGAACGGCTCCTCGCGATCGGGATCGCCGCCCATCTCGCGAGTGTGCTCGGCGTAATTGCGGCCGACGCAGAAGATGCGACGCACCGGAAACAAGCCACCACCAGCCACCGGAATGGCAGCAACCTTCGGCGTATCGATGACATAGCTGGACATGGCGGCGCTCCCTGAGGCGGCTTTGCTCGCTTCATGAGGGAGCAGGGCGGCTTCGGCAAGGGCGTCCCGGGCGGGACCGGCCTGCAACACCGGAATTGCCGACGGGTGCCCGTCCTCCAGCCCTCATCCTGAGGAGCCGCACAGCGGCGTCTCGAAGGATGCTTCATGAGGTTCCGGAACCATCTGGACCATCCTTCGAGACGCGATCCTGCGGATCGCTCCTCAGGATGAGGCCGAAAGAGGGCTCGCCGAAGACGGTCAGGGCTTCGGCAGGTCCGGCACCTTGTAGGCCGTGGTCGCCTTGATCCGCTCCATGGCGAAGCGCGAGGTGACGTTCTTCAGCGGGATCGTCTCGATCAGCTTCTTGTAGAAGCCGTCATAGGCGGCCATGTCGGCGACGACGACGCGCAGCATGTAGTCGACGTCGCCGGCCATCCGGTAGAACTCCATCACCTCCGGCATCGCCGCGACGCTCTGGGCGAACTTCTCCAGCCACGGACCGGAATGATCGGCCGTCTCGATCTGGACGAAGACGGTCAGGCCGAGACCGATCCGTTCCGGCGCCACCAGCGCGACGCGCTTGATGATGACGCCCGACTGCTCGAGCCGCTGAATCCGCTTCCAGCACGGCGTCTGCGACAGGCCGACGCGATCAGCCAGCTCGGCGATCGAAATATTCGCGTCCGCCTGCAGGACAGTGAGAATCTTCCGGTCGATCGCGTCCATTCTTTCGATCCTTGGATTTCGAGAGAAATATTCCCTCACAGCCAGTCAAAATAGAAGATATTTCTTTTTACCGGCAACTTCTTGTCTTTAGATAGAAAATCCTTTTATCAACCGTCAATAGGCTCGAAAACACACGCTCGCTGAGGAATTAAGCCATGGACCGCCGCCAGTTCCTGCTCGCCGGCTCTTCGCTGCTCGCCGCGGCGCCCTTCGGCAGCGCGCGCGCCCAGGGCACCGTTCCCGCCCGTATCGGCTACATCCCGATCATCGGCACCGCGCCGATCTTCGTGGCGCATGGCGAGGGCTGGCTGAAGCAGGCAGGGATCGAGCCCACCTTCACCGTGTTCGAATCCGGCCCCAACATGATCCAGGCGCTCGCCTCTGGGACGATCGACCTCTACGTCGCCGGCGTGGCGCCGCTCGCCGTAGCCCGCTCGCGCGGCGTCGACATCCGCGTCGTCGCCTCGACCGCGACCGGCGAGAACGTCTTCGTCGCCGCCCCCGCGCTGGCGAAGTTCTTCACGGCCGGCACGAGCGCCGCCGCTGCCTTCAAGGCGCACAAGGCCGCGACCGGCAAGGTGGCGCGGCTTGCGACCCAGCCGGCCGGCTCGGTGCCGAACACCGTGCTGCAATACTGGCTCTGGGAGGTCGCCAAGGCCGACAAGGCCGATGTCGAGGTCGTGCCGATGGGCATCGACGCGACGCAGCAGGCGGTCCTCGCCGGCGCCGTCGAGGGCGCGATCGTGCGCGAGCCGGCCCTGACCATCGTCCAGACCCGCAATCCCGGCATCAAGCTGATCGCCGGCGGCGAGGAGCTGTTCCCGGGCCAGCCCGGCACCGTGGTCGCCGCGTCCGGCGCCTTCGTCACCAAGAACCCCGAGGCCGTGCAGAAGCTGGTCAACGGCCTGGTGCGCGCCGCCGATCTGCTCGCCAAGTCGCCGGAGAGGGCCGCGCCTCATGTCGGCGCCGCCCTCGGCAAGGGCATCGTCGACCCTGCCCTGATCGAGAAGGCCCTGGTCTCGCCGGCGAGCAAGTTCGAGATCGACCCGCGCAAGATTATCGAGCCCGCACGCGCGATGCAGGCCTATCAGGTCAAGCTCGGCTCGCTCGAGAAGGAACTGCCGTTCGACGGGCTGTTCGAGACGCAGTATTACGAGCGCGCGCTCAAGGGCTGACGGACGGACATCTTGAAATCGCTGCGGGCTCCGGCCCTCGCCCTGACGGGCCTCATCGCCTTCCTCCTGCTGTGGGAGGCGATTCCCTTTTTCGGCATCGTCAACCCGGCCTTCCTGCCCGGGCCGAGTGCGCTGCCAGCCGCCTTCCTGCGCGAGGTGAAGTCGGGTGCCTGGCTCTCGGCGATCGCCGGCTCGCTCGGGCATTACTTCACCGGCCTCATCACCGGCTCGGCGCTGGGCATCGGGCTCGGCGTGCTGACCGGCATGTCGAAGATCGCCGAGGAAACCAGCTCCTGGGTGGTGCGGCTGCTGCGGCCGATTCCCGGCCTGGCCTGGGTGCCGTTCGCGATCATCTGGTTCGGCGTCAGCCCGCAGGCAGCGGTGTTCATCATCGCCATCGGCGTGTTCTGGATCGTCTTCTTCGCGGCCCAGGGCGCGATCCGCGGCGTCGACCGCGACCTGATCGAGGTCGCCGACGCCTTCGGCTTCCGCACCGCCTGGCAGAGGCTGACCAAGATCCTGCTGCCGGCGGCGATGCCCGGCATCCTCGTCGGCGTGCGCACCGCGCTCGGCCAGGCCTGGATGGCGGTGGTCGCAGCCGAAATCTTCGGCGTCGCCGGAGTCGGCCAGCGCATGATGCAGGCCTCGAGCCTGCTCGCGACCGATCTCGTGGTGATCTACATGCTGACGATGGCGGCGCTGTACGGCCTGCTCGACACCGCCTTCGTCGCCTTCCAGAAATGGGTGCTGCGTTGGAAAGCGTGATCGACATCAAGGGTCTGTCGCTGACCTTCACCCGCGATGGCGAAGCGACCGAGGTGCTGCACAAGCTCGACCTTACGGTCGCGCGCGGCGAGTTCCTGGCCATCGTCGGGCCGTCCGGTGTCGGCAAGTCGACGCTGCTGCGGGTCATCGCCGGGCTGGCGAAGCCGAGCGGCGGCGAGGTCGCGATCCATGCGCGGGACAATTCGCGCCGGCCGGTCGCCCTGGTCTTCCAGGATTCGCGGCTCCTGCCCTGGCGCAAGGTGGTCTCGAATGTCGGCTTCGGGCTCGAAGGCCAGGTGCCGCGAGCGCAGCGCCTCGCCCAAGCGCAGGAGACGCTCGACCTCGTCGGCCTCGGCAACCTCGCCCAGCGCTGGCCGCACCAGCTTTCCGGCGGGCAGCGCCAGCGCGTCTCGCTGGCGCGGGCGCTCGCCGTCGAGCCCGAGATCCTCTTGATGGACGAGCCGTTCTCGGCGCTGGATGCGCTGACCCGCGAGACGCTGCAGGACGAACTGATCCGCGTCTGGCAGCGCACCGGCAAGACCGTGCTGTTCGTCACCCACGATATCGACGAGGCGGCCTATCTCGCCGACCGGGTCGTCGTGCTCTCGGGCGCGCCCGGCCAGATCATCGCCGAGCACCAGATCACGGCCGCCCGGCCACGCCGGCGCGGCGCCGATGCCGAAGCCGAGGTCGTGCGCGCCGTCAGGATCGGGCTCGGCGCGGATATCGTCAGCGACGGCGCTGCGATTTAGCCGGCAGAGGGCTGCCTCCGGGGCGACCGCATCAATTGGTGGCGAAGCAGTAGAACAGGCCGGCGCCGCCCGTGCCTTTCAGCGCGTCCTGGCTGCAGCCGCCGCGCGAGAGGTGCGACATGTTCCAGGATTTCGCGGGCGGCGATTCATCGAGCCCCATGCGGTCATGGTGGCCGAGCATCACCGCGCCCTCGGCACCGCTCTTGGTATAGTTGCCGCAGGTGCGGTCCTCCCCCGGGCCGAAGGCGGTGCCGTCGGCTTGCGAGCCCGTCAGCATATCGTGCTGATTGGGCGAATCGCCGCGGCCGTTGACGGGGTCGCCTTTCTCATTGAGTGTGGTCTGCTTGGTGAAGTTCGCTGCGGCGCCATGCAGATCGGCGACGCTGCCGGCGATCACCGTTCCCTTGGCGTTCCGCCAGGGACCGGCGCCGATACGATCACGCGCGTTGACCGCCACCACCCCGCCGGCTCCTTGCGTCGACAAATAGGCCCGCCAGGTCTTGCCCCCGGCGCCGACGGCCTGGGCAAGGCGCTGGCAGATCGCATCCGCCCCCTCGAGGCCGCCGAGATCCGCGCCCTTGCCGGAACCGGCGCTCGTGACGAAAAAACTCATCTCGGCCGTCTGCGCGACACCGGGGCTCGCGGCTAGCGCCAGCAGGCCGGCAGCTGCGACAAGCTCGATACATTTTGGACGCATCGTCCGGCCCTCCCCTTCGCATTCTGCGGATCTGGGCGCGTCACATCCGGGCGGTCCTCCATACCCGGCGGCAGGCCCGGAGACTATCTTAGCATGATCGCGGTCCGAGGACGGAATCGCCGCCATCGGGCGATTCTCACAGCCAGGCGCTTCGGACGCCTCGCCTAGTTCCGCTCCCCTTCTCGCCTTTCTCACCGTCCTCTCCCGGTCCCCACACAGAAAATTCGTTCGCCTTTACGAACGCAATCGGCGGTGATATTCCTTTCGTCCGTTATAACGAACGAAACGGACAGCAAGCCATGACCATCGAAGCGGCGAGCACAGAAGGGCTGCATCCCGAGACACGGCTGGTCCATGCCGGCACGCTGCGCTCGCAGTTCGGCGAGACCTCCGAGGCGCTGTTCCTGACCCAGGGCCATGTCTATGACAGCGCCGAGCAGTGCGAGGCGCGCTTCCTCAACAAGGATCCGGGCTTCCAGTACGGCCGGTTCTCGAACCCGACCGTGTCGATGCTGGAACAGCGCATGGCCGCCTTCGAGGGCGCGCAATCCTGCCGGGCGACGGCGACCGGCATGGCTGCGGTCACCGCAGCGCTGATGAGCCAGGTCAGGGCGGGCGATCATGTCGTGGCGGCGCGCGCGCTGTTCGGCTCCTGCCGCTACATCATCGAGGACCTGCTGCCGCGCTATGGCGTCTCGTCGACGCTGGTCGACGGCACCGATCTTTCGGCCTGGCGCGCTGCGGTGCGGCCCAACACCAAGGCGTTCTTTCTCGAGAGCCCGGCCAATCCGACCCTGGAAGTGATCGACATCGCCGCCGTCGCCGAGCTGGCGAAGGAAGTCGGCACAAAGCTGGTGGTCGACAACGTCTTCGCCACGCCGCTCTTCCAGCGGCCGCTCGAACTCGGCGCCGACCTCGTGGTCTATTCCGCGACCAAGCACATCGACGGCCAGGGCCGATGTCTCGGCGGGCTCGTCCTCGGCTCCAAGGAGCTGATCGAGGGTGAGATCCAGACCTTCCTGCGCCAGACCGGCCCGGCGATCTCGCCCTTCAACGCCTGGGTGATGCTGAAGGCGCTGGAAACGCTGCCGCTGCGCGTCCGCAAGCAGGCCGAAAATGCCGGGACCGTCGCCAAATGGCTGAAGGGCCGCAAGGAACTGCCGCATGTCGCCTTCATCGGCGACCCCGAGCATCCGCAGGCGCAGATCATCGCCAAGCAGATGAGCGGCCCCTCGACGCTGATCGCCTTCGAGGTCGCCGGGGGCAAGGACGCGGCCTTCCGCTTCCTCAACAAGCTGAAGCTGATCCGGATCTCCAACAATCTCGGCGACGCCAAGAGCCTGATCGTGCATCCCGCCACGACGACGCATCAGCGTTTCACGCCGGAGGTTCGCACCAGCATGGGCGTCAGCGACGGGCTGATCCGCCTCTCGATCGGCCTGGAGCATGTCGACGACCTGATCGCCGACCTCAAGCAGGCACTGGCGGCAATCTGAACCACCGGCGCTCTCGCGCGTTGAACCTCGGCTGAAACCCGAGGTTCACATGATCCGCAAGACCGCCCTCGCCTTCCTGTTCTGTGCACCGCTGGCCACGCCGGCGCTCGCGCAGAGCGCCTCGCCGGCCTCGCCGGCACCCGTCGAGAAGCCGGCCTCACCCGAGGTCGCGGCCTGCAAATCGACCGCGTTGGTCGCGATCGCCGCGCGCGCGCCGGAGATCAAGGACATCGTCATCGACGAGGACGGGCTGACCATCGCGACCTCCGAGACCAAGGTCGGGGATACGCCGATCACGCGGATCATCATGGGCGAGGCCTATCTGAAAACTGACCGCTCCGACAAGCCACGCCGCTTCCTCTGCCTGCTCGGCGAGAAGGGCAAGGTGTTGCTGACCTTCTTCACCCAGCGCTGAGCTGCCCGTCAGGGCTCATCGACCACGCGCGTGCCCGGCCGGTCTCGCCCGTCGGCGAGCTCCTCATGCCATTGGCCATTGGCGTCCTGATAGACGATGCCGTCGGTCGCGCCCGGCCGCTTCTGACGCGCCGCCGCTTTCTCGGCGGCCTTCAGCGCTGCCTCATGCGTACGGAAGGTCTCGGACAGAGCTCCGCCTGCCTTGTAGGCCCAGCCGCCATCATGCTGGACGACCTCGTATTTGACGATGACCATGAGCGCGTTCTCCATAGCTCACTAGTCGAACCGCCGCAGCCGCGCCGGGTTCCACCAGGGACGAAGATAACGCCGTCAGGCCGATCGAGGGAAGCGTCGAGATCCGCCGCCGGCCCTATTCGCCATTGCCGGTATCAGCGGCGCGCAGGCCGTCGAGCACCGGCATCGAGGTGATGTTGTAGCCGGCATCGACATGGTGGATGTCGCCGGTGACGCCGCCGGAGAGGTCCGAGAGATAGTACAGCGCCGAGCCGCCGATCTCCTCCAGCGTCACGGACTTGCGCAGGGGCGAATTGGCGCGCTGCCAGGAATACATGGCGCGGGCGTCGGAGATGCCGGCGCCGGCCAGCGTGCGCACCGGCCCGGGCGAGAGCGCATTGACGCGGATGCCCTTCGGCCCGTAGTCGGCGGCGAGATAGCGCATGCTCGCCTCCAGCGCCGCCTTGGCGACGCCCATGACGTTGTAGTTCGGCATCACCCGCGTCGAGCCGCCATAGGTCAGCGTGATCATGCTGCCGCCCTTCGGCATGCGCTCCGCCGCGCGCTTGGCGGCCTCGGTGAAGGAGAAGCAGGAGATCACCATGGTGCGCGAGAAGTTCTCGCGGCTGGTGTCGGCATAGAGCCCCTTGAGCTCGTTCTTGTCGGAGAAGCCGATGGCGTGGATCAGGAAATCGAGCGTGTTGCGCTCGGGATCGCCGCCCCAGGCCTCGTCCAGTGCCGCGAAGGTGGCGTCGACGGAGGCGATGTCCTCGACATCGCAGGGGATGACCAGCTTCGAGCCGATGCTCTCGGCGAGCGGCTTGACGCGCTTGCCCAGCGCCTCGCCCTGATAGGTGAAGGCCATCTCGGCCCCATGGGCGTGCAAGGTGCGGGCGATACCCCAGGCGATCGAGTTTTGATTGGCGACGCCCATGACGAGGCCGCGCTTGTTGTGCATCAGGGGGAGCATGAGATTCCGGTCTGTCTGCGGTCAGATGCCGCTCATAGCGGGAATTGCCCCGCCCCGGAAGCCCGGAGCGGATTGGCTGCGCCTCACGGCGCAGGTCAGAGATGCCTGCGCAGGGCCGCGGCAGTGTCCTTCGAGGTCGCGAGCGGCACGATCTCGAAGCGGACGAGATCGCCCCAGGCCAGCACCCATTGCTGCAGCAGGGTGACGTCGTCGCATTCCATGACCTGGAAGCAGCGCGAGAGATCGGCCGCGACCCAGCTGTCGACATAGCGCAGCCCGTCTGGTGCCATCCGGCCGCGTTCATCGAACCGGCCGTAGATCTCTTTCACGCGCCCCTGATCGAAATGCTCGATCACCATGAAGAGCATCGGGCCTCAGGCCTCCAGGCGCTTCATCACGATGGTGGCGTTGGTGCCGCCGAAGCCGAAGGAATTGGAGAGGACGCAGCCGAGCCCGGCATTGTCGATGCGCTTGCGCACGATCGGCATGTCGGCGAAGGCCGGATCGAGCTCCTCGATATGGGCGCTCTCGCAGACGAAGTCGTTGTTCAGCATCAGCAGCGAGTAGATCGCCTCCTGCACGCCGGTGGCGCCGAGCGAATGGCCGGTCAGCGACTTGGTCGCCGAGATCGGCGGGCTCTTCTCGCCGGCACCGAAGACCTCGCGGATCGCCTCGATCTCCTTGGCGTCGCCGACCGGGGTCGAGGTGCCGTGCGGGTTGATGTAGTCGACCTTGGCGTTGACGCCCTGGAGCGCCATGCGCATGCAACGCACCGCGCCCTCGCCCGACGGCGCGACCATGTCGTAGCCGTCCGAGGTCGCGCCATAGCCGACGATCTCGCCATAGATCTTGGCGCCGCGCGCCTTGGCGTGCTCGAGTTCCTCCAGCACGACGACGCCGGCGCCACCCGCGATGACGAAGCCGTCGCGCTTGACGTCATAGGCGCGCGAGGCGCGAGCTGGCGTCTCGTTGAAATCGGTCGACATCGCGCCCATCGCGTCGAACAGCACGGAGAGCGTCCAGTCGAGCTCCTCGCAGCCGCCGGCGAAGATGACGTCCTGCTTGCCCCACTGGATCAGCTCATAGGCGTTGCCGATGCAATGGTTCGAGGTCGCGCAGGCCGAAGAGATCGAATAGTTGACGCCCTTGATCTTGAACCAGGTCGCGAGCGTCGCCGAAGCGGTCGAGGACATGCCCTTGGGCACGGCGAAGGGGCCGACCTTCTTGGACGAGCCGCTCTCGCGAGCCTTGTCATAGGCGTCGATCAGCGCCCGGGTCGAGGGGCCGCCCGAGCCCATGACGATGCCGGTGCGCTCATGGCTGATCTCGGAAGCTTCCAGCCCGGCATCGGCGATCGCCTGGTCCATGGCGACATGGTTCCAGGCCGAGCCACCGCCATGAAAACGCATGGCGCGCCGGTCCACCACGTCCGAGGCGACCAGGGTCGGCACGCCGCCGACGCGGCTGCGGAAGCCGTGCTCAGCGAATTCGGGCACCAAGGAGATGCCGGACCTGGCCTCGTGCAGGGAGGACAGCACTTCCTGCGTATTGTTGCCGATGGACGAGACGATGCCCATCCCGGTGACCACAACGCGTCTCATGCTCGCTTCTCCGGCTGTTTGGTGGCGCGCCGGGGCGCCAGGCCCGGCTCGTTCTCAGATCGACACGGCGCAGATGGACCGTGCGGTCACAGAGCGCAAGACGGGTCGGCGATTTTGCTCAGGCTGCTTCGGGCTTGAACAAGCCGACCCGCATGTCGGCGACTGTATAAATACGCTTACCGTCGGCTTCGAGCCAGCCATCGGCGATGCCGAGCACCAGCTTGGACTTGAAGACGCGCTTGAATTCGACGCCGTAGACCACCTGCTTCACGCTCGGCAGCACCTGGTCGGCGAACTTGACCTCGCCGACGCCGAGCGCCCGGCCGCGGCCCGGCAGGCCGAGCCAGCCGAGGAAGAAGCCGGTGAGCTGCCAAAGCGCATCGAGGCCGAGACAGCCCGGCATCACCGGGTCGCCCTGGAAATGGCAATCGAAGAACCAGAGGTCCGGGCGAATGTCGAACTCGGCACGGACGAAGCCCTTGCCGTGCGGACCGCCATCCTCGCTGATTTCGGCGATACGATCGAACATCAGCATGGGCGGCAACGGCAGCTGCGCATTGCCCGGCCCGAACAGCTCCCCGCGACCGCAGGCGAGGATCTCCTCGTAGCTGAATGACGATTGCCGCTCCATTCCCGTTCCGCTCCGTTCCGGCCGCCCAACCCCGGCGGTCATCTGTCGTGACGCGTGCCTAACACGGTGTCGCCGCGAAACGAAAGGGCGCAGGCGCCGCCGAGCGTGGATGATCGGGCCGTCTGCCTGGATAAAGCGGCCGCAGGTGGCGATCGGAAAGACGCGATGACGCGGCATTGGCACCGCAATGCTTGCGGGCCGGGGATCGAAGCCTTAAATCGGATACAGGAGCCGGCGGCGTTTCGCGTGCCGGCGTGCAAGCAGGAGGCAGGCCCCAAGCATGAACGATCTGACCCCACAAGATCTGGGCTACGGATCGAGCGCGCGCCAGGGTTGCCCGTTCCATGACGTGCGCCAGCGGTTGCGTCGCGTGGGCTTGCGGCCGACGCGGCAGCGCGTCTCGCTCGGTTGGCTACTGTTCGCCAAGGGCGACCGGCATGTCAGCGCCGAGATGCTCTATGAAGAGGCGATGAAGGCGCGGGTGCCGGTTTCGCTCGCGACCGTCTACAACACGCTGCACCAGTTCACCCAGGCTGGCCTGCTGCGCGAACTCGCGATCGACGGCGCCAAGACCTTCTTCGACACCGACAACAGCGACCACCACCATTTCGTCGTCGATGGCGAGGACAAGGTGATCGACATTCCCGCCTCGGCGGTCGATGTCGCGGAATTGCCGCCGCCACCGGCCGGCTACGAGATCGCCCGCGTCGACGTCGTCGTCCGGCTGCGCAAGATCGACGGCTGACGCGCACCGCGCCTCAGCCGCGCAGGACCGCAACCATCAGAACAGGATTCCCCGGCATGGCGACCTCCAGGCGCAATTTCGTCGGCGCCCTGGCGCTAGGATTGCTGGTGCCGGCCGGCGCTGCCTCCGCCGCGACCACGACCCTGCGCGGGACGGTGTCCTATCGCGAGCGCATCGCGCTGCCGCCCGGGACCATCGTCGAGGTCAAGCTGCTCGACGTCTCGCTCGCCGATGCGCCGGCGCGGACCATTGCCGAGACCAGGGTCAGCGGCCGGCGCAACCCGGCCCGCTACACGCTGCGCTTCGACCGGGCACAGATTCAGCCGCGCCGACGTTACGCGCTGCAGGCGCGCATCCTGCATCGCGGCCAGCTGCTTTTCATCAACACCAGCCACCATGCCGTCTTCGACGGCGGGCCGGAACAGACCGACATCCGGGTCGAGCGCGTCGCTGCCGCGCCCGCGCCCACCCCGGAGCGGGCCGCCTCGCCCGTCGGGCGCTGGCTGCTCGAAGACCTCCGGCAAACCGGCGTGATAGACCGGCTGCAGACCGTCCTGGAGATCGCCCCCGACGGCAAGGTCAGCGGTTCCGGCGGCTGCAACCGGATGAGCGGCAGCGCCCGGATCGTCGGCTCGCAAATCAGCTTCGGCCCGGTCGCCGCGACGCAGATGGCCTGCACCCCCGCCGCGATGAACCAGGAACAGCGCTTCTTCGCCGGTTTGCGCGAGGTGCGGCGCTGGCGAACCGACCCGGCGCGGGGCAAGCTCACGCTGCTCGATGCGCGCGGCCGGCCGCTGATGACGCTCGCCGCGATGTAGCCGCCGCTGCCCGGCAGCGGCAACCGTCGTCAGTTCAGCTTCTCATTGGGGTAGACGCCCCAGAGCCGGTCCTGGCGGAGATAGCCGTTGAGCTTGTTGACGGTGACATAGCACCAGCCGCCACCGGGGCAGGAATGAACATTGGCGATGACGCCGGGCTCGAGGCTGGCGACGACCGTGGCGTTGTCGCTGGCCGATTCGCGCAGGGCGAAAGTCTCGCCCTTGGCCTTCGACCAGGGCGCGACCAGCACGGTGCGCCGCCCGGAGAGCAGGCTGTGCAGCACCCAGCCTTCGGTGCCGTCGGCATCGCGGACGCGCCGCCAGGTCTCGAACTCGGCAGTGACCTCGACCGGCAGGCCGGCGCGCTGGAAGACCCAGCTGGTGCGGTGCTCCTTCGACGGTCCCTCGCGCAGGTTCACCCGGTCCGACTTCAGGCTGACATAGCGCGGCACCGGCAGGCCGCTGACCTGGCCGGCGGCGAGTTCCTGCGCAACAGCGCCCGCCGAGGCGAGAACCAGCCCCACCATCAACGCCAGGCCGGCGAGACCGCCCCTCATGCTAGCCGCCATTCAATTCTCTCCTTCACCCTGCCAGCCGACGCTCCGCCAGGAGGCGCCGCCGGCCCGGGTCATGTTCGGCAGTGACACGGCCTGGGGCCGGATTCGCGCGAAAAACCGGTTTCCACTTTTCCGCATCCTGCTCTAGACAACAGATCGGCTGCCGGTCGTCGAAATTCCACCAGACCCATTCCTGAAGCGCCTCGGTTAATGGCGGGTTGAGGCGGAAACGAGACGGGCGGCGCTGAAGCGTTGGGAGCAACCGGCGATCAGGCGCGGAGCCTGGGCCGATTGCCCTGGAGGAGCCGCGCATGTCGAAGAAGAAGCCCCTGGTCGTGGTTACGCGCAAGCTGCCCGCCGTCGTCGAGACGCGCATGCGCGAGCTGTTCGACGCAAGGCTCAACCTCGACGATACGCCGATGAGCCAGGCCGCCCTGGTCGAGGCGATGAAGACCGCCGACGTGCTGGTCCCGACCGTGACCGACAAGCTCGATGCCGGGCTGATCGCCCAGGCCGGCGAGCAGCTCAGGCTGATCGCCAATTTCGGCAATGGCGTCGACAATATCGACGTCGCCAGCGCCGTGCAGCGCGGCATCACCGTGACCAATACGCCGGGCGTGCTCACCGACGACACCGCCGACATGACGATGGCGCTGATCCTCGCCGTCGCCCGGCGCATCGCCGAAGGCGCGCGCGTCATCACAGACGACGAATGGGGCGGCTGGTCGCCGACCTGGATGCTCGGCCGCCGCATCACCGGCAAGCGCCTCGGCATCGTCGGCATGGGCCGGATCGGCCAGGCGCTGGCCAGGCGTGCCTCCGCCTTCGGCCTCTCGATCCACTACCATAACCGCCGCCGGATCGACGCCCGCACCGAGGAGGCGCTCAACGCCACCTATTGGGATTCGCTCGACCAGATGCTGGCGCGGATGGATGTCGTCTCGGTCAATTGCCCGCATACGCCGGCGACCTATCACCTGCTCTCGGCCCGCCGCTTGAAGCTGATGAAGCCGGATGCGATCCTGGTGAACACGGCCCGCGGCGAGATCGTCGACGAGACGGCGCTGGCCCGCATGCTGGAGGCCGGCGAGCTCGCCGGGGCCGGGCTCGACGTGTTCGAGCACGAGCCCGCGGTCAATCCGCGCCTGCTCAAGCTCGCCCGCCAGCACCGCGTCGTCGTGCTGCCGCATATGGGCTCGGCCACGCATGAGGGCCGCGCCGACATGGGCGAGAAGGTCATCGTCAACATCAAGACCTTCATGGACGGCCACAAGCCGCCGGACCGCGTCCTGCCCAGCATGCTCTGAGCTGCTCTGCAGGCCCTGGAATTATTCGCAGAACCACGCCGTCATTGCGGGTCTGCGCGGCTTCGCCGCTTGTCCGGGATGACGAGACAGCTGGAAGTCGAGTGGCGTTTTGCTCAGGCGGCCTGCGAGCGCTCCGGCGGCCGAAACCGGCATTCCGAAAGCCTGTCCAGCTCGTCCTGGTCCGCAGCATGGTGGCGGCCCCACTCGCAGAGCGCGCCGATCACCGGCGCGAGGCTGAGGCCGAGCGCGGTCGCACGATAGTCGACGCGCGGTGGCAACGGGCGGAAGATCTCGCGGCTGACGAGGCCGTGCTCTTCCATCTCGCGCAATTGCTGGATCAGCACCTTTTGCGTGATCGCCGGCACGAGCCTCCTCAACTCGGTCAGCCGCCTCGGCCCGTCGAAGAGCTGGTAGAGGATGATCGCCTTCCAGCGGCCGGAGATCACCTTGAGTGCGCGTTCGACCGGCTGCGCCGGCAGGCGTTTCATCGGGTCAGCCATGGTCACGTCCTGGTCTGTAAGACACTAATCGGTGTGTAGCTTGAACCTTGGAGGATAGGACAAAACCGCCGCCACGTTGACCCCTTCGTCATGAGGCGCCCGGTGAAAGCCATCCAGATCAACCGCTTCGGCGGCCCCGAAGTGCTCGAACTCGTCGAGATCGAACGCCCCTCGCCCGGCCCCGGCGAGATCCTGATCAAGGTCGGCGCCGCCGGCATCAATTTCTTCGAGGTGCTGATGCGGCAGGACCGCTACGCGGTCACCCCGGCGCTGCCCTTGCGCCCCGGTGTCGAGGTCGCCGGCACGGTCGAGGCCCTGGGCGAGGGTGTGGCGGGGCTCAGGACCGGCCAGAGGGTCGCCGCCGCGCTGTTTGCCGGCGACATGCCGGCCGGCGGCTATGCGCAATACGTCGTCGCGAGCGAGGCCGTCGTCGCGCCGCTGCCGGACGCCCTCTCCTTCGCCGACGCCGTGGCCCTCCTCGTCCAGGGCCTGACGGCACTGCATCTGCTGAAGCAGAACCCGCCGGCGGGCAAGACGGTGCTGGTCAACGCCGCGGCCGGCGGTGTCGGCAGCCTGCTGGTGCAACTGGCGAAGCGGGAAGGCGCGACCCGCATCATCGCCGCCGCAAGCTCGGCAGAGAAGCTCGCGCTGGCGTGCGAGCTCGGCGCCGATGCCGGCGTCGACTATACGCAGGCCGATTGGCCCGAACGCGTGCGTGCGGCCAATGGCGGGGCGGGACCGGACCTGGTCTTCGAAGCCTCGGGCGGGAAGATCACCGCTGCCAGCCTCGCTCTGCTCGCGCCGTTCGGCCGGCTGGTGCTCTATGGCCCGCTGGCGATCCGGGATTTCCGCCCCGGCGCCAGCGAGGTGCAGGCGCTGATCTTCGGCAATCTGTCGCTCGCCGGTTTCGCGCTGCTGCCGCTGCTCGACACCAGGCGCCTCCAGGCTGAGCTTGGCGAATTGTTCGAACTTGCTGCGCAAGGCGCCCTGCGGCCGCTCGCCGGCGGCAGCTACCCGCTGGACCGGGCCGGCGAGGCCCATGCGGCGCTGGGGAGCCGGCGCTCCACGGGCAAGGTCGTGCTGACGCCCTGAAGGGGCGCGACGCGGCTCAGCCGCCGCGCGAGGTGGCGAACTGGCCCGACTTGCGGAAGCGCCAGAGATAGGACGGCACCTCGGCCTCGAACGACACCGGCGCGATGCCGAGCCCGGTCAGGGTACGGCCATCCTTGCGCGCCGCCTCGGAAACGACATTGTCGCTCGCCAGCAGCGTGACCTGGTCGCGGGTCAGCAGGAATTCGTCCGGCAGCAGGCCGAGCGACAGCGTGTTGACGATCTCGAGGATCCGAGCCTGAAGCCGCGCCAGCGGGAAAGGCAGCGAGGCGATCACGCGCCTGCGGCCGGTGATCTCGCAGACATATTCGACCAGTTCCCGGAAGCTCTTCACCTCGGGGCCACCGAGCTCATAGACCTTTCCGCCCTCGACCTTGCCGTCGATCGCAAGGGCGACCGCCCTGGCGACGTCGCCGACGAAGACCGGCTGGAACCTGGTCTCGCCGCCACCGACCAGCGGCAGCACCGGCAGCATGCGGGCGAGCGAGGCGAAGCGATTGAAGAAGGTGTCCTCCGGCCCGAACATGATCGAGGGCCGCAGCACCACCGCGCCCTTGACCAGCTCCAGCACCGCCGCCTCGCCCTCCGCCTTGGTGCGGGCATAGCGCGACTTCGAATCGGCGTCGGCGCCCAGCGCCGAAATCTGCACGAGACGCTCGACGCCGAGGCTGGCGCAGGCATGGGCGACGGTGCGCGCGCCTTGCGCCTGGACGCTGGAGAAGTTCTGCCGGCCGCTCTCGTTGAGGATACCGACGAGATTGATCACCGCATCGGCGCCCCGCACCGCGGCTGCGACCGAATCGGGATAGCGCAGATTGGCCTGGACGGCGTGAACCTGGCCGACGGTGCCGAGCGGCTGCAGGAAGTTGGCGAGATCGGGCCGGCGCACGGCGACGCGGACGCGATATCCGCGCCGGGCCAGCGCCCGCACGACATGGCGCCCGACGAAGCCCGAGCCACCGAAAACCGTGACGAGTTGCTGAGCGGGAGGCTGGGTCGCCATGTTCACGTGGAGCTCCGATTTTGAAGCGTTGGTAGCGGTTTCTGTCGCGCCTGTCCTAGTTCATCGCATGGCGGCTGTGAAGGCGGCGCAACGCCTCGCCACCCTCTGCACAGCCGCTTGAGAATTTCGTCGGCTAGGCCGTTGACAGTCCCGCTCAGCCCCCGTAAACGAACCGCCGTTGCCCAGGTGGCGGAATTGGTAGACGCACCAGCTTCAGGTGCTGGCGCTCGCAAGGGCGTGGAGGTTCGAGTCCTCTCCTGGGCACCACTCTTTTTCCTCAGCAGGAGAAAGGGTTCCGCATCGACAAGAACTTATCTGGCTGCCGCTTTCATCTTGCGGTTTCACAGAACGGTTTTCGAGATGCGTTATCCCGTCGCTACCAAGGCGGGATCTTACTGTCCGAATCTTCGATTCCGCGGTTAGCCTGCACGCGGCGGCCCGGTCGGCGCAAGCGCCGCGGCCGTCGCCGGCAGGCCCTGACTTTCTTCTCCGCATGAGAGCCCAGGCGCAGACAGACCGCGCTTCCGGACCGCTGGGGCAGACCGGAGCCACCGGGGCTCGCTGCGCGCAGCCTCAGCCCCTGCCCAGCAAGCAAATCAAGGCGCCGACGCGGCCTGGCGAGAGCGCCGTGCCATTGGAGCGCGGCAGCGAAACTCGGCCCAAACGTACGCCTCTCCGAGGTCTGTCGAGAGGCGCGCGCTGCCGAATCGCAGGCGCGCAGAGAGACCTGTCAGCCCGTGTAGCGCTGGACGCCGTCCATCCAGGTTTCGCTGACCTTGATCTTGCTGATCTTCGCCTGAGGGTCGGTCGGGTCCTGTTCGAGCACGGCCAGATCCGCGAGTTTGCCGGTTTCGAGCGTGCCGATCTGATCGTCCATATGACATTGCCAGGCGGCGTCGATCGTGACCCCGCGCAGCGCAGCCTCGACGGGAATGCGCTCTTCGGGGAAGAACACGTCGCCGCCCTCGTTCATCACCCGCGTCACGGCGTCCTCGACATAGCGCAAGGGCTCGATCGGGGTCACGTTCCAGTCCGAATGGAATGAGATCTTCAGGCCGGCCGCCAGAGCCGTTGCACAGGGGTCATAGAGGCGCGCCCGCTCCGGCCCCAGCAAGCGGTCCCGGAACGCCTTGCCCCACCAGCGGACATGGCCGATCAGGAAGGAAGGCGACAGCCCCAGCCGCTTCATCCGGGCCATCTGCTCGGGATGGAGGACGCTGCAATGCTCGATGCGGTGGCGAAGATCGCTGGCCGGCGCCTGTCCGAGCGCCGCCTCGTACGCATCGAGGGTCATGTCGATCGCGGCATCGCCATTGGCGTGGACGCCGACCTGCCAACCACCCTTGTGAGCCCGGCGGATCACCTCCGTGACATGCTCGAGGCTGTAGTTCAGCGCCCCGCGCTCGTTCGTGCCCAGATAGTTCTCGCGCTGATAGCCGGTGCGCGCCTGGTTCGAGCCGTCGGCCCAGGCCTTGATTCCGTCGACCCGGAAAAGATCGTTGCCGCGCCCTGGCTTGATGCCTTGCTTGTCCCACTCATCCATCGAGGTCGAGACCAGCATGCCCCGGTAGCGGACGGGCACGTCGCCGCGGCCCATCACGGCATCGAGCAATGCGAGGTCGGTGGCACCCGCCATGATCCCGATTCCGCAATCATGCAGCATGGTGCAGCCCACCGACGCGGCGCGCGCGATCATGTTCTGCGTCCGGCCGATCATCTCGGCAGCGGTCGGCGCCGGCATGACACGCGAAATCGCCTGCTGCGCCGCCATCTCCTCGAGCCGCCCCGTCAGATTCCCGTTCGAATCCCGCACGAAGCGCGCCCCGGCAGGATCGGGCGTATCCCGCGTTATGCCGGCCGCCTTGAAGGCAAGGGAGTTCGCGTAGGCGATATGGCCATTGCTTTCCTGCATGAAGAACGGGTTCTTCGGCGCGAGCGCATCGAGATCCTGAACCGTCACCGGACGGGCGCCGCGCGTGATGCTCGGGTCGAATTGCTGGGCGCGCACCCACTCGCCCTCCTTCGCCTTGGCCACGCCTTGCTGCAGCTTTCCCCAGACGGTCGCGAAATCGGCCGTGGTGATGGGGCTGACATCGATCCAGTCTTCGAAAGCGGTGAAGACGAAATGCATGTGGGGGTCGATCAGCCCCGGCATCAATGTGCGTCCCTTCAGATCGACGACGCGCGTTTTCGGGCCGCCGAACGACTGCACATCCTCGGCCTTGCCCACGGCGACGATCCGGTTCCCACGGATGGCGAGGGCCTCGGCGCGCGGCGCCTTCCCGTTCATCGTCAGGATCGGCCCGCCCTTGAAAAGGATATCGGCGGGACCAGACGAGGACGGCTGCTGCGCCTGGGCCAGCCCGGGCTCCGAGCAGACGAAGGCCGACGCGGCGGCGACGCTCATATATTTAAGGAAATCGCGCCGCGACGCCGCGCTGCGGAGGAGTGCGATCTGTCCGGGATTGCAAGCCAGGCACATTGCAGGCCTCCCTCGTGCTTGATGTGAGAACGGCTGTCGAGCCGGCGCTGCGCATGCGGCAGCACCGCCTCGGGGCGAGCCAGGGGCTAGAACTGGATGGTGGCGCCGACGACCGGGCCGTGCTGCGTCACCTTCCACTGGAAGCTGCCGTCCCGATAATCCTGATAGAGGGCGCGATAGCCGACACGCAGAATGGTCGGGCGGCCGAGCATTTCGGTGCGGTAGCCGAGATAGGCCTGGCCGTTGAGGCTCAGCCTCGTGCCGACGCCGAAGCCGCCGACATCGCCCTCGAGCATGAGGTTCCAGCGATCCGTCAGGTCGAGATGGGCCCGCATGCCGGCATAGGGGTCGAGCCAGCTCTCGCTATGCGAGATATGGAGCCCGCCGAAGCCGAGGCGGCCGGTCAGGCGCGACCAGCGGACGCCCGCGGTCGGCTCCAGGGCGAAGACCCGCGGCGTGCCGGAAAAGGTGAGGCCGCCAAGCGCAGCCTCGTAGATGCGGTAGTAGGCGCCGGCCGCGACCTGGGTGGAGCGCATTCCGACACCGAGATTGAGCCAGCCGAGCCGGGCATGGCTCGAGACGTCGACATACTCGCCGTTGACATAAGCGCCGAAGGTGCCGTTGCCGACCTCGACATTGCCCATCGCCCCGAAATTCAGCTCCTTCAGGGTGTCCTGGAACGGGACGAGGACATTGCGCCGGAAACCGAACGCCGCGGCGTCACCGTTGAGCGAAGCGGCCCAGAGATAGGGGCTGACGCTGACGGTCCAATGGCTCGGCAGGGCCGGAGCCGGTGAATTCCTGGCAGCCGGCATGTCGGCGGCCGCGGCTGGAGCTGCCAAGGCCGGCGCTGCCAGGGCCGCGCATGCCGCGACCGCCGCGTGCCGCAGGATGCCGCCGGCGAGATTTTTGGATGAACGGATCTGCAGCATGAAAATGGGCCATCCAACATCAGCGAGTGAACAAGCCCGCTTCGCCCATTCAGGAAAGCGCAGCGTTCTTGTGAGCCGGCTACACCTGACCCAGCTGACGATTCTCGCATACTGACGCCGGTTTGAACGTACCGGGATGTCTCATTTTTAATGACGATCCGTCTCATCGAGAGTCGTGGTGAACCGCGTGCCGACACCCGTACACACCATCAACCCTATGATTCTATCGATGGCCGTTCACGCCGGGCCGCGGCCGTGGCGGCAAGATTTCACCGTCACTCCGGCCCAGTATCGGCCGTCGCGGCGAAATCGCTCAGCTCCTTCTGAAGGAAGGCGACGAAGGCGGGATCGTCGGCATAGGCAACGTTGACCCGCATGCCCGACAGGCCGGAATCGGGCTCGCTGGCACGCCGATCGGGCAGGAACACCGTGCCGGGGGCGATGAAGATCCCCTGCTCCGAGGCTCGGCGCGCCAGCGCGAGATCGTCCAGGCGCGGCGGCAGGCCAACCCAGAGATAATAGCCGCCGCCCTGCCGCGAGAAGATCGGCAGCCCCAGCCGGTCCAGGCTCGCGAAGGCGCCGCGCGTCGCCTTGCCGATCCGTTCGCCCAGCCGCTTGAGATGATGGCGGTACTGGCCGCTGGCGATCAGGTCGCTGATCAGCCGCTCAAGGTATCCCGAGCTGTTGACGACGGTCAGCATCTTCATGTCGCCGAGGGAGCGGGCGAGCGCCGGACTCGCGGCGATGTAGCCGATGCGCAAGCTGGCCGACAACGTCTTGGAGAAGGTGCCGACATAGATCACGCGCTCAAGCTGATCGAGCGCGGCGAGGCGCGGCGCGCTCGCCGGCATGACATCGGCGAAGGGGTCGTCCTCGACGATGATGAGATCATGATGGGCGGCGATCTGGAGCAGGCGATGGGCGACCGGCAGCGCGATCGACCC
>JAKFDB010000100.1:0-47805 GCA_036676315.1 Bradyrhizobiaceae bacterium
CCCTGGCGAGCCCCTTCACGACGTGACTCGAGCTGTTCGAGAATATCCTTCATGGAGAGCGCCCCGGAGCCGACTGAAGATCTCCTTCCGGCTTAAGCGGGCCGGGCGTTCCTGTCTATCGGGGCTCATGCAGGTCGTTGCCGGGCTCTCCCGAAGCCGTGCTTGCGCCGGCTACAGAGCGATGCTGGTCCAGGAACGCTGGTTCGTGTCGAGGAAAAGGGTGCGCAGGGCAGTGGGTGACACATTGCTGCGTGGCCTGCCTCGCGATCCCATGCGGCAGCGGCGGTTCAATCTCGCCATGGCGCTGCTCCTGGTCGCCTCGCTCTATCCGATCCTTGAGGGGTAGGCGGTCGCTGGCGACGAGGGGCTGCCAACCGCAGCCGGACTTGCGAATCAAATAAGTGAGTGCTTATGTGACTGCATGCTCGAACAAGACGTCTTCAAGGCCCTGTCCGATCCGACCCGCCGAGCGATCTTCGAGAAGCTCGCAGCCGGAGGCATGAATGCCAGCGCCTTGCGCATGGGCATGGCGATCAGCCAGCCGGCCATGTCCCAGCATCTCTCGGTGCTGCGCCATGCAGGGCTGGTGCGGGAGGAGCGGCAGGGGCGCTTCGTGAATTACGAGGTCGATCCGGAAGGCCTGACCGTCATCCTCCAGTGGCTGGCGAAGTATCGCGCCTACTGGCCGGCGCACGTCGAGGCGCTCAAGGCCCTGCTGCGGGACATGGACCAATGAACGAGATCGAGACCGACGAGCAGGCGAGGGCGCTGGTCCTCGAATACCAGCTGGATGCGCTGCCCGAAAAGGTGTGGCGGGCGCTCAGCATCCCGGCCTTTCGGGAGAGATGGCTGCCGGAGCAGGCTCTGGCTGAGGCGGAGGCGCTCTCGGCCGTGCCGGGCGAGGAGGTTCGATACCGGCTGAGGGAAGACAGCCCGCCTTTCCTCGAAAGCGTGGTGATCTTTCAGATCAGGCCGAATGCGGGCGGCACCGAGCTGCGGATCGTTCATCGACTGGTCGACGCCGGCGCGAAGGCGCGGCCAGCATCCGCAGCCAACAGCAACCGGCCGGCCCTGATGCGCGCCGCCTGACGCCCTGGACTACGCCAGATATCCCGGAACAGAGGAGGTCGCCGATGCGCGACGCGATGCAGCTCGTCCCTATGGTCGTCGAGCAGTCGAGCCGAGGGGAACGCTCCTTCGACATCTATTCACGCTTGCTGCGCGAGCGGATCGTCTTCCTGAACGGCGAGGTCAACGATGGCAGCGCTGCGCTGGTCTGCGCGCAGTTGCTGTTCCTGGAGGCGGAGAACCCGAAGCGGCCGATCCATCTCTACATCAACTCGCCGGGCGGCGTGGTCACCAGCGGTTTCGCGATCTACGACACGATGCGCTACATCGGCTCGCCTGTGCATACGCTCTGCATGGGCACGGCCCGGTCGATGGGCTCCTTCCTGCTGATGGCCGGAGAGCCGGGGGAGCGCGCGGCGCTGCCCAATGCCAGCCTGCATGTCCATCAGCCGCTCGGCGGCGTCCAGGGCCAGGCATCGGACATCCTGATCCATGCCGAGGAGATCCAGCAGACGAAGCGCCGCATGATCAGGCTCTACGCCGAGCATTGCGGGCGCAGCTATGAAGAGGTCGAGCGCGCGCTCGACCGGGACCGCTTCATGACGGCGGAGGAGGGCAAGGAGTGGGGGCTGATCGACCGCGTTCTGACCGAGCCACCGCCGACAGCGTAAGGCCCGCAGCTCGCGCTGGTCGA
This sequence comes from Bradyrhizobiaceae bacterium, assembly GCA_036676315.1. Lineage (GTDB taxonomy): Bacteria > Pseudomonadota > Alphaproteobacteria > Rhizobiales > Beijerinckiaceae > Allobosea. The sequence goes on from JAKFDB010000100.1 coordinate 1,763, forward strand.
GCGAAGGCTCACAGGCTCGATTTGGTCGGGTCGCCGATCTCGTGGTTGAGCGCGACCGCCGCACGAACAAGCTGCGTGGCGATCGCCGGATCGACGGTGTCGCCCTCGCGCAGGACCATGGTGGCGAGCTCGAACTTGCCGCCCGGCTTTAGGCGCGGTTCGATCTGGCGCAGCCGCTTGCCGCGCCAGAAGCCGAAGAGCACGCGCGCCGCCTCGGCCCGGATCAGCAGTACCGGCCCGTTGGAGAAGTAGACCAGATGCGTCCACTTGATCCGCTCGTCGAGCGGGGCGGCAGCCTTCACCGCTTCGCGCAGGGCCTCGACCGTCGCCAGGCGCCAGCCGTCGAGCTGGGCGATGTAGTCCGCCGGGGTGTCGGCCTTGGGGGCACCCGGCTGCATCGCGGCTAGCCCTGCTTCAACAGCAGCACGGCAGCGTCATATTCCTTGCGCCGGATCACGCGGCGCTCGGCCGCCTCCTCGTCCTGGCCCCAGATGCCGATCTGGTAGTCCTCGTCGAGATGGGCGGCATCCCAGGCGGCGTCGGCACCGAGCAGCCCCTCAGCCAGCGCCAGCATCAGGATGGCCGAGCCGGTCAGGGTCATGACGTTGTGAGCCCCGGCGAGCGCGACGGGCGCCGGGATCGCGGCGACGCGCCGGGCGATGGCATCGAGTACGGTTTGCGGCTGCTCGCTGAAGATGACGCCCTGGGCCATGACGAAGCGGCCGCCGATGCGCTCTTCCAACGCCGCGATGAGCGGGCTCCAGCTCCGGTCCTGCTGCTCGACCAGCTCCTGCGGCTCGCCGGCGCGATAGCAGAGTGCGTCGCTGCCGGCATAGCGGACGATCTCGGCGCGGACGGCCTCGTGCTGGTCGGCAACGCCGTCGAGCGCCGAATTGACCAGCCGGCTCAGCGGCATCCGGGCAGGGTCGATCTCACCCTCCTGGGCCTGCCATTCGGCCGCCAGCGCCTCGGCTACGGGGCGCGAAGCGACGGCGAGCGGGTTGCGGGCCGGGGTCCGTGCCGTCCGGCCGTCGAGCGCGACATGGAAGAGGCCGTCGCGCTCCAGCGCCTCGGCCTTCTCGTAGAAGCGCTTGGGCAAGGCGTTGCGCATCGCCTGCTGCGCGGCGGCGACGGGGTCGGGCTGGCGCTGGCCGGAAGCGCCGAAGCGGGCGAGAAAATCATCGGTCGACATGCCGGCTCCATAGCGCATCCGGGCGCGGGCGCGAAACAGACTTCGAGCGACTGCGCATCGCCCGATCATTGACGCGGCGCGGGCGCTCGCTTAAACGCCTCCACCCGGACGCGATGCGTCCGCGCGATGTGCAAGAGGGTTTCATGTTGGAGACTGTGGGAACCCGGTGAGGTTTCGCTGAGGCGAGACCTGATCCAGCGCCGGGTGAGAGACGAGGCTTAACGGCCCGCCTTCGCCGCGGCGCTTGTCATGGTTCCATGCACAGGCTCTACCAACATGAACATTTCACGGGGCGAGCAGCGCGTGCTGCACGCGCTGGCCCGTGGCGGGCAAATCCGCCATCTTCGCGGCGAGAACGGCCGCATCCATCATGTCGATTGCTTCACCCACGAAGGCTATATCCTGAGCGATTGTACGCTCGCCGTCTTCGCCGGGCTCAAGCAAAAACGGCTGATCGAGTCGCGGCAGGGCGCTCCCTACCGCATTTCCCTGCTGGGGCGGCTCGCCGTCCGCGCGCAGGCCGACAACCGGTGACGAAGGCGGGAGGGGCGACCCTCCCGCCTACACTGTCTGCCGAAACAGGACGATCCTGGTCACGGATGGAGCGGCGCAGAATGCCGCTGCGACCCGCCCTCTCGCCGGTCGCAGCGCGGGCATTCAGGCGGCGTTGCGAATGCGCTCGAGGAAGGTGCGCACCTGGCTGTCGAGCTGCGCTGCCTGCGCAGCGAGCTTCTCCGCGGCCTCGGACACGCAACCGGCCGCCGATCCGGCCTCGTTGGCGATGCCGATGACGCGGCGAATGGCGTCGGAGGCGATCTCGGCGTCCTGCGCCGTGCTGCCGATGTTCTCGGCGATGCCGGCGGTGGCCTGATCCTGCTGGGCGACTGCGGCGGCGACCGAGGCCGAGACATCGTTCAGCGAGTTGATCGAGCCGCCCATCACCTCGATGGCGCGCACGGCTTCGGAGCCGGATTCATGGATCGCGGCGATCCGCTTCTGGATGTCCGCCGTGGCCTGCGAGGTCTGGCTGGCGAGCGCCTTGACCTCCTGCGCCACCACAGCGAAGCCCTGGCCCTGGGCGCCGAAGCGCGCGGCCTCGATCGAGGCGTTGAGCGCCAGGAGATTGGTGCGCTCGGCGATGGTCGAGATCAGCGCGACGATCTGCCCGATGTCCTCCGCCTTGAGCGAGAGATGGTGCACCGTGCTCAACACGTTATGGGCACTGCTGGTGGTGAACTCGACGACGCGGCTCGTGGCGCCGACCTGGTCACGGATCTCGCCGATCGCACTGGCGAGCCCGTGGGTGGCAATGGTCGCCGCGGTGACGGCCATGGAGGCGTGGTCGGAGGAGGTGGCGGCGGCATGCGCGCCTTCCTGGACACGGCGCGCGCCCTCGGACATCTGGAAGGCCGCGGTGCGCAACGGCTCGACCGAGGCATAGACCTCGCCGGCGATACCGGCGACCTCCTCCTCGAGATCATCGGCGATCTCCAGCACCAGCGCCTGCCGTTCCAGCGCCGCCTGCAGCGTGGTCCTGGCGAGATCGCGCTCGGCTTGCTCGGCGACGAGGCGGGCTGCATTCGCCCGCTCGCTTTCCTGTTCGGCGGTGATGAAGGCGGCTCTGAGGGTGACGACGATCCAGCCCAGGGCGCCGTTCTGCACGACCACGATCACCGCATGGAGCAGCACGCGACGGCCGTCATTGCCGCCGGGAAAGACGCCGTCGGGATAGAGCAGATTCATGCCGGCATGGTGGGCCGCGATCGCGATCGTCGTGGAGATGAAGATGCGCCAGTCGAGCCAGCCGGCCGCGATCGCGAGCGCGGCGAAGAAGCTCATATGGATGTCGGGCTGATAGGGATGGCCGGCTGTGACGAAGACCAGCAGCATGACCTGACCGACGATGGCAAGGGAGCTGACCTGCCGTGTCCACCAGTCCGGCCCGCGCAGGCGCCAGAGGATGGTCGGGATGGCGGCCAGGGCCAGGGAGGCGAGCGTCAGATTCCAGCCCGGCAGGCCGAATGCCTGGACGCAAGCCACGATCAGAGCCAGTTGGAGCCAGAGAAGGATGGTCAGCAGATAGCCGAAGCGTCGGCGAAACTGTTCGACCAAGTTCATCGGCTGCTCCCGGAAACGGCGCGGACGTCCATGCAGAGCTTCGCCAGCCTGGCATCGAGCACGAGCCAGGCGCCGGCGGCGTAGAGCCTTCCGGCATAGCCCGCAGCCTCGGCCACGCTCACCGCGACCGGCCGGCCGGCACTGAGAGCCAGGACGGCGCCGCCGGATGCGGCGATGGCGCCGATCATCCGTGCCTCGCCCGAACCTGGTGGGAACACGGCGACGACCGGGCGTCCTTCGACCGGCTGGCCGGCCAGGAAGAGGATCAGCACCGCCATCAGCGGACCCGCGATCAGACCGAAGAGAAGTTCGCGCATCGTGCCCCCCAAAAGCCGATGAGCCGGCGCCGGCAGGCGCCACGGGCCGAGGAGCGAGCTTCGCGCCGCAAGGCCATTCTAAACTTTAGGTCCGAATGGTTGCGCAATCCTTGCCGCGTTCGAAGGGGGCGGCATGCGTTGCCAGGAGGGCGTCACATATTCGTGAGCTGTTTCTCCCGGCTCCGATTCCCGACCGCTGGAACTTCGCGCTCGCCGGCGCGTCCTCTCGACATTACGATCTTGTCATCATCGCGCCATCGGCGGGTGAGGGAGCAACGCCCAGGCTGCACCTATCGCTCACCGGCTTCGAGACCCGAGACAGCGAACCGTATTCCGCGAACGCCAACGGAGAGCTCTTCATGAAACGCATCGCCCTCATCGTCGCCTCCGGCGCTGCCGCTCTGGCCGCCACGCTGGCGGTCGCGCAGCCGCAGCCGATCCCGCCCGCGCCGGGAAGCCAGCATGCGCAGGAACGCAGCGGAGCCGATGGCGAGCGGGCCGAGCGCGGCGACCGCCGCGAGGAGTGGCGCCAGCGCCAGGCCGAACGCGCCGCGGCCCGGCTCAACGAGCGCCTCGCCAAGCTGCGCACCGACCTGAAGCTGAAGCCCGAGCAGGTCGCTGCCTTCGAGAAGGTCGAGGTGCTGCTCAAGCGCAATGCCGAGCAGCGCCGCGAGCGCATGGGGCAGATGCGCGAGCAGCGCGAAACCTATCGCGACGCCGACATCATGGAGCGGCTCGACATGATGTCGACCCGCCAGATGGAGCGCGCGACCCGTTCGAAGGAGCTCGCCGATGCGGTGCGCCCGCTCTGGACGACGCTCTCCGACGAGCAGAAGACGGTGGCGCGGCGGGCCGTGCGCGAGGCCATGGCCGATGGCCGCGGCCGGATGATGGAGATGCGCCAGCGCTGGCGCGGCCATGATGACGATCGCCGCGACGACGATCGCGGTTCGCGCCGCTGGCGCGACCATGACCGCGATCACGACCGTGGCCGTGGCCGCGGCGACGACAGCGACCGCTTCTGAGGACGCCCTGCCGCCGCAGCGGACGGGACAGGCTATTCGGCGGCCGGGCGCAAGCCCGGCCGTTTTCATTGTTCCGTCACGGCAGGGTCGCTATAGGCGGCTTGCTTGGCGGGAGCAGAACCGGTGCGCTTCGTTCAGACCTTCGACCTCTACCCCTTCCTCGATTCAGTCGTCAGCCTCGCGGCCGCCTTCATCCTCGGCTCGCTGATCGGGGCCGAGCGCCAGTACCGGCAGCGCACCGCCGGTTTGCGGACGACGGTTCTTGTCGCGGTCGGCTCTGCCGCCTTCGTCGACCTCGCCATGCGCATGGCCGGCGCGCATGAGGCGGTTCGCGTCGTCTCCTATGTGGTCTCCGGCATCGGTTTCCTCGGTGCCGGCGTGATCATGAAGGAGGGCATGAACGTCCGCGGCCTCAACACTGCCGCGACGCTGTGGTGCGCGGCGGCGGTGGGGGCCTGCACCGGGGCGGACATGCTGGCGGAAGGCGCGCTGGTCACCGTCTTCGTCCTTGCCGGCAACACGCTGCTCCGACCGCTGGTCAACGCGATCAACCGCACCCCGATCAACGAGCGCGCGTCGGAAGCGACCTACGAGGTCGTGGTGACGACCAACGAGGCCTCGCTGCCGGCGGTGCGCGATGCCCTGGTCGAGCATCTCGAGGCGGCGAAATACCCGACCAGCGACGTCAAGACGGTGGAGCGTGGCGAGGGCACCATCGAGATCGTCGCGGTCCTGATCAGCACGGCGGTCGAGCGCAAGGAACTCGACAATGTCGTCGAGCGGCTGGAGCGCGTTCCCGGCGTCAAGCACGCGACCTGGGAAAGCAGCACGACGGACTGAGCATGGTGAGCCCGCGCGCGAGCCGGCGAGCGCCTGGGCGTTTGGAAGCGCCTGCCTGATCTGGCATCGCCCTGCCGGCTTGCCGCCCGGTGTGATCGATCTCGCCGGGATGGTCGGTTGCGGATGGCGCGGCGGCCGGGATCGGTTAGAGATGTAAGCGATGGCCAATCCGGCCCGTTGGAGAAAGACGGGCCGTAGCCTTCGCTTCGTTGCGACACGCCCGGACCTTGCCGCGTTCGCCCGGTAGAATAAGGAGACCGTCTTGTACCGCTATCTGAAGCTCAAATCCCTCGTCCTGCTGGCGGCGCTGCTTGCTGGTTTCGTCACGCCGGTGGCGACGGCGACGACCGCCCAGGCCCAGGTGCAGTCCGGGCGCGGCGGCCCGAACGTCAACCGCTCGAATGTGAACCGGTCGCACAACCGGCCCCATACGCGACCACAGCATCGGCCGAACACGCGCCCGCATCATCGGCCGAGCACCCGTCCGCAGCACCATCGGCCGCGCCATAATGTCCGGCATCGCCCGCGCCACAACATCGTTGTGGTGCATCCGCGCCGGCATTGGAACCGCGGCGGCGCGGTCGCAGCCGGAGCGGCGATCGGCTTCATCGCCGGAGCGTCGGCCGCCTCCTGGGCCGGGCCGCCGCCGCGTTCGGGCTATTGCTGGTACTATACCAACCGGGCACGCACGCATGGCTTCTGGGACTGGTGCCCGCGCTGAGCTGAGGTCGCGCTTGGCTTTTTGAGATGGAGGGCGCCCGGCTCGAAGGCCGGGGCCCCACATTGCCTCTGGCCCGGTCCGGTGCCGTGCGTAGGCGGGCTGCGGCCTTGCGCCGCCGGTGATTGACTTGGCCCGGGCCGACCCTACCGTGTTTTCGGGGTAGTGGCGTCGGGGGAATTATGCGTTTGCGAGCGGTCGCGCTTGTGCTCATCGGGGCGCTTTCTCCTGGGGTGGCCCAGGCGCAGCAGGATCCTTATTTCGGCCCCGCCCAGGAATCCTTCCTCCGCCTGAAGCCTGATACGCGCCTGTGGTTCCAGCTTGTGCTGACCAGCGCCGGGCATTGGCCGGCCGTCCCCAATATCGGCTATTCGCGGCGGCTCTTCGAAGCGACCAAGCAATTCCAGCGTTCGCGGGGCGAGGAGCCCACCGGGGTCCTGACCAGTCCTCAGGTCGAGCGCGTCCTGCAATCGGGGACCGAGGTCCTCAATGGCTGGCGGCTGCGCTGGGTGCCGCACCCGAGCCGCGGCCGGCAGCTCTGGGTTCCCATGGGGCTCGAGCTGGAGGCAAAGCGAACCGAGCTCGGCGTCGAGTTGCGCGAGCCTGGAAACCGCTTCCGCCTGAAGTTCAACTTCATCCCGTCCGTCGACATCAGGAGCGCCTATGAGGTGACCCTGCAGGAAATGGCCGGCAGCGGCGACAACATCAACTTCAAGGTGCACAAGCGCGATTTCTTCGTCATCACCGGCAATCAGGGGCGCTACAGCCGCTATGTCCGCTATCATGCCGATGGCGCCGGCATTCTCGGCTTCGACATGTCCTGGTCGGACGATGATGCGCCGGTCTATGGCAATCGGTTGGTGACGGTGATTTCCGGCTCGCTCTGGGCGGCGATGACCGGGGCGCCATTTCCGACGACCAAACGCGTCCGCTTTCCCTGGGAGCCCGGCGAGCCTGAAATTACGAGCGCGCCACGGACGGCTCCCCCGACGACGACACCAGCCTCCGTGCCGCAGGAGCCGCCGAAGGCGAAGTCCTCATCGGGTTCGGGCTTCTTCGTCTCGAAGGCTGGACATGTCGTCACCAACGCCCATGTCGTGCAGGACTGCTCGGTGATCACGGTGCGCCCGGACGGGGCGGTCGCTGTGCCGGCGCAGGTTCTCGCCAGGGACGTGATCAACGATCTCGCGGTGCTGAAGATCGGCGGTCCGGCCGAGCGTACGCTTGCGATCCGGCCCAGCGTGCGGCTGGGGGAGGGGATCGCCGCTTTCGGCTTTCCGCATAGCGACCTGCTGGCGACGGCGGGGAATTTCACCCTGGGCAACGTCACGGCCCTGGCCGGGCTGAAGGACGACAGTCGCTACCTGCAGGTATCGGCCCCTGTCCAGCCCGGCAATTCGGGTGGACCGCTGCTCGACGGGGCCGGAAACGTCGTCGGCGTCGTCTCGGCCAAGCTCGACGCGATCAAGATGGCCTCCGAGCGTGGTGACCTGCCGCAGAACATCAATTTCGCGGTGAAGGCCTCGCTCGCCGGGAGCTTCCTCGACGCCAACCAGATCGCCTATGAGACCGGGATGCCGGGAGAGAAGCTCGACCCGGCCGATCTTGCCGAGCGTGCGAAGAAGGCGAGCGCTTTCATCACCTGCCGCTGAGAGTGGGGCGGACAAGCAGGCCGACGCCGCGCCGGCAACGAAAAAGGGCGGCTCCGAAGAGCCGCCCTTTCCTGATTCCATCCAGAGGCTTGCGGCCTTTGGCTGAAGTATCGGATCAGCGCGAGTAGAACTCGATGACCAGGTTCGGTTCCATCTGCACCGCATAGGGCACGTCCGACAGGGTCGGGGTGCGGGTGAAGGTGGCGGTCGACTTGTTGTGGTCGGCGTCGAGATAGTCAGGCACGTCGCGCTCGGCGAGGGCGGCCGACTCGATGACGATGGCGAGCTGGCGCGAGCTCTCCTTGATCGCGATCACGTCGCCCGGCTTGACCTGGTAGGAGGCGATGTTGACGCGCTTGCCGTTCACGGTGACGTGGCCGTGGTTGACGAACTGGCGGGCGGCGAAGACGGTCGGCACGAACTTGGCGCGGTAGATCACCGCGTCGAGACGACGCTCGAGCAGGCCGACCAGGTTCTCGCCCGAGTCGCCCTTCAGGCGGATCGCCTCGGCGTAGTAGCGGCGGAACTGCTTCTCGGAGATCGAGCCGTAGTAGCCCTTGAGCTTCTGCTTGGCGCGCAGCTGCGTGCCGAAATCGGAAGGCTTGCCCTTGCGGCGCTGGCCGTGCTGGCCGGGGCCGTATTCGCGGCGGTTGACCGGGGACTTCGGGCGGCCCCAGATGTTCTGACCGAGACGGCGGTCAATCTTGTACTTCGCCTCATGGCGCTTCGACATGTCGCGTGTCCTCTTGTGGTTCGCGAGTTGAGGACCGCGCCCTCCTCCTCCCCGTTTCCGGGGCGACAGATCCGACTCGAGAAGACGAGCGGATCACGGGTGCGGAAAAAGCCACGCGGCCCCGTGAGGAGCCGCGCGACGCCGGTGCCTATGAGGGAATTGCGGCCGGAAGTCAATGCGCCGGCGCGAGCTGCCGCTCACCAGCGCTCGTAGCGCCAGTAGGCGTTCCGGTGGCGAGGGTGCTTGTACCAGCCGAGATGGCGGCCGCGATTCCAGCCATAATGGCGGCGCGGGCCGTGGCTGTAGCCGTAATGATGGCCCTTCGCCTTGTGCCAGCCCTTCGGCTTGGCCTCGGCGTTCCCGGCGCCGCCGAAACCGGCGACGGCGAAGCCGCAAACCAGCGCGACCATCAGCATGAGTTTCTTCATGATGCTCTCCTGCTGCCGCCTGCGACAGTTGCAAGGCAACGCGTGGCGCAGCGCCCGGTTCCGCGGGTGCCGGGCCGTTCTAAGCCGGCATCGCCTCGATCTCGACCTGCGCCAGACCGAAGCCGGCGAGCGCGATCCTGGCCGGGCCGCTGAGGCGCGAGCCTGCCGTGAAGACGGCGCGCGCCTCGCCGGCATCCGGATGCTCCCGGGCCGGACCGAGCAGTTGCGCGACGCGCCGGGCGATCGCCGGGGCCGGATCGATCCAATCGACCGGCCAGGGCGCGAGGCGCCGCAGCCGCGCCAGCAGCAGCGGGTAATGGGTGCAGGCGAGCGTCACCACATCTGTGCGCCGGCCGTCGCGGCTGACGAAGCAGGGGGCGATCTCGGCGAGGACCTCTTCGTCGGCGATCGTCTCGCCCTTGAGCGCGGCCTCGGCGAGGCCGGCGAGCCGGGTCGAGCCGACCAGCGTCACTTCGCAGCCGGCGGCATAGCTCTCGATCAGGCCGCGCGTGTAGTCGCGCGCCACGGTGCCCGGCGTCGCCAGCACCGAGACGAGGCCGCTCCTGGTGCGCTCGGCCGCCGGCTTGATCGCCGGGACCGTGCCGACGAAGGGAATCGGGAAGCGGGCCCGCAGCGCCGGCAGCACCAGCGTCGAGGCGGTGTTGCAGGCGATGACGACGAGGTCGGGATGGAAGCGCGCGACCAGTCGCTCCATCACCGCGAGCACGCGCTCGACCAGCGCCGCCTCGCTCAGCCTGCCATAGGGAAAGGCGGCGTCGTCGGCGACATAGACGATGTCGGCATCGGGGCGGCTGCGCACGACTTCGCCCAGGACGGTGAGGCCGCCGAGGCCGGAATCGAAGACCAGCAGAGTCGGCCTGCGCTGCGGCATCACCGGAGCGCGATGGCTGGTTCCGGCGAGAAGATCGACTTGCATAACGAGCGCACCAAGAAGGGCCGACAAGCCCCGATTGGGCCGTGGCGCCGTTAAGAGACGGTGAACAAGGCGCGATCAGGGCAGGCATAATTTAGTTGACTCCGTCCATTAGTTGGCTTCTCTCAGTGCCAGGAGAAGTGTCATGCCAACCATCGATCCACCGGCCGTCGCCGCGATCCGTCGGTTCAACCGCTTCCACACCCGCTGGGTCGGGGCGCTGGGTGGGGATCTGCACGGCTCAGGCTTCGGGCTGACCGAGGCGCGGGTGCTTTACGAGCTGGCGCAGCGCGATGGCTGGCGCGCCGGTGAGTTGGCGCGCGAGCTCGGCCTCGATCCGGCCTATCTCTCGCGTCTGCTCAAGCGCTTCGTCGGGCTCGGCTGGCTGGAGCGGGGCAGGGCGCAGGGTGATGGGCGCGCGCTCGAACTGAAGCTGACCGCGGCTGGGCACGCTGCCTTCGCGCCGCTCGACGATGCCTCCCGCCGGCAGGCCGGCGCGATCCTGACCCGGCTGGGCGAGGCCGAGCAGATCTCGCTGATGGCGACGCTCGACCGGGCGCAGGCCCTGCTCTCGGGTGCCCCGCAGGCACGGCCGACGCCGCTGATCCGCGAGCATCGGCCCGGCGATATCGGCTGGGTGATCTCGGCCCATGCCCGACTCTATGCGCAGGAATATGGCTGGGACATCAGCTTCGAAGCGCTGGTCGCCGAAATCGCGGCAAAATTCCTGCGCGAGTTCCAGCCGGGTCGGGAGCGCTGCTGCATCGCCGAGCTGGAGGGAACGCCCGTCGGCTCGGCCTTCGTCGTGCGGGAAAGCGAGGAGGTCGCCAAGCTGCGGCTGGTGCTCGTCGAGAAGCGGGCGCAGGGCTTCGGTCTCGGCAAGCGGCTGGTGCAGGAGGCGGTCGGCTTTGCCCGCGCCGCAGGCTATCGCCGGATGGTGCTGTGGACCAACGACATCCTGCACGCGGCGCGGGCGATCTATGTCGCCGAGGGTTTTCGGCTGGTGGCCGAGGAAAAGCACCACTCCTTCGGGCAGGATCTGGTCGGACAGAACTGGGAGCTTGACCTCTAGGCTATATGCGGCCGGCCGCCTTCAAGCCTTGAGGCGCACCACCGCTGCGGCTGCCATGCGACCGGCCAGGGTCGCGCCGCCGGCCGTCATCGCGCCGCCGCCGGCAGTCGCCTCGCCGGCGAGCCAGAGGCGCCCGCCGATCGGCTCGGCCAGGACGTCGCGGGCACCGGCATGGCCGGGCAGGCAGACCGAATAGGAACCGCGGGCGAACGGGTCGGTCCACCAGGCGGGGAAGGAGACCGGGCCGGCCTGCGAAAGCTCGCGGGCATAGTCGCCGCCGCAATAGCCGATGACGAGGTCCTGATCTCCGGGGAACAGGTCGAAATTCATCAGCCGGCCATTGGCGCCGGCCTCGAAATAGCTCGTGCCGGGCGCGATGCCGAAGCGATCGCCTTCGACCTTGAGCGCGATCTTGGTCAGCGCCCCCATGCCGATGCCTGCCAGAGCGCCTTGCGTGCGGGCCGGCAGCTCCGGCGTGAAGCGGATCGCGCCGGCCTTAAGCACGCCGACCGGGACCGTGACGATGCAGGCGCGGGCGTTGAGCGTGCCCGACGCGGTGGTGATGGCGACGCCGGGGCCGTCCCAGCGGATCGCGGTGACCGTCTGGTTCAGGCGGATGTCGAGCCCGGCCCCGTAGCGCGCCACCAGATTGCCGTAGCCGGTCGGCACGACATAGTCCTCGCCTGCCCATAGGCGTTGATAGTCGCGTGCCGAAATCCGGGCCGCTTCCTCGCCGATCGAGAGCAGCAGGCCGGAGGAGGCGATCGGGGCAAGATCGGGACCAAGATCGCTGAGCAGTTCGGCGATCGACATGTCGCGGGCCTGGAGATCGGCGGTTTCCAGGCGCCGGTCGATCTGGCCGAAAGCGCCGCGCCGGCGCTGGCGGTCGCCCTGTGGCATCGGCTGGCCGTTCTGGAACAGCTGGAAGCCGCCGCCCCAGCTCTCATTGGGCGTGGCGATACCGAGTTCCTGGGCGATCTGGGTCCAGGGATTGCGTTCGGCCCAGTGGATGAACATCGCGCCGGCGTCATAGGACGGGCCGAGCGAGGAATCGGTGAAGGTGCGCCCTCCGAGGCGGTCGCGTCCCTCGATCACGATCACCGCACGTCCCGCCGCCTGCAGCTGCCTGGCGGCGGCGATGCCGGCGGCGCCGGCGCCGATGACCACGACGTCATGATCGCTGGCGAGCGTCCGGCCGGAACTTGCCGAGACCGCAGCAAGGGCTGCTGAACCGATCAGCAATTTCCGGCGGTCGAGCATGGTCTGAGCATCCCTCCGCATCTTGCACTGCATCATGCCACCCGGACCCCGCACGGCAAGACACAAACGGGCGCGCAGCGCGGCAGGCCGATCACGAGATGGGGAGAAGACGCCTGCGGCTGATCTCAGATTAGAATTGGAATAAATAACTAGTAATTACTAGTAAAGGGAATCATTTGACAGTCAAACTTCATTTTAATAATCGCTGAAGCTGAAATTAAGGCGGCGTCCTTAGTTTAAAACGATTACAAGATGCCGAATGACTTCGCTGTGAAGGTTGTCGGCAAGTATGGGGTCAGGGCGATGGGCGATTATTCCGGCAGGCTGCGATATGGCGTTGCGCTTGGAACTTTGGTGCTGGCGATGGCGGCCCCGGCCGTCGCGCAACAGCAACCGGCCCAGCGCACGGCCAGCGAACAGCCGGTGACGCTCGATGCGATCGTCGTGCAGGGCGAGGGCAAGGTGGCCGATCCGCTGCTCGAGGGGCCGACGACGACGACCGTCTCCCGCGAACAGCTCGACCGGGCGCAGGTCCAGAGCATCACCGACCTGGCGAACCGGGTCGAGGCCGGCATCAGCTTCAACCGCAACAACAACAGCATCAACATCCGCGGTCTCGACGGCCCGCGCGTGCTGACGACGATCGACGGCATCAGGCTGCCGTTCCTGACCGATACGCGGATCGACAAGAGCTCGACCAACGCCTTCGACTTCGATTCGCTCTCGACGCTCGACCTGCTGCGCGGCGGCAGCGGCGCGTCCGTGCTCGGCTCGGGCGCGCTCGGCGGCGTGCTTGCGGTGCGCACGCTCGACCCCGAGGACCTGATCAAGCCCGGCCGGCAGTTCGGCGTGCTCGCCAAGACCGGCTATGACAGCACCGACCGGGCCTGGTTCGGCAGCGCTGCGGCGGCCGCTCGCATGAACAACACCTGGTTCATGCTGCAGGGCGGCTTCCGTGACGGTCACGAGACCGGCAACAGAGGCAATGTGAACAGCTTCGGCGCGACCCGCACCGAGCCGAACCCGGCCGATTTCACGCAGTACAACGTCCTCGGCAAGGTGCATCACTATGTCGACGAGGTGCACCGCTTCGGCATCACCGGCGAGCTCTTCAAGCGCGACGAGCGGATCCAGACACGCAGCGCGACCGTTTCGCCGACGGGCAACTTCCGGCCGGGCGCCTATGTCCAGGGCGAGGATGTCGAGCGCAAGCGCGTTTCGCTGAGCTACGACTACAAGTTCCCGGGCGGTTTCCTCGACGAGGCGCACGCGCAGCTCTACTGGCAGAACATCAAGCGCAACATGCTGACCTCGGCCTATCGGTTCACCAGCGTCGTCGGCCCCTATGGCCGCGACAACGAGACCGAGCAGGACGGCTACGGCTTCAACGGCCACGTCATCAAGAACTTCCAGACCGGCATCGCCACGCACCGCTTCACGCTCGGCACGGAACTGCGGGCGACGACGCTGACGCAGTATTCGGCCGGCGTCGACAATTGCCGGCGGCCCTATACCGGCATCTACACCGCCTGCAACAACCTCCACACCAACCAGTCCGACCAGCCCGACGTCGACGGTCGCGCCCTCGGCATCTATGCGCATGACGAGATCGGCATGCTCGACAACCGGCTGCGCATCACGCCCGGCGTCCGCTTCGACTGGTATGAGGAGAAGCCGCAGGAGACGGGGACCTATTCCAGCAGCGCCGCCTATCCGGGCTCGCTGCCGAGGTCCTCTAGCGACTCCGCCTGGTCGCCCCGCGTCCGGCTCGAATACGATATCCTGAAGAACGCGCCGGTGGTGAAGGACGTGACGCTCTTCGCCCAGTGGGCCAAGGGTTTCCGCGCTCCGACCGCCAGCGAACTCTATGGCCGCTTCGGCGCGGTCGGCACCTATCTGCGCGTCGGCAATCCCGATTTGCAGCCCGAGACCAGCAACGGCATCGATGTCGGCGTGCGCTTCGGCGACAAGGCCTTCGGCGGTTCGCTCACCTACTTCAACACGCGCTACCGCAACTTCATCGAAACCGTGCAGATCGCCCCGCCGGGCGGGCTCTATCCGCAGGGCGGCATCCAGGGACCGCAGAACATCGCGCGGGCCGAGATCTCGGGTGTCGAGGCGAACATGCAGTATGCCTTCGCCCAGAACTGGCTGGTGCGCGGCTCGTTCTCCTATATCCGCGGCCGCAACGAGACCAACCACACCTATCTGAACTCGATCCCGCCGATGCAGGGCATCATCGCCGTCGCCTATGGCACCGATGTCTGGGGGGCCGAGGTCTCGACCAAGCTCGCCAGCCGGCGCGACCATGTCGCGGCGACGACCGGCACGAATACCGGCTTCCAGGCACCGGGCTACGCGATCTTCAATGCGATGGCCTGGTGGCGGCCGATCCCGCAGATCGCCGATCTCGAGCTGCAGGTCGGCGTCTACAACATCTTCGACCGCAAGTATTGGGACGCGGTCACCGTGCCGACCGGCGTGCTGGCCCAGCCGCGCGACTACTACAGCGAGCCGGGCCGAACCGTGAAGGCGACGCTGAAGTACCAGTTCTGAGCGGCAGCGCTCCCTGAATAAAGAAAGAGGCCGGCGTTCCGACGCCGGCCTCCTTGCGTTTTCCGTGGAAGCGCAATGACGCCGGGGTTAACCGCGAAGCGGCTTCAGCGCCCCTGCCCATTTCCCGAGCTCGCCGAGCAGGTTGGCGGCGCTCTGGCGGTGCAGGTCATTGGCCGCGAATTTTCCGTCCTTGATCAGCTGGCCGACCATCGGAACGGTCACCGCCTCCACGATCGGCATCATCTTCAGGGCGGTGACGATCTGCTTGGTCACCTGGACGGCGCGCAGCCCGCCGGAGACCCCGCCATAGCTGACGAAGGCGCAGGGCTTGTAGGTCCACTCGCTGTAGACATAGTTCAGCGCGTTCAGCAGGGCCGGCGTCGGGCCGAAATTGTATTCCGGCGTGACGAAGACATAGGCGTCGGCGGCCGCGACGCTGGCGCTCCAGCGCCGGGTGTGCTCGTGGGCATAGTCGCGCATGACGGGGTGCTTGGGCTCATCATAGACCGGCAGGCCGAAGGTGGCGAGGTCGACGAGATGGGCGTCGAAGCCGGGATGGGCCTGCGCGATCTCATGAAACCAGTTGGCGACCACCGGGCCGACGCGGCCGGGGCGGGTGCTGGCGATGATGGTGTGTAGCCGAAGCGTCATGCGTTTCTCCTGGGGGGCGGTTTGCGTGAGAGGATGGGCCGGCGCGCCGCCGCTACGGACGGGAGCTGGGCGCCTGCTACGGGAATGGTGCGGGAGCGGGGGCGATTGTGGTCGCGTCTTCTTGGATCGCGCAAGCCTGGCAGACGGCCTCTCCGAAGCCGGTCGCGAAGGGCGGTGAGCGGGATTTGGCTGCCGTTCCCTGAAACCACCCAGGACGCCGCGCTCGGTCCGATGCTTTGACAAAGAGATAGATCGCCAACTTGCGTCCGATAGGACGCAGGGCGGTCTAGCGGGCCAGCGGGCTATCCCAGACGTGAAACAACAGGGCCTTGAGCTGGCCGAAGCGCTCGGAGCCGAGTTCGGCTCTCCACTCGCGCTCGATATCGCGCAAGCTCTCGACCATCTTCGAGAACGCGGCGTCTCCGCGTTCGGTCAAGCGGATCACGCGGGCGCCGCTCTCGCCCGGCAAGTCGGATCGGGCGATATAGCCTGAAGCCTCAAGGCTGCGGAGAAGTTGATTCATCGCCTGCTTGCTCATGCCTGCGCGCTCGGCGAGCGTGCCGGGGCGGACCCCATCGGGGCCGGGAAACTGCAGCACCGCCATATGCGGCAGACGCAGTTCATCAAAGCCGGAGGCGTTGAGTTCCTTGATGAGCCGGCGCTGGATCGCCTGAGCCGGAACGCGCAGCAAGGCGCCGATCAGCATGTCTTCGGTCTTCATCGATAGGCCTTCGGCGACAGGATGTTGACTTTCGGTAAATCGAGTTTACCAATGAGGAGTAAACATAGTTTACGGTTGGAGGTTGCACAATGCCACAGCGTGTCATCGAAACTCGCGTCAATCCTTCCGACGAAACCATCGCCACAAAGGGGCTCACGGTTCGCTTCCTGCTGACCGGGGACGACTCGAAAGGCAGCATCGCGGCCTTCGAGCTCATGGTCCCGGCCGCGCAGCGACTGCCAGCGCCGGCGCACAGCCACGACCATTATGAGGAGACCATCTACGGCATCGACGGGGTTCTGACCTGGACCGTCGACGGAAAGCAGATCGATGTCGGGCCGGGGCAGGCGCTGTGCATTCCGCGAGGCGCCGTTCATCGCTTCGACAACAATGGAGGCGAGGACGCGAAAATGCTCTGCGTCATCACGCCGGCCGCAATCGGCCCTGCGTATTTCCGCGAGGTGTTCGGGGCGGTCGACGCCGCGGCGGGTGGCCCGCCGGACCGCGCCAGGCTGGCGGAGATCATGCGCCGCCATGGCCTCACGCCGGCAGCGCCTCCGACATAGGCCGACGAATTGGCAGGAAAGTCCGGGCCTCAGCCGTTTTCGAATGCCCGACCGGAACTTCCTGCCAATGGCCGGCCGCAGATTCGCGCCTTGTCGTGATCAGGCGGCGCTGCCCGTAGCCCTTACGCCGCCGGTTCCCCGGGGGCGGGGCGGCGCTGGCGCGGGCCTTCGGCCAGCGACTTGAAGACGCCGCGCAGCGTGCGGGCCTCCTGCTCGGTCATCGCCAGACGGTGCAGGATGTCGCGCAGATTGGCGCTCATGATCGCCTGCTTGCCCGGCGGGAAGAAGCCGCACCGGTCGAGTTCGCCTTCGAGATAGGAAAACATCGAAAGCACCGTTGCGCGCGTCGCCGGCGGGGAAAGGTTGTTCTCGCGGAAGGTCGGTTCGCCGCCGGTGGCCTTGAACCATTCATAGCCGCAGAGCAGCACCGCCTGGGCGAGATTGAGCGAGGCGAAGGCCGGATTGACCGGGAAGGTCAGGATCGCGTCAGCGAAGCTGATCTCCTCATTGGTCAGGCCGATGCGCTCGCGCCCGAACAGGATGCCGACGCGTTCGTCGGCGGCGATCCGCTCGCCGAGACCGGGCATCGCTTCGGCCGGCGTCACCACGCGCTTCATCTGGCCACGCTCGCGCGCCGTCGTCGCGAGCACGTGGTTGAGATCGGCAATGGCCGAGGCCGTGTCCGGGAAGAGCCGGGCATTGTCGAGGATATGGGTCGCGCCCGAAGCGGCCGAGGTCGCGCCCTTCTTCAGCCCGCCGCCGGTGGGCCAGCCGTCGCGCGGCGCGACGAGCCGCATCTCGGACAGGCCGAAATTGGCCATGGCGCGGGCGCACATGCCGATGTTCTCGGCGAGCTGGGGCTCGACCAGGATGACGATCGGAGCCCGGCCTGCGACGGGGGAGCGGGTGCGGTCGGTGCCGGAGCCGGGCATGGGCAGAGTTTCCTGAAGCGGGCGCAGCTTTGCGCCGGCTGCCGGCTTCGCGTCAACAGCGCCGGTGGCATCGGGGCGCCGGAAAATGCCGGCCTTTCCCCTGCTTTCTGCTGGCTCGCGCTGGCCTGGCCGGCTCAGCCGGCGGCTTTCTCAACTGCCCGCATCACCCGCAGCATGTTGCCGGCGGCGAGCTTGGCGAGGTTCTCCTCCGACCAGCCGCGGCGCATCAGCTCGGCGATCACGGAGGGGAAGGTCGAGACATCCTCGAGCCCCTCGGGCACGGCGCCGCCGAAGAAGTCCGAGCCGATGCCGACATGGTCGTGGCCGATGCGCTGCGCCAGATAGTCGAGATGGTCGCAGTACTCGGCGAGCGTCGCCTTCGGGCGAGGGCCGGATTTCCGGCGAATCTCGGCTTCCGCCTTCTTGTAGTCGAGGCCATCCGGCGTCTTGCCGTATTGGTCCTTGGCCGGCCGGTGCCAGTCGCGCGAGGCCTGGCTGATGAAGTCCGGCACGAAGGTCGCCATGACGACGCCGCCATTGCCGGCAACGCGGCCGAGCACGTCGTCGGGAACGTTGCGCGGGTGGTCGCACAACGCGAAGGCGTTGGAATGCGACCAGACCACCGGCGCCGTGCTGACATCGAGCACGTCATGCATCGCCTTGGGCGCGACATGGGCGAGGTCGACGACCATGCCGAGCTGGTTCATCCGGCCGATCACCTGCTTGCCGAAGGCCGAGAGGCCGTCATGGCGGGCTGCGTCGGTGGCGGAATCGCACCAGTCATGCGTGCCGTTGTGGCAGAGCGTCATCAGCCGCACGCCGAGCGCGTAGTAGGCGTCGAGCGCGTCGAGCTCGCCATCGACGGCCGAGCCGTTCTCGATCGTCATGAACAGCGCGATCTTGCCTTCCGCCTTGGCGGCATCGACGTCGGAAGCGGCAAGCCCCGGACGGAAGACGTCGGCATGGCGGGCCGTCACTTCGCGCATCAGCGCGATCTGCGCCAGGGCGAAGCCGGCCGGGTTCTTCTGGTTCGGCGGGACATAGGCCGCGAAGAACTGCCCAGCGAGCCGGCCGGCGCGCATCCGGGGAATGTCGGTGTCGGTTTCCGGGTGCACTCGGCCCAGCTCGTAAGCGCCCACATCACCCCGCGCTGCGGCGTCAAGCCGCAGGACATAAGGCATGTCATTGTGACCGTCGATCAGGGGAACGCGCTCCAGCAGAGCGAGTGCCCGCTCATGCGCGGCGTCGGTGACGGGGGGCGAGGCGAGGGCCATGGCTTACCTTCGAAAGCGGGAATCGCGAGGCCCGATCGTGGCAGGAGGCGGCGGGCCGCGCGAGTGCCAAAAACAGCGGAGGGCCATCGATTTCGGGATGTTTTCGCGCGTTATGCGTTCTCTGGCGTTTCGTATGCCCCAACCATGGTCGTATTTTGCCTCCCGGAGCGCGCAATTATCTTGCGGGGGAGGCTTGTAGAGCAGCAGTTTCGTCTCGCTATTGCATATACAAAGTGACGCAGATTGCTTTTGACAGAAATGTGGCGCGGGTGGATTGTCGGCGGCGCAGACCGTTGCTAGCTCTGCGTCGCAATCGTATCCCGCATGCGTCGGCGTCATGTCGACTCACAAGAACGGGCTGATTCGAGGGGACAGGCGTCGTCAATGGAAGTCTTTGTCCAGCAGCTCATCAATGGGCTGACCCTGGGGTCGATCTACGGCCTCATCGCCATCGGCTACACGATGGTCTTCGGCATTATCGGCATGGTGAACTTCGCCCATGGCGACCTCTTCATGCTGTCGGCCTTCATCGCGCTGATCTTCTTCATGCTGATTTCCGCCTGGTTCGGAGCCGGGCTGATCGTGCTGGCGCTGATCTTCGTCCTGATCCTGGCGATGTTCTTCACCTCGCTGTGGAACTGGACGATCGAGCGGGTCGCCTACCGGCCGCTGCGCGGCTCGTTCCGCCTCGCGCCGCTGATCTCGGCGATCGGCATGTCGATCTTCCTGATGAACTTCGTCCAGGTCGTGCAGGGGCCGCGTAACAAGCCGATCCCGCCGATGCTGAACAAGTCGATCCTGCTGATCGACAGCGCGACCTACCCGGTCTCGATCTCCTACAAGCAGATCATCATCATCACCGCCACCGTCGTGCTGCTCGCCGCCTTCTGGTTCATCGTGCAGAAGACCTCGCTCGGCCGGGCCCAGCGGGCCTGCGAGCAGGACCGCAAGATGGCCTCGCTGCTCGGCATCGACGTCGACCGGACGATCTCGATCACCTTCGTCATGGGCGCCGCGCTCGCTGCCGTCGCCGGCGTGATGTACCTCGTGCTCTACGGTGTGGTCTCCTTCCATGACGGCTTCGTGCCCGGCGTGAAGGCCTTCACGGCGGCGGTGCTCGGCGGCATCGGCTCATTGCCGGGGGCGGTGCTCGGCGGGCTGCTGATCGGGCTGATCGAGGTGATGTGGTCGGCCTATTTCACCATCGACTACAAGGACGTCGCGGCCTTCTGCATCCTGGCGGTCGTTCTCGTGTTCATGCCATCCGGCATCCTCGGCCGGCCCGAAGTCGAGAAGGTCTGAAGCCATGGCCATGGACGCAGTGACGCCGGCCAAGCGCCAGGCCGACATGATGGCGGCCCTGAAGGAGGCGGGCTTCGCAGGGCTCATCACCTTGGGCCTGTGTATCCCGATCGTCGCCTGGAGCACGCGCCAGAACATCGAGAACCAGCTCGTCCTCGATCCGCGCTGGGATACGGTCGCCTGGGCCGTCGCGATCGTCTTCGTCGGGCGCTTCCTGATGGCGCTGCGCCAGCAGACCCGCGATGTGAACAAGCCGGCGGTCCGCCTGCTGCCACATGGCACGATCGCCTTCTTCCAGCGCCATTCCGGGCTGTTCTCGCTGTTCGGCCTCGGTTTCCTCATCGTCTTCCCGATCATCGCGATCACGCTCGCCGGCTGGGGCGGGGCGCTGAAATGGATCGATAATTTCGGCGTGCAGATCCTGATCTACGTGATGCTCGGCTGGGGGCTGAACATCGTCGTCGGTCTCGCCGGCCTGCTCGACCTCGGCTATGTCGCCTTCTACGCGGTCGGCGCCTATTCCTACGCGCTGCTGGCGAAGAATTTCGGCCTGTCCTTCTGGATCCTGCTGCCGATGTCGGGGATCCTGGCAGCCTTCTGGGGCATGCTGCTCGGCTTCCCGGTGCTACGATTGCGCGGCGACTATCTCGCGATCGTCACGCTCGCCTTCGGCGAGATCATCCGCCTCGTCCTGGTCAACTGGATCGACTTCTCGGGCGGCTATGCCGGCATCTCGGGCATTCCGCGGCCAACCTTCTTCGGGATCCCGTTCACGGCGGCGGACAACGGCTTTGCGGCGGTGTTCGGGCTGGAGTTCACGCCGCTCTACCGGACGATCTTCCTCTACTACGTCATCCTCTGCCTGGCGCTGCTCACCGCCTTCGTCAGCCTGAGACTCAGGCGTCTGCCGGTCGGGCGGGCCTGGGAGGCGCTGCGCGAGGACGAGATCGCCTGCCGCTCGCTCGGCATCAACACCACCAACACCAAGCTCACGGCGTTCTCGCTGGGAGCGATGTTCGGCGGCTTCGCCGGCTCGTTCTTCGCGGCGCGGCAAGGCTTCATCAGCCCTGAATCCTTCGTCTTCATGGAATCGGCGATCATCCTCGCCATCGTCGTGCTGGGCGGCATGGGCTCGCTCTGGGGCTGCGCCATCGCAGCGATCGCGATGATCGGCGGCACCGAGCTGCTGCGCGAGCTCGACTGGCTCAAGGCGATCTTCGGCAACGATTTCGACCCGACCAAGTACCGCATGCTGATCTTCGGCTTCGCGATGGTCGCGATCATGATCTGGAAGCCGCGCGGGCTGATCTCGACGCGCGAACCGACGGCCTTCCTCAAGGAGAAGAAGGCGATCTCGGCCGATATGGTCCAGGAAGGGCACGGCTGATGAGCGCGGCGATCACTCTGCTCAAGGTCGAGCACCTGACCATGCGCTTCGGCGGCCTGACCGCCGTCAACGACCTCTCCTTCGAGGCGCGCACCGGCGAGATCACCGCGCTGATCGGCCCGAACGGGGCCGGCAAGACCACGGTGTTCAACTGCATCACCGGCTTCTACAAGCCGACCGAGGGGCGGATGGCGCTGATCCATCCATTGCCCGACACCGACCAGTTGATCGCCGACACGACCCAGCGCGGGGTCTCCTCGATCAACCGGGCGTCCGTCCACCTGCTGGAGCGGATGCCGGATTTCCGCATCGCCTGGGAAGCGAAGATCGCCCGCACCTTCCAGAACATCCGCCTGTTCAGCGGCATGACGGTGCTGGAGAACCTGCTCGTCGCCCAGCACAACCCGCTGATGATCGCCTCGGGCTTCACCTTCCTCGGCGTGCTCGGGATCGGCGGCTACAAGGCGCGCGAGAAGCAGGCGATCGAGAAGGCCAAGTTCTGGCTCGAGAAGATCCATCTGATCGACCGGGCCGACGATCCGGCCGGCGATCTGCCCTATGGCGACCAGCGCCGGCTCGAGATCGCCCGTGCCATGTGCACCGATCCGGTGCTGCTCTGCCTTGACGAGCCGGCGGCCGGCCTCAACCCGCGCGAGAGCCACGAGCTCAACAATCTGCTCCTGTCGATCCGCAAGGATCTCGGCACCGCGCTGCTCCTGATCGAACACGACATGTCGGTGGTGATGGAAATCTCGGACCATGTCGTGGTGCTCGACTACGGCACCAAGATCGCGGACGGCGCGCCGCAGGAAATCCAGGCGGATCCGAAGGTCATCGCCGCCTATCTCGGGGTCGATGACGAAGAGGTCGCGGCCGTGGAAGCGGAGGTCGGCCTATGAGCGAGGCGCAGTCGCTGCTCGCCGTCCGCGGCGTCAAAACCTACTACGGCAAGATCATCGCGCTGAAGGGCGTCGATATCGACGTCAACCACGGCGAGATCGTCACGATGATCGGTGCCAACGGCGCCGGCAAGTCGACGCTGATGATGACGATCTTCGGCAACCCGCAGGCTCGCGAGGGCACCGTCACCTATGACGGGCGCGACATCACCAAGATGCCGAGCCACGAGATCGCGCGCCTCGGCATCGCCCAGTCCCCTGAGGGGCGGCGGATCTTCCCGCGCATGACCGTGCTCGAGAACCTGCAGATGGGTGCTTCCGTACGCGGGCTCGAGCATTTCGAGGAAGACCTCGAGAAGATGTGCGTGCTCTTCCCGCGGGTGAAGGAGCGCCTGCAGCAGCGCGGCGGTACGCTCTCGGGTGGCGAGCAGCAGATGGTGGCGATCGCGCGCGCCTTGATGGCGCGGCCCAAGCTGCTCCTGCTCGACGAGCCGTCGCTCGGCCTGGCGCCACTGATCGTCAAGCAGATCTTCGAAGCGATCGCCGAGCTCAACCGCAGCCAGGGCCTCACCGTCTTCCTGGTCGAGCAGAACGCCTTCCACGCGCTCAAGCTCGCCCATCGCGGCTATGTCATGGTCAACGGCGTCGTCACCCTGAGCGGCACCGGCAAGGAGCTTTTGGCCAATCCGCAGGTGCGTGCCGCCTATCTCGAAGGCGGACGGCATTGAGCGGCGCGGGCTTGAACGGAGCGCGATGATGCAGGGCATCCTCTACGAAGAACCGACGGTCTGGCTGTTCCTCCTCGTCACCGTGGTGATGGGCGGCTGGGCGGCCTGGATGACAGGGCGGGCGGTCGCGATCACCTGGCGGCCGTTCCTGCAACTTGTGGCCTATACGCTGGTGTTGGGCCTGTTCATCCGCTTCATCCATTTCGCCCTGTTCGAGGCGACTTTGCTGACCCTGCATTACTACTTGGTCGACTGTCTGGTGCTGTTCGCGTTCTGCCTTGCCGGCTGGCGCTACAACCGGACTCGGCAGATGACGACCCAGTATCGCTGGCTCTACGAGCGGACCGGTCCTTTCAGCTGGAAGGCGCGGGAAAGCGCCTGAAAGGCGCGAAAACACCACGAAAGTTCACGGCCTTGCCGCGTGGACAGCATTGTGAAAAAGCGCAAGACTGCGCCCCACGGTGGCACCACGCGCCGAGACGGAGCGGCCCAGGCCGACCCGTTCAATAGTTAGACAGGGGAGTCACAACTCATGAAGAAGCTGCTCTTGGGCGGAATCGCTCTTGGCGCTGTCCTCGCCTTTTCCGGCGTGGCGAATGCACAAATCAAGCTCGGCGTCGGCGGGCCGCTGACGGGGCCGAACGCGGCCTTCGGCGCGCAGCTTAAGAACGGCGCCGAGCAGGCGGTGGAGGATATCAACGCGGCCGGCGGCGTACTCGGGCAGAAGATCACGATCTCGCTCGGCGACGACGTCTCCGATCCGAAGCAGGGCGTCTCTGTCGCCAACAAGTTCGTCGGCGACGGCGTGAAATGGGTGCTCGGCCACTTCAACTCCGGCGTCACCATGCCGGCGTCCGAGGTCTATGCCGAGAACGGCATCCTGATGATCAGCCCGTCGGCGACCAATCCGAAGATCACCGAGCGCGGCCTCTGGAACGTGTTCCGGACCTGCGGCCGTGACGATCAGCAGGGCTCTGTGGCGGCGGAGTACATCGCCAAGACGCTGAAGGGCAAGAAGATCGCGATCGTCCACGACAAGACCACCTATGGCCAGGGCCTCGCCGACGAGACCCGCAAGGGCCTGACCAAGGCGGGCGTCAAGGACGTGCTCTATGAAGGCGTCAACGCCGGCGAGAAGGACTTCTCGGCGCTGATCTCGAAGCTGAAGTCGACGGGCGCGGACTATCTCTACTGGGGTGGCCTGCACACCGAAGGCGGCCTGATCGTGCGCCAGATGCGCGACCAGGGCCTCAAGACCGTGCTGATCTCGGGCGACGGCATCACCACCGACGAGTTCGCCACGATCGGCGGGCCGGGCGTCGAAGGCACGCTGATGACCTTCCCGCCGGATCCGCAGAAGCGTCCGGAGGCGGCTGCCGTCCTCAAGAAGTTCGAGGCCCGCAAGTTCAAGCCGGAAGCCTACACGCTGTACAGCTACGCCGCCGTGCAGATCATGGCGGAAGGCGCCAAGCGCGCGAACTCGCTCGATCCGAAGAAGATCGCCGCGGCGCTGCAGGGCGGCCAGCCGGTCGATACCGTGATCGGCAAGCTCGGCTTCGACAAGAAGGGCGACATCACCCGCCCCGACTACACGATCTATACCTGGAAGAAGGGCGCCGACGGCAAGATCACCTATGTCGAGAACTGATCTCGGCGTCTGATCGTCGACAGACCTGAAACGAGCCCGCTCCGGAGCGATCCGGAGCGGGTTTTTCTTTGCCTTTGCAGTGAGGGGTTGATCTTTCCGGTTGCAATTATTGCCGGTTAAATCACAGTGGTTGCATTCGTGTCAGAATGGACTGGCGCAGATGACGACCGGCAAGAATATCGTCCTGTTCTCTGATGGCACGGGTAACAGCGCGGCGGCGCTGTTCAAGACCAATGTCTTCCGGCTCTACCAGGCGCTCGATCTGGCGAGCCCCGATCAGATCGCCTTCTACGACGATGGTGTCGGCACCTCGACCTTCCGGCCATTGGCGATGCTCGGCGGCGCCTTCGGCTTCGGCCTGAAGCGCAATGTCATCGACCTCTATATCCAGCTCAGCCGAACCTATGACGCCGGCGACAGGATCTATCTGTTCGGCTTCAGTCGCGGCGCCTTCACCGTGCGCATCCTGGCCGGGCTCATCCTCAGGGAAGGGCTGGTGCAGAAGGGTTCGGACGCGCAGATGGCGCTCGACGCGCATGAAGCGTTTCGCAAATATCGCGGTCGGTTTCGGCCGCGGGTCATCGTCTTCGACCAGATCCTGGCGGCGGCGCGCTGGCTGCGCGACAAGGCGCTCGGCGGACTCGACAAGCTTCGGGGGCGGACACGCCTGCCCAGGCTCGAGGACCCCGATCGCAAGATCGCCTTTCTCGGGGTCTGGGACACGGTCTCGGCCTACGGCCTGCCGATCGACGAGCTCACGCGGGCCTGGAACGTCTTCTTCCCGCTCTCGGTGCCCGATCGCAACCTGCACAAGAATGTCGAGCGGGCCTGCCACGCGCTGGCGCTCGACGATGAGCGCAACACCTTCCATCCAGTGCTCTGGAACGAGGCGGCGCGGCAGCATCAGCGCAACCCGAAGGCGGCGCCTCCACGCCATATCGACCAGGAGCGCTTTACCCAGGTCTGGTTCGCCGGAATGCACTCCAATGTCGGCGGCGGCTATCCGCTCGACGGGCTAGCCCATATCTCGCTCGACTGGATGATGACCCAGGTCGCGCAGAGCGGGCCGCTCGGCGCCGGCGGCCTGCGCTTCAAGGCCGGCGAACAGGCCAAGATTGCGCTGCTCGCCGATCACGATGCTCCGATGGCGGATTCGCGACGGGGGCTGGGGGGCTCCTACCGCTACCAGCCGCGCAAGCTTGCCCTGCTCGCGCGTGACAGCTTCGGCGCCCGCGGCGTCAGGGGCATCGGCCGGAACTTCGTCAAGATCGACCGGATCAAGATTCATGAGAGCGTGATGCGCCGGATCGGCAGCTGCGCGACCGGCTACGCGCCGATCGTCCTGCCGGGGCGCTACGCCGTGGTCGACCGCAAGGGGGCGATCAGCGATCTGCCGCTGCCGGGGCACAAGCCGATCCCGCTGCCATGTCCGATCGAGGACAGCGAGCAGGCGCGCCAGCGGGCGCTGGACCAGGAATGGGTCTGGAACCATGTCTGGTTTCGCAGGGTGTTCTATTTCTCCAGCATCCTCGCCTTGCTCTTCATCGCCGCGATGCCGCTGACAATGCCGGCTGCAGAAACCTGCATCGGACCCGGCTGTTTCCTGGCACCCGCGATCGATGGGGCTGGCTCGTTCCTGCCCGGCTTCGTCCAGCCCTGGCTGGCGAGCTGGCGGACCCACCCCGCGAACTTCGCCTGGGCGATGCTGATCTTCAGCGGCCTGCTGTTCCTCGGTGGCGTCCGCCAGACCATGATCGGCGACGCCATGCGGCCGCGATGGCGCTATCTGACCAAGGCGCCGCTCCCGGCGCCGCCGGGACCCAGGGGCGATGTCAGACAGAGCGGGCTGTACCGGCTGAGGATGGCGAAGGCCTATCAGACGGCCGTGTGCGTTCTGAAGCGCAATATTACGCCGACCCTGGCCGGTCTGGCCGTGCTGTTTCTCCTCGTTGCGGCGGTTAGCAGGATCGGCGTCACCGCGACCTCCACGCTGGGCTATTATTGCAAGGCGACCAAGCCGAACCCGGCCATAACCGAAGCGTCCGTGACGAGGTCCGATTTCAAATCGAGTTCGGTCTGCTGGGCGAGCGGGATCACGCTCGAAAAGGGCCGTCGCTACGCGATCACCCTCGAGATCGGGCATGACTGGCGCGACGGGCCGCCGAAGCAGCCTGCTGCAAAGGCTGCCGCAGCCAGTGCGGGGAGCGAAGAGAAGGATCCGATGAAGGCCGACGTGCTCGGCTTCGAGACCGGCAGATTCCCCTGGTATCTGCGGCCGTTCGTCCTGTTCAGGAGGAAGCTCGACCAGTTCTGGTTCATGCCGATCGCCCGCATCGGCGCGTTCGGAGCGGACGACTATCCGCTCTATCCCAACGACTGGAGCCGGCCGGGGCCATGGCGGGGCAAGATGACGGCGGAGATCACCGCCAAGCGAACCGGCGAGCTCTTCCTCTTCGTCAACGACGCGATCCTGCCGCTCAATCTCGGCCAGCCCTTCTACGCCAACAATGAGGGCACGGCGACGGTGACGGTCAGGCCGATGCGGTAGGGCCGAGGCTGCGCATGAAGCCGGCGAAGCGCAGCAGCCCGTCCGGCCAGGGGCCATGGCCGGATTCACTGTTGAGGTGGCCGCTTTCGCCGGCATCGACGAATTCCGCGCCCCAGGCCTCGGCCAGCGCCTTCGCCTCGTCGGGCGTACAATAGGAATCGTCGGTGCTGGCGATCAGCACGGAGCGGAAGGGCAGGGGCTGGCGCGGCAGCGGAATGAAGTCGGCCGCCATGCCGGGGATGGCGCGCTTGGCGCGTTCGGAGGCCGGCGCGACCAGGAAGGCGCCCGCCACCTCGCCGGGCTTCAGATGCTCGGCGGCATGTGCGACGGCGCTGACGCCGGCCGAATGGGCGACGAGCACGACCGGCTTGGTCGCGGCGCGGATCGCGGCGACGATCCGGTTTGCCCAGGCGTCGCGCGCCGGCTTGTACCAGTCCTCCTGCTCGACGAGGCGGGCGCTGGAGAGCTTGGCGACCCAGCGGCTCTGCCAGTGGTCCGGCCCGGAGCCGGACCAGCCGGGGATGATGAGGATGTCGGCGTCGGAGGTTTTCATGGCCGGCTAGATAGCTATGCCGCCGCCGAAGTCCAGAGACGGACGCTCTCAACCCTCTCCAAACACCCGGCGGAAGATCGTGTCGACATGCTTGAAATGGTAGCCCTCGTCGAACATCGCCTCGAGCTCGGCGACTGACAGTTTGGCTGTCACGTCCTTGTCGGCGGTGAGGTTGGTGAGGAAGTCCTCGCCGTGCTCCCAGGTCCGCATCGCGTTGCGCTGGACCAGGCTGTAGCTCTCCTCGCGGCTGGCGCCGGCCTGGGTCAGGGCCAGCAGCACGCGCTGCGAATTGTGCAAGCCGCCGAGACGGTCGAGGTTCTTGCGCATGTTCTGCGGATAGATCAGCAGCTTGTCGACGACGCCGGTCAGGCGGGCGAGGGCGAAGTCGAGCGTCACCGTCGCGTCGGGGCCGATCATGCGCTCGACCGAGGAATGCGAGATGTCGCGCTCGTGCCAGAGCGCGACGTTCTCCAGCGCCGGGGTGACCATGCCGCGCACCAGACGGGCGAGGCCGGTCAGGTTCTCGGTGAGCACAGGGTTGCGCTTGTGCGGCATCGCCGAGGAGCCCTTCTGGCCGGGCGAGAAGAACTCCTCCGCCTCATAGACCTCGGTGCGCTGCAGATGCCGGATCTCGGTCGCCAGGCGCTCGACGCAGGAGGCGACGACGCCGAGCGTGGCGAAGAACATGGCGTGGCGGTCGCGCGGGATCACCTGGGTCGAGACCGGCTCGACCGTCAGCCCCATCTTCCGGGCGACATGCTCCTCGACCTGCGGATCGATATTGGCGAAGGTGCCGACCGCGCCCGAAATGGCGCAGGTCGCGATCTCGGCGCGGGCGGCAACGAGGCGGGCGCGGCAGCGGTCGAACTCGGCATAGGCCTGGGCCAGCTTCAGCCCGAAGGTCACCGGCTCGGCATGGATGCCGTGCGAGCGGCCGATGGTCGGCGTCAGCTTGTGCTCGAAGGCGCGGCGCCTGATGGCGGCGAGCAGCGCGTCGACATCGGCGATCAGGATGTCGCTGGCGCGGGCGAGCTGGACGGCGAGCGTCGTGTCGAGCACGTCCGAGGAGGTCATGCCCTGGTGGACGAAGCGGGCCTCGGGCCCGACGATCTCGGCGAGATGGGTCAGGAAGGCGATGACGTCATGCTTGGTGACGCGCTCGATCTCGTCGATGCGGGCGACGTCGAAGGTTGCGTCCTTCGCCTTGGCCCAGATCGTCGCGGCGGCTTCCTTGGGCACGACGCCGAGCTCGGCGAGCTTGTCGGTGGCGTGCGCCTCGATCTCGAACCAGATGCGGAAGCGCGCCTGCGGCTCCCAGATCGCGACCATCTCAGGGCGGGAATAGCGGGGGATCATCGGCTCGCTCGCAACTGGACAAGGGTTTCCTGCCGCGCTCGCTAGCACGGCAGGCGGCGCGACGGAATGCCGACGGCCGCGGCGCGGCGCTCTGCTGACAGCCTTCGACCCGCTGCAGGACTAGCTTCCGCCCCGCCTCGATGCCTTACGCCCGCCCCATGCAGGGCGTTACTCGTTGCCAATTTCGATCACGAAGGAGGAATGCCCATGTCCTATGTCGATGGTTTCGTCGCTGCGGTGCCGGCCGCCAATCGTGAGGCCTATGCCGAGCACGCCCGCAAAGCTGCGCCGCTGTTCAGGGAGTATGGCGCGACGAAAGTCGCGGAATACTGGGGCGACGATGTCCCGCGCGGCAAGCAGACCGACTTCTTCCGCGCCGTCGAGGCGAAGGAGGACGAGGTCGTCGTCTTCTCCTGGGTGGAGTGGCCGAGCAAGGCGGCGCGCGATGCCGGCTGGGAGAAGATCATGGCGGATCCGCGCATGCAGCCGGGCGCCAACCCGATGCCGTTCGACGGCAAGCGCCTGATTTATGGCGGCTTTGCGCAGATTGATCTCGGAGCTTGAGTCGTCATTCCGGGGCGGGCCGAAGGCCCGAGCCCGGAACCCATGAACACGGATCATGAAACTGAGGTCTGCCGGTGCCGCGGACTAACGATGCAGGTCGCGGTTATGGATTCCGAGCTCGCCGCTTACGCGGCGCCCGGGAAAGACGGCCTTTGACCGCCGACTTACCTCAGACCCAGTCGCCGCGGGCGGCTTCGGCCGCCTTGCGGATCGCGGCGATGTTGCCGGCATAGGCGGACGGCCCGCCCTTGAACACGGCGGAGCCGGCGACCAGCACATTGGCTCCCGCCTTCGCCGCCAGCGGTGCAGTTTCCGGCGTAGCGCCGCCGTCGATCTCGAGCGCGATCGGCCGGTCGCCGATCAGGGCGCGGATACGGGCGATCTTGTCGACGACCGAATGGATGAAGCTCTGCCCGCCGAAACCGGGATTGACCGTCATCAGCAGGATCAGGTCGAGATCGTCGATCAGCGGCTCGACGGCGCTGGCCGGCGTGCCGGGATTGAGCACGATACCGGCCTGCTTGCCCTGCGCCTTGATCGCCTGGATCGTGCGATGCGGGTGCGGCCCGGCTTCGACATGGAAGGAGATCAGGTCGGCACCGGCCTTGGCGAAGGCTTCGACATAAGGGTCGACCGGGGCGATCATCAGATGGACGTCGAAGAGCTTCTTGGTATGCGGCCGGATCGCCTTCAGCACGTCGGGGCCGAAGGTGATGTTGGGCACGAAATGCCCGTCCATCACGTCGCAATGGATCCAGTCGGCGCCGGCCGCATCGATGGCGCGCACTTCCTCGCCGAGCTTCGAGAAATCGGCGGAGAGGATCGAGGGGGCGATACGGATCGGGCTTTTCATGGCGCAAGCGTTTAGCGCTCGCGGGCCGGGGCCGCAATCCGTGCCGGCCGCTTCTCAGCGGCGCTTCACCGGATAGGACAGCCGCCTGTCAGCCTCCGTGACCTCGGCAGCAGCGATTGCAAAGGCCGGGCGGCTGCTCAAGCGCTCGAACCAGGCAGCCAGATTGGCATAGCCCCCGAGCGAGGGGCCGCCCAGCCGCAGCGCCCAGAACACGGTCATGAACATGCCGATATCGGCTGCCGTCAGCGTCTCGCCGAAATAGTCGCGGCCGGTCAGCCGGTCGTTGAGGTCGGCATAATGTCGCTCGAGCGCCGCCTCGGCGATCAACGCATCCGCTTCCTGGGCCGCCCGCTTGTTACGGTCGGTGGCGGGCGGCTCGTTGCGGTGCATCAGCGGCCGCAACGCCATGAACAGAATCTCGTCGGCGAAGAGCTCGTCGAGGCGGCAGCGCGCCCGCGCGGCCGGGCTCTGCGGATAGAGCGGCGGTTGCGGATAAGCCTCGTCGAGATATTCGAGGATGACGGTGGAATCGTAGACGATCAGGCCCTCGTCGTTGAGGATCGGCACCTGCCGTTTCGGGTTGAGCGCCAGTACTTCCGGATGCCTTGGATCATAGCCGGTGGTCTGGTTGAACGGCACCATGATCCGCTCGAAGGCAAGCGCCTTCTCGCGCAATGCAATCTCGATCTTGCGCGAGAACAGGCTCAGTGGCCCCGAATAGAGGGTGATCATGGCAGTCGCTCCGTTCTTTCTTGGGGCGACTTTCCCATTACTGCCAGTCAGCCGGAGTCAGCAGACTCCTCGCGCCGCCGGAGCCGCGCTGCGACGCCGCGCAGCAGCCAGGGCAGCAGGTAGATCGGGAACTGGGCGAGCGCGAAGAACAGATAGGTCGTCGGCGGTACGCCGGCGCCGAGCGCGGCGACGAGCAGGCCCATGTTCCGCTGCCCGGTGCCGTAGCCGATCATGAAGCGCTCGGAGGTGCGGAAGCGCCATAGCACCAGGCACGCGCTGAGGAGGCCGATGGCCGAGATCAGAAAGGCGATCGCTCCGAACAGGGCGACCTGACCCGGTCGGGCGAAGGCGGCATCGGTGACGCCGTCCATCGCCGCGATCGCGAAGATGAAGTACATCAGCACGCCAAAGCCATCGAGATTGGGCTTCAGCTCGCGGATGCGCGCGGCGCCGAGCCAGCGGCGCAGCGCGACGGCGACCACGACGCCGCCGCCGATGAAGATCAGCAGCCGCAGTGTGAGCGCCCAGCGGTCGAGCGGCACAGCCGCCCCCGCCAGCCATTCGACGAAGACCGGCGCCACTACCGGGCTCACCACGGTGGTGACGATGACGCTGGCGATGATCAGCGAGGGCTCGAAGCCGTAGAGGATCGCCACCGCCGGCGAGGACATGATCGGCGGCGCGGCGCCGAGCATGGCGATGCCGAGCAGCAGGCCGGGATCGAGGGCCTCGCGGCCAATCACCATCAGGACGGCGCCTATCAGGAGAGCCGGCGCCGCCATCAGCCAGAGGCAGGCGGCGATCAGCTTCGCCGGACGGCGCACCAGCCCGGAGATGACGCCGAGATCGGCGCGCATGAAGACGACGGTGGTGAAGCAGAAGATCGTTACCGGCAGCAACGGGCGGGCCGCCGCGGAGAACTGCGGCAGGGCCAGGCCGAGGAAGATCGACAGCGCAAACCCTTGCGTGCCGTAGCGGCCGAGCAAGGCGAGGGCGGAGGCAAAAAAAGCGAGCATTGACGGCCGGGACAGCAGGGCGGGACGCCACACTGGCCGATCCCGGCGCTGTCGTCATCTCGCTGGCGTGCAGACCCGCGCTGCGTGTGGCAGGAAGTTGCTGGTTGTGTCGAAATTATCTGGAAAAGATGAGTCGTTTTCGGGAGGTGGCGCAAATTTTGCGAAAGTTCGGCGGCATCTGCGCAAAATTGCGCATGCGGGCTGACAGCGCCTGTTCGGGCGCTATTGTGGCGGTTGGGAAGGGCTGGCGGAGTTTAGCGCGATGCGCACGGATACTATTGTTCTCGGGGCGGGAATCGTCGGGATTTCGGTTGCGCTGCATCTGCAGAAGGCCGGCCGCTCGGTGCTGCTGGTCGATCGCGGCAAGCCCGGCGGCGAGACCAGCTATGGCAATGCCGGCCTGATCCAGCGCGAGGGCGTCTATCCCTATGGCTTCCCGCATGATTTCGGTGCGCTGATCCGCTATGCGATGAACAACACCATCGATGCGCATTACCACTGGAACGCGATCCCCAAGCTCGCGCCCTTCCTGTGGTCCTACTGGATGCATTCGCGTGCCTCGCAGCACGAAGCCATCGCCCATAAATACGCGACCCTGATCGAGCATTGCGTCAGCGAGCACGATGCGCTGGCGCAGGAGGCCGGGGCGACCGAGCTGCTGCGCCGCAAGGGCTGGATGAAGGTCTTCCGGACGCCATTCGAGCAGGAGACCCGGCTGGCCGAGGCGGCGCGCTGGAAGCGCGATTTCGGGCTGAACCATCGCATGCTCGATGCAGCGACGCTGCGCGCCGACGAGCCGCATCTCGACCAGAGCCTGATCGGCGGCCTGCACTGGACCGACCCGGTCACGGTGATCGATCCGCTCGGCCTGTCGAAGGCCTATGTCGCGCTGTTCGAAAAGCTCGGCGGGCAGGTCGCGCAGGGCGATGCCGGTACGCTGTCGCAGGATGGCGACCGCTGGAACGTGACGCTGGCCGATGGCAGCAAGGCGCAGGCGGGCGATGCGGTGGTGGCGCTCGGGCCCTGGGCCGACGTGCTCACCCGCCGGCTCGGCTATCATCTGCCGCTCGCGGTCAAGCGCGGCTACCACATGCACTACAAGCCGATCGGCAACGCCGTGCTCAATCATCCGGTGCTCGACACCGAGCGCGGTTACTTCCTGGCCCCGATGCGGCAGGGCGTCAGGCTGACCACGGGCGCCGAATTCGCTAACCGTGACGCGCCGAAGACGCCGGTGCAGCTCGCCCGGGCCGAGCCGATCGCCAAGACGCTGTTCCCGCTCGGCGAGCGGCTCGACGCCGAGCCCTGGATGGGCAACCGGCCCTGCACGCCCGACATGATGCCGATCATCGGTCCGGCGCCGAAGCACCGGAACCTCTGGTTCTCCTTCGGCCACGCCCATCACGGGCTGACGCTCGCGGCGGTCACCGGCCGGATGGTGGCCGAGATGGTGACGGGGCAGAAGGTGTTCGTCGACCCGACGCCGTTCGCGCCGGCGCGGTTCGGGTGAGGCGGCCTGCTGCGGATCAATCGACCCGCCGTCGGCCTTCATCCTAAGGAGCCATGGCGCCAGACATGGCGTCTCGAAGGATGTTCCAGGAGGCTCCCGGGACATCTGGAGCATCCTTCGAGACGCGGCCTTGCGGCCGCTCCTCAGGATGAGGGCTCACGGAGCAGTAGTGTTCAGGCGCTGCTCGTCGCGGGCTGCCGGCGCAGCAGGACCAGGACGAAGAGGGTCGCCGTCACGTACATGACCAGGCTGTAGATGCCCGGCACGACGGCGACGGCGGGGTTCTTCAGGACGTTGAGCGCGATGTAGATCGCCAGCGCGGCATTGTGGATCCCGATCTCCATGGCGATCGCGACGGCCTGGCCGCGCGGCAGGCGCAGCGCGAGCGGGGCGAGATAGCCGCTGAACATGCTCAAGAGATTGAAGGCGAGGCAGGCGCCGCCGACTGCGACGAGGCTTGGTAGCAGCACCGCGCGTTCCATGTAGATCGCAATGGCGATCAGCACTGCCAGCACGAGGACCGAGAACAGCTTGATCGGCTTCTCGGCGCGAATGGCGAAATCCTGGGCGCGGGCCCGCACCAGCATGCCGAGCGCCACCGGTATCAGGATGATGGCGCCGACCTCGATGATTTTGCGATGGGGCGGCGGCACGTACTGCCCGGCGCCGAGGAAGAAATCGAGCGACAGGTCGAGCACGATCGGCAGCGTCACCAGGCAGAGCAGGCTGTTGACCGCGGTCAGGGTGATGTTGAGGGCGACGTCGCCGCGGGCGAGATGGCTGTAGATGTTGGCGGTAGCGCCGCCGGGCGCGGCAGCGAGCAACATCAGCCCGACGGCATGGTCGGGCGACAGCTTCAGCACCACCGCGATCGCTAGGGCTCCGAGCGGAAGCAGCAGGACCTGCAGCACCAGGCCGGAGCCGACGGCCAACGGATAACGGGCGACGCGGCGGAAGTCGTCCAGGGTCAGGCTCAGTCCAAGGCCGAACATGATGATGCCGATCGCGAGCGGCAAAAGCAGGTCGGTCAGGATCGAAGCCTGCATAATACGTTCCCCCCTTTTCGGCGTTACCGCCTTGAGGTCACGCTACTATGTAAAAACCAAGATACACCACAGATCAATTGTTCTGTTTCGATCAAACTACACGGCAGGGTGGCGCTCGATGCAGATTTGAGGTGGCTGCAATCATCAATTCCTGTCCGCCAGCTGGAAACCATGCGCCAGCGGGTCGCGATCGTCGATGAAGATGGTGTTGTAGCCGGTCATCCGAGCCCAGCCCTCGATCGAGGGGATGATCGCGTCGTGGGGGCCGACCTTGGCCGCGGCCTCGACCCGGCCGCGGAAGAGCGTGCCGATGATGCTCTCATGCACGAAGTCGTCGCCGACCTTGAGCTTGCCCTGTGCGGCCCACTGCGCCATGCGCGACGAGGTTCCGGTGCCGCAGGGCGAACGGTCGAGCGCCTTGTCGCCGTAGAACACGGCGTTGCGGGCATGGGCATCCGGCTTGGTCGGCGCGCCGGTCCAGAGGATGTGGCTGAGGCCGTTGATCGCCGGGTTCTCCGGATGGACGAACTGGTATTTGGCGTTGAGCGCGGACCGAAGCTTCGGGCTCCAGCGCAGCAGATCGGACGGGTTGACCTCGGCGATGTCGCGGATGGCATCCTGCGGGTCGACGATCGCGTAGAAATTGCCGCCATAGGCGACATCGACGGTGACTTTGCCCAGGCCCTCGACCGAGGCGGTCAATCCGGTCGCGTGCAGGTACGAGGCGATGTTGGTGATGCGGACGCTGTCGACATAGGGGCCGTTCTGGACATAGGTCGCGGTGACCAGCCCAGCCGGCGTGTCGATCTTCAGGACGCCCGGCGTCTTCGGCGTCACCAGCCCGCGCTCCAGCGCCATGGTGACGGTGCCGATCGTCCCATGGCCGCACATCGGCAGACAGCCCGAGGTCTCGATGAACAGGAAGGCGATGTCGGCATCGGGACGCGTCGGCGGATAGAGGATGGCGCCCGACATCATGTCGTGGCCGCGTGGCTCGAACATCAGCCCGGTGCGGATCCAGTCGAAACGGCTGAGGAAATCCGCCCGCTTCTCGACCATGTTGGCGCCCTCCAGCCGCGGGCCTCCGCCGGCGACGAGCCGCACCGGATTGCCGCAGGTATGGCCGTCGACGCAAAAGAAGGTGTGGGTCGCCATGGCTGATCCTCAGAACGAGACGCAGGCCGGCTTCAGGATCGTGCCGACCGATTGCTGGTGGAAGCGGGATTTGTAGGCTTCGGCGATGGCGGCGAGTTTCGCGCGACCCTCGGCCTCGTCCTTCAGAGCGATAAGCAGGAGCTTGCTCGGCTCGCGGATGAGGGCGCCGCTGCTTGTGTCGCGGTACTGGCCGCTGGCGTCGAGAATGGTCAGGCCATCGGGAAAGCGCGGCGTCACCTCCTCGTCGACGAAGCGGCGGAAGGCGGCCTCGCTGACGCCGATGCGATCGCCGATCTTGCGGCCGAACAGCAATTCTGCGGTGAGCATCGCCTCCTGGCCGGGGCCGCAGGTCACTGGCGGCAGGCTGGCGCAGCCGGCCAGCACGCTTGCGAGGAAGCCGAGAAAGACGAGTCGGATCATGGCTCTGGCGTGCCCGGTTCACGCATCGATTCAGCCAGTTGATATGCTGATTCAACCAGGTCGCGGCAACACCCGGCCAGGATCGTTGCGGCCTCGCTCGGGGAAAGCGGGCCGACATCGAGTTCGATCAACGGCACGCCTTGCGCTCTCAGCAGGCGGTGGCTGGCCCGCAGCGAGGCGAGCACGGCAGGGTCGGTCAGCTTGCGCCGCTCGGCGCGGCCGGCAGCCATGAGCCGCTGCGCATTGATCTCTGGCGCGCAGTCGAGGACGACCGCGACCAGTCCGGCCCCTCGGTTCTTCGCCAATTCGCGGTAGTCCTCGAAGACCGCGCTGTCGAAGGCGTCGTCGGAGATCGCGTCGGTCAGGATCAGCACGCCCGGCTTCATCTGCGCGACATGGGCGAGGATCGCCGTGCGCAGCGCCTGTCGCAGCGAGCGGTAGAGCGGGTCGCGGCGCTCGAACAGTGCTTCGGCCGGATTGATGATGGTGTGGTTGTCGAGCAGGCGCGCGCCCATCAGCCCGGCAAGCTCTCGCGCGATGGTGAGCTTGCCGACGCCCGGCCAGCCATTGATGTGGATGATCAGGTCTCGTTGAGCCATCGCTGGTCAGAAGCGTTTTGGGCTGTAGGGTTCGAGGTCGATCGCCGGCTCGCGCTCGGCGATCAGGTCAGCGACCAGCCCGGCCGTCGCGGTCGACTGGGTCATGCCGTAATGGCCGTGGCCGAAGGCGTAGAGGACGTTGCGATTGCGACTGGCCCTGCCGATGACGGGCAGCGAATCCGGCAGCGAGGGGCGAAAACCCATCCAGAGCCGGCCGCTGTCGAAGGCCGGCAGCCCCTCCACCAGCGTCGCCGCCTTGTCGTAGAGCGCCTTGGTGCGGGCATGGTTCGGGGCTGCATGCAGGCCGCCGAACTCGACCGCACCGCCGATGCGCAGGCCGCTTTCGAGCGGCGTCATGATGAAGCCGTCATCCTTGAAGCCGACCGGGCGGCTGGTCAGCCCGGTGACACCCGGAAAGCTGACATTGTAGCCGCGTTCGGTGTCGAGCGGGACATGGTCGCCCATGGCGGCAGCCAGCGGCTTCGACCAGGCGCCGGCGGCGACCACCACGCGATCGACGACGCGCTGCCAGCCATCGGGGCCGATCAGGGCAGGGCGCTCGCCCATCGAGATGTTGTCGACCTGTGCCTTCTCGAACTCGGCACCGCGCGCGAGCGCGGCCTCGAAGAGCGCCATGGTGAGGGCGAGGGGGTCGCTGATATGGGCCGCGTCGGGATGGAAGGCGGCGCCGGCGAAGCGGTCCTTCAAGGCCGGCTCCATCTGGCGCAGCTCCTGCGGCTGCAGCATGTCGACGGCGATGCCGGCGGCGCGCTGGCGCTGCGCCAGCCTTTCGAGATCGGCGGTGTCGCTCGCAGCGCGATAGGCGTAGAGCACCCCGCGCCGGTGGATATGCCCCATGAGCCCGGCCTTTTCGGCGCGGGCCAGCCATGCCGGCAGCGCCAGCTGCTGCAAGGCGATGATGCCCGCGATCGAGCGCTCGTAATCGGCCGGGCGCGCGGCGAGCAGGAAGCGGGTCAGCCAGGGCAGCAGCTGCGGGAGGTAGCCGAGGCGGATCGCCAGCGGCCCCAGCGGATCGAGCAGGAAGCCCGGCACCTTGCGCAGGATGTTGGGGCTGGCGAGCGGCAGCACGTCGGTGTGGGCGATAATGCCGGCATTGCCGCGCGACGGGCCGAAGGCCGGCCCTTCCTTGTCGAGGATCAGGACCTCGTGGCCCTCGTCCAGCAGAGCATGGGCGGTGGCCACGCCGACGATGCCGGCTCCGACGATCGCGATCTTCATGCGCCGGCGAGCTGCTTCAGGGCGGCGGGCTGCTTGACCTCGATCTCGACGAAGGCGATCGGGTGGGGCGAGCCGTTCATGACGTCGTGCTGGATGCCGGCCTGGCGCATATAGGCCTGGCCCTGGACCAGTGGCACATCGCTCGCCTTCTCGCCGTCATGGAT
Organism: Bradyrhizobiaceae bacterium; assembly: GCA_036676315.1. Classification (GTDB taxonomy): domain Bacteria; phylum Pseudomonadota; class Alphaproteobacteria; order Rhizobiales; family Beijerinckiaceae; genus Allobosea. The sequence goes on from JAKFDB010000100.1 coordinate 40,471, forward strand.
GCGCAGCGTGCCGTCGACGAGCATGATCACGAAATAGGGCCAGCCATGGCTGTGCCAGCCGGTCACGGCGCCTGGCTCGAAGTCCCAGCGGGTGATCCGGATCGCCTCGTCATCCTGCTGCACCGTAGCGACGGCGGGGATGGTGCAGGTGAAAGCCATGTCTCCTCCACTTCAAAACACAGGCTGCGTCGCCCTTTGCGAGCTGGTCGTCCCGGCAATGGCCAATGCGGCCGCTCCGAGCTCCTTCGACCAGCTTGAAGTTCTGAACCAGCCTTGGGGAGAGGTCGAGATGGTGGAACGGGTGCCGGGGTTGCCTTCTCGTCGCCGCGCGTCTCTCGTCTGCATCGCCAATCGCTCGGTCCGCGATCCTCCTTGCGCGCTGACGGGTTTCGGAAGCAGATATCCGGCAGCGATCGCTTTCGACGCGATTTTGAGATTTTGATATATCAATGAAGCGAACAGCGTCAAACCTCGGATTCCCGCGAGCCGGAGCCCCGGTGTGAGCCGGCCCGGCACCGGCGAGGCCGATGGCGGGGAGGCGGCGGAGCGTTCCGGTCCGGCGAGCCTGGCCGACCTTGCCTATCGCCGGCTGGAGGAAGCGATCGTGACGCTGTCGCTGCGGCCGGGCGCGATCCTGACCGAGGCCCAGATGATCGACCTGGTCGATGTCGGGCGCACGCCGGTGCGCGAGGCGCTGATCCGGCTGGCCCAGCAGGGTTTGGTCGAGATCCTGCCGCGCAAGGGTGTCGCGGTCACCGACATCAACGCCATCGACGTGATGGCCGCACTCGATGCGCGCGAGGCCCTCGAGCGGCTGATCGCTTCCGAGGCGGCCAGACGGGCAGGGCCGGACGAGCGCATCGCCATCCTCGGCAAGGCGCGGGCGATGCGGCAGGCGGCCGGGGATGGCGACGTCAACGCCTATATGCGGCTGGACAAGGAGCTCGACGGGCTCGTCGCCGCAGCCGCGCGCAGCCCCTATGCGACGCGGGCGGCCGAGCCGCTGCAGGCCCTGATCCGCCGTGCCTGGTATTTCTTCGAGCGGCAGGACGATCTCGTCCCGGCTGCGGGGCATCATGTCGCTTTCGCGCAGGCGCTCGCTTCCGGCCGGGCCGAGGCGGCGGTGGAGGCGAGCGATGCGCTGATGCGCCATCTTCGTGCCGGCCTGCTGGCGACGCTCGGGCGGGAATGAGGCCTGGGCGCCAGCTCCGCTGGCGCTTTGATATATCTCTTCGAAACGTGTTTCCCTGCGCCTTGCCCGCGGCGATCTGGCCATGGCGCGGCAAAGTCCGTAAATGAGCGGCATGAACGCTCCTGCGCCAGAATCGGGTCGATGACCAAAATCCTAGAGGCGGCGGCCTCCGCCGCCATGCCCGAAGCGGCGGCCTTTCGCGACGCGATGGCCGAGGTCGCAAGCGCTGCCCATCTCGTCACCACCACCGGTCTTTCCGGCCGGGCGGGGTTGACGGCGACGGCGGTCGCCTCGGTGTCGGATGCGCCGCCGACCCTGCTCGCCTGCCTCGAGGCGGGCAGCCGCACGCTCGCCGCGATCGAGGCGAGCGGCTTCTTCTGCGTCAACACGCTGTCGGCGCTGGATCACGAGCTCGCGGCAGTGTTCTCCGGCCGCGCCGGCCTCTCCGGCGAGGCCCGCTTCGCCAGAGGCGAATGGACGCGGCTGGTGACCGGCGCTCCGGTTCTGAAGAGCGCGCTCGTCGCCTTCGACTGCCGGCTGGTGGCGGCCCATGCGGTCGCGACCCACAAGGTCCTGATCGGCGAGGTCGTGGCACTCGGCGGCAGCGGTGTCGGCGAGAGCCTGGTCTATCGCCGGCGCCGTTTCGGCGGCTTCTGAACTCAGCCCTTCGCCTTCTCCGCCTCGATCTCGGCGAAGACGCTGGCGGCTTCCTTGAAGGCATGGTTGGCAGCGGGCACGCCGGCGTAGACCCCTGCCTGGATCAGCAATTCCTTGATCTCGTCCTGGGTCAGCCCGTTGTTGATGGCGGCCCGGACATGCAGGCGAAACTCGCCCCAGGCGCCAAGCGCGACCGTGATCGAGAGCACGATCAGCGAGCGCTCGCGGCGGGTGAGGCCGGGGCGGTTCCAGATGTCGTTCCAGGCAGTGCGGGTGATGAATTCCTGGAAGTCGCGATTGAAGTCGGTGACGCCGGCGGTCGCCCGGTCGACATGGGCGTCGCCGAGGACGGCGCGGCGGGTCTTCAGGCCGTTCTCGTAACGGGTCTTCTCGTCCATGGTTCAGCCTTTCAGGAAGTCGGTGACGGCCCGGCCGAAGGCCTCGGGCTGCTCGAGATTGGAGAGATGGGCGGCGGCGAGTTCGATGCGCTGCGCACCGGGGATGGCGTCGGCGATTTCGTAACCGGTCGCCGGCGGGGTCGCCGGATCGCGCGCGCCGATGACCACCAGCACGGGATTGCGGACGGCGCGGATCGACTCGCGCTGGTCCATGTCGCGGATCGCGGCGCAGCAATTGGCGTAGCCGAGCGGCGGGGTGGTCGCGAGCATCTCACTGACGGCGGCAACGGTCGCCTTGGCGCTTTCGCGGAATTCCGGAGTGAACCAGCGCTCCAGCGTCGGCTGCACCAGCCCGCCCATGCCCTGCGTGCGGACAGTACGGATGCGGCCGTCCCAGAGCTCGGGCGGGCCCATATGGGCGGCGGTGTTGGCGAGCACGACGCGCCCGAGCCGGCCGCCATGATGCGTCGCCAGCCACTGGCCGACCATGCCGCCCTTGGAGAGGCCGCACCAATGCGCCTTCTCGATCCCGAGCGTATCGAGGATGGCGAGCGCGTCGTCGGCCAGCATGGCGATGGAATAGGGCTTGTCCGGCGCGGGCGAGAGGCCATGGCCGCGGCTGTCATAGCGCACGACGCGGAAGTGCTTTGCCCATTCCGGGATCTGCGGATCCCACATTGAAAGATTGGTGCCGAGCGAATTGGAGAGCAGCAGGACGGGCGCGCCCTCATCGCCATCGATCTGGACGTGGAACTCCTCGCCCTTGACGTTCAGCATCGGCATCGGCGTCGCTCTCCTAGGCAGTTGCGGTGCTGATCGCACCATCTGTGGCAATCGAAAGCCGCTGGCCGCCGAGCCCGGCCTGGGCCGCTGCGGAAAGCTTCAGGGCAGGGGGCGTCGCCCAGCCCATTTCGCGGGCGACGACGAGGCCGAGCAGCAGGATCGCATCCGGCTCGGCGATCAGGATCGCGGCCGGCGCCTTGCCGGCATGGACGAGCTCGAGCAGCACGGCCGAGGCGGAGGAGGAGCCGATCGTGCCGGGCAGCGCCAACACCATGCCGGCGACGCTCCGGCCGCGCTGCGGGTGGCGCGCATCGATGATCTCGCCGCTGCGCGGGTCGACGCCGCCCCAGAAGCTGATCGGGGCCGAGAGTGCCAGGCAGTTCGCGGTGACCGCCTCGCCCGGCAGCAGGATCTCGGCCTTCACGACCATGTCCGCGCTTCCCTGACGAGCCTGCCGGCGACCGCGCTCTCGACGCATTCGCCGAGCGAGCCATAGGTCACGGCATAGCCGGTGTTGCCCGGGGCGTAGTGGGCGAACTTGCCGGAATTGGTCATCAGCACCCCGCCCTTCAGCTCCGGCATGATCGGTGTCACCACCACGCAGGTGTCGACGACGAAGACGATGCCGGCCTGCTCGAGGGCGCTGCGCCTGCCCTGTTCCTCCAGCGGCTTCAGGACATGGCGGCCGGTATTGGCATAGAGCGGCCTCGCCAGCCTTCGACCGGCGAGGCGTCGCTCGAGCGCATCGATCTCGGCGAGCGAGAGATGCGGCGAGCCGATCGCAACCGCATCGACGCGGTCGGTCGCGCCGGCGGTCGAGAGCCGCGCCAGTTCGGCGGTGAGCCGCTCCGGCGTCACCACTAGCGTGCGAACCGGCGGCCGCTGGCCGAGCGCGGTCGCGAGATCCGGCGCTTCCGGCGTCACGCCGGCGACATGGAACAGCCCGACACCGCCAGCCGAGGCGGCAGAAGCACCGAGCGCCTTGAGCCTGTCCTCGTCGGCATGGCCCTGCAGGCCGTCGATCACCGCGACCTCGCTGCCGGCCTCGCGGCCGAGCAGGGCACCGAGCACGGGATAGAACACCTCGGCGCCGCGCAGGGCTTCCGACAGTCCGGAAACGTCGAGCACGAGCGTCGCGATCCGGTTCTCCGGCCGGTGCAGGCCGTAATCGGGGGCGCGGCCGGCGATGGCGCAAGCGATGTCCAGGAAATCGCCATAGCGGTTGGTGCGGGCGCCGAGCACCGAATTGCAGAAGACCACGGCATTGGACTCGCCCCAGGCGACGTCCGTGCCTTGCTTCGGCCGGTGGCCGGCCTGATAGGGCGCGCAGGTCCAGCTCGGCTCGCAGCCCATCGCCTCATAGGCGCGCATCATCCGCGCTGCCATCTCGTGCTGGGCCGGGGGCAGGCGGGTCGCGACGCAGCCATGCGGGGTGAGCGCGCCGACATTCAGCGTCGCACGCACTGCGACGCGGGCGCCGCCGGCGACCAGCTTCTCGGCGAAGAGCGTGCCGGAATCGCCATGATAGAGCGCGCCGTCGATATGGGCGGAGGCGACGGGGATCAATCGCGGCGCGCCCATCAGCCGCGCCGCCTCGGCGACGATGCGCATCGCCATGGCGGCGCCTTCGCCGCTGCCGCCGGCGGCGATCGCGCGCTCGTCGGCGGATAGTTCAGTCATAGTCGGTCATGTACTCGCGCTCCTCCTCGTAGAGGGCGAGGATACGGTCGATGATCGCGTCGGTGGCGCCACGGTAGCTGACGGGATCGAACAAGGCGTCGAGCGCTGCCACGTCGAGGCTGCCAGCCAGCGCCGGGTCATCCGCCAGCACGTCGCGCAGATGGCGCCCGCTGGCGAGGCAGGTCTTGCTGGCCGCTTCCAGGAGATGATGCGCCTCGGCCCGGCCGAACGTCGCGGCGAGCGCCAGCGAGACGCGCTCGGCCATCACCAGCCCGTTGGTCAGGTCGAGATTGCGGCGCATGCGCTCGGGGAAGACCTGGAGCCCCTCGGCCAGCGTCACGGCCTGGCCCAGCGCCGTGCCGGCGAGGGTGAACAGCTCCGCCATGGTGCGCCATTCGGCGTGCCAGCCGCCCATCGCCCGCTCATGCTCCTGCGGCATCGCAACGAGCATGGTCGAGACCAGGCCGGGCGCGCGCTTGGCGGCGGCGAGAATCAGCGTGCAAAGCACCGGGTTGCGCTTATGCGGCATCGCCGAGGAGCCGCCCTTGCCGGGCGCTTCCGGCTCGGCGAGTTCGCCGATCTCGGTCTGCGCCATCAGGGCGATGTCGAGGGCAAGCTTGCCGAGATGGCCGCAGAGTAGGCCGAGCTGGGTTGCGATCGAAGCCGGCCGGCGCCGGTTGCTGTGCGAGGGTACCAGCACGGCGCCGATCGACGGCATGGTCCGGTTGAATTCCTGGAGCACCGCCTCGGCGCGGTCGCCGAGCGAGGCGAGCGTGCCGGCTGCGCCGCCGAGCTGGTGCGCGGACTGGCCGTGGATCATGAACTCGTCATGGAAGGCGACCAGCGGATCGAGCCATTGCGCCGCCTTCAGGCCGAAGCTGATCGGCACCGCATGCTGCAGGAAGGTGCGGCCGATCATCGGCGTGTCGCGATGAGCGCGGGCGAGGCCGGCGAGAGCATGGGTCAGCTTCGCACTGCGCTTCAGGATCAGCGCCCAGGCGGCGCGATATTGCTGGGCGTGGCCGGAATCGATCACATCCTGGCTGGTGGCGCCGTAATGCACCCATTTCGCCGCCTCGGGGTCATGAGCCGCGACCCAAGCGGTCAGCGCCTTGACCAGCGGGATTGCCGGATTGCCGGCGAGCGTCGCCGCCTTGCCGATCGCGGCGATGTCGTAGAGCCCGGCCTCGCAGGCGGCGGCGATGGTCTCGGCGGCGGTCGCGGGAATGACGCCGGTATTGGCCTGCGCCCGGGCGAGCGCCGCCTCGAAGTCGAGCATGCCCTGCAGGCACGCCCGGTCGTCGAACAGGGCGGCGAATTCGTGATCGGCGAAGAGCTCGCCATGAAGCCCGCCGATGTCAGCCATGTCGCACCCGGCGTTTCAGGAAATGATCGGCGCCGTGCAAGCTCGCCTCCATGCGTTGTCCCGGCCTTGGCGAGCCCGCGCATTCCGGTCAAGGATGAGGCCGCAGGTTCTGGATAGCCCCGAGGCGAGGCCGGCCGCAACCGGCAGCGCCGGTTTCAGCGACGATGGATGAGGAGTGACGCCATGGCGATGACCATGAACGGGGAAGTGACCTTGCCGGCCTCCAAGGCGATCGTTTGGGAGAAGCTGAACGATGCCGAGGTGCTGAAGGCCTGCATTCCCGGCTGCGAGCAGCTCGCCAAGGACGACGACACGCATTTCTCGGCGGTGGTGAAGGTCAAGCTCGGTCCGGTGAAGGCGACCTTCAAGGGCAAGGTCGAATTGCAGGATCTCGATCCGCCGAACGGCTACCGGATCGTTGGCGAAGGCGAGGGTGGCATTGCCGGCTTCGCCAAGGGCGGTGCCAAGGTCATGCTGGAGGATGCCGAAGGCGGACAGACGCTGCTGCGCTACGAGGTCGAGGCACAGGTCGGCGGCAAGCTGATGCAGCTCGGCTCGCGCCTGATCGATTCGGTCTCGAAGAAGCTGGCGGACGAGTTCTTCGCCAATTTCGCCAAGGCGGTGAGCGAGGGCTGAGGGGTTTCCGCGGAATCCATATTCTTTCGTCATTCCGGTCGTAGCGAAGTGGCGCGCCGGAATCCATCATAGAGCGCAGAGCCTTACGATGGATTCCGGATCTGCGCGGCTTCGCCGCTTGTCCGGAATGACGGTGCAAGTCGGTTAACCTGAAGAGGAGCGCCGCGTCACGACGCCTTGCGCAGGGCCTCGAGCGCTTCGCTGACCGTCGCCTCGGCGGCGCCGACCTGCAACGCGATGTCGGCCGCGGCGGCATTGGCCCGGCCGAGCGCCTTCTGCGTCGTCTCCAGGCTGTCATTGACGCGGTTGGCGCTGCCGATCGCCTCGTCCGAGCTGCTGGCGACATCGGCGGCATCGCGCGAGATGCTCGTGGTGACGTAGCTCTGCTGGGCGACGGCGTCGGAAATCGCCTCGGAATCGGCCTTGATCTCGCCGATCGTCATACCGATCGAGGCGGCGCGCTCGCTGCAGGCCTCGGCACTGGCGGCGAGCTGGGCGATCTGGCTGGAGATGTCCTGCGTCGCGTTCGCCGTCTGGGTCGCGAGCGTCTTGACCTCGGCGGCGACGACCGCGAAGCCGCGCCCGGATTCTCCGGCCCGCGCAGCCTCGATCGTGGCGTTGAG
>JAKFDB010000101.1:0-2138 GCA_036676315.1 Bradyrhizobiaceae bacterium
CTTCTTTCCTGCGATCTGCGGCAGTGTAACCGGGGTCGGATGGAGCGCTGCGTGGGAAGCCAGCGCGGCGCGAATCTGCTTCCGAAACTCCGGCGTCATCATCAGCATGCGCGCGGTCCTGATGGCCAGAGGGGATCAGGAGCGCGGCGGCCGGAGAAAAAACCGCCGCGCCCCGCTAAGGCGTCCGATCAAGCGATCGGGCGCTGTTCCGCATCACCGAGGATGGCCACCGCGCCGGCCGCGATGGACGTGCCGCCGGCCTTTGTCAGCACCAGGCGGGCGAAGCGCTTGTGGCCGATGTAGGAGACCTTCTCCGTCGCGTCGGCTTGGGCCGTGGCCTCGAAGCTGCCGACCTGGTCTCCGGGCGCCACATCGGTGTAGTCGGAGCCGCTGGCGTCGCTCTCCTGCAGCTTGGCGCCGAAGTCGCCCGCGCTGACGATGGCGCCAGTGTTGAGGACGAAGGCGACGGAGCCGAAGCCCTTGGTATCGATCGCCACGCCGTTGACGGTGGCGGCCTGGACCGCAGGGGAAAGCGCCGTGACGACGGCGATGTTGGACGCGAGATCGCGCATGGGTCTCTCCTGATTTCGATGGGCGGCTGCTCGGGTCTGACCCGAGCAGGATTGTCAGCAAGGCGGAGCGTCAGACGCTCGTCGCCATCTTCAGCTTCCGAAGGGCCAGGGGACGGATCACCGCCCCGCCGACGCGCCGGGTTGCGTGGAAGCGGGTCACGCCGTTGGTCGCGAGCAGGTACGGGTTGACCAGCACGGACATTTCCAGCCGATCGATGATCCGGTACCCGGCGTTGAAGTCCCCGACCGCGATCGGGAACTCGCCGCTGGTTGCGCCGGGCATGTCCGCCGCATCGACCACGGGACGGCCAAGGATGCTTTCCGGCTGGCCAGCCTGGAGACCGGGCTGCCACAGGTAGTTGCCCTGCGTGTCCTTCAGCTTCCGGATGGTGGCGATCGTCGCGCCGTTCATGACCCACGTCGCATTTCGGCGGTACGCGGGCGGCAGGGCGTACAGGATCGAGATCAGCGCGTCAGCGCTCAGGTTGGCCGCGTGGCCGTTGGCGATCTGCGTGATGCGAGCGTCCTGCATGAAGCCGTCCGGCTGGAGGCCGCCGGTGCCGTTCACGAAAGCCGCGCCCTCCTTCAGGGCGAAGTCTTCCGCCAACGACTCGCGCACCTCTCGTTCGGCCGCGCCGGCGCTGTCCGCCAGGAGCTGGTTCGAGATGTCGACGAAGGTGTTGAGCTCCTTCACCGCGATCTCGGCCTCACCGAAGCTCGGCTCGTTGCCTTCCTGCGCCTGAAGCTCGCCCTTCCACTTCGCATTCGTCCGGCCGATGCGAGCGGGATAGATCACGCTCGGATTGCTGGTCTGGCGCACGCTGGAGATGGCGCGGATCGGAGAATACTCGACGATCTCCTTCAGGAACTCGGACGAGAATTCGGCCGGCGCGAGATAGCCGCCCTGCGGATCGCTCGACACGCGCAGCGTCTTGAGATCGAGATCCGGCGCATCCTTGCCGTGGCGCAGATACAGGCCGAAGCCCTTCATCTCCGCAGCGGCGGCTTCGTCGACGGTCTTGTCATCGCCACCGTTCGGGCGGTTGAGCTTGGCCTCGAGGCCGTCGAGTCGAGCGATCAGGGCGGGATCGGTGGCCTTCGTCTCGACCGCCTTCAGGCGCGTGTCGACCGTGGTGCTCAGGGTTTCGAGCGCCTTGGTCACGCTGACGACAGGATCCTCGTCATCGCCCTTCAGTTCGATGGCGCCGGCAATCATGGCGCGGTGGGAGACGTGTTTCATCGGGGCGGGCTCCTTATGCTCGCAGGCGCGCGGATGCGCGGTTGATGGCCTCTGCGAGCGCGATTGCTTGCGCGGCCGATTTGGCGCTGCTGACCCGAGCGCCGGGGTGTGCGGGGACGGAGACAAGGCTGATCTCGACCAGCTCGACGGCCTTGATGGTCCGGCCGCCGCCGCGCCGGGCGCTGGCGCTCTTCGTCATGAAGCCGATGCTGAGCCCCGTGACGGCGCCGGACTTCACCAGCGCGCGGACCTCGCGGGCCCGGGCCAGATCGTCGACCAGCAGCCGGCCGGAGACCGCCAGGCCCTTCGGGGTTTCGGTGATCGAT
>JAKFDB010000102.1:0-47407 GCA_036676315.1 Bradyrhizobiaceae bacterium
CGCGACCTCCAGGACGACCTCGTAGAAGCCCTCTCCGAGCAGGACCGGATCGGCATCGCCGTGATCCTGCTGATCGCCGTCGTCGGCGTCCCGATGATCGGCAACGACTTCTTCATCGCGACGGTGATGATCCCGTTCCTGGTCTTCTCGCTGGCGGCGATCGGCCTCAATATCCTGACCGGCTATACCGGGCTGATCTCGCTCGGCACCGCCGCCTTCATGGGGGTCGGAGCCTATGCCTGCTACAAGCTGACGACCTTCTTCCCCGGCGTGAACATCATCGTCCTGATCCTGGTCTCGGGCCTGTTCTCGGCGGCGATCGGCGTGCTCTTCGGCCTGCCCTCGCTGCGCATCAAGGGCTTCTATCTCGCCGTCGCGACGCTGGCCGCGCAGTTCTTCCTGCAATGGGCCTTCGTGCGCGTGCCCTGGCTGTTCAACTACAACGCCTCGGGCGCCATCGAGGTGCCGCAGCGCACGCTGTTCGGCCTGCCGATCACCGGCGCCGCGGCGACGCCGGAGACCCGCTATTTCGTCTGTCTCGGGCTCGTCGTGGTGCTGACCTGGCTCGCCTCGAACCTCGTCCACGGCAAGCTCGGCCGCTCCTGGATGGCGGTGCGCGACATGGACATCGCCGCCGAACTGATGGGCATCAAGCTGCTCAACGCCAAGCTGATCTCCTTTGCGGTCTCGTCCTTCTATGCCGGCGTCGCCGGCGCGATGATGATCTTCCTCTGGTATGGCGGCGGCGAAGCCAACGACGTCTTCACCATCCGCCTCTCCTTCAACATCCTGTTCATGGTCATCATCGGCGGGCTCGGCTCGCTGATCGGCTCCTTCTTCGGCGCCGCCTTCATCGCCAGCCTGCCGACCATCCTGAAATTCGGCCTGCCGGCGCTCGGCGTGCCGCTTTCCGGCGCTGCAGCCGAGCATGTCACCTTCATGCTGGTCGGCGCCCTGATCATCTTCTTCCTGATCGTCGAACCGCACGGACTGGCGCGGCTCTGGCAGATCGCGAAGCAGAAATTGCGGACGTGGCCTTTCCCCTACTGAGCCGGGGAAGAGGCCCAAGAAGACGACCCGCGGCAAATCACAAGCGGCGGGCACTCAAGAGGCGGAACGGCCCCGGCCGCATCCGACTGAAACCAACGGAGGAAGCAGATGAAGAAGAGCAGCATGATCAAGGGTGTCGCGCTCGGCGCGCTCCTGGCCGCCGGCGCGGTCGGCGCTCCCGCAGTCGCGCAGGACAGCGTCTACTTCGCCAACAACGCCTACCGTACCGGCCCGTTCTCCGGCTCGGGCACGCCGATCGGCGACGGCATGCGCGACTACATCACCATGATCAACGAGCGCGATGGCGGCGTGAACGGCGTCAAGATCATCTACGAGGAGTGCGAGACCGGCTACGACACCAAGAAGTCGATCGAGTGCTACGAGCAGGCCAAATCGAAGAACACCATCGTCTACTCGCCCTGGTCGACCGGCGCGACGCTCGCCGCGATCCCGCGCGCCCATGTCGACAAGATTCCGATCCTGTCGATGGCCTATGGCCTCTCGGCCTCGGCTGACGGCACCAACTTCCCCTGGGTCTTCATCCCGCCCTTCACCTATTGGGACGGCGCCTCCGTCATGGTCCGCCACATGGCGAACGAGCTCGGCGGCATGGACAAGCTCAAGGGCAAGAAGCTCGGCCTGATCCATCTCGACGCGCCCTTCGGCAAGGAGCCGATCCCGGTGCTCGAGAACCTCGCCAAGAAATACGGTTTCGAGGTCAAGCTCTACCCGGTCGCCGCCGCCGACATGCAGAACCAGGGCTCGCTCTGGCTCTCGATCCGCCGCGACCGGCCGGACTACCTCTACAACCAGGGCTGGGGCGCGATGAACCCGACCGCGGTCAAGGAAGCGATCAAGAACAACTTCCCGATCGGCAAGCTGGTCGGCGTCTGGTGGGCGGGCGGCGATGACGATGCGCGCGCCGGCGGCCCGGAGGCCAAGGGCTACAAGTCGCTCAACCTCAACGCGGCGGGCACCAACTTCCCGGTCATCCAGGACATCATCAAGCATGTCGTGGAGAAGGGTAAGAGCACGGCGCCGAAGGAGAAGGTCGGCGAGAACCTCTATAATCGCGGCGTCTACAACTCGATGCTCGTGGTCGAGGCAGTCCGCAACGCCCAGAGGCTCACCGGCAAGAAGGTAATCACCGCCGAGGACATGCGCCGCGGCCTGGAGAGCCTCAACATCACCGAGGCGCGGCTGAAGGAGATCGGCATGGAAGGCTTCGCCACGCCGACCACGGTCTCCTGCACCGACCATTCCGGCCACAGCAAGGCCTATGTCGCCGAATGGGACGGCACCAAGTGGACCAAGGGCTCGGACTGGATGGAGCCGCTGAAGGACGAAGTCCGGCCGCTGATCGAGGCCAACGCCAAGGACTATGTCGAGAAGGCCGGCAACTGGCCGAAGCGGACCGAGTCCTGCGAGAAGTCGTCCTGATGTAGCCCCGCTTCGTTCTTCCCTCCGGGGGAGAAGGTGGCGGCGCGAAGCGCTGACGGATGAGGGAAGTCACTCTCCCTCATCCGTCCTTCCCTCATCCGACCCGGCTGCTCCGGGCCACCTTCTCGCCCAAGGGGGAAGGATTGGAGGTTCAATGTCCACAGCCACCCTCGAACAGCCCGCCACCACCGCTGCGACGGACGCGATCCTGTCGCTGAACAATATCGAGGTGATCTACGATCACGTCATCCTGGTGCTGAAGGGGGTCTCGCTGCAGGTGCCGCGCAAGGGCATCGTCGCGATCCTGGGCGCCAACGGCGCCGGCAAGACGACGACGCTGAAGGCGATCTCGAACCTGCTCAAGGCGGAGCGCGGCGAGGTCACCAAGGGCTCGATCGTCTTCGACGGCGAGCGCGTCGACAAGATGTCGCCGAGCGAGCTCGTCCGCCGCGGCTGCATCCAGGTGATGGAGGGAAGGCACTGCTTCGGCCATCTCTCCATCGAGGAGAACCTGCTCACCGGCGCTTTCACCCGGCGCGACGGCAATGCCGCGATCAAGCGCGACCTCGAGAAGATCTACGAGCTCTTTCCGCGCCTGAAGCAGCGCCGCAACTCGCAGGCCGGCTACACCTCCGGCGGCGAGCAGCAGATGTGCGCCGTCGGCCGCGCCATGATGTCGAAGCCGAAGATGATCCTGCTCGACGAGCCGTCCATGGGACTGGCGCCGCAGATCGTCGAGGAGATCTTCGAGATCGTGCGCCGGCTCAATGCCGAGGACGATGTCTCCTTCCTGGTTGCCGAGCAGAACACCAACATGGCGCTGCGCTACGCCACCTATGGCTACATCATGGAGACCGGCCGCGTCGTCATGGATGGCGAAGCGCAGATGCTGCGCGAGAACGAGGACGTCAAGGAGTTCTATCTCGGCGTCGCCGAGGGCGCGAAGAAGTCGTTCCGCGAGGTCAAGAGCTACAAGCGCCGCAAGCGCTGGCTGTCGTGAGAAGCCCGCCGCGAATCCGCCGTAAGAAGGGTCCAGGGCCTGACCGATGCTCTATCTCGTCATCGTTCTCCTGCTCCTTGCGCTGATCTTCGGCCCGCAGTTCTGGGTCCGGCACGAAATGGCAAAGCATGCGGTGGCGCGGCCGGATCTGCCCGGAACCGGCGGCGAACTGGCCCGCCACCTGCTCGACCGTTTCCAGCTCGGCGCGGTCGCAGTCGAGACCACGACCGCCGGCGATCACTATGATCCCGACGCCCGGGCCGTGCGGCTCTCGCCGGATAATCATGACGGGCGCTCGATCACCGCGGTCGCCGTCGCCGCCCACGAAGTCGGCCACGCCATCCAGCATGCGCAGGGCAGCACGCTGTTCAGCGCCCGTACCGGGCTGGCGCGCCTGCTCGGCGTCATCGACAAGGTCGCCATGGTGGTGCTGGTTTCGGCCCCGTTCGTCGCGATCCTGACCCGCGTGCCGGCGATCGGGCTGTTCCAGTTCGGCCTCGCCATCGCGCTGCTCGGCATCGGCCTCGTCGTGCATCTCGTGACGTTGCCGCTCGAATTCGACGCCAGCTTCGGCAAGGCGCTGCCGATCCTGACCACCGACGGCTATCTCCATCCCGGTGACGTGCCGGCGGCGCGCGGCGTGCTCAGGGCGGCAGCGCTGACCTATGTCGCCGGCGCGCTGGTCGGGCTGCTGAACTTCCTGCGCCTCCTGCGCTTCATCCGATAACCGTAACGCCATTCTCCCGAGGACCCGAGCGATGAGCGAGCACTACGACGATCTCGAGACGCTGTCGCCGCCGGCGCGCGAGGCTGCGTTGTTCTCCCGTCTGCCGGCCGTGCTTGAAGCCGCGCTCGCGACGCCGGGTTATGGCGCCCATCTCGCCGGTATCGAGCCGGCTGCGATCCGTGACCGCGCCGCCCTCGCCCGCCTGCCGATCCTGCGCAAGGCCGACATGCCGGCCCTGCAGCGGGCGGCGCTACCCTTTGGCGGCTTCACTGCCGCGCCGCTCGGCTCCTTCGGCCGGCTCTTCACCTCGCCCGGCCCGATCTTCGAGCCGGAAGGCACCGGCATCGACCCTTGGGGCACGGCGCGCGGACTGTTTGCCGCCGGCTTCCGCAAGGGCGACATCGTCATCAACACTTTCGGCTATCACCTGACGCCGGGCGGCTTCATCATGGATTCGGCGGCGCGGGCGATCGGTTGCGCCGTGATCCCGGCCGGCCCCGGCAACACCGAGCAGCAGCTGGAGGTGATCGGCGCCTACCGGCCGAGCGCCTATCTCGGCACACCGGATTTCCTGAAGATCCTGGTCGAAGCCGCCGACGCCCGCGGCGTCGACATCTCCTGCATCAAGCGCGCCGTGGTCTCCGGCGCTGCCTTCCCGCCCTCGCTGCAGGAATGGGTACGGGCGCGCGGCATCGACGCCTACCAGCTCTACGCCACCGCCGATATCGGCCTGATCGCCTATGAGACCTCGGCCCGCTCCGGCATGGTCCTGAACGAGAACCTGATCGTCGAGATCGTCCGCCCAGGCACCGGCGATCCCGTCGCCGAAGGCGAGGTCGGCGAGATCGTGGTGACCAATCTCGACCCGCACCATCCCCAGATCAGGCTCGCAGTCGGCGATCTCACCGCGATCCTGCCCGGCGTCAGCGCCTGCGGCCGGACGGGCAGCCGGATCAAGGGCTGGATGGGCCGCGCCGACCAGACCGCCAAGGTCAAGGGCATGTTCGTCCGGCCCGAGCAGGTCGCCGAGATCGCCCGCCGCCATGCCGAGATCGCCAAGCTCAGGCTCGTCGTCGGGCGTGCCGGCGAAGTCGACACGATGACGCTGAAGGCGGAGATCTATGCCGAGCCGGCCGGCCTCGTCGACGCCATGTCCTCGACCCTGCAGCAGGTCACCAAGCTCAAGGGCGCGATCGAGATCCTGCCGCTCGGCTCGCTGCCGAACGACGGCAAGGTCATCGCCGACGAGCGCCCGGTGGGGTAGCGCGCCCTCACCAGGCGATCGGCGCCTCGCCCTTCCCAACCAGCCGGGCATTCGCGCGCGAGAACGGTTTCGAGCCGAAGAAGCCCCGCCGCGCCGAGAGCGGCGAGGGATGGGGGCTGGCGAGCACGAGATGGCGGCTTTCGTCGATCAGGCCCCGCTTGGCCTGCGCCGGCGCGCCCCAGAGCAGGAAGACGACATGCGGCCGCGAGGCCGAGACGGCGGCGATCACCGCATCCGTCACCGCGCCCCAGCCGAGGGCAAGATGCGAGCCGGCCTTGCTCGCGCCCTCGCGCACCGTCAGCGCCGTATTGAGGAGCAGCACGCCCTGCCTCGCCCAGGATGAAAGATCGCCGTCGATCGGCGCTGCAAGGCCGAGGTCCTCGGCCCGCTCCTTGTAGATGTTGACGAGCGAGCGCGGCACCGGCGGCGGGCCGACATAGGAGAAGGCGAGGCCGTTGGCGTGGCCCGGCGTCGGATAAGGGTCCTGGCCGAGGATCACGACCCGGACCTGCTCGAGCGGCGTCAGCGCCAGCGCCGCGAGGAAACGCCCCGGAGCGGGCGCGACGACCTCGCCGGCAGCGCGGTCTGCATCGGCCGCCACCGCGGCGCGCTCGGCCGCCGCTCCCGGCGCGAACACCGGCAGGGACGCCCAGCCTCCACCCTCCTGCGAGGCCAGGAAGGCGCAAAGCGCGTCGCGATAGCTCGGCATGGGCGAAACCTGCTGTATCCGGGAAGCGGGGTCATCCCGGGCAACCGAAGGGAGGCCCGGGATCCATGCCTGAGCCTCTACCAGATATCTTCGGGAATGGGTCCCGGCTCTGCGCGGAGTTTATCCTTGGGCCGACCGAAGGTCGGACCCGAGGGCTTCGGCCGGGACGACGTCACGCCTTAGGGAAGAACGAACGCGGCTCTACTTCAGCACCGCCCGCCCTTCGATCCTGGCGTCGACCGTGCCGAGCCGGCGCACATAGACCATGACCTCGTTGGCCATCAGCTTGCCGTCGGTGAGCCCGATCAGCGTCTTGCCGCGGCCGAGCGCGGTATAGCCGTCGCCGCCTTCGAGCATGAAGTTGTTCGACGCAACCGTGTACTTGCCGGCCGGATCGATCGGCTTGTCGTCGACGGTGACAGCGGTGACGCGCGAGCCCTGCGGCTGCTTCAGATCGGCCTCGAACTTCAGCCCGGAGACCACCGGGAAGCGGCCGGCGCCCTGCGGCGCGTCGCGCAGCCCATTCTCGATCGCATCCTTCACGTCCTTGCCGGTGATCTCGACCATCACCGTCGCATTGCCGAAGGGCAGTTCGCTGAGCACGTCGCGCCGCGTCAGCTTGTGGCCGGCGGGGTATTGCTTGTTGGCGCGGATGCCGCCGGCATTGGTGATGGCGAGCTGAGCGCCGGTCGCGGTCCGGATCGCATCGGCGATCAGGTTGCCGATCGCCGTCTCCTGCGTCCGGATCATGCCGGTGCGGGAATCGAGCGGCGCGGCGAGCGTCGCGATCTCGATGTCGAGCTCCTTGGAGAGCTCGGCCTCGTAACCCTTGACGATGGCAGCGATCTCGGGGTCGGGCGTCGCGGCGCGGGAATCGTTGACCCTGAAGGTCGGCGTCCATTCGACGCGGCGGCTGGCGCCCTCGCCGCTCGCCTTGGCAGCGATGTCGATCGCCGTGACGTAATTGCCTTCCTCGTTCGACTCCACCATCACCACCTTGCCGTCATAGGCGATGGCGAGGTCGTGGTCGTGGCCGGTCAGCAGGATGTCGACGACGCGCGAGCGCACGATGGCAAGGTCGGTGGCGCGGTCGGCATGAACGACGCCGACCAGGATGTCGGCCCCTTGCGATTTCAGCGCCCGCGCCTCGCGCCGCAGCGCCTCCATGGTCGAGGAGAATTTCAGATCACCGGGGTTGGAGAGCTGCGGCGTCGGATCATAGGTCGTGCCGATGACGCCGACCTTGAAGCCGCCGAGCTCGAAGATCTGCGAATCCTTGTGCCCCGGCAGGGCATTGCCAGCCGCGTCGCGCAGATTGGCGGCGAAGGTCGGGTAGTTCTGGGCGGCGGCGAGCTTGAGATAGTTCTCCTTGCCGAAGTCGAACTCATGGTTGCCGGGCACGAACACATCGAGCCCCATCTTGTTCTGCATCGCGACGATATGCGCGCCCTGGTCGAAGCCCGACATCAGCGAGGGCGAGTAGCAATCGCCGGCATGGCAGAACAATACCGGCACGCCGCGTGCCCGCTCCGCCTTGGCGATGCCGGCGGCCCGGGCGAAACCGCCTTTGCCCTTGTCGTCACCCATCTTGTAGATGTCGTTGACGAGCAGCAGCGTGAAGCTCGGAGCGGGCGCTTGCGCCTTCGCCACCGGCGCAGTCGCCGCCATGGCAGCAGGTGCGGCGAGCACGCCGAGCGCGCGGCGACGGGTCATCTTGGTCATCAGCCAGCCCCTCCGGATTTGATTTTGTCCAGACTAGCAAGAGCCGTGCAGACTTGGCCAGCTACCGACTTGGCCAGTTGCTGAGTTGGCCAGTTGCTGAGTTGGCGAGGTCCCGCGCGCGGCAACGGCAGGATTGCCGCGCAAACAGCTTCCGCAGTGTCGCACCCCCGGCAGCAAACCGGCCTCGCGACTGGACGAAAGCCGGAACTCGTCTAAATCACAGGCAAACGGAAATACGGATTGTGATGAACGCCGAAACCAGTTTGCCAGCCAGGCCGTCCACGACCGCGCTGCCTGCCGACCATCCGAAAATCCATGGCAGCCGCATCGGCGTGCTGCTGATGAATCTCGGAACGCCGGAGGGCACGAGCTACTGGCCGATGCGGGCCTATCTCAAGGAGTTCCTCTCCGACCGCCGGGTGATCGAGGAACCGCGCTTTAAATGGTGGTTGATCCTCAACCTGCTCGTGCTGACCTTCCGGCCCGGGCGCAAAGGCAAGGACTACGCCTCGATCTGGAACAAGGAGCGCGACGAGGGGCCGCTCAAGACCATCACCCGCTCGCAGACCGAGCAATTGACGCAGCGTCTCGAGGGCCTGGCCGGCGACCGCATCGTCTTCGACTGGGCGATGCGCTACGGCTTTCCCGACGTGAAGAGCCGCATCGCGCATCTGCAGGCTGAGGGCTGCGACCGCATCCTGCTCGTGCCGCTCTACCCGCAATACGCCGCCCCGACCAGCGCGACCGCCTGCGACCATGCTTTCCGGGCGCTGATGGAGATGCGCTGGCAGCCGGCGGTCCGCGTCGCGCCGCCCTATCACGACGACCCCGCCTATATCGGCGCGCTCGCCGCCTCGATGCGCGCCTCGCTCGCCAGGCTCGATTTCGAGCCGGAGGTGATCCTCTGCTCCTTCCACGGCATGCCGAAGGAATACCTGCTCAAGGGCGACCCCTATCACTGCCAGTGCGTCAAGACCTGGCGCCTGCTGGGCGCGCAGCTCGGCCTTGCCCCGGAGCGCTTCAAGCTCACCTTCCAGTCCCGCTTCGGGCCCGATGAGTGGCTGCAGCCCTATACCGACGAGACGGTGAAGGCGCTGGCCGAGGGCGGCACGAAGTCGCTCGCCATCGTCGCGCCCGGCTTCTCGGCCGACTGCCTGGAGACGCTCGAGGAGCTCGACGTCGAGAACCGCGAGATCTTCCTGCACCATGGCGGCGAGAAGTTCGCCTACCTCCCCTGCCTCAACGATTCCGCCGAGGGCATGGACGTGATCGAGGCGGTGACGCGCCGGGAATTGATGGGCTGGGTCTGAGGTTATCGCCGTCATGCCCGGGCTTGACCCGGGCATCTCAGGACGAGAAGTCAACCTGACAGTTGCGAGATTCTCGGGTCTGCGCTGCGCTCCGCCCGAGAATGACGGCTGCTCCTACCCCACCACGAACCGCGTCACGCTTTCCACCACCGGCTTCGCCTGCAGGATGCGCCGATGGCCGAGACCGCCCGTCGCCTCCAGTGTGACGAACGACCCCGCGGCCGCCAACGCCTCGGCATGGTGGAAGTCGAGCTCGCGATCCTGCCGGTCATGGATCACCAGCGTCGGCAGGCCGATCCCGGCCAGCTGCTCGCGCCCCTCGAAGACCTCCACCGGATTGCCGGCAACGCTGTGGATGCGCTTCTCCAGCGCCGCCTGACCGCGCCGGCCGAGCCCGATCGTCGCGCCAAAATTGCGGGTGATCGTCGCGATCGAGGATGGTGCCGAGATCAAGGCGAGCCGCCTTGCCTTGACCCGCGGCTGGCCCGGCACGCTGCCCGCCAATGCCGCCAGCGCGATCGCACCGCCGAAGGAATGCGTCACGATCGCGTGGACCGGCGCGAACACCCGCGCCACCGCCGCGAGCGAGGCGACACCGAGCGGAATATTGAGCTCGGCCCCGGTCGAAGCGCCATGGGCCGGCATGTCGTAGGCGACGACCCGGAAGCCGGCGGCGATCAGCGGTGCGACGAAAGCGGTCATGAAAGCCGCCTCGCTGTTCCAGCCATGCAGCAGGATCACGGTCGGCGGCGGACCGGCCCCGTCTTGCAAGCCGGCCTCGGGTTCGAACAGATAGGTGGAGACGGAGCCGCAGGGGTAGGGTACGGCCTGTCTCTGCGCTGGCGCGAGCCTGGCGCGGGCGCCTTGGATCGCCTTGCCGGAGCGGCTGTCGGGGCCGGGCTGGCGAGGCGGAGTGCAGAACAGGCGGAAGGCGGCGCGCCCGGCAGTACGCGGGGCGATGAAGCTGCCGATGCGGACGAGGGGACGAATGACGCGAAGGGCTGCGCTGGGCATGATCGGAAACCCTGTTTGTTCAGTCTTGAACGAGTATGTTCAGCCATGAACAAAAAGCAAGAGGCGATTTCCGCACCGTCAGCCGATGATGCAGGCAGCGCACCGCAGGTGCTGCCCTGGGACCTGCCGCGCTTCCGGAACTGGCTCGCCGTCGCCCGCCTGCATTCGCTTTGGAAGAAGGTCTTCTCCGAGGCGCTGGCGCCGCTCGGCATCCAGCTCGCGCATTACGATGTCCTCGCCAATATCTTCCATTCGCCCGGGCTGACTCAGCAGGCGCTGGCCGAGAAGCTGCTGGTCGGGCGCAGCGCCATGAGCATGCTGCTGCCGGAGCTGGAGCGTCGCGCACTGGTCGAGCGCCGCGGCGACGAGGCCGACCGGCGCGTGCGCCGGCTCTGGCTGACGCCTGAGGGCGAGACGCTGACCCGCAAGGCGATGGCGATCCATGTCGCGCGTATCGAGGCGATGATGACCGTGCTCAGCGAGGAGGAGTGCAACGCCGTCGGCGAGATGATGTGGCGCGTCGTCAAGGCGCTGGAGGCCTGAACCGGCGCGAGCTTGCATCAAAGCTTCGCAATGATCAGCTTGTTGGGCGATTGGCTTGGATTGGAGAGTGGCTTCATGGGTCCGTACGGATTCGACATCGTCGTCGTCGCGCTGGTGGCGCTGGTCATCCTGACGATCGCGCTCGGCGTGCGCACGGTCCCGCAGGGCTACAACTACACCGTTGAGCGTTTCGGCCGCTATTCGCGCACGCTCGGCGCCGGGCTTGGCCTGATCGTGCCCTATATCGACCGGGTCGGCCACAAGGTGAACGTCATGGAGCAGGTGCTCGACATTCCCAGCCAGGAAGCGATCACCAAGGACAATGCCGGCGTCCGCATCGACGCCGCCGCCTTCTACCAGGTGCTCGACGCCGCCAAGGCCCGCTATGAGGTCGCCAGCCTCGACGACGCGCTGATGGTGCTGACCATGACCAATATCCGCACCGTGGTCGGCTCGATGGACCTCGACCAGCTGCTTTCGCATCGCGACGAGATCAACGAGCGGCTGCTGCGCGTCATGGACGCCGCCGCCTCGCCCTGGGGCGTCAAGGTCACCCGCATCGAGATCCGCGATATCCTGCCACCGGCCGACATCGTCGGCGCGATGAACCGCCAGATGAAGGCCGAGCGCGAAAAGCGCGCCGCCGTGCTCGAGGCGGACGGCATGCGCCAGGCCGAGATCCTGCGGGCCGAGGGCCTGAAGCAGTCGCAGATTCTTGCCGCCGAGGGCCGCAAGGAGGCCGCCTTCCGCGACGCCGAGGCGCGCGAGCGCTCGGCCCAGGCCGAGGCCGCCGCCACCGCCATGGTCAGCGAGGCGATCAGCCGGGGCGACATCCAGGCCGCCAACTTCTTGATCGCCGAGCGCTATACCGACGCCCTCAAGGCGATGGCCAGCGCCCCCAACAGCAAGGTGGTGATCGTGCCGATCGAGGCCGCCGCGCTCGCCGGCACGGTCGGCGGCATCGCCCAGCTCACCAAGGCGGTGTTCGGCGAGGAGGCGATCGAGAGCCGCCGCGGCGCCTCGGTGCCGGCCGCCGGCCGCAATCCCGGAGCCTGAGCCATGCTGGACTGGTTCGCCTCATTCGGCGGCTGGGCCTGGATCGTGCTCGGCCTCGTCCTGATCGGCGGCGAGATGCTGGCGCCCGGCGTCTTCCTGCTCTGGCTCGGCCTCGCCGCCCTGCTCACCGGCGCCGTCGTCGGCCTGACCGGCATCGCCTGGCAGGGCGCCTGGCTCGTCTTCGCCGCCCTCGCCGTCGCCAGCGTCCTGATCGGGCGCATCGTGACCCGGCGCAAGGGCGAGGAACCCGACGCCGCGCAGGGGCTGAACGATCGCGGCCGGCAACTGGTCGGCCGGGTCTTCAAACTGGAGACGACGATGACCGGCGGCGAGGGCCGCGTCCGCGTCGGCGATTCCTCCTGGCGCATCATTGGCCCCGAACTGCTCGCCGGGGCCGAGGTCCGCGTCGTCAGGGTCGAAGGCGCGACGCTGGTGGTCGAGAAGGCCTGAGCTGCCGCCATCTTGCGGCTGCCGCGCTCCCGCCGAATGCGGCGGGCCGGCTTAACCCGCTGTTGAGGCTGGTGCCTGCCGGCCATGGACCAGCCGGGCCGGCACTGCCATGACGAGGCCACGCCGCGCGGGGCGTCCGAGCCCGCGGGCAAGCCGGAGCATGCCGTCATGAGCATTCCGCACGGACCGATCGACCTGTTGCTTGCCGCCGCGCTCTCCCTGCTGATCGCCGCGTTCGCCATCGGCAGTGCTCTCGCCTGAGCCGATTCAGGCTCGATTCATCGTGAATCGACTGTTCACCATCTTGCTGAACCGGCGATTCACCTGCCGCTTCGTCAAATCGCCCGCGAGGCGGCAGGTGCCGCGCAGGAGGCGAAAGACATGACCAGCCGGCATGGGCCGATCGATCTCATTCTCGCGGCCGGATTCTCGCTGCTGCTGATGCTGCTCGCGGTGCGCCCGGCACAGGCCCGCGAGGTCGTCGAATTTCCCGACTATCGCTACCAGCCGGGCACGATCGTGATCCGTACCGGCGAGCGGAAGCTCTACTTCATCGCGGCTCCCGGCCAGGCACTGCGCTATACCATCGCCGTCGGCAAGGCCGGCAAGCAATGGCGCGGCGTGAAGTACATCGAGGAGCTCGCGATCGAGCCGTCCTGGAGCCCACCGGCCTCGGTCAAGCGCGACAATCCCTCGATTCCGGACATCATCCCCAGCGGCGCCCCGAACAATCCGATGGGCGCGCGCGTCATCGGGCTCGGGCCCGGCGGCGAATACGCCATCCACGGCACGAACAACCCGCGCTCGGTCGGAACCGCGGCATCCTATGGCTGCTTCCGCATGCACAACCAGGACGTGATCGATCTCTATGCGAGGGTTCGCATGGGCGCCCCGGTCGTCGTCATGCCCTGAGCCCACGTCGCGGCAGCCGATCGGCCACCCTCTCGCCGAACACCTCCGCCATCGCCGGCGGGCGTGAAACTGCGTCAGATTGTCCCGACCCCTCTCGCCTGCGACAGAAAAGCCGGATATCCTTTCGTTGCGTGACGCCAGTCTTGCTCAACTTCGAACCGCAGTGTCTCAGAGGGGCTACCGATGGATCATCTCGCCGACGTCAAGAAATTCGCCAAGAAGGCCGTCAACGAAGCCGCTTTCGCCGGCATGTCCAAGTCTTATGCGCTGGTCATGAGCAAGCCCGACACACGCTATGTCGCCTGCTCCGACCCGGCCGAACTGGAGCGCGTTCGCGAGAACTTCCTGAAGAAGAAGCTCGGCCTGAACGGTGGCGACCTCGACGCCTCGATCAAGGCGACCTGCGAGCACATGAAGGCCGACAAGACCAAATCGCGCCTGACCTTCTATTATCTGCTGGCTGAACATTACGGAAAGCTCGACGCCTTCGTGAAGAAGTAGAATCCTGCTTCGCGGCGAAGGCCGCCGGGCGCCTCCCGAGCCGGAGGCGCCTTTTTTGTTGGCCGGGCCGAAGCAAATCCGCGCCCTGCCCGCGAAACCCCATCTGAGCCGGCCAAGCCGGCATCATGGACGCATCGCCGCGTCGGGGGATTTCGCCATGTTCTCGCTTTCCCGCTCCGCCATCGCCAGCAACACCCCCACTCTCCTGGCCGGTCTCGAAGCCGCGCTCGCCGCCGTCATCGTTTTCGGCGCCGGCCTCGCACTTGCGACTACCGTCGGCTTCTTCTGAAAGGCGCCGCCATGTCGGCTCCGCAGACCTCGACCGCCTCCCGGCCCAGCGGTCCGCATTTCCAGGTTGGCCGTGATTGCGAGGGCTTCTGGATCGCCGTCGAGACGCATGGGCGCGGCGGCGGCTACTTCTCCAGCCTCGACGCCGCCCTGCATTATGCGCGCTCCAGCACCGGCCGCGAGCCGGGCAGCGTGACGCTGGCGACCCAGCCGCTCGCCCTGCTCCCGCTGCGCCTGTCCTGACGCCGCATAGACCTCAGCGATAGAGATCTTCCCGCGTCAACGGCAGCCCGGACGCACCCTTGCGGCGCTTCGAGACCAGCGTCTGGTTGACCAGCGCGCCGCCACGCTCGAAGGCGAGCGAGCAGCCGGCGAGATAGAGCAGCCACATCCGCGTCCGCTCCGGCCCGATCTCCGCTTCCGCCTCGGCCTTGCGCGCATTCAGCCTCTCCCACCACAGCCGGGTCGTGCGCTGGTAATGCTCGCGCCAGCCCTCGACATCGTGGACCTCGAAGCCGTGGCGCTCGAGATTGGCGATCGACATGCCGAGATGGTCGAGCTCGCCGCCGGGGAAGATGTAGCGCACCAGCGCGCGGTACTCGGCCGGCATCTTGTTGAAGGCCTTCTCGGTCTTCTTGGCCCGGCGCGAGATGGTGTGGTGCAGATAGAGTCCGCGCGGCCGCAGCAGCCGGTTCACCGCCTGGAAATAGGTCGGATGGTTGCGGATGCCGACCTGCTCGAACATGCCGATCGAGGAGATCTTGTCGAAGACGCCCTCCATCTGCGTGAAGTCCTTGAGGTGCAGGGTGACCCTGTCCTGAAGTCCGAGCCGCTCGACCTTCTCCCGCGCGAACTTCAGCTGCTCCTCGGCCAGCGTCACGCCATGCGCCTCGACGCCGTAATGCTGGGCGGCATGGCAGATCAGGGCGCCCCAGCCGCAGCCGATGTCCAGCAGCCTATCACCCGGCGCGAGCCGCAGCTTGCGGCAGATCATGTCGAGCTTGTCACGCTGCGCGCGGGCGATGTCGCCGTGATCCTCGGTGAAGTAGGCGCAGGTATAGACCATCTCCTCGTCGAGGAAGAGCCGGTAGAAGGCATTCGAAACGTCGTAATGATAGGCGACGTTGGCCTTGTTGGTCGCCGGATCGCCGTCGCGGGCGATCTCGTCACCCCTGCGGTGAACTACTGCCGCCGGCGCCTGGCCGGGCGCCAGGATGAAGCGGCGCACCACGTCGAACACCGCCAATTTCGGGATGCCGCGCGCCAGCCTGCCGACCTTGCCCTCCGGCCGCGCCGAGGCGAGATCGAAGATCGAGCCGTTCTCGATCGCGATCCGGTCGGAGACGTGCAGATGCAGCAGCGTGTCGAGCTTCGGTTTGCGCAGCAGGGCGGCGACGGCGCCGCCATCGCGGATCGCGATCGCCAGACCGCCGGCCGGCCAGTCTGCCGGAACTCGCGATCCATCCCAGAGCAGGAAGCCGAGCTTGAGCCCGAGCCTGGCATGCGCTTCGCCCAGGAGCCGTCGCAGCGCCTCGATGCGTTTATTGTCCGCGCTCATGCCCAGCCTGTATCCGTCGCTTTCGGTGGATTCTGTTAGGCCGCAGGATGCCTCGCTTGGCAACTGCCATTGCGTCAGTCGACAAACCCCGCCGCGGCGCCATGCGAAGCGCGCAAGCCTTCCATGCGCCGGTTTGCTTCCCGGATTTTTCCCGGTCAATCGTTAACCTGCCTTGCTCCAGAAACGGCGCGTGCGCCGTAGCGCACATCGATTCTGGAGCTCGCTATGCCGTCAGCGGACAACCTCAGCCGCCGCCTTGATTTCCTGAAGTTCGACGCCGAGACGCGTGCGCACATCGGTAATGTCGAGGGCGCGATCCGCGCTGCACTGCCCGAGGCGCTCGACGCATTCTATGCCCAGATCGCGAGCTTCCCGGAAACCAAGGCCTTCTTCCGGACAGCCGGGCATGTGAACAGCGCCAAGGGCCGCCAGCTCGAGCATTGGCAGCTGATCGCCGGCGGCCAGCCCGACCAGGACTATGTCCGCGCCGTGACGGCGATCGGCCAGGTCCATGCCAGGATCGGGCTGGAGCCGCGCTGGTATATCGGCGGCTACGCGCTGCTGCTCGAGCAGATCATCGCCAAGGTGCTGGAGGAGCGCTGGCCCAAAGGCCGCTTCGGCGGCAAGCTGCCAGGAGCAGCCGAGCGTGGCGCCGAGATCGGCGCCATCGTCAAGGCCGCCATGCTCGACATGGACTACGCCATCTCGGTCTATCTCGAAGCCTCGGAAGCCGCCCGGCTCAAGGCCGAGGCCGAGGCCCGAGAAATGGAGGAAGCCAAGGCCAGGGAGCGTGACAAGGTCATCGCCTATGTCGGCGCCGCCATGGCCGCCCTCGCCGAAGGCGACCTCACGCACCGCATCGCCGACGACATGCCGGAAGAATATGCCAGCATCCGCGACCACTTCCACCACGCCGTAACCCGCCTGGGCGAGATGGTCGCGACCATCAAGACGAGCTCGATCGCGATCGCCGCCTCCTCGCAGGAGATCAATTCGGGAGCCGACGACCTGTCCTCCCGCACCGAGCAGCAGGCCGCAGCGCTGCAGCAGACCGCGGCGACGACCGAGGAGCTCACCGCTTCCGTCAAGAGCTCGGCACAATCATCGCGCGATTCCCTCGTCCTCGCCGACAACGCCTCCGCCGTGGCCCGCACCGGTGGCGAGATCGTCAGGGATGCGATCAAGGCGATGGTGCGCATCGAGGAGGCCTCGAAGAAGATCTCCGAGATCACCGGCGTGATCGACGGCATCGCCTTCCAGACCAACCTGCTCGCCCTCAACGCCGCGGTCGAGGCGGCCCGCGCCGGCGATGCCGGGCGCGGCTTTGCCGTGGTCGCCGCCGAGGTCAGGGCGCTCGCCCAGCGCTCGGCCGGAGCGGCAAAGGACATTACCAGCCTGATCGGCTCGTCGGATGCCGAGGTCGTCGAGGGCGTGCGCCTCGTCCGCCAGGCCGGCGACACGCTGGAGAAGATCGTCGAAGCCTCGACGCAGGTCTCAGCCACGGTGAGCGACATCGCCGCCGCCACCGGCGAGCAGGCCAACGGCATCGACGAGATGGCCCGCACCCTCAGCCATATGGACGAGATGACCCAGAGCAATGCCGCCCTGGCCGAGCAGAGCGCCGCCTCGGCCCGGACCCTGATCGAGCAGATCGAACGGCTGAACCAGCTGATGAGCGCCTTCCGGACGACGAACCGCGAAGCTGCCGTCGCAACCCCGGCGCCGCGCCGCCGCGCCGCCTGAGAGCAGATGCGGGGCGCGCCGCTGCGGCCTCAGAAGTCGCTGGCGATGCCCTTCACTTCCCAGTCGTCATAGCGCACCGGCTCGAGCCCGCCGCGGCCGGCGATCTCCTTGTCGCGCCCCAGCTCCGCCGCCTTGGCGTCGAGGGCGGCCCGGCGCGCCTCCGCCTCGGCGAGCGCGCGCTGCGCCGCCGGCGGCAATGCCTTGGCGGCTGGCAGGTCGGCAGGCTCGCTGTTTTCCGCTTTCGCGCCCATACTCGCACCGTTCTCTTGCAGGATACGCATCGCCTTCACCACATAGGGATGAAACCGGCGCCAGGCGAGAGCGTTGCGGGCGCGAAGGCTCGAACTGGAGCCGGATTCGATCGGATTGAATCAATCTGATCGGTGAATCCGTCTCTAAACCCAAGATGAGAGCGAGGGGTGATCGATGAACTATGTCCGTACCGGCATGCTGATGGCGGGGCTCACCGCCCTGTTCGGCGCCGTCGGCTACTTGCTGGCGGGCACCGGCGGCATGCTGATCGCGCTCGGCATCGCGGTCGCGACCAACCTGTTCAGCTACTGGAACTCCGACAAGCTGGCGCTCGCCGCCCATAACGCGGAAGAGGTCGACGAACGCAGCGCACCTGAGCTCTACGGCATGGTGCGCGACCTCGCAGCGCGGGCCAACCTGCCGATGCCGCGCGTCTACCTCATCCATGAGGACCAGCCCAACGCCTTCGCCACCGGCCGCAACCCGCAGAATGCCGCCGTCGCGGCGACCACCGGTATCCTGCGGACGCTGAGCTATGACGAGCTCGCTGGCGTGATGGCGCACGAGCTGGCGCACATCAAGAATCACGACACCCTGACCATGACGATCACCGCGACCATGGCCGGCGCGATCTCGACCATCGCCAGCTTCGGCATGTTCTTCGGCTCCCGCGAGCAGCGCCCGAACTTCATCGTCCAGATGCTGGTAATGGTGCTGGCGCCGCTGGCGGCAACGATCATCCAGATGGCGATCTCGCGCTCGCGCGAATACGAAGCCGACCGGCTGGGCGGCGAGATTTGCGGCAATCCTGCGGCGCTCGCCGACGCGCTCGCCAAGATCGCCGGCGGGGTCGCCCATATTCCCAACGAGACGGCGGAGGCGAAGCCTGCTACGGCCCATATGTTCATCATCAACCCGCTGAGCGGACGCGGCATGGATTCTTTGTTCTCGACCCACCCCGACACCGGCAACCGCATCGCCGCGCTGATGGAGCAGGCGCGCGCCATGGGCGTCGCCGGCCATGGCGGCGGCTTCCTTGGCAACGCGGCGCAGAACCCCTTCGCCGGCGGCCGCGAACCCGGCCCCTGGGGCTGAGATGGCGCGCCCTGAAACCACCGTGCCCTCGCCGGAACAAAAGCCGCTCGACAATGCGCCGGGCCTCGCCGCACGCCGGCTGGCGGCGGAGCTGATCGACGAGATCCTGCGCGCCGGCACCGCCCTCGACGAGACCTTCGAGCGCATGGCTGCGGCAGCAGGGCTGGAGCCGGCCGATGCAGGCCTCGCCCGCGCCATCGCCACCGTCGCCTTCCGTCGGCTCGGCTCGATCCGCCACGCCATCGACGTCAGGCTCGAGCGCGGCAGCCCGCGCAATGGCGGCCCGTTCGAGCCGATCATGGTCGCAGCCGCGGCCCAGTTGCTCTTCCTCGACGTGCCCGACCACGCCGCCGTCGACCTCGCCATCCGCCATCTGCACGAGGACGCGCGTTCGTCGCGCTATGTCTCGCTCGGCAATGCCGTGCTGCGCCGGCTGGCGCGCGAACGCGACGCCATCCTCGCCGGGCTCGATCCGCTGATCGATACGCCGGAATGGCTGCAGGAAAGCTGGACGCGCCATTACGGCGCCGAGACCGCCGCCGTCATCGCCCTTGCCCATAGACAGGAGCCGCCGCTCGATCTCAGCGTCAAGGCCGATGCGGCCGGCTGGGCCGAGAAGCTCGACGGCGTCGTCCTGCCGACGGGCTCGGTTCGCCTGCGGGGCAAGGAGAGCGTTACCGCCCTGCCCGGCTTCGCCGAGGGAGAATGGTGGGTCCAGGACGCCGCCGCCGCCTTGCCGGCGCTGCTGCTGGCCGCAAAGCCGGGCGAACGCGTCGCCGATCTCTGCGCCGCGCCCGGCGGCAAGACCGCACAACTCGTGTTGGCCGGCGCGGACGTGACCGCGGTCGACCGTTCCGGGCCGCGCCTGCGCCGCCTCGCCGCCAATCTCGAACGGCTCGGCCAGCAGGCGCAGATCGTCACCGCCGACGCCGCCCGCTATGAGGCGGAAGCCTTCGATGCCGTGCTGCTCGACGCGCCGTGCAGCGCCACCGGCACGATCCGCCGCCATCCCGACGTCGCCTGGACCAAGCGTCCCGAGGACATCCCCAAGCTGATAGCCCTGCAGGCCCGCCTGCTCGACCAGGCGGCGAAGCTGACACGACCCGGCGGCCGGCTGGTCTATTGTACCTGTTCGCTCGAACCCGAGGAGGGCGAGATGCAGGTCGAGGCTTTCCTGGCGCGCCAGCCCGGCTTCGCCAGGCAACCGATCGAAGCGGCGGAAATCGGCGGCATCGGCGAGGCGCTGACGCCGAAGGGCGAGCTGCGCACCCTGCCGCATCAACTCGCCGGCGAGACGCCGCGACTGTCAGGATGGACGGGATTTTACGCATGTCGCCTGATCAGGCTATGACTTGACCGGATTCGTCTCTCGGCAGGCGGCGAAACGGCGGGACGGGCGGGGGCATTGAAAAGCTGGTCTGAGCGGGGAGGACTGGCGCGTGCGGCGATCGGCCGGGCGGCCAGACGCACACGCGGCCAGATCGTCGGCGCCAGGCGCGCGCTCTGGCCGTTCGGCCGCCTGAAGGCGAGCCGCCTGCTCTTCGCCCCGCACGACCTGCGCACCGCCGACCCGACCACGGCCAGCGACATCTATTCCGGCTATTTCGCCTTTGCCGGCCGCACCGTGAACAGCCATGGCGAATCGCCCTTCGAGATCGCTCCGCCGAGCGAGGCCTGGGCCGAGGCCCTGCACGGCTTCTCCTGGCTCAGGCATCTGCGTGCCGCCGACACCGCCATCGCCCGCGCCAATGCCCGCGCGCTGGTCGAGGAATTCATCGGCCACAAATACGACCGCGGCGAGGTGGCGCGCCAACCGGCGGTCGCGGCGCGACGGCTGATCTCCTTCCTCTCGCACTCGCCGCTCCTGCTCGAAGGCGCCGACCACGTCTTCTATGAGCGCTTCATCCGCCATGTGGCGCAGACCACGGACAGGCTGCAGCTGGCGCTCGCCGGCGCAGTCGAGGGCGTTGCCCGCCTGCAATGCCTGATCGCGGTCTCCTTCGCGGCGATCAGCCTGGATGGGCAGGAGCGCCGCCTGCGCCGCTTCGAGACCGCGCTGTCGGACGAGCTGGAGCGGCAGATCCTGCCCGATGGCGGCCATCTCAGCCGCAATCCGCGCATCATCATCGAGTTGCTGCTCGATCTGCTGCCGCTGCGCGAGACCTTTGCGGCGCGCGGCCTCGAACCGCCGCGCAGCATCATCATGGCGATCGACCGGATGATGCCGCATCTGCGGCTGTTCCGGCATGGCGATGGGGCGCTCGCCCTGTTCAACGGCATGGGTGCGACCCCGCCCGACCTGATGGCGACGCTCGCGGCCTATGACGATGCCCGCGGCCGGCCGATCGAGCACGCAGCCTATGCCGGCTATGACCGGCTCTCCGCCGGACCGAGCACGGTGATCGTCGATGCCGGCGCACCGCCGCGCGGGGCGAACTCGGTCGAGGCCCATGCCGGCTGCCTGAGCTTCGAATTCTCCAGCGGGACGCAGCGGCTCGTCGTGAATTGCGGCGCAAGCCGCTATGGGGCGCCGGAGCTGCGGCTGGCGGCCCGCGCCACGGCCGCCCATTCCACCGTGACCCTCGACGACCGGTCGAGCTGCGTCTTCGGGCTGGTGCTCGGCGAACGCCGCGTCACCGCTGGCCCCACCGATGTCCGGGTCGCGCGACAGGAGAACGAGCAGGGCATCGAATGGGTCGCCAGCCATGACGGCTACAAGCGCGCCTTCGGCGTCGTCCATACCCGTCGGCTGCTGCTGGCGCCCGGCGGCAACACGCTGGTCGGCGAGGACGAGATCAGCGCCTCCTCCACGATGGCGAGCCTGCCTGCCGCCGCTCGTTTCCACCTCCACCCGAACGTCAAGGCCAGCCTGATCCGCGAGGGCGAGGGTGCGCTGCTGGCGCTGCCCTCCGGCGAGGTCTGGGCCTTCGAGGCCTCGGGCCTGCCCGTCACGCTGGAGGAGAGCGTCTTCTTCGCTGCCGCCGATGGGCGCCGGCGCACCTCGCAGCTGATCGTCGACTTCGACGCCGCCGCGACCCCGCAGATCTCCTGGCGCTTCGCGCGGCTGGGCGCCGCCGGCCGCCGCGCTGCAGCCGAGGCGGAAGCCGAAACCGAAGCTCAGGCAAGGCAGGCCGACCTGCTTCCTCCGGACTGACCTTCGCCATGGGCAGGGCGGGCTGCGCCCGGTTGTGCTTTGCAGCGAGGCCCCGGCATGATAGGGCGCGCGCGACATCTTTCGCGGCGCGCCGCGCAACTTCTGGACCCTTCTCGTCATGCCGAATGAACTTCGCCGCATCGAGCGCGCGCTGCTTTCCGTCTCCGACAAGAGCGGGTTGATCGAGTTCGCCCGGGCGCTCTCGCGCATGGGCATCGCTTTGGTCTCGACCGGCGGCACCGCCAAGGCGATCGCCGAAGCCGGGCTCGCCGTCACCGACGTCTCCGATCTGACCGGTTTCCCCGAGATGATGGACGGCCGCGTCAAGACGCTGCACCCCAAGGTCCATGGCGGCCTGCTCGCGATCCGCTCGCACCCCGAGCATCAGGCCTCGATGCTCGGCCACGGCATCCAGCCGATCGACCTCCTGGTGGTGAATCTCTATCCGTTCGAGGCGACGGTCGCGGCCGGCAAGCCCTATGACGACTGCATCGAGAACATCGACATCGGCGGCCCGGCGATGATCCGTGCCGCTGCCAAGAACCATCACGACGTCGCCGTCGTCGTCGAGCCCTCGGACTATGCCGCGGTCCTGGCCGATCTTGAGGCGCATCGCGGCGCGACGACGCTGAGCCTGCGCCGCAAGCTGGCGCAGAAGGCCTATTCGCGTACCGCCGCCTATGATGCGGCGATCTCGAACTGGTTCGCCGGCGAGCTCGGCGACACCTCGCCGGCCTTCCGGGCGCTGGGCGGCGGCCTCGCCGAGACGCTCCGCTATGGCGAGAACCCGCATCAATGGGCGGCCTTCTACCGCACGCCCGAGCAGCGGCCGGGCGTCGCCACGGCGCGCCAGGTCCAGGGCAAGCAGCTCTCCTACAACAACATCAACGACACCGACGCCGCCTTCGAATGCGTCGCCGAGTTCGATCCCGCCTCCTCCGCCGCCTGCGTCATCGTCAAGCACGCCAACCCCTGCGGCGTCGCCGAAGGCGGCTCGCTGCTCGAGGCCTATGAGCGCGCGCTCGCCTGCGACCCGGTCTCGGCCTTCGGTGGCATCGTCGCGCTGAACCGCAAGCTCGATGCGCAGGCTGCCCGCAAGATCGTCGAGGTCTTCACCGAGGTGATCATCGCGCCGGACGCTGATGAGGAAGCGATCGCGCTCGTTGCCGCCAAGAAGAACCTGCGCCTGCTCCTGACCGGCGGTTTGCCCGACGTCCGCGCCGGCGGGCTCGGCCTGCGGACCGTCGCCGGCGGCTTCCTGGTCCAGGCCCGCGACAATGCCGTGGTCGACGACATGGAGCTCAAGGTCGTGACCAAGCGCCGGCCGAGCGAGACCGAACTCGCCGATCTGCGCTTCGCCTTCCGCGTCGCCAAGCACGTCAAGTCGAACGCCATCGTCTATGCCAGGAACCTCGCGACCGTCGGCATCGGCGCCGGCCAGATGAGCCGCGTCGATTCCTCGCGGATCGCCGCCTGGAAGGCCGGAGAGGCCGCCAGGGCGGCGGGAGCCGCCGAGAGCCTGGCCAAGGGCTCGGTCGTCGCCTCCGACGCCTTCTTCCCCTTCGCCGACGGCCTGCTCGCCGCCGCCGAAGCCGGCGCCACCGCGGTGATCCAGCCCGGCGGCTCGATGCGCGATGACGAGGTGATCAGGGCCGCCGACGAGGCCGGCCTCGCCATGGTCTTCACCGGCCACCGCCATTTCCGGCACTAGAGCATCGAACCGAAAGGCGGGATCGACTTTTCGGGCGCATCCTGTGCTTTTACAAAGAGATAGATCGCCAACTTGCGTCCGATAGGACGCATGGCGATCTGAACGGGGAGCGACGACGCAGGATGCACACCGTCAAGGTCATCGCCGGCGGCTTTGCCCTGCTGGGCCTGCTGCTCGTGCTCGCACCGCGGCTGAACACGGGTGGCCGCCACCCCGTCATCTTCGCGATGCGGCTGTTCATCCCGCTCTGGTTCATCGCCTCGGTGGTCAACCTGATCGTCGGCATCAACCGCGCCGGCTACACCTTCCTGCAGGAGGCGCCGATCCTGCTCCTAGTCTTCGGCGTGCCGGCACTGGTGGCGGCGCTGATCTGCTGGCGCTTCGGCAGGAGGGTCATGTGAGTCTGGCTTCGGTCCGCGCCTTCTTCGCGCAGCACGCCCCCGAGATCGAAATCCTCGAGACCGATGGCAGCAGCGCCACCGTGACGCTCGCCGCCGAGGCTTTCGGCGTCGAGCCGGCCCGCATCGCCAAGACGCTGTCGCTGCGTCTCGGCGAACGCGTCGTCCTGCTCGTCACCCGCGGCGACGCCCGGCTCGACAACAGGAAGACCAAGGCGGCCTTCGGTACCAAGCCGCGCATGCTCGACCTCGAGGAGGTCGCGGCGATCACCGGCCACCCGGTCGGCGGAGTCTGCCCGTTCGGGCTGGCGAGCCCGCTGCCGGTCTATTGCGACGTTTCGCTGAAGGCCTTCGACGAGGTGGTTCCGGCTGCCGGCTCGACGCAGAGCGCCGTGCGCATCAGCCCGGAACTCATGGCGGCGCTGACCCGGGCGGAATGGGTCGATGTCTGCCAGGAGCCGCTCGGCCAGGCGGCCGAGAACGCCGCCGCCCAATTGGCCTGAGCCGGCTCAGCCCCTCGCCGCGGCGTGCTCGATGAGCGCCATCGCCGCCGCCGGATTGCGGATCTTGTCGCCGCTGATGACATAGAGGAAGACGTCGCGCGGCCGCTTTTCCGCTGCCGGTGCCACCAGTTCGAGATCGGCCGGCGCGTCGCCTTGCGCCCAGGCCCGGGCACGCTCGGCCCAGCTTTCGAGCTGCTTCCCGGAATAGCCTTTCGGTTCGGCCTCCTTGGTACCCATGATGCGGGCGTAGACGAAGGGCGCGGTGACGTCGGCGATCTCGGGAAAATCGGAATCGCCCGAGGTGATCACCGCGACGCCGTATTCGCGGAGCAGGGCCACGAAATCGGGCGAGCGAAAGCTCGGATGACGGACCTCGACGGCATGGCGCAAGGTGATGCCGTCGACCTCCTTGGGCAGCAGCTTGAGGAAGGCTTCGAAATCCGGCGGATCGAAAGCCTTGGTCGCCATGAACTGCCAGTTGATCGGCCCGAGCTTTTCCTTCAGCTCGGAGATGCCGGAGGTCACGAACTTCTCGACCGATGGCCCGGCTTCCGCCAGCACGCGGCGATTGGTGCAGAAGCGCGAGCCCTTCAGCGCGAAGACGAAGCCCTCCGGCGTTTCGGCGCGCCATTTGGCGAAGCTCTCGGGCTTCTGCGAGCCGTAATAGGTGCCGTTGACCTCGATCGAGGTCAGCTTGCCCGCCGCATATTCGAGCTCCCGCTTCTGCGGCAGGCCGTCGGGGTAGAAGCTGCCGCGCCAGGGTTCGAAGACCCAGCCGCCAATGCCGATGCGGATCTCGCCGCTGGATCTGCCGGGCATGCGGTTTCCTCCCTTTTCGATGGCCGAGCGAAGCGCTCGCACTGGTCGGGACCGAAGCGGAACCCGCCGATGATGACCGCCACCACTATGACAGCTGCGGCGCCGGAACGCGCGTTGCTTCCCCCGTCTCGCCGACAGAAGCTGTCAGCAGCGCAACCAAAAAGCCCCGCAGGGCAAGCCTGCGGGGCTTTTTGGGTTTGGTTGCGAGGTCCGAACCAATGAGAGCTTGCGATAGAGCGTGCTTGCGGTCGCAAACGCGCTGCAGAAAAACAGCGCACGGCCGTGCCGATCGGCCCGGACGACGCGGTGGCTGCCCATCGCTTCCTGCGCTTGAGTTCGAGCCGTCTCAGGCGACCGCCGCGACAGACACGTCGTTGCCGGCCTCGCGCCCTTCGAAGCTGGCCATCGCCGCGGCGACGCCGCCGCGACGGTGGGGCACGCCGGCGGCCACCAGCCCCATCTCTACGCCGGTAAGCGCGCCAAGCAGGCTGAGCTCATTGCACTCGCCGAGATGGCCGATGCGGAAGACCTTGCCGGCGACCTTGCCGAGGCCGGAACCCAGCGAGATGTTGTATTTCTCCAGCGCGATCTTGCGGAAGCGGTCGGCGTCATGGCTCGGCGGCATCAGCACGGCGGTGAGCACGGGAGATTGCTCGTCCGGGTTTTCACACAGCACTTCGAGGCCCCAGGCACTCACCGCCGCGCGGCATGCGGCGGCCAGGCGCTTGTGCCGCGCAAAGACGTTGTCGAGCCCCTCCTCGCGCAGCATCGCGAGCGCTTCCTTCAGCCCGTACAGCAGGTTTGTCGCGGGCGTATAGGGAAAGAACCCGGTCCCGTTGATCTTGATCATCTCCTGCCAATCCCAATAGGAGCGCGGCAGCCTGTTGGCCTTGGAGGCCGCCAGCGCCTTTTCCGAGATGGCGTTGAAGCCCAGCCCCGGCGGCAGCATCAGGCCCTTCTGCGAACCGGAAACCGTGACGTCGACCTGCCATTCGTCATGACGATAGTCGACTGAGGCCAGCGACGAGATCGTATCGACCATGAACAGGGCGGGATGCCCGGCAGCGTCGATCGCCTTGCGGATCTCGGCGACGCGGCTCGTGGCGCCGGTCGACGTTTCGTTGTGGACGACCATGACGGCCTTGATCTTGTGCGCCTTGTCCTCGGCGAGTTTCGCCTCGATCGCGGCCGGATCGGCGCCACGGCGCCAGTCGCCCGGGATGAATTCGACCTCGATGCCGAAACGCGTCGCGATCTGCTTCCACAGCGTCGCGAAATGGCCGGTCTCCGCCATCAGCACCGTGTCGCCGGGCGAGAGCGTGTTGACGATCGCCGCCTCCCAGGCGCCGGTTCCCGATGAGGGGTAGATCACCACCGGCTGCGTCGTCTTGAAGATGGTCTTGCTGCCCTCCAGCACCTCTTTCCCGAGCGCGGCGAACTCGGCGCTGCGGTGGTCGATGATCGGCATCGCGATGGCGCGCAGGATCCGGTCCGGAATCGGGCTCGGGCCGGGAATGTGCAGGAAATGACGCCCTTGCATGATGATCTATCCTCCCAGAGGGGCCGGGCGCCGTTGCGCCATTGCCGGATATTTTGCATTCATTTTTTGGAAGATCAACTGCGCTATGGTATACTGATTACGTGCAATCGGGCTCGACAGGCGACCCGAGCCGACTTAGCGATGATGCATGAGCGAGACCTTTCTCGACACTCTCGATGAGCAAGGCCCGGCGCCGGCCGAGGCGGCGAAGCCGGCTGCCTCGCTGCATGAGGGGCTGCTGGTTGCGCTGCGCGACTTCATCGTCGAGGGCAATCTCGCCGATGGCGCGCGCGTCCCCGAGCGGGCGCTGTGCGAGCGTTTCAACATCTCGCGCACCCCGCTGCGCGAGGCGCTCAAGGTGCTGGCGGCCGAGGGGCTGATCGAGCTTCTGCCCAATCGCGGCGCGCGGGTGCGCGAGCTCAGCCCCGAGGATGTCCGCGAGCTCTTCGATGTCATGGGCGGGCTCGAGGCGCTGGCGGGACGCTTGGCCTGCGAGCGGATTTCAGAGGCTGAATTCGCCGAAATCGAGCGAATGCACCATGATATGTACCGCTTTTACCTGCACCGCGACATGCATGGCTATTTCCATTGCAACCAGGCGATCCACCAGTCGATCGTCGCGGCAGCCGGCAATGCCACGCTGGCGGCGACCTATGCCAGCCTCGCCGGCCGAATCCGGCGGGTGCGCTATTCGGCCAATCTCGCCAAGGATCGCGACCGCTGGGGCGAGGCGATGCGCGAGCATGAGACGATCCTCGATGCGCTGCGGCGGCGCGCCGGTTCGGAGCTCTCCGACATCCTGTTCCTGCATCTGCGCAACAAGCGGAAGGCGGCGCAGGCGACGGCTGGGTGAAGGGGCCGTTATTTGACGGCGTCACGCTCGGGCTTGACCCGCCCACCTCGGAAACCGGCGCCCCCTGGTCCTGAGATTCTCGGGTCCGCGCTTCGCTTCGCCCGAAAATGATGGCAGCTATCGCCGCCAATCCTTGCGTTTCCATTTTTCAGATTGAATGCAAAAATTTTTTGTCTAAGCTCCCCCCCCATCGCGCCGTCAGAGCGCAATCATCGGGAGGGAGCGATCATGAAGCAGCAATGGCTGGCCGCGACCGCAATTCTGGCCGCCGGCATCGGGCAAGCGGCCGCCTGGGAGCCCAACAAGCCGGTCGAGATCGTGGTGCCGTTCTCGGCAGGTGGCGCCTCCGACCAGATGGCGCGGACGATCCAGGGCATCATCCAGAAGCACCAGTTCACCAAGCAGCCGATCATCGTCGTCAACAAGCCGGCCGCCGGCGGCGCCGAGGGCATGCTCGACATCCAGAAATCGGCGGGCGACCCGCACAAGCTGATCACCACCTCGAGCGGCATCTTCATGACGCCGATGGCGACCAAGCTGGCGCTGAACTGGACCGACTACACCCCGGTCGCGATGCTGGCCCAGGATTCCTTCCTGCTCTGGGTCAACGCCAAGGCGCCCTACAAGAGTGCAGGCGACCTGATGACGGCGGCGAAAGCTGCGAGCCCGGCGATGAAGATCGGCGGCACCTCGTCCAAGCGCGAGGACAACCTGCTCGTCTTCGCCATGGAGAAGCAGGGCGGCACCAAGTTCGCCTATATCCCCTACACCTCCGGCGGCCAGGCCTCGACGCAATTGTCGGGCGGGCATGTCGAGGCCACCACCAACAACCCGGCCGAGGATCTCGCCAATTGGCGCGGCGGCGCCACCCGCCCGCTCTGCGTCTTCGCCGAGCAGAAGATGGTCTATAGCGAGAAGGTCGCGGACGGGCAGTCCTGGGCCGACATTCCGACCTGCGCCTCGCAGGGGCTCAATGTCAGCTACCAGATGCTGCGCGGCATGTTCATGCCCGGCAAGGTCGGCAAGGACCAGCAGGCCTTCTATGTCGACATGTTCAAGAAGGTCTCCGAGACGCCGGAGTGGAAGGAATATCTCGCCCGCAATGCACTGGCGCCGGATTACCGCGACGGCGAGGCCTTCATCTCCTTCCTGAAGGCGGACGAGGCAAAGCACGAGCGGCTGATGACCGAAGCCGGCTTCATGGCGAAGTGAGCGGCTCGTCGTGACGTAAGCCTTCGCCGCCTCCAGTCCGGGTCATCCCGGGCGTAGCGAAGCGAAGACCCGGGATCCATGCCGGCACGGTTCAGGCATGGATCCCGGATCAGCGCCGCGAACGCGGCTTGTCCGGGATGACGGACGGAGGAGACGCAGAGTGTCGAGCCCTAGCGAAACCGAAACACCCGAACCCGGCATCTCGCGCCGCCCGGTCGAGATCGTCACGGCGCTGCTGCTGATCGGACTGGCTGTCATCGTGCTCTACGATTCGCATGGGCGCGGCGCCGGCTGGGATGGCGGCCCGCAGAACGGCTTCTTCCCGGCCCGTGTCGGCTGGATCTTCCTTGCCGCTTCGCTCTTCATCCTCTGGCAGTCCTTCCGCCGTCCGGATGGGGTGTTCGTCACCTATGAGCAGCTGCGCCAAGTCGTCAGGGTGCTGGGGCCGCTCATTCTCTTCGTCGCGCTGATCCAGCCGCTCGGGCTCTATGTCGCCTCGGCGCTGTTCATCATCGCCTTCATGACGGTGGTCGGGACCTCGCGCTGGTGGTCGGTCCTGCTGACCGCCCTGCTCGTGCCGCTCGTCTGCTTCTGGGTCTTCGAATTGCAGTTCCGCGTGCCCCTGCCGAAGGGCCCGCTCGAAGCCGCGCTCGGCTACTGAAGGGTAATCGATGGACGATCTCGCCTCGCTCATCGCCGGCTTCCAGGTCGCGCTCTCCTGGCACAATATCGGCTTCATGGCGGTCGGCGTCATCCTCGGCATCGTCGTCGGCGTGCTGCCGGGCCTCGGCGGGCCCAACGGCGTCGCGATCCTGCTGCCGCTGACCTTCGGCATGGACCCGACCTCGGCGATCATCCTGCTCTCCTCGATCTACTGGGGCGCGCTATTCGGCGGCGCGATCACCTCGATCTTGTTCAACATCCCCGGCGAGGCCTGGTCGGTCGCGACCACCTTCGACGGCTACCCGATGGCGGTGCAGGGCAAGGCGGCAGAAGCGCTGACGGCGGCCTTCACCGCCTCCTTCATCGGCGCGCTCTCCGGCGTCGTGCTGATCACCTTCGTCGCACCGCTGGTCGCCCAGTTCGCGCTCAAATTCGGCCCGGCCGAGTTCTTCGCGGTCTTCCTTTTGACCTTCTGCTCCTTCATCGGCATGGGCCGGGAGAACCGCGCCAAGATTATCGCCTCGCTCTGCATCGGCTTCCTGCTCGCCGCGGTCGGCCTCGATTCGATCTCCGGCGATCTGCGCATGACCTTCGGCTCGACCGAGCTGATGCGCGGCTTCGACTTCCTGATCGTGGTGATCGGCCTGTTCGGCGTCAGCGAAATCCTGCTGACGGTCGAGGAAGGGCTGGTGTTCAAGGGCAAGCAGGCGAAGATCGACCTGAAGGTGGTGCTGCGGACCTGGGCCGGCCTGCCGCGCTACTGGGCGACGCTGCTGCGCTCGGCGGTCGTCGGCATGTGGATGGGCGTGACGCCGGGCGGCGCCATCGCCGCCTCCTTCATGGGCTATGGCCTCGCCAAGCGCTTCTCGAAGCGGGGCAAGAATTTCGGCAAGGGCGAGATCGAGGGCGTGCTGGCGCCGGAGACCGCCGCGCACGCGGCTGGCACCAGCGCGCTGCTGCCGATGCTGGCGCTCGGCATTCCCGGTTCGGCGACGGCGGCTGTGCTGCTCGGCGGTCTGCTGGTCTGGGGGCTGCAGCCCGGGCCGATGCTGTTCGTCGAGCAGAAGGAATTCGTCTGGGGGCTGATCGCCTCGATGTATCTCGGCAATCTCGCCGGCCTGATCATCGTGCTGGCGACGGTGCCGCTCTTTGCGGCGATCATGCGGATCCCGTTCTCCTATGTCGCGCCGGTGATCCTGATCGTCTGCGCGATCGGCGCCTACACGATCTCGAATTCGATCTTCGACATCTGGCTGATGCTGATCTTCGGCGTCGTCGGCTATGTCTTCAAGAAGCTCGACTTCCCGCTCGCGCCAATGATCCTGGCGCTGGTGCTCGGCGACCGGGCCGAGGACGCCTTCCGCCAGGCGCTGCTCGGCTCGGGCGGCTCGCTCGGCGTCTTCTGGGCGAACGGGCTGGTCGCAACGCTCGTCGTGCTCGCTCTGCTGCTGCTATGCTGGGGGCCGGCCAGCGATGTGCTCGCGGCGCTGCGCGGCAAAGGGCGAGAGGCAAAGGCGGCCGAGGCGGCCTAACAGCATGTCGCTTCCAAGCAAAAGCGCTGTCATCCCGGGCGACCGCAGGGAGACCCGGGATGACTCGAACTGGAATGGACGAATGACGCGATGAACCACGCTCCCTTTGCCAAGCAGGGTTCGCGCAATCTCGGCTTCGAACGCAAGCTGTCGCAGGCGCTGGAAGGGGAGGTCCGTTTCGACGCCTTCACCCGCGGGCGCTACGCCACCGATGCCTCGATCTACCAGATTGTCCCGCAAGGCGTCGCCTTCCCGAAGAGCGAGGCCGACCTCGCTGCGGCGCTGACGATCGCCGCCGAACATAGCGTGCCGGTGATCGCGCGCGGCGGCGGCACCTCGCAGAACGGCCAGCCGATCGGCGACGCGCTGATCCTCGACATGAGCCGGCATTTCAACGCGGTCCGCGACTATGACCCGGCGAACCGCACCGTCTCGGTCGCGCCCGGCATCGTGCTGGAGGCGCTCAATTCGCATGTGAAGAAGGACGGCCTCTTCTTCCCGGTCGAGCCCTCGACGGCGAGCCGCTGCACGATCGGCGGCATGGTCGGCAACAACTCGTCGGGCGCGCGCTCGCTGCGCTACGGCAAGACGGTCGACAATGTCGTCGGCCTGAAGGCGATGTTCCATGATGGCGAGCCCTTCGCGCTAGGCGAAAGCGCGGTCGGCGACAACGCCTCGCCGCGGGCACGGGCGCTGATGGAGACCATGCTGGCGCTGGCAGACCGTCATCGGGGCGAGATCGAGGCGATCTTCCCAAAAGTGCAAAGGCGCGTCGGCGGCTATAATCTCGACGAATTGATCGTGCCGCGACCGAACCTGTCACATCTGCTGGTCGGCTCGGAGGGCACGCTGGCGCTGACGACGCAGGCGACCTTGAAGCTCTCGCCCCTGCCGGCGCATCGCGTCATGGGCGTCTGCCATTTCCCGAATTTCCGCGCCGCGATGGAGACGACGCAGCACCTCGTCGCGCTCGGGCCGGCGGCGGTCGAGCTCGTCGACAACAATGTGCTGGTACTGGGCGCCGACATCCCGCTCTTCGTGCGCACGCTCGCCG
Organism: Bradyrhizobiaceae bacterium; assembly: GCA_036676315.1. GTDB lineage: Bacteria > Pseudomonadota > Alphaproteobacteria > Rhizobiales > Beijerinckiaceae > Allobosea. The sequence goes on from JAKFDB010000102.1 coordinate 32,074, forward strand.
ACATCACCCGGGGCAAGCCGAACTGCCTGCTGCTGGTCGAGTTCGCCGGCGACGATCTCGCCGCGCTGAAAGCCGATCTCAGGCGGCTCGACCAGTGCATGGCCGATCACGGCTTCCCGGATGCGGTGGTCGAGGTCATCGAACCGGCCCGGCAGAAGCCGGTCTGGGAGGTGCGCGAGGCCTGCCTCAACATCATGATGTCGATGAAGGGCGACGGGAAGCCGGTCTCCTTCATCGAGGACTGCGCCGTCCCGCTCGAGCACCTCGCCGATTACACCGACGCGGTCACCGCCCTGTTCGAGCGGCACGGCACGCGCGGCACCTGGTATGCGCATGCCTCGGTCGGCTGCCTGCATGTGCGCCCGATCCTCAACATGAAGACGGAAGCCGGCGTGAAGGCGATGCGGGGCATCGCCGAGGAGGCCTGCGAGCTGGTGCGCCGCTTCAAGGGCTCGTTCTCCGGCGAGCATGGCGACGGCATCTCGCGCTCGGACTTCGTCGAGCCGATGTTCGGGGGACCGCTGACCCGCGCCTTCGAGGCGGTGAAAGACGGTTTCGATCCGGACAACCATCTCAATCCCGGCAAGATCGTCCGGCCCTACCATATGGACGATCGTAGCCTCATGCGCTTCGCACCCGGCTACGCCACGCCGGTACCGATGGAGACCGCGCTCGACTGGTCCGACTGGGGCGGCCTCGGCGGCGCGGTCGAGATGTGCAACAACAACGGCACCTGCCGGAAGATGGCGGGCGGCACGATGTGCCCGTCCTATAGGGCGACGCGCGACGAGCAGCACCTGACCCGCGGCCGGGCCAATACGCTGCGGCTCGCCATCTCCGGTCAGCTTGGTCCCGACGCCTTCACCTCACCCGAGATGAAGGAGACGCTCGATCTCTGCGTCTCCTGCAAGGGCTGCAAGCGCGACTGCCCGACCGGCGTCGACATGGCGAGGATGAAGGTCGAGTTCCTGCATCACTACCATGGCAAGCACGGCCTGCCGCTGAAGGAACGCTTGATCGCCTATCTGCCGCGCTATGCGCCGACCGCCGCGAAGCTCGCGCCATTGATGAATCTGCGCGATCGTATCCCGTTGCTGGCGAAGCTCAGCGAAAGCTGGCTCGGCTTCTCGGCGCGGCGCTCGCTGCCGGTCTGGCGCGCGCCCTGGCGCGAGGCCGCCGCGCCCTCCGACCCCTCCGCTGTGCGAGGTGATGGCCGCGACATCGTGCTCTTCGGCGATACCTTCAACCGCTATTTCGAACGCGAGAACCTGGAGGCGGCCGAGCGCGTGCTGCTTGCCGGCGGCTATCGCTTACATCGCGCCGCGGCGAAGGATGGCAGCCGGCCGCTCTGCTGCGGGCGCACCTTCCTCTCGGCCGGGCTAGTCGACGAAGCCCGCGCCGAGGCGCGGCGGACGCTCGATGCGCTCGCGCCCTACGTCGCCAAGGGGGCGCGGGTCGTCGGGCTCGAACCCTCCTGCCTGATGAGCTTCCGCGACGAGTTCGGCGCGCTGTTGCCGAAGGCCGAGGTCGAGCCGCTGGCCAAGGCGGCGTTGCTGATCGAGGAACTGCTCGCGGCGGATATCGCGGCCGGTACGACGAAGCTGCCATTGCGTGACCAAGGCGGGCGTGTCGCGCATCTGCACGGCCATTGCCACCAGAAGGCCTTCGACGCGATGGGCGCGGTCGAGGCGACCTTGCGCGCCGTGCCCGGCCTCGAGGTCAGGCCGATCGAATCGAGCTGCTGCGGGATGTCGGGCGCCTTCGGCTATGGCGCCGCGACGATCGATGTCTCTCTGGCGATGGGCGAGCTCTCGCTGTTGCCGGCCATCCGCAAGGCCGCGGCCGACGATCTCGTCGTCGCCGACGGCACGAGTTGCCGCCACCAGATCCACGACGGCGCCGGACGCGAAGCGGTGCATGTCGTCCGCGTGCTGGCGAATGCCATCGAGATGCAGGACGAACGCATGAACTAGCAGGCGTCACGCACTCGGGCAGCGTGAGCGCAGACCCGGGGACTGGGCCCGGCGCTAGAGTCTGTTGTTTTCACTCGGAACCACCGCCGTCATCCTGGGCGAGCGAAGCTCGGCCCGGGATCCATCATAAGGCTCCGGCGCCCTACGATGGATCCCGGATCAGCGCCGCTTCGCGGCTTGTCCAGGATGACTGCGTGGTTCCGCCGAAAAACCGCAGGCGCTAAAGCGTCGCTGCCACCGCCTCGATTGCGCGTCGCGTTGCGCCGACAACCTCATCAGCCTCCTGCCTGGTCAGGCATAGCGGTGGTGCGAAGCCGAGGATATCGCCCTGCGGCATGGCGCGGGCGATGACGCCCTGTTCCAGCAGTGCGGCCGCGATCCGCGGTCCAACCTTCTCCGAAGCGTCGAAGAAGACCCGGTCATCCCTGTCGCGGACGAATTCGACCGCCGCCAGCAGGCCCTCGCCGCGGACCTCGCCGACATGGCGATGGCCGCCGACGGCGTCCTGCAGCGCCGCATTGAAATAGGCGCCGACCTCCCCGGCATTGCGCACCAGATCGAGCTCGTCGACGAGTTCGAGATTGGCGACGCCGGCCGCCGCGCAAAGCGGATGCGAGGAATAGGTCCAGCCATGACCGATCGGGCCGTACTCATCCGAGCCCTGCTCCAGCACGCGCCAGAGCTTCTCGGCGACGATGACGCCGGAGAGCGGCGCATAGGCCGAGGTCAGGCCCTTGGCGATGGTGATGAGATCCGGCTCGATGCCGTAATGGCCCGAGCCGAACATGCTGCCGAGACGCCCGAAACCAGTGACCACCTCGTCCGCGATCAGCAGGATATCGTGCTTCCTGAGCACCGCCTGGATCTTCGCCCAGTAGCCGGCGGGCGGCGGCACGATACCGCCCGTGCCGAGCACCGGCTCGCCGATGAAGGCGGCGATCGTCTCCGGCCCCTCGGCCTGGATCAGCTCCTCGAGCTTGTCGGCGCAATGCTGCGAGAATTGCTCCTCGCTGAGGCTGCGATCGGCCCTGCGGAAGTAATAGGGCGCCTCGGTATGCAGAACCGGCGCCTTCGGCAGGTCGAAGAGATTGTGGAAGGCGGCAAGGCCGGTGAGGCTGCCGGTCATCACGCCCGAGCCGTGATAGCCGCGCCAGCGCGAGATGATCTTCTTCTTCTCGGGCCGCTTCAGGACGTTGTTGTAGTACCAGACCAGCTTGAGATTGGTCTCGTTGGCGTCCGACCCCGAGAGCCCGAAGAAGACCCGGCTCATGCCCTTGGGCGCGCGCTCCACCACCATCTTGGCGAGCTTGATCGACGGCTCCGAGCCATGACCGACATAGGCGTGGTAATAGGGCAGCTTCGCCGCCTGCTCGGCGATCGCATCGGTGATCGATTTGCGGCCATAGCCGACATTGACGCAATAGAGCCCGGCGAAGGCGTCGAGGCTCCTCTTGCCGTCGCGGTCGACGATGTAGACGCCCTCGCCACCGGTGATGATGCGGTTCGGCGTCTCGCCGCGGGCATGCTGGCCCATATGGGTCGAGGGATGGAAGAAATGGTCGCGGTCCCAGGCGTCCAGTTCGTTGTCGGTGCGGGCGGGTTGGTCGAGCATCGCAGTGATCCTTCGCGGAAACGGGAAAAAGGACGCCTCAGTTCAGATCGAGGCAGACATATTTGAGGTCGGTGAAGGCCTCGAGGCCGTGGCGCGAGCCTTCGCGGCCGAGGCCGGACTGCTTCATCCCGCCGAAGGGGATCGGCGCACCGGTGATCTTGACGCGGTTGACCGCGACCATGCCGTAATCGAGCGCCTTGGCCATTCGCGCGGCGCGAGCGCCGTCGCGCGTCACGACATAGGCGACGAGGCCATATTCGGTGTCGTTGGCGCGGGCGATGACCTCGTCCTCGCTCTCGAAGGGCGCGACGGCGGCGACCGGCGCGAAGGTTTCTTCGCGCATGATCGCCGCCTCGTCCGGCACGTCGGCGAGCACCGTCGGCATCAGGAAGAGCGGGCCGGGCGCGGCGCGCTCCGGCGTCAGCCGCCTTGCGCCGCGCAGCAGTGCGTCGGCAATCTGGGCTTCCGCTTTCCGCTTGGCGGCGGCGTGCATCAGCGGGCCGATCTCGACGCCGTCCTCCAGCCCGGAGCCGACGCGCAGCACTGCAACCTTCTTGGCGAAGGCGGCGCAGAAGCGTTCGTAGAGGCCGCGCTGCACATAAATCCGGTTGGCGGCGAGGCAATCCTGGCCGGAGGTCGCGAACTTGGCATCGATGGCGATCGCAACGGCGCGGTCGAGATCGGCATCGTCGAAGACGATCAGCGGAGCATGGCCGCCGAGCTCCATCACCACCCGCTTGACGGTCGTAGCCGCATTGCGGGCGACGATCCGGCCGATCTCGGTCGAGCCGGTGAAACTGACAGCGCGCACGCGGGTGTCGGCGCAGTAGGTCTCGGCAATCGGGGCGGCGTCGCCGGTGACGATGTTGAAGACGCCCGCCGGCAGGCCGGCGCGGTCGGCGAGCTCGGCCAGCGCCAGCGCCGAGAGCGGCGTATGCGATGAGGGATGGGCGACGATGGTGCAGCCGGCGGCGAGCGCCGCCGCGGCCTTGCGCGTCAGCATGGCGGAGGGGAAGTTCCAGGGCGTCAGCAAGGCTGCGACCCCGACCGGCTCGCGCGACAGCGACATCTGCGCGCCCGGCAGATGGCTGGTCACACCCTCGGCATTCACCCGCAGCGCCTCCTCGGCGTAATAGGCGATGAAGTCGGCGGCATAGGCGATCTCGCCGCGCGATTCCGCCAGCGGCTTGCCCTGCTCCAGCGTCATCAGCAAAGCGAGGTCCTCGGCCGCTGCGAGCATCCCGGCATGCCAGCGCCGCAGCAGCACGGCGCGCTCTTGCGGCAGCAGCGCTTTCCAGGCCGGGAAGGCTGCGTGAGCCGCCTCGATCGCCTGCGTCGCCTCGGCCGCGCCGAGTGCAGCGACCTGCGCGACGAGGGCGCCGGTCGCGGGTTCGTTCACCGAAAAGGTCTCGCCGCCGGGCGCGGCGGTCCAGTGCCCGTCGATATAGGAAAGCTGCCGCAGCAGGCGGCGATCGGCGAGGCGCGACAGGCCGGGATGCTCTGCCGGTTTGGCGATCCCGGCTTCGCGCCTTGCCGTGCTCGTCATTGCGTTCATGACCATCCTCCCTCGATTGACGACGAGGCTAGGTGGAAAGCTGGCGAGACTGTCTTCGAAGTGCCGGCCTTGCGCCGAAACAGTCTCGGAAGTTCAAGGCAGCGCCGATAGATTGTCGGCGCCGGTTCATCCCAGCACCGAGGCCAGGAATTCACGGGTGCGGGGCTGCTCGGGCGCGCTGAAGATGCGCTCGGGCTCGCCTTGTTCGCAGATCCGGCCCTTGTCGAAGAAGCAGACCCGGTCGGAGACCTCGCGGGCGAAGCGCATCTCATGGGTGACGAGCAGCATGGTGAGGTCGTGCTCGCTGGCGAGGCCGCGGATGACGGCGAGCACCTCGCCGACGAGTTGCGGGTCGAGCGCCGAGGTCGGCTCGTCGAAGAGCAGCACACGCGGGCGCATGGCGAGCGCCCGCGCGATGGCGACGCGCTGCTGCTGGCCGCCGGAAAGCTGCGCGGGATAGTGGTCTTTCTTGTCGGCGAGACCGACCATGGCGAGCAGGTCGACCGCCCGGCATTCGGCCTCGCCGCGCGGCAGGCCGAGCACGCGTAGCGGCGCCTCGACGACATTGCGCAGCACGGTCATGTGCGGGAACAGGTTGAAGCTCTGGAAGACCATGCCGACATGGCTGCGGATCTGGCGCAGATGACTATCCGAGGCCTTGAACGGGCCGCCGGCATTCGGCTCGTGATAGGGCATGCCGGCCAGCGTCAGCCGCCCCTCCTGGAACGGTTCGAGCGTCATCAGGATGCGCAACACCGTCGACTTGCCCGAGCCCGACGGGCCGATCAGCGTGACCTTCTCGCCGCGGGCGACGCTGAAGTTGAAGTCGTCGAGGACCGTCAGGGCGCCGAAGCGCTTGGTCACGCCGGCGAACTCGATGATCGGCGGCTGTGGGTCGATGGCAACCTTGGAGGTCTCGGTCATCGCAGCGGGATCCCTGCTTTCGGCAGCGCCTTCTGCAGCCGGTGCAGGCCGGCCGAGCAGATCAGCGTGAGGAGAAGGAAGATCAGGCCCACCATGGTCAGCGGCACCAAATATTCGAAGGTGCGCTCACCGATCATGTTGGCGAGCCCCATCATCTCGAGCACGGTGACGATGGAAAGCACCGGCGTCTCCTTGATCATGGCGACGAGATAATTGCCCATCGCCGGCAGGATGCGCGGTACGATCTGCGGCACGACGATGTCGCGATAGGTCTGCAGCCGGGAGAGATTCAGCGCGGTCGCGGCCTCCCATTGCCCGCGCGGCACGGCTTCGATGCCGCCGCGATAGACTTCCGAGGTATAGGCCGAATATTGCAGCCCGAGCGCGAGCGCCCCGGTAAGGAAAGCCGGCAGGGTGATGCCGTAATCCGGCAGCACGTAATAGAGGAAGAAGAGCTGCACCAAGAGCGGCGTGTCGCGCAGGAATTCGACGATGATGGCCGTCGTCCAGGATACGGCCGTGAGCCGGCTACGACGGAGCAGCGCGAAGACGAGGCCGAGCACCAGCGCGATCGCAAAGCCAGCCGCAGCCGCCTGCAGCGTCACGGTGAGGCCGATGAGAATGATCGGCAGGATCGAGGACGCGTAGGTCAGCGGCGTCGTCGTGTCCCATTCGAAGCCGTACATCATGTCAGCCTCACGAATGCGCCGCGCGCGGGAAGGCCGCGCCGCGCCGGACCCAGCGCTCGATCAGCCGCATGACCAGCATCAGCACCAGCGACATCGCGAAATAGCCGACGAGTGTCAGGCTGTAGACGCCGGCGCTGTCGAGGGTGAGGTTGCGGATCGACTGCGCCCGGAAAGTCAGGTCAGCGATCGAGATCAGCGAGACCAGCGAGGACAGCTTCAGGGTCTCGATGGCGAGATTTCCGAAGGCCGGCATCATCTCGACCAGCGCCTGCGGCAGGGTGATATGGAGAAGCGTCTGGGCGCGGCCGAAATTCAGCGCCCGCGCCGCCTCATGCTGCTGCACCGAGACCGATTGCAGCGCGCCGCGCACGATCTCCGAGCCATAGGCGCCGACATGCAGGGAGAGGACGAGAATGCCGGTGGCGACGGGCTCGAAGCTGATCCCGACGAGTGGCAAGGCATAGTAGAACCAGAACAGCTGGACGAGCAGCGAAGTGCCGCGGAAGAGCTCGGTATAGCAGAGCGCAACCGTCGACAGCACGCGCCCGCCCTCGACGCGGGCGATGCCGGCCACGAAGGCGGCGACCGCGCCAATCGCGATCGCCGCCAGCGTGATCGCCGCGGTGACGAGCGCGCCGCGCGAGAGCGCAGGCAGATAGGACAGCCACTCCATCCAGCAGACTCCGCAAGAGCGTCGAAACGGACACAGAGCTCCGCCCGCCGGAGGCGGCGGGCGGAACGATGGCGGCTAGCGCCTTATTTGCCGGCGCAAAGCTCCTCGACCTTGCGCTCCGCCGCCGCCTTAATGCTGGCCTCGGACAATCCGTAATTGCCGAGGATCTTCTTGTACTCGTCGCCCTTGCGGAATTCGACGAGGGCGGCGTTGAAGGCGTCGCGCAACTCCTTGTCCTCGGGCCGGAAGGCGAAGCCGCCGAAATTGCGGACCGGCTTGCCGTTGACCACCGGGTCGGTGAAGGGCGCGACCTGCTCGACATTGGCCTGGCCCTTGGCGAGCGAGGCGACGGTGAGCTCGGTCGCGGCATAGGCGTCGGCGCGACTCTGCACGGTGGCGAGCGCGTCGGCATTGGCGGTGATGAAGATCACCTGGCTGTCCTTGACGCCGACGGCGCGCAGGAAGTCGATATTGTTCGCCCCGGACACGACCGCGACCTTCAGCGACGGATCCTTGGCGATGTCGGCATAGGTGGTGAGCTTCTTCGGATTGCCCTTCTTCACCAGCAATCCCTCGCCATAGGACGAGTTCGGCTCGGTGAAGGAGACCTGCTTGCAGCGCTCGGGCGAGATGTTCTGCTCGGCGGCGACGAAATCGAAGCGCTTGGCCTTGAGGCCGGGGATCAGCGTCCCGAACGGCGTGACGGACCAGTTGGCCTCGGCGACACCGAGCTTCTTCAGCACGGCATTGGCGACGTCGGGACCGATGCCGGCCGAAGTGCCGTCATCCTTCATGTAGGAATAGGGCACCTCATTGGCGGTCGCGACGCGGATATAGCCCTGGTCCTTGACGTCCTTGAGAGTGGTGGCGCCGGCACCGGACAGGCCAATGGCGAGAGCTACGGCGGAGATTCCCGAAATCTTCAGAAACGGCATCTGCATTCTCCTCTGGTTGATGTTTCTCCGCATGCCGATTGCTTCGGCTTACCTGGCGTCTTTGCGCCGGCGGATTGGCTTGGACCGGTCGCCCGGCCGAACGGGTCAGGGCGCCTCCCTCAGCACGGCGAGCACGGAGAGGCAGTCGCCGGCCTTGATCAGCCCGGGGACGTGGCGGGCGGCGAGGATGCCGTCCATGGCGGCCCGGTACTCGGCCGGGGCGAGCCCGGTCTTGCCGACGGGATAGACCCGGGCGATCACCTCGCCGGCGCGCACGGACTCGCCGAGGTCGTGCGCGAAGGCGATGAGCCCGTCATCTCCGGCGAAGCTGAAGCAGTCGTTCGAGGGCATGTCGAGCCAACGGGTCGGCGTAGTCTCAGGCGCTCCAGCGAGGATGCCGGCGTGCCTGAGCAGGTTGGCGGCGCCGCGGCGGGCGATGCCGATACTGCGCGCACTCGCGGTTCCGGCGCCGCCGAGCTCGGTCGTGACGAAGACCTTGCCCATCTCCTCGACGGTGGTGTCGAGCATGCCGACGGCGTCGATCTCGAGCATCTTCATCGAGTAGGGCGCGGAGAAGGCGGCAACCGCCGCAAAGCAGCGTGCTTCCTGCGCCTTGTCCGGCAATTCATGCGCCGCGGCATAGGGCAGGAAGTCGAGCGTCTTGCCGCCGGAGTGGAAGTCGAGCACGATATCGGCGAGCGGCAGGAGATGGCGCGTGACGTAGTCGGCGATCTTCTCGGTCACGCCTCCATCCGGCCGGCCCGGAAAGCTGCGGTTCATATTACCCTTGTCGATCGGCGAAGTGCGCGTTCCCGCGCGGAAGGCCGGATAGTTCAGCGCCGGCAGGATGATCACCCGGCCCGAGACCTCAGCCGGGTCGAGCGCGCGCGCCAGCTCGAACAGCGCCGCCGGCCCCTCATATTCGTCGCCATGGTTCGCGCCGATAAGCAGCGCGGTCGGGCCATCGCCATTCGCGATCACGCAGATCGGGATCATCACCGAGCCCCAGGCGCTGTCGTCGCGGCTATAGGGCAGGCGTAGATGGCCATGCTGAACGCCCTGCGCCGACAGATCGACCGTGGGCGTCATCGGCGAGGGACGGGGCGAGGCGGTCAGCATGCGCTCACCCCTTGACGAAGAGTTGGCGCGGCACGTTCGACAGGCATTCGACGCCCGTCTGCGTGATAGCGATGCTTTCGGTGATCTCGAGGCCCATATCCTCGAGCCAGAGACCGGTCATGAAATGGAAGGTCATGCCGGGCTTGAGCTCGGTCCGGTCGCCGGGGCGCAGGCTCATGGTGCGCTCGCCCCAATCGGGCGGATAGGACAGGCCGATCGGATAGCCGGTGCGGTTGTCCTTGATGATGCCGTAGCGCTTCAGCACCGCGAAGAAGGCGTTGGCGATGTCCTCGCAGCTGTTGCCCGGCTTTGCCGCGGCGAGGCCGGCTTCCATGCCTTCAAGCGTCGCCTTCTCGGCGTCGAGGAAGGCCTGCGTCGGCTTGCCCAGGAAGACGGTGCGCGAGAGCGGGCAATGGTAGCGCTTATAGGCGCCGGCGATCTCGAAGAAGGTGCCTTCGCCTGATCGCATCGGCTTGTCGTCCCAGGTCAGGTGCGGCGCGGAGGCATCGGCGCCTGAGGGCAGCAGCGGCACGATCGCCGGATAATCCCCGCCGAATTCGGGCGTGCCGCGAATGCCGGCATCGTAGATCTCGGCGACGAGATCGCATTTGCGCATGCCGGGCTCTACAACCTCGACGATGCGCTGGTGCATCAATTCGACGATGCGGCCGGCCTTGCGCATGTAATCGAGCTCGGCCTTGCTCTTGACCGCCCGCTGCCAGTTCACCAGCCCGCCGGCATCCTTGAAGCGGGCATTCGGCAGATGCTTCTGCAGGGAGGCGAAGGCGGCCGCCGAGAAGTAGTAATTGTCCATCTCGACCGCGATTGGGAGCTTGTCCCAGCCGCGCTCGGCGATGATCTGCGCCAGCAGATCCATCGGATGGCGCTCGGTCGACTGAACATAATGGTCGGGATAGCCGATGATGTTGTCATGGCCGAGATAGGCGGTGCGCTTGGCGCCGTTCGCATCCTGCTTGCGGCCATACCAGATCGGCTCGCCGGTAGGCGGCACCAGCACGCATTGATGGACGTAGAACGACCAGCCATCATAGCCGGTGAGCCAATGCATGTTTGAGGGGTCGGTGACGATCATCAGCTCGACGCCGGCCCGCTCCATGGCGGACCGGGTCTTGGCGAGGCGCTCGGCATATTCCTCGCGCGTGAAATTCAGGGTCACGGTCACGCTGCATCTCCAGCTTCGGCCTTGGTGTCGATGGCCTGCCCGGCGCTGGCATTGCGGGCACGGGCGGCGGCAAGATTGGCGATCGCCGTGTCCTGCACGCCGGTGCCGGTCAGGTCCGCCAGGGTGATCTCGTCAGCGCGCGTCCGGCCGGGGCGCTTGCCGGCGATCACCTCACCCAGTTCGGCGAAAGCCTGGTCGGCCGTGGCGGCGCCGGTGCGGATCGCATGCGCGAGTTCGCCGAGGCGCCGTGTCTGGCTGAGGCGGTCGGCAACATAGGTCGCGCGGGCGAAAACCGACGGATCGATCTCGTTCTTGTGCTCGCTGTCGGAGCCCATCGCGGTGATGTGCTGGCCCGGCTCGAGCCAGTCGGCCATCAGGATGGGTTTTTCGCTTGGCGTCGTGGTGACGATGATATCGGCGCCTCTTGCGGCCGCCCGAGGATCGGCAATCGCGGTGACGGGAAAGCCGAGCTTGTGAGAAAGATCGGCCGCGGCCTTGCTGGCCTTCTGCTTGTCGCGCGCCCAGATCCGCGCCTCGCGGATCGGCCGCACCAGCGCCAGCGCTTCGAGCTGGAGCCTCGCCTGCATCCCGGCGCCAAAAATCGCCGCGACCGCCGCATCCGGCCGGGCGAGATGCCGCGCCGCGACGGCTCCAGCCGCAGCCGTCCTGACATCGGTGAGGTAGCCATTGTCCAGCAGCAGCGCCTCGACCAGACCGGCGCGCGCACTGAACAGGATCATCAGCCCGTTCAGGCTGGGCAGGCCGAGCTTGGGATTGTCGAAGAAGCCGGGGCTGACCTTGATCGCAAAACCGTCGAGGCCCGGCACATAGGCCGTCTTGACGTCGACCTCGCCGCGATGTTCGGGGATGTCGAGCCGCAGGATCGGCGGCATGGCGACGGGCTTGGTCGCGAGCGCCGCAAAAGCCTCCTCGACACAGGCGATCGCGCTTAGGTCGAGCCTGACGATGCGGCGCAATTCCGCCTCGGTGAGGACGAGCATGCGGCTCATGCGGCCGCTCCCGACATGATGCGCCGGTGCATGGTTTCGTCGATATTGCGTCCCGAAACGATGATCGCCGTCGGCCCATGCAGGCTGACCTTGCCGGCAAGCAGGGCGGCGATGCCGACTGCGCCGGCGCCCTCGACGATTTCGCCCTCTTCCCGCGCGGCGTGGCGAATACCAGCCGCGATCTCCGCCTCGCTCAAGAGCACGACCTCGTCGATGAGATCGCGACACAGTGCGAAGGTGACGCGGTTGGAAAGGCCGATGCCGCCGCCAAGCGAATCCGCCAGCGTTTCCTCTTCGACCACCTCGACGGGCCGGCCGGCCGCCATGGCTGCCGCCATGGCAGCGCCGCGCTCCATCGAGATGCCGACCACCCTTGCGGAAGGCCGCAGCGCCTCGGCCGCCACCGCAATGCCAGCCGCAAGCCCGCCACCCGAGAGCGGGATCAGCACGCAGGCGAGATCGGGGAGGTCCTCGACCAGTTCGAGACCGATCGTGCCCTGGCCCGCGACGACATCAGGATCGTCGAAGGGCGGGATCGGGGTAAGCCCGTGCGCGGCGATCAATCGCTCGACCTCGGCCTGCGCGTCGTCCTGCGAGCACCCGACAATGCGGATTTCGGCGCCGAGTGAACGGATCGCCTCGACCTTGTTCGTCGGCACCAGCGCCGACATGCAGATCGTGGCGCGAAGGCCGAGCTCACAGGCAGCGTAGGCGACCGCGCGGCCATGATTGCCGGTGGACGCGGTCACGAGCCCGTGCCGGCGCTGGTCTTCGTCCAATGCCAGCACGGCATTCATCGCACCGCGGAGCTTGAAGGCGCCGATCGGCTGGCGGGTTTCGAGTTTGAGATGGACGGGCTGACCGCACAGGCGGCTCAGGGAGCGCGAGGCGACGAGCGGCGTGCGCACGACCTTGCCGGCGATGCGCGCTGCGGCAGCCTCGATGTCAGGCAACGCGACCGAAACCGGCGGCGCGGCCGGTCGATCTGCTTCCATACTGGTGAGATGCGGTTTGGTCACCGTCGTTCCCCTCTCGCTTGTCATGCTGCGAGGGGCATAAATTCATGTCAATTATTATATTGTCATGATTCAATTATGACAAAGGCGCGACGCAAACGATAATGGCGCGGTGATCGCGCTGTTCGTCGCTGCTCTCAGGGCCTGCTTGGAAATCTCCTGAGCCCTTACCCTGAGAGTCTGACTCAAAACTGCAGCCCTCGTCCTGAGGAAGCCCGAAGGGCCGTCTCGAAGGGCGCTCCAGCTGTCTCTGGAACCTCCTGGAGCATCCTTCGAGACGCCACTTCTGGCGAAATGGCTCCTCAGGATGAGGGCTGAGTTTCCAAGCGCTTTCAACCGATCGCGCCGATGTCGAAGACCGGCGGAAGTTGCTCGAAGGTCTGTCGCACGCTGGCCAGCGTCAGCGTCAGCAGCTCATGGCTCATCCGTCCACCGAGGCAGATGCGGATGCCGCCGCCATGGCCGGCGCCGGCCACGAAGGGATCGGAGGGGGTCACGGCGATGCGCCGGTCGGCAAGCGAGCGGACCAGGCCGTCTTCGGTCCAATGCGCCGGCACCTTGAGCCAGGCGCAAAGCGAAAGCGGATGGCTCGAGGCGACATGAGCCCCCAGCGTCTCCGCAACGATGCGCTGGCGTGCCTTCGCCTCCTCGCGCTGGATGGCCAGCAGCTTCTGCGCCGTACCGTCCTCGACCCAGCGCGTCGCGATCTCGGCCGGCAGATAGGTGCCGCTCCAGCTCGTCACCCGCAGGATCGAGATCGCGCGGATCGAATATTGCGGCGGCACGACCAGATAGCCGACGCGCAGGCCGGTCAGAACCGTCTTGGTGAAGCTCGTCAGGAAGAAGCCGAGCTCGGGCAGCAGCGCGGTAATCGACGGCAGCGTCTCCTCGATGAGCGGCTTGTAGACCTCGTCCTCGACGACGAAGACGCCATGACGCCGCGCGATCTCGGCGATGGCCTGGCGGCGCTCGGGACCAGCGACATGGCTCGTCGGGTTGTTCAGCGTCGGGATGAGGACGAGCGCGCGCACGCCGCCGGCGCGGCAGGCGGCCTCGAATGCATCGGGGCGAATGCCCTCCTCGTCGGTCGGCAGGCCCTTGAGGCTGAAGCCGAGGATGTTGGCGAGGCCAATGACGCCGTGATCGGTCAGATTCTCGGTCAGGACGAGGTCGCCGGCCCGGACCACGCAAGCCAGCGCCAGGAAGAGCGCATGCGCAGCGCCATTGGTGATCAGGACGCGCTCGGCGGACGTCTCGACGCCGAGCGGCTCCAGCCAGAGGCGTGCAGCTTCGCGGTGGCGGTCGAGACCGGCGATCGGCCGGCAAGGCCGCATGAAGGCGCTGTTGTCGTCCTCGGCCAGCGCTGCCAGCGCCTGGCGCGAGGCCAGCTCATGCGCCTCGAGATAGACCCCGCGCACGATCGAGAGATCGACGACTTCAGTCGGGCTGCGGTCGAGGATGAGCCGTCCGGCCTGCTCGGTGACACGGCTCTTCACGAAGGTTCCGCGCCCGACCTCGCCGCTGAGATAGCCCAGGCGCTCGGCCTCCTTGTAGCTGAGGCTGACGGTCTGGACCGAGATGCCGAGCTCGCGGGCAAGGTCGCGATGGGTCGGCATTCGATCCAGCGGCTTCAGAACCCCGGCGTCGATATCGGCAATGATGCGCTCGGTCAGCGCGGCGTGCTTGGTCGCCCCCTTTTGCTTCGCCAGGGCTGGATGCCACGCGACAGCCTTCTCCAAAGCCGGAGAAAGCCGGTTGCCGGGAGACCGTTCGGCTTGACGGAGCATAGGATTGTCTCGTTCTTAGAAAGCGGAATTCATGACATTATGCACGCGCGGTCACCGAAGATGAAGCTCGATCCCATCGACCTCAAGATCGTCGCAGCCCTGCAGCGTGACGGCCGCATGACCAAGCTCAAGCTCGCCGAAACGGTGGCGCTGTCGCCGGCTGCCTGCTGGGAGCGGCTGCGCCGGATGGAAGAAGCCGGCGTGATCAAGGGCTATACCGCGATCGTCGATCTCGAACCCGACGCGTCACGCACCACGGTGATCGTCGAGATCAGCTTGAAAAGCCATCAGCAAGCGGATTTCCGCCGCTTCGAGGACGCCGTGGCCCGCGAGCCCGCCATCGTCGCCTGCGATGCCACCGGCGGCGGCATCGACTACATCATGCGGGTGGTCGTGCCCGACATCGACAGCTATCAGCGCCTGATCGACCGGCTGCTCGAGCCGGCAAACGGCATCGGGCGCTACTACTCCTACGTCGTGACCAAGAGCATCCCAATCGCCGCGGCGTATTCTCGGACGTAGCGATACCCGGCTCGCGTTCCGCAGCTTTGTGTTCAGAACGAAAAAACCCCGCTTCCAGGGGAAGCGGGGTTTTTTGATTTGGTTGCGGGGGCAGGATTTGAACCTACGACCTTCAGGTTATGAGCCTGACGAGCTACCGGGCTGCTCCACCCCGCGTCAAACAATTCGCCTTGTCCGATCTCTTCATCGGTCACGACGTTTTAGTTTCATCATTGTAATGAGGGATATCCTTGACAGGCCCGGCAACGACCTACTCTCCCGGGTCTTGAGACACAGTACCATCAGCGCTGAGGAGTTTAACGGCCGAGTTCGGGATGGGATCGGGTTCTGGCTCCT
>JAKFDB010000103.1:0-52172 GCA_036676315.1 Bradyrhizobiaceae bacterium
TCCGCAGCCATGCCGGCAGCGGTGCGCGACGAACCGGCGAGGGCATCGCGGGTGACCACCGGCGGCGCATAGGGTGCCGGTCCTTCGGCGAATTGCGGCTCGCGGCGCACCCGCCCGGTCGGGGCCGGAGCAGGCGCTGTGGCGGCCGGCGCCGCCGAGGCCCGCGCCAGCGGGGGCGGCTGCGGCAGGCGGCGCAGGATCGCGCCGCGCAGGGACATGGCGCCATGGGCGAGCCAGCCGATCAGGATCACGGCGAAGCCGGGCTCGTCGTCGCGGCGGTCATCCGAATCGGACCAGGCGGCATCATCGTCGGCATCGGTCTCGGGATCCTCGTCGACGACGAAGCCGAAGCCGGCCGCGGCGGTGACGGCGAGGATGGCGATGCCGGCGTAGACGAAGGCGACGAGGCCGCCGAGCGCCGTGCCCGAGAGCCCGACGAGATTGCGCGTGCCCTGCAGCAGGGCATCGCCGATGACACCGCCCATGCCAGTCGGCAGCGGCCAGCGCGGCGTCGCCGGCAGGGCGCTGGCGACGGCGGCAGTGGCGACGATACCAGCGACCCAGAGGGCGAGCTTGAGCGCACTGCGATCGAACAGATGGACGCGGATGAGGCGCAGCGCCCAGAGCAGCGGCGGCAGCAGCAGGGCGATGACGCCGAGGCCGATGAGCTGCATGGCGAGGTCGGCGACCATGGCGCCCGGCCGGCCGAGCAGGTTGCGGACGGCGCCGCGGGTGGCGTTGTTGAGGCTGGGATCGTCGACCGACCAGGTCGCCAGGGAGATGGCGACGGCGGTGGTCAGCGCGAGCAGCACGAGGCCGCCGATCTCGGCCGCCCGGCGCGAAAGGAAGTCCCGTACGGGATCGGGCAGGCGGTCGATCAGCGAGGAGGAACGTCGGATCGTGCGCATGCGGGCGGGCCGTGTTTCCGGATGTCTGGAAAGGCGGGGGCCGCCGGGCCTCCGCCTTCGAAATCGCAGGTTAGGAAGGCGAGGTTAAGACCCGCTTAACCTTGCGCCGATGGCGCCGGACGGGCGCTGCGGATGGCCGGCAGAAAAAAGCCCCGGCGGTTTCCCGCCGGGGCGATTGTTTCATGTGGAACGCCCGTAGGCGGTTCACATGTTGTAGGCGCGCTCGCCATGCTCGGCGATGTCGAGGCCCTCGCGCTCCTGGTCGGAGGTGACGCGCAGTCCGATGACGGCGTCGACGATCTTGAACAGGATGAAGGAGCCGACGCCGCACCAGATGACGGCGACGAGTACGGCGACCGTCTGCTTCCAGACCTGCGCGCCCATCGCGTAATCGGCGACGCCGACGCCGCCGAGCGCCGGGGAGACGAAGATGCCGGTGCCGATCGAGCCGATGATGCCGGCGACACCGTGGATGCCGAAGACGTCGAGCGAGTCGTCATAGCCGAGGGCGTTCTTGATCGTGGTGCAGAAGAAGAAGCAGACCACGCCGCAGATCGCACCGAGCACGATGGCGCCCATCGGGCCGATCAGGCCGGCGGCCGGGGTGACGGCGACGAGGCCGGCGATGATGCCCGAGAGCATGCCGAGCAGCGAGGGCTTGCCCTTGATCATCCACTCGATGAAGAGCCAGCCGAGCGCGGCGCCGGCCGTGGCGGTCAGGGTGTTGATCATCGCGAGCGCGGCGCCTGCCGTCGCCTCGAGGTTCGAGCCGGCATTGAAACCGAACCAGCCGACCCAGAGCAGCGAGGTGCCGATGAAGGTCATGGTCAGCGAATGCGGCGACATCAGCTCCTTGCCGTAGCCGATGCGCTTGCCGAGGACGAGCGCGCCGACCAGCGCGGCGATGCCGGCATTGATGTGGACGACCGTGCCGCCGGCGAAGTCGAGCGCGCCGAGCACGAACAGGTAGCCCTCGCTGAACCAGACCATATGGGCCATCGGGAAGTAGACGAAGCCGCTCCAGAGCACGACGAAGAGCAGCAGCGCCGAGAACTTCATGCGCTCGACCAGGCCGCCGACGATCAGGGCCGGCGTGATGATGGCGAAGGTCATCTGGAAGCAGATGAAGACGTATTCGGGGATGACCACGCCCTTGGTGAAGGTGTCCGTGGTCGTCTCATTGCTGACGCCGGCGAGGAAGGCCTTGGAGAAGCCGCCGATGAAGCTGGTCAGCGAGCCGCCGCCGGTGAAGGCGAGGCTGTAGCCGTAGATCACCCAGATGATGATCATGATCGCGGCGGTCGCGGTGATGTGGCTCATCACCGAAAGCATGTTCTTGCTGCGCGACAGGCCGCCATAGAACAGCGCGAGGCCCGGCAGGGTCATCATCAGCACGAGCAGCGACGACACCAGCATCCATGCCGTGTCGCCCTTGTTGGCGACCGCGGCGGCGGCCGGTGCCGCGGCAGGGGTCTGCGCCAGCGCCGCAACGGCAGTCGCCGCGAGCGCCATCCCGACCATCCCGGCCCGGGTGAGGGTCTTGAAATTCATCATGAAACTCCTGGACGAAAGGTCGCGGATCAAAGGGCGTCGCCGTCGGTCTCGCCGGTGCGGATGCGCACGGCTTTCTCGATCGACGAAACGAAGATCTTGCCGTCGCCGATCTGGCCGGTGCGGGCCGCGGCGGTGATCGCCTCGATCACCTGGGGAACGAGTTCGTCGGTGACCGCGACCTCGATCTTGATCTTCGGCAGGAAGCTCACGGCATATTCGGCGCCGCGATAGATCTCGGTATGGCCCTTCTGGCGGCCATAGCCCTTCACCTCGGTCACGGTCAGGCCGTGCACGCCGATGGCGGTGAGACCGTCGCGCACCTCCTCCAGCTTGAACGGCTTGATGACGGCCATCACGATCTTCATGGCTGGGTTATCCCCGGTTGCGCTGCCGGGAGCGAAGGTCCGGCGAGCTCGTTAGCGCCTCGCGGGCCTGCAGAGCTCCGCGTACGTCGCTTTCGCCAATCAAGCCGCGTGCCAACTCCCGGCCTGCCCGGAAGAAAGGCAATGCCGCGATTCCGCCACGATCCGCCGGGGCGGAACGAGCGGTTGTGCCTATAAATTAGGCGAATGCGAGAAAACGAGGCGGAACGCGGTCGCGAGCACCAAAACCGCGCTCAACGAAGCGCGAGCCGGATTGGAGGCGACGCCGCCCGGCCGTCCCCAGGGCCGCTTAGTCGCGGTCGGGCCGGGGGCGGATCAGGCCTTCCTGCGCCACCGAGGCGACAAGCCGGCCCTGCCGGTCGAAGATCAGCCCGCGCGAAAAGCCCCGGGCTCCGGAGGTCGAGGGGCTGTCCTGGGCATAGAGCAGCCAGTCATCGGCCCGGAAGGGGCGGTGGAACCAGAGCGCGTGGTCGAGGCTGGCACCCTGGATGCGGTGGTCGAAGACGCTGGTGCCATGCGCGATCAGGCTGGAATCGAGCAGCATCAGATCGGAGGCATAGGCAAGCACGCTCTGGTGGATCGCCGGCTCGTCCGGCAGTGGCTTCACCGCCTTGATCCAGACATTGAACTTCGGTTCGCGCTTGTCGCCCGAGCCGTAGCGATCGAGCTCGACCGGACGGATCTCGATCGGCCGTTCGCGCAGGTAGTAGGCCCGCACCGCCTCGGGCATGTGCGGCAGGATGTCCCGCGCCATGCCGTCCCGGTCCGGCAGATCCTCCGGCATCGGCACGTCCGGCATCGGCATCTGGTGCTCGTAGCCGGGTTCCTCGACCTGGAAGGAGGCCGACATGGCGAAGATCGCCGCGCCGTTCTGCAAGGCGAGCACCCGGCGGGTGGTGAAGGAGCGGCCGTCGCGCAGGCGGTCGACCTCGTAGACGATCGGGGTTTCAGGATCGCCCGGCAGCAGGAAATAGGCGTGCAGGGAATGCGGCTGGCGATCCTCGACGGTCTTGCAGGCGGCGTAGAGCGCCTGGCCGATGACCTGGCCGCCGAAGACGCGCTGCCAGCCGACACGGGGGCTGCGACCCTGGAACCGGTTGTTTCCGAGATCCTCCAGGTCGAGGATCGAGGTCAGGCTGTCGGAGACGCTGGTCATCGGTTGCGGCTCTTGTCGGGCTGGCTTGCAGGGTCGAGGCTTTGCAGGGCCAAGACTTACAGGGCTGAGGCTTGCAGCCCGGCCGGGCGGCGGGCAAGACGGAAGCTGCATCAGCAACGAGCCGCCGGTCAGCGTCAAGCGCGGCGGCTTCAGCAGGCGGGGAACAGGATGAGCCAGATCCCGGGGGGCGCGAGTACGCGCATCGTGATTGCGGGCGGCGGCATCGCCGGGCTGACGCTGGCGCTGGCCGTGAAGCAGGCGCTGGGCGGGGCGTTCGACGTCGTGCTGGCCGATCCGGCGGTGGCTGCCCGCCCGCGCATCGACAACCGTGCCTATGCGGTTGCGGCCGCGGCGCGCAACATGCTCGACGCGCTCGGGATCTGGAACGAGGTCGAGGCCTTCGCCGCGGCGATGACCGAGATGCAGATCACCGACAGCCGTACGCCGGATGTCGTCAGGCCGATCTTCCTGACCTTCGATGGCGAGGCCGAGCCCGGCCAGCCCTTCGCCCATATGGTGGAGAACGGCGCATTGATCGCAGCCCTGCTCCAGGCGGCCAAGGCGGCGGGCGTTACGCTGCGCCCCGAGGGCGTGCGCTCGGGCAACTGCGCCGATGGCGGGCCGATGGAGATCGTCTTCGCCGGGGGCGAGGCCACATCGGCGGCGCTGCTGGTCGCGGCCGACGGCGCCCGCTCGAAGCTGCGCGAGAAGGCCGGGATCGGCTGGGTCGGCTGGTCCTATCCGCAGTCCGGCATCGTCGCGACGATCGGCCATGAGCGGCCGCATGGCGGCCTTGCCGTCGAGCATTTCCTGCCGTCAGGCCCCTTCGCCATGCTGCCTCTGCCTGATGGCGGCCGGCTCGGCCATCGCTCCTCGATCGTCTGGACCGAACGCAGCGAGAATGTCGAAGCGCTGCTCTCGCTCGACGAGAGCGACCTTCTCAGCGAGGTCGAACGGCGCTTCGGCCTGCAGCTCGGCGAGATCGCGCTGGAGAGCCGGGTCAGCGCGCATCCTTTGTCCTTCGGCATGGCGCGCAGCTTCGTCGGCGAGCGGCTGGCGCTGCTCGGCGACGCCGCCCATGTCATCCACCCGATTGCCGGGCAAGGCCTCAATCTCGGCCTGAAGGACGTCGCGGCGCTGGCCGAGACGATCGTCGACGCGGCCCGGCTGGGGCTCGATCCCGGCGCCGCGGACGTGCTCGAGGCCTATGAGAAGGCGCGGCGCTTCGACACGGTGGCGATGGGGGTCGTCACCGACGGGCTGAACCGGCTGTTCTCGAACGATTCGACGCCGTTGCGCCTGGTGCGCGATCTCGGCCTCGGCGTGGTCGAGCGCCTGCCGGGGCTGAAACGGATGTTCATCCGCGAGGCGGCGGGGCTTTCCGCTGAGGCGCCGCGCCTGTTGCGCGGCGAGATGCTGTAGCGGCGGGGTAAGCCGTCATGGCCGGGCTTGACCCGGCCATCTCAGGCAGGATGGACTTCTCGTCAGGAGATGCTCGGGTCGAGCCCGAGCATGACGGCTTTCACCCTTCGAGCTGGCGCGCCTCTTCCGGCAGCATGATCGGAATGCCGTTGCGGATCGGATAGGCGAGCTTGGCGGCCCGGCTGATCAGCTCCTGCCGGGCGGCGTCGTATTCCAGCGTCGCCTTGCTGACCGGGCAGACCAGGATCTCCAGTAGCTTGGGGTCGATGCGGGGCGCCGTCGCGGCCACCCCGGGCTTGGTTTCGGTCGTCATCGCAGGATCTCCGTCAGGCCGGCCTACGCGGCAGATCGGCCAGCATGCCGGCCGCGACCATCAGCTTTGGCAAAGACAGGCCCGACATGGCAATGGCCGAAACGGTAGCGCGGGTCCGCTCGGCCTCGGGGCCGCGCTGCTCCAGCCAGGCCTGGAGAGCCTCCGGACCGGTAGCGCCGGCGGCGATCTCCTGCGTCAGCCCGGCATGGGCGTCGGCCAGAGTCTCGACGGCGCGCTGGCGGGCCATGCGCTCGTAGTCATCGGTGGCGGGCACGCTGGCGGCGGAGGTCGCGAGCGCCGACAGGCCGAAGACCGAATCGGCAGCGAAATGAATCCGCGCCACCTCGGTGACATCGCCGCCGCTGCGGCTGGCGATGTCGACGATGTCGGTCGCCTGCGCCAGCCAGGGCAGGCTGGCGACGCTGGTGGCGAGCGCTTCGGGCACCTGCTCGGCGACCAGCGCCGCGATCCGGGCGGTGCGGGCCTGGGCTGCCGCTTCGGGAAGCAGAGTGGGCAAAGCGGCGGTGAGTGCCGAGACGCCGGCGGCATAATGCGCCACCATCTGCTCGATCGCGCCCGGTCTGGCCACGCCGCGGCGCAGGAACCAGCGCATCCGGTCGACCACCAGCTCCTGGGTCGCGGCATAGAGTGCGAGCTGGGTCTTGCCGGGAATCTTTGCATCGAGGGCGTCGATGCCGGCATTGAGCCCGATCACGTCGAAGGCATCGCGGGCGATGGCATAGGCCGCCGCGATCTCGGGCGCTTCGGCCCGGGTCTGGTCGGCGAGCATCGAGACGATCGCCGGGCCGCCGCGGTTGACGATGGCATTGGCGAGCTGGGTGGCGACGATCTCGCGGCGCAGCTTGTGGCCGGCGATTTCGGCTCCGTAATGATCGCGCAGCGGCTTTGGGAAGTAGCGAACGAGTTCGCTGTTCAGATAGGGGTCGTCCGGTACGGCCGATTCGAGCAGGGCGTCGTGCAGAGCGAGCTTGGCATAGGCCAGCAGCACCGCGAGCTCGGGCCGCGTCAGGCCCTCGCCGCGCTTCTCGCGTTCGATCAGGACGGCGTCCGGGGGCAGGTTCTCGACATTGCGGTCGAGCCGGCCCTCGCGCTCGAGCTGGACCATCAGCCGGCGCAGATGCGGCGTCGCCGCGATCCCCTGGGCTTCGGTCAGGGACAGCGCCAGCGACTGCAGGTAGTTGTTGCGCAGCACGAGCAGGCCGACCTCATCGGTCATCTCGGCCAGCAGCGTGTTGCGGTCCTCGCCGGAGAGGCGGCCATTCGTCACCGCCCCGGCGAGCGCGATCTTGATGTTGACCTCGACGTCGGAGGTGTTCACCCCGGCGGAATTGTCGATGGCGTCGGTGTTCAGGCGCACGCCCTGGCGGGCTGCCTCGATACGGCCGCGCTGGGTCATGCCGAGATTGGCGCCCTCGCCGACCACCCTGGCGCGAAGCTCGGCGCCGGCGATGCGAATCGCGTCATTGGCCCGGTCGCCGACCTGGGCGTCGCTTTCCTCGCCGGCACGGACATAGGTGCCGATGCCGCCGAACCAGAGCAGATCGACCGGTGCCTTGAGGATCGCCGTCATCAGCTCGGCCGGGGTCGCCTCGGCCTTGGCGAAGTCGAGCACGGCGCGGATTTCGGGCGAAAGCGTGATGCTCTTCGCCTGGCGCGAGAACACGCCGCCGCCCTTCGAAATCAGCGCCTTGTCGTAATCCTGCCAGGAGGAGCGCGGCAGGGAAAACAGGCGCTGGCGCTCGGCCAGGCTGACGGCCGTGTCCGGATCGGGATCGAGGAAGATGTCGCGATGGTCGAAGGCGGCGACGAGCCTGGTCGCCGGGGAGAGCAGCATGCCGTTGCCGAAGACGTCGCCCGACATGTCGCCGACGCCGGCCGCGGTGAAGGGCGTCGTCTGGATGTCGATGTCGATCTCGCGGAAATGGCGCTTCACCGCTTCCCAGGCGCCGCGCGCCGTGATGCCCATGCCCTTGTGGTCGTAGCCCTGCGAGCCGCCCGAGGCGAAGGCGTCGCCGAGCCAGTGGTGCTTCTCGGCGGAGAGGGCGTTGGCGGTGTCAGAGAAGGTCGCCGTGCCCTTGTCGGCGGCGACAACGAGATAGGGGTCGTCGCCGTCATGTCGGACGGTGTCGGCCGGCGGGACCACCGTCTCGCCGTCGAGATTATCGGTGAGCTCGAGCAGCGTGCGCACGAAGATCCGGTAGCTTTCGGTGCCTTCGGCGAGCCAGGCCTGGCGGTCGGAAGCCGGCGGCAGCAGCTTGGGCACGAAGCCGCCCTTGGCACCGACCGGGACGATGACGGCGTTCTTGACCTGCTGCGCCTTGACCAGTCCAAGCACCTCGGTGCGGAAATCCTGCGGCCGGTCCGACCAGCGCAGGCCGCCACGGGCGACCTTGCCGAAGCGCATATGCACGCCTTCGACGCGCGGCGAATAGACGAAGATCTCGTAGAGCGGCCTGGGCAGTGGCATGCCGTCGACCTGCCCCGAGGCGAATTTGAAGGAGATCGTGCCGCGCGGATGGCCGTCGGCGCCGATCTGGAAGAAGTTGGTGCGCAGGATCGCATCGATCAGGTTGACGAGGCGGCGCAGGATGCGGTCCTCGTCGAGGCTGGTGACGTCGTTCAGCGCGGCCTCGATCTGCTCACGTTCGGCGGCCATGCGATTCTGGCGCGTCGTCTCGTCGAGGCGGGGGTCGAACTTGGCAATGAAGAGCTGGACCAGCTTGGCGGCGATGCCGGCATGGCGGGCGAGCGCGTCGGCGATGTAGTCCTGGGCATAGGGCGCGCCGACCTGGCGCAGATAGCGGCCGAGCGCGCGCAGCAGTGCCGCTTCGCGCCAGGCGAGGCCGGCGGCGAGCACGAGCTGGTCGAAGCGGTCGGATTCGGTGAAGCCGCGGAACTGCGCCATCAGCGCCGCCTCGATCGTCGGATCGAGGCGCTCGATGTCGATGGCGGCGCCATTGGCGCGCTCCAGCGTCATGTCATGCAGCCAGACGCGGGTTTCCGCACCGTTCTCCCCGGCCTGCGGGGTGATGTTGAAGGTCCGCTCGTTGACGACCCGGAAGCCCATGTTCTCCAGCATCGGCACGCGTTCGGAGAGGGTGATGGCGGCGTCGCGGGAGAACAGCTTGAGGTTGGCGCGGGTCGCGCCGTCGCCCTCGCGGCGGTAGAGATTGACGGCACGCGGCCGCTCGGCCGAGAGCTTCTGCAGCATGTCGATGTCGATCAGCGCGTCGTCGGCCTCGTAGCGCTCGCGATAGGCGGCGCCGAAGGCCTCGACATAGCGCTCGACCAGGGCGCGCGCCTTGGGGCCCGCCTTCTGCGCATCGAGGGCGTCACGCAGCCCGTCGCCCCAGGTCCGCACGATGGCGCTGATGCCGGCTTCGAGCGCGGCGCGCTCGATCCGCGGGGTTTTGCCCTCGTCGCGGCCGATGATGTAATGGGTGCGGGCGAGCGGCCCGTCAGGATAGGCGGGGTAGGCGGCTGAAATCCGGCCCTGGAAGATGCTGGCGAGAAACTCGCCGACGCGCCGGCGCACCGTGGTGTCGTAGCGGTCCTTCGGGATGAAGACGAGGATCGAGACGAACCGGTCGAACTCGTCGGCGCGGGCGAGCGCCCGGATGCGCGGCCGCTCGGTCAGCTGCAGGATGTCGAGGGCGAAGCGCTCCAGCGTCTCGACGTCGATCTGGAAGAGCTCGTCGCGCGGGAAGGCGTCGAGGACGTTCAGCAAAGCGCGGCCGGAATAGCTCGAGGCGTCGAAGCCGGTCCGCTTGGCGACGCGCGCGACTTTCAGCCGCAGATAGGGGATGGCGCGGGCGCTGCCGGTATAGGCGTTGGAGGTGAGCAGGCCGACGATGCGAAGCTCGCCATCGAGCCGGCCGTCGGCGGTGAACAGCTTGACGCCGACATAGTCGAGATGAACCCGGCGATGGACCCGGCTCTTGACGTTCGCCTTGGTGATGATCAGCGCCAGAGGCTTGGCCAGGAAGGCGCGGATCTCGGGCGTCATCACCACGAGCTCGCGGTTCTTGCGCAAGACGCGGACATCGGCATCGCGCAGGATGCCGAGGCCGGAGGAGTCGATCGGGTCGGCCGCGGTGTCGCCCCCGGCGAAGCGGTAGGCGCGGACGCCGAGCAGGGTGAAATTGTCGCCGGCGATCCATTCGAGGAACTCCAGCGCCTCGGCGACCTCGTCCTCCGGCAAGGGCGGCGGATTGGCGCGATAGGACTGGATCACCTCGGTGATTCGGCCGCGCATGGCGGCCCAGTCGTCGACGGCGAGGCCGACATCGACATAGACGCGGGCGAGGCCGGCGGCGAGCCGCTCGCGCGCCTCCTGGCTGTCGATCCGGTCGAGATGGAGGTGGATCAGGCTCTCGCGGCGCGTGCCTTCCTGGGCCCGGGCGGCAGCCTCGCCGGCCAGCGCCTCGAAGCTGCCGTCGGCGCGGCGCGCGACGGCGAGGATCGGATGGGCGACAAGGCGCGGCTCGTAGCCCTGCTCGGCGAGCTCGGCCAGCGTCGAATCGAGCAGGAAGGGCTTGTTGTCGTTGACGATCTCGAGAATCGTGATCTGGCGCTCGCGGCCGGCCTGGTCGACGGTTTCGTCGCGGAAACGCAGATTCGGCTCGCCGGAAGCGCGCCGGCCGGCGAGATGCTCATAGGCGGAAGCGGCGGCACGGGCGAGCATGTCGGGGCAGAGCGCCGTCAGGTCCTCGGCGGCGACGCGACCATAGAGGAGCTTGGGGAAGTCCTCCGGCATCGCCGCGCCGAGAGCGCGGGCCGAAGCCTCGATCGCGGCGACTGCCGCAAGGGTGGCATTGGCTTCCCGTTTCGCCATCACGGTCTTCCCCCGTTATTGTGCCGCAGCGATGACATAGCTCATGAAGCGCTGCAACTTTCGTCGAATCATCCCGGCCGATTCGCGTCGAACCAGACGGCGCGCCGGCCGATCCTGTCGAATCTCGAGCGCAAACCAGAGCAAGGACAGCAGAAATGACGAAGAACCATGACAAGCCGATGGTGGGTGAGACGCCGGCGCGGCAGGACGATCCGCCAGAGGTGATGGCGCTCGCGCTGCAGCGCGCCGCGCTGTCGCCGCCGATGGAGGCCTATTTCGCGAAATGCCAGGAAAAGCTCGGCTATGTACCGAACGTGCTGCTGGCCTACACCCATGACGATGCCAAGCTTTCGGCCTTCGCGGCGCTCTACAACGATTTGATGCTGGCGCCGTCGGGCCTGTCGAAGCTGGAGCGCGAGATGATCGCGGTCGCGGTATCGAGCGTGAACCGCTGCTATTACTGCCTGACGGCCCATGGCCAGGCGGTGCGTCAGCTCTCGGGCGATCCGGTCCTCGGCGAGATGCTGGTGATGAATTATCGCGCCGCCAAATTGTCGCGGCGGCACCGGGCCATGCTGGATTTTTCGGTGAAGCTGACGGAGACGCCGCACCTCGTCGAGGAGGAGGACCGGCAGGCCCTGCGCGAGGCCGGCTTCGGCGAGCGCGACCTCTGGGACATCGGCGCCGTCGCGGCCTTCTTCAACATGTCGAACCGGATGGCTTCTGCGGTCGATATGCGCCCCAACGCCGAATATCACGGCTCGGTGCGCTAACGGCGACGCGCCCACGGCCGTCTGCCGCCAAAGAAAAACGGCCGGCGTGACCGCCAGCCGTGAGTTGGCCTCGACCCGTTGGCCCGGCCCGCCGCAGCTCCGGAGGGGCTGGGGGGCTGACGTGTCCGAAACCGGGCAAGCCGGGCCGCCGAGGCAACAAGGGGAGTTGAGACGCGCAACAGGGCAGCCGATTGGCGCAAGCGCGGCAAAATCGTGGCGACGGCGTCGAAGTTGATCATGGCCCGCGGCGCTGTCTTCGAAGAACACGTCATGACGCTTGTCAGCACAGGGCGAGCGGGTCATCATCGCAGGCCAGATCGGATGTCGATGGTCCAACCATCGCCGGGCAGGAGTCGCGATGAGCGAGAGTGAATCTCCGCCAGCGCAGCGAGCGGGCGCGGTGGTCGCCTTTCCAGGGGCGGCCAGCCCGCCCTCCGTCACCTTCGACCGGCGCGAGCTCAACGAACTGCTCAATCTCTATGGCCGCATGGTCGCCGCGGGCGAGTGGCGCGACTACGCCATCGATTTTCTGCGCGACAAGGCGCAGTTCTCGGTGTTCCGGCGCTCGAGCGAGGTGCCGCTCTACCGGATCGTCAAGGACCCTTCGCTGGCGCGACGCCAGGGCGCCTATTCGGTCGTCACCGCGACCGGGCTCATCCTGAAGCGCGGCGCCGAGCTCGGCCGCGTGCTGCGCGTGCTCGACAAGCGCCTGAGCGTGGTGAGCTGACGGCTATTCCGGCGGCGCGCCGTCGGCGGCTCCGAGCGCCTTCTGCATCAGCATCTGGTCGAGCCAGCGGCCGTGCTTGTAGCCGACCGCACGGGCGACGCCGATCAGGCTGAAGCCGGCGCGCTCGTGGAGGCGGCGCGAGCCGACCGAGGCGCCGGTGCCGTCGCCGATCACCGCGACCATCTGGCGAAAGCCGCGCGCCGTGCAGCCCTCGATCAGCGCGTCGAGCAGCGCACTGCCGACACCACCGCCCTGCACGTCGGGGGCGACGTAGATCGAGTTCTCGACGGTGGCGCGATAGGCCGGGCGCGGCCGATAGGCACCGGCATAGGCGTAGCCGACGATCCGGCCCTCGCGCTCGGCGACGAGATAGGGATAGCCGCCGGCCGCGATCGCTTCGAAGCGCCGGCCCATCTCGGAGAGGTCGGGCGGCTCGATCTCCCAGGAGGCGGTGCCGTGCAGTACCGCATGGGAATAGATCTCGAGGATGGTCGGCAGATCGGCGGGGACAGCGTCGCGGATGGCGAGATCGGCAGTGGTCATGCCCGCAGGATCGGGCGCCTGCCGGCAAAAGAAAAGCCCCGGCTTTGCAGCCGGGGCCTGACATATCAGCGTGACGCGGGAGCTTACTCGCGGTTGCCGAACAGCGAGAGCAGCATCTGGAACATGTTGATGAAGTTCAGGTAGAGCGACAGCGCGCCGTTCACCGAGAGCTTCGCAGCCGATTCCGCGTCCAGGTTCGAGTAGAGATACATCTCCTTCAGGCGCTGGGTATCCCAGGCGGTCAGGCCGGCGAAGACCAGCACGCCGATCGCCGAGATGGCGAAGGACAGGCCGCTCGAAGCCAGGAAGAGATTGACCACCGAGGCGATCACCAGGCCGATCAGGCCCATGATCAGGAAGGAGCCCATGCCCGAAAGCGACTTCTTCGTGGTGTAGCCGGCAAGGCTGAGCGCGCCGAAGGCGGCCGCCGTGATGAAGAAGACCTTGGTGATCGACTCGCCGGTGAAGACCACGAAGATCGACGACATCGACACGCCCATCACCGCCGCGAAGGCGAAGAACATGGCGCGCGCGGTCGAGGAGCTCATGCTCTCGGCCTTGAACGAGAAGAACAGGATGAAGGCGAGCGGTGCCAGCATCACGACCCATTTGAGCGGGCTGAGATAGAGCGCCTGGCCGAGCGGCGTCAGCGCCGTGACCTTGCCGGTCGGCGAGACGCCGGCAATCGCCAGCATGCTGATGCCGATCGCGGCGAGACCGGTGATGGCCAGGCCGATCGACATGTTGTTGTAGACGCCGAGCATGAACGAGCGCAGGCCCTGATCCATCTCGACGGCGCTGGTCTGCTGTGCGCGGCCCGCACCCCAGACCGGAGCATTGCGGTCGAAGTTGCTCATGCAGTGAGTTCCCCTGAAACCGTTGGCAAAGGCGGACATCGCCCTTGCGAAGGCCCACCATCGTCCACCTTCGTGGCGACAGTGCGGAATATGAGGGGGAATGCGCCGCCTTACAAGGGGCGGCCATGGTTAACCGGGCAATCGCGATAGACATTCGCCGGTGTCGCGATGCAACATTACCCTTTGTCCATGTTTACGTTTAGCCGCCGACGTATGGGACTTATAAATTGCGTAGATGAGAAGCGGGCGCTTTCGAAAGTATCTGCAACGTTCCGATCAATCCGAACATCACGGTGACGGCGACAGCGGCAGTCGCAGCAAGCATTGCGCCCGTGGGATCAGGAACAAACTCGATCTTCATCACTTGCGTGACGACGCCCCAGCCAGCCGCCGCGCCGGCGACGAGCCCAAAAAGGGCGGAAACGACGCCGATGCCTGCGTATTCGAGGGCGTACGACGAAAGTATGAAGCGGCGGGTGGCGCCGAGGGTCTTCAGGATCATTGCGTCGTAGAGCCGCGCCCGCTGTCCGGCCGCCAGCGCCCCGGCCAGAACCAGGAGGCTCGCGGCGATGGCGAGGCTGGAGGCACCGCGAATCGCGTTGGCGAGCTGGACGACGATCACATTGACCGCTTCCAGCGCGTCCTTGACGCGCACCGCCGTCACCGCCGGGAAGGACGTGGCGAGCTCACGCATCAGCGCCGCGTCGCCGGCCGGCGAGGCGGCGTCGGTCACGGTGACAGTGGCGAGGTTGGTGTGCGGGGCGCCGGCGAAGGTGTTCGGTGAGAACACCATGACGAAATTGATGCCGAGCGAGCGCCATTCGATGGTCCGGAAATTGGCGATCCGCGCGGTGATGTTGCGGCCGAGCACGTTGACGGTGAGCGTGTCGCCGAGCTTGAGCCGGAGGCCCTCGATGGCACGCGCGTCGAAGGAGACCAGCGGCTCGCCGCGATAGTCGGCCGGCCACCATTCGCCGGAAGCGAGCCGCGACCCGTCCGGCATGGTCGTCGCATAGGTGATGCCACGGTCGCCTTCGAGCACCCAGGCCATCTGCTCGCTCGCCTTGACCTGCTCGGCCGGCACGCCGTTCAGGCTGAGGATGCGGCCGCGCATCATCGGCACGCGCTCGACCGCGGCGCCGGGGCGCTGCTTGGCCAGGAAATCGTCGAAGGCGCCGGCTTGGGCGTTGGGGATGTCGAGGAAGAAAAAGCTCGGCGCCGTCTTCGGCAGCGACTGGGTGAGCTGCCGCGACAGGCTGACATCGATGAAGGCGAGCGCCGAGAGCAGGGCGACGCCGAGGCCGAGCGAGAGCACGAGCGAGGGCGTCAGTGCGCCCGGCCGGTAGATATTGGCGAGTGCCATGCGGAAAGCCGGGCGGCGCGGCCTCGGCGTGCGCCGCGCCAGCGCCATCAACCCCCAGGCGATCAGGCGCAGCAGCAGGAAGACGCCGCCGGCGACGCCGATATAGATCAAAGCGATGCGTCGCTCATAGGCGAAGGCGAGCGCGACGCCGACGAGGCCGGCGAGCGCGGCGCTGAAGATGGCAAGATAGATCCAGCGCGGCCGGCGTCGGTCGGGCTCGATCTGGTCGCGGAACAGCGCCGAAACCGGCACGTCATGGGCCCGGCCGAGCGGGATGATGGCGAAGACGAGCGCGGTGAGCAGGCCGTAGAGCGCCGCAACGGCGAGCTCGCCCGGCGCGAGCGTTGCCTCGAAGGGCAGCGGCAGGCGGTCGGCGAGCGCATAAGCCAGGGCGAAAGGCGCGGCGGCGCCGAGCGCCAGCCCGATGGCGATGCCGAAGGCGGCGACCAGCATGACCTCGGTGAGATGGATGGTGACGACCCGGCCGCCTGTGGCGCCGAGCGCCTTGAGCGTCGCGAAATCGAGCTTCTTGGCCTCGACGAAGCGGCGCACCGCATTGGCGACGCCGACGCCGCCGACGAGCAGCGCGGTCAGGCCGACCAGCGTCAGGAACTGGGTGAAGCGCTCGATATTGCGCTGGAAGTTCGGCGCGGCATTGGAGCGCGAACGGATCTCCCAGCCCGCCTGCGGCTGCTCGCGGGCCGCATTGGCGAGCAGCTGGTCGAGCGCGGCATCGGAAGAGGCGGCGTCCGGAAGCACGACGCGCGCCGTCCAGCGCACCAGGCTGCCGGGCTGCAGCAGGCCGGAGGCGCGCAGCGCGTCCTGCGAAATCAGCAGGCGCGGCCCGAAACCGACGCCTGCGGCGATCTTGTCGGGCTCGGAAACCAGGCTGGCGCGCAATTGCACGCGGGCGGTGCCGATCGAGACGATATCGCCGGGCTTGAGGTCGAGCCGGCCGAACAGGACGGGGTCGGCGATGCCGCCGAAGACGCCGTTGCGATCGGCGAGCAATTCGCCGGCGCTGCCGGCGGGCTCGCTGCGCAATTCGCCGATGCTCGGATAGCTGCCGTCGACCGCCTTGATCTCGACCAAAGCGGTGCCCTTCTCGCCGGCATTGGCCATGCCGCGCAGGGTGGCGATGGTCGAGACCTGGCCATGGCGTTCGAGGAAGGCGCGTTCCTCCGCCGTCGGCTCGCGATGGATCAGGCTGAAGGCGGCATCGCCACCGAGAATGCGCCTGCCTTCGCGGCCGAGGCCTTCGCTGAGGCCGCGCGAGGCGGAGGAAACGGCGGCGATCGCCATGACGCCGAGCGCCAGACAGGCGATGAAGACGCCGAAGCCACGTATCCCGCCGCGCAAATCGCGCCAGGCGAGCCGGAAGGCGAGCTTCAGGCCGGTGCCACCGGGCGGCAGAGCGGGGGCGGCCTCGGCCGGCTTGACGGGAGCATGCATGATCAGGCCACCGGCGCTTCGATCTGCGGTGCGTCGGCTGGCGCCTCGATCCGGCCGGCGCGCAGCCTGATGGTGCGGTCGCAGGCGGCGGCGAGCGCG
This sequence comes from Bradyrhizobiaceae bacterium, assembly GCA_036676315.1. GTDB lineage: Bacteria > Pseudomonadota > Alphaproteobacteria > Rhizobiales > Beijerinckiaceae > Allobosea. Next base: position 16,406 of record JAKFDB010000103.1, read on the forward strand.
AGGTCGTGGGTGACGAGCACCAGGGTGCCGCCGCGCTCGCGCCGGAGCGCGAAGATCAGGTCGACGATCGAGCGCCCGGTCGCTTCGTCGAGATTGCCGGTCGGCTCGTCGGCGACGAGGATCGCCGGATCGGGCGCGACGGCGCGGGCGATGGCGACGCGCTGCTGCTCGCCGCCGGAAAGCTGGGCCGGGTAATGGTCCATGCGCTCGCCGAGGCCGACATTGCGCAGTTCGGCGGCGGCGCGCTCGAAGGCGTCGCTGGCGCCGGCGAGTTCGAGCGGCAGGGCGACGTTCTCGCGCGCCGTCATCGTCGGCACGAGGTGGAAGGATTGGAAGACGATGCCGATGCGCCGGCCGCGGAAGACGGCAAGCTCATCCTCGCCGAGCGCGCCGAGATCCTGACCGGCCACCTTGACCAGGCCCGAATCCGGCCGTTCCAGCCCCGCCATGGTCATCAGCAGGGTCGATTTGCCCGAGCCCGACGGGCCGGTGAGGCCGGTTGCCTGGCCCTGCGCGATCGCCAGGGAGACACCTTTGAGGATATGGACGCGGGCGGCGCCACGCCCCAGACTGAGTTCGACGTCGCGCAATTCGATCGCCGAGGGGCCCTGCTCGCTCACCGCCATGTTTCCGCTCTCATCCCATCCGATGCCGCTCCATCGCACCGTTTCCGGAACCGAAGGAGCAAGACCCGCCATGACCAATGCGTGCAAGGCCGGGGCCGCCATCCGATATGGGCGCTCCCGCGCCCGAATCCAGCCATTGCGCGGTTTTTGGGCCGTGGCACTCCTGATCGCCCTCGCCTTGGGTTTCCATGCCATGACCACGCCGCTCCAGGCCCAGACGCCGCCGCTCAAGCTCGTCGCGCTCGGCGACAGCCTGAGCGCCGGCTACAATCTGCCCGGCAATGCCGCCTTCCCTTCCGTGCTGGAGAAGCTGCTGCGCGAGAAAGGTGTGCCGGTCGAGATCGCCAATGCCGGCGTCTCCGGGGACACCTCGCAGGGCGGGCTGGAGCGTCTCGACTGGTCGATTCCGGATGGGACGGACGGCGTCATTCTCGAGCTCGGCGCCAATGACGCGCTGCGCGGGATCGATCCTGCGGTGACGGAGAAGGCGCTTGACGCGATTGTGACCAGGCTCAAGGCACGCGGCATCCCGGTGCTGCTCGCCGGCATGTATGCGCCGCGCAATCTCGGCGCCGACTATGCGGCGCGCTTCGACGGCCTCTTCCCCCGGCTCGCCGAGAAGCATGGCCTGATCCTCTATCCGTTCTTTCTGGACGGCATCGCCGGCGACCGGGTATTGAACCAGCCCGACCTGCTGCACCCGACGGCGGAAGGCGTGCGCGTCATCGCGACGCGCATCCTGCCGACGGTGGAGCGGTTCCTCGCCACCTTGCGCCCGCGCTCCTGAGCGCTGACGCCTCCCGCCTCGTCCTTCCCTGCCCGCGGCGCGCCCGGCGCGTCCGCTTCCGGAGCCTTGCGTCATGGAATACCGTCAACTCGGCCGCACCGACCTGAAGGTCTCGGCGATCTGCCTGGGCACCATGACCTGGGGCCAGCAGAACAGCGAAGCGGAAGGCCATGAGCAGATGGACTACGCGCTCGCGGAGGGCGTGAACTTCTTCGACACGGCCGAGCTCTACTCGATCCCGCCCAAGCCGGAGACGCAGGGCTCGACCGAGCGGATCATCGGCAGCTGGTTCAAGGCGCGTGGCAATCGCGACAAGGTGATCCTCGCCTCCAAGGTCATCGGCCGCTCGGCCAATGACTGGTTCCGCGACGATAAGGGGCCAACGCGGGTCAACCGCCGGCAGATCGAGGAAGCCGTCGACAAGAGCCTGAAGCGGCTGCAGACCGACTATATCGACCTCTACCAGATCCACTTCCCCGACCGGCCGATGGCCTGGGGTTCGAATCCGACGCGCTTCGGCAAGACGGCTTTCGAACCCGCTGCGGACGAGACGCCGATCGCTGAGCAGCTCGATGCCTTCGCCGCGATCGTCAAGGCCGGCAAGATCCGCCATCTCGGGCTCTCCAACGAGAGCGCCTGGGGCACGATGCGCTTTCTCGCCGAGTCGCAGGTGGAGGGGCGCCCGCGGGTGCAGTCGATCCAGAACGCCTACAACCTCTTGAACCGGACCTTCGAGACGGCATTGGCCGAGATCGCGCTGCGCGAGCAGGTCGGCCTGCTGGCCTATTCGCCGCTGGCGCAGGGCTATCTCACCGGCAAATATCTCGATGGCGCCCGGCCCGCCGGGGCGCGCACCACCCTGTTCGGCCGCGGCCAGCGCTATGAGGCGGCCGGGGCGGAGGAGGCGATCCGCGCCTATGTCGCCCTGGCGCGGGAGGCCGGGCTCGATCCGGCGCAGATGGCGCTGGCCTTCGTCACCTCGCGTTGCTTCGTCACCTCGAACATCATCGGGGCGACCAGCATGGCGCAATTGAAGACCGCGATCGGCTCGGCCGCGGTTGCGCTGCCTGCCGAGCTCGAAGCGAAGATCGACGCGATCCACCAGCGCGTCGGGAATCCCTGCCCGTAGCAGCCAGGCCCGGCGTCATTCTCGGGCCGCCCATCGGGCGGACCCGAGAATCTCTTGCAGAATCTCGTGCCGGAATCTCCGGCATGAGATGCCCGGGGCAGGCCCGGGCATGACGGCGCGCGCCGTCTCCTCTTCACCGGCTTGTGGACTGTTTCAGGCAATGCGAGGCTTCCGTCTCGCCAGAGTCACAAACGCTTGGCAATGATTCGCTTATGCCGCGGCTGTTCACTGCCCTGGAGATTCCCGCCGAGGTCGCCTCGGCCCTGACGCTGCACCGCGGTGGGCTCATCGGTGCGCGCTGGATCGAGCCGGCCGACTATCACGTCACCCTGCGCTTCCTCGGCGATATCGGCCGGCGCATGGCCCATGACGTCGACAGCTTCCTGCACGATGTCCACGCCCCGCCGCTGACGATCACGCTCGACCAGCTCGGCAGCTTCGGGGGCGACAGGCCGCGGGCGGTGTTCGCGCGGGTCCAGCCGACGCCGCAGCTCAGCGAGTTGCAGGCCGATCTGGAGCGGCTGATGCGCCGGCTCGGCCTGCCGGCCGAAGGGCGCAAGTTCCTGCCGCATGTCACGCTGGCGCGCCTGCGCGATGCCTCGCCGCTCGACGTGGCGCATTATCTCGCGACGCACCCGATCGTGCGGCCGATCAGCTTCACGGCGCGGCGCCTCGCGCTGTTCTCCTCGCGCGAATCGATCGGTGGCGGCCCTTACGTGCTGGAGGCGGCCTATCCGCTCGGCCCCGCCTATCCGAACCGCCTGAGCGGTACGGTTTCGCAGCGGAGGTGACATGATGAACGACCGGCCGAAACGACTCAGCCCCGAGGCGAGGCAGGAAGCGCTGGCGGTCCTGGCCGGCTGGAAGCTGGTCGAGGGCCGCGAGGCCATCGCCAGGCGCTTCGTCTTCCGCGATTTCAACGAGGCGTTCGGCTGGATGAGCCGGGTGGCGCTGTTGGCCGAGAAGATGGACCACCATCCGGAATGGTCGAACGTCTACAAGACGGTCGACGTGACGCTCTCGACGCATGATGCCGGCGGGCTGACCGAGCTCGACATCAAGCTGGCCCGCGCCATGGACGCGATGGCGAGCTAGCATTCCTCGCAAGAGCCTCGTTTAGGAAGCGCCGAAAAGCCGCCTCACCCAGGCGGCCGGCAGCCGCTTCGCCACGGTCTTGAGAGCCGGGCGCAGTTGCGGCAGCGCGAATCCGCAAACGAGATGGCCGCGCCAGCTCAGCGGCATGGCGAGGTCGTAGACCGCGACCGTCCCGTCGGCATGTTCGAGCTTGTAAGGGTCGGCCGGCGCGAGCAGATCGAAGACGGCGCTACCGCGGGCCCTGGCGCCGGCGAAGGCCTGATGGATCAGGACCCTGCCGATGCCCTCGCGCTCGAAATCGGGATCGCTGGCGATGACATGGCCGAAGCTGCGGCCCATGCAGTCGAATGAGATGTCGATCCCGATCGGCCGGCCGGCGCAGGAGATGACCGACAGCCGCAGGCCGGCCTCGTCCGCTTCGTCGCCGGCGAGCGCGGCGAAGAAGGCCTGGAAACGCGGATCGGCGACGGTCGGAGCGACGATGCCGTGCTGCGCCAGGGCATTGCGCTTCATCGCCACTGCGCTTGCCGCCAGTTCGCGCGCCTCGACGCCGGGGCAGACCGCGCGAAAGCCGAGCTCGCCGCGTTCGGCCAGGCGGCGCAGGCGACGGCGGTAATTGGAGCGCTCGCGGGCCGGGTAGGCCAGGCTCGGACCCTCGGCCGAGACGCGCGAGGCCAGATCTGCGAAGGGCGCCTCCTGTCGCTGCACCAGCAGCGCCGCGGCCGGGCGGGGCAGGCCTGCGTCGGCGCGCAGGTGGCGGGCTTCGAAGAGATCGGCGCCGAGCCGGCCGAGCGCTTCCCAGCCGGCATCGAGCCAGGCCTGGCGGGAGGCGCCGGGCTCGGCCAGGACATCGCCGAACTGGGCGACCGGCGCGCCCATGAACTGCAGGATGTCGAGCCCGAAACGGCGCTTGCGGACCAGTGGCCAGAGCATTGCGAGCCTCTCGCCGCTGCGCCCGGCGAGGATGCAGATGCCGCTGCCGGCGTCGAGATAATGGTCGCACCAGTGCCGCAGGAAGCCATGGCGCAGGAAGAGCTGCTGCGGCATGCCGGCACGGGCGAAGAGGCCGTCCCATTCCGGCTTCAGCGCCTCGAAGGCGGCGCGGCCGGTCAGGATCTCGAGCGTGAGCGGCGCCATGGCGGCGGTGCCAGCCGGAAGCCGGCTTTCGGCAGCCGCCATCGCAGCCCGCGCCAGCACGGCTCAGGCCTGGCCGCGCAGATGCTGGATCAGGCGCTTGGCGCCGGCCAGCCTGAAATGGGCGAGATAGGGCAGGAGCAGCAGCGGGTGGCGCGCGGCAAAGGGCGCGTCGTGCTCGACCACGTGGCGGATGGCGAGCACGGGCAGGGGCGAGCGCAGCGGCCGGAAATCGGGGTTCCACAAGCCTGGCGCGTCGGAGTCGGCGTGCATCAGGCCGATCATTCGGTTGCGGCTGAGCGAGTAGAACTTATGGCGCTTCTGGACCCGCTGCAGCATGGCGAGGCCGGCCTCTCCGGCGCAATGCGGGAAGCCGATGATGATCGTGCGGAAATGCGCCATGCTGGGCTTGCAGGGAATTTCGTCGAGGGCGGCGAAGCTGCCGCGGATCAGCGCGAAGGCACGCTCCTCCTCACTGGGGCCGGCCTCGCAGATGGCGAGCCGTGCCGTGTCGATGCGGGCTGCCTGCCGGGTGAAGGGGCAGACGGCGCCGGTGCGGCCGAGCTCAGGATGCTCGCGCATCAGATAGGTCTCGACCCAGTCGGCCAGGGTGGCGAGCGCTGCATTCGCCTCGGGCCGGGCCGCGATCTCGGCGCGTGCCTGCGCAAAGCTCAGAAGTGCGCTGCGCACCTCCGCGGTCCTTGCCACCTTTTCCAGCATGATCCTGCGCTCCGCGCCCTCTGCAACCAGCGATAGCAGGTGCGGCTTAGGGAATGGTTGACCGGACCTTCGGGCAAGGCCGGATCGACGTTAGGGTTTAGGAAAGGTTTCGCCCGGAACCCAGCCGCAGGCGGCCAGCGCCGCATGCAGATGCGGCGGCGGCGGCGCCTCGGCCCGGATCGGATCGCGCTTCGGATAGAGCGGCAAGGTCAGGTCATGGGCGTGCAGGTGCAGGCCGGGGCCGCCGCTGCGCGGGGCGCTGCCATAGATCTCGTCGCCGCGGATCGGCCAGCCACTCGCCGCGCAGTGCACCCGCAATTGGTGAGTACGCCCGGTCAGGGGCTCCAGCGCCAGCCAGGCGAGCGGCGGCCCATCAAGCCGGCCGCGCCCGAGCACGCGGTAGCGGGTCTGCGAAGGCAGGCCGGCCGGATCGACCTTCATCCACCAGCCGCGATCCGGCGAGAGCTTGGCCAGGGCCAGGTCGATCAGGCCTTCATCCTCCGCCGGCTCGCCTTCGACGACGGCCCAATAGGTCTTGCCGATGCGGCCATCGCGAAAGAGCTGGTTGAGCTGCGCCATGGCGCGCGGGTGGCGGCCGAGCACGAGGCAGCCGGAGGTGTCCTTGTCGAGCCGGTGCGCGGCTTCCGGCCGGCGCGGCAGGCCGAAGCGCAGCGCGTCGAGATGGTCGGTCAGCACCGGGATGACGCGGCCCTTCGCCTGCGGCCCGCGATGCACCGGCAAGCCGGCCGGCTTGTCGATGACGAGCATCATGGCGTCGCGATAGAGCAGGGGGAAGGGCGGCTCGAAGGGCTGCTCCCCTTGCGCGATGGCTGGCGAAAAGGCTGGTTGATCCGGCTGGCTCATGGCATTGCGCTAACGAAGGCCGCAGGGCCATGCAACCGGAAGCGTCGCCGCTCGAGATATTGATCTGGCGCGAATTCTTGTCGTTCGGCTGGAAGCAGCCGAACGGAAAGCGCGCTAGCGGCGCAAGGACGAACAATGAGCGAGACCGAACCGAAAAAGCGCGGCTTCTTCTCGAAGCTGTTCGGGCTGGAAGAGCCGGCAAAACCGCTGCCTTCTGTCGAGCAAACCCCGGAGGCCGTGCCACTGCCGGTCGAACCGGAGCCGCAGATTCCGGCCGAGCCCGTTGCCGAGATATCGGCCGAGCTTCCGGCCGAGCCCGAGGCGCCGCTCGCTCCGGAGATCCTGCTCGGCGAGGACGCGCCGCTGCCGATCGTCGCAGCCGAGCCGGTGCAGCCGAAGCGCAGCTGGTGGCGGCGGCTGACTGAGGGGCTGTCGCGGACCTCCTCGGCGCTGACCACCGGCATCGCCGACCTCTTCACCAAGCGCAAGCTCGACGCCGCGACGCTCGAGGATCTCGAGGACATCCTGATCCAGGCCGATCTCGGCCTCGCCACCGCCTCGCGCGTCGCCAAGGCGGTCGGCGAGGGGCGCTACGACAAGCAGATCGAGCCGGACGAGGTGAAGGCGATCCTGGCGCGCGAGGTCGAGGCGATCCTCACCCCCGTCGCCAAGCCGCTGGTGGTCGACGCCACGAAAAAGCCGTTCGTCATCCTGATGGTCGGGGTGAACGGCTCGGGCAAGACGACGACGATCGGCAAGCTCGCAGCGAAATTCCGGGCCGAGGGCAAGTCGGTGATGCTGGCGGCCGGCGACACTTTCCGTGCCGCGGCGATCGAGCAGCTCAAGGTCTGGGGTGAGCGGACGGGGACCGAGGTGGTCGCCGGCAATCAGGGCGCCGATGCCGCCGGACTCGCCTTCGAGGCGCTGCAGAAGGCGAAGGCCGCGGGGACCGATGTGCTGCTGATCGATACGGCCGGCCGGCTGCAGAACAAGACGGGCCTGATGGCCGAGCTCGCCAAGGTGGTGCGGGTGATCCAGAAGCTCGACGCGGAGGCGCCGCATGCGGCGCTGCTGGTGCTCGACGCGACGGTCGGCCAGAACGCGATCAGCCAGGTCGAGGTCTTCCGCGAGACGGCGGGCGTCACCGGCTTGGTGATGACCAAGCTCGACGGCACGGCCCGCGGCGGCATTCTCGTGGCGCTGGCGGCGCAGTTCGGGCTGCCGGTGCATTTTATCGGCGTCGGCGAGAGCGTCGACGATCTGGAGCCGTTCCAGGCCCGCGATTTCGCGCGCGCCGTGGCGGGATTGGGAGAGATGGCATGAGCGAAACGGCAGCGAGCGCGACGGAGGCGGCGAAGAAGAAGCCGATCAACCCGCTGCTCAAGCTTGCGCTCGAATTCGGCCCGCTCGCCGTGTTCTTCTTCGCCAACTCCTATGGCGACCGGCTGTTCGGCGTCGCCTCGGACCGGCGGATCTTCGTCGCCACCGGCATCTTCATCGCCGCTTCGCTGCTGTCGCTGGCGCTGTCCAAGCTCCTGATGAACCATCTGCCGCGCATGGCGATCGTCAATGCCGTGGTTGTCACGGTCTTCGGTGGCCTGACCATCGCGCTCGACGATGCCTTCTTCATCAAGGTCAAGCCGACCATCGTGAATGCACTGTTCGGCTGCGTGCTGCTTGGGGGGCTCTGGTTCGGCCGCTCGCTGCTGGCCCTGGTGCTCGATGCCGTGCTGCAGCTCGACGAGGAGGGCTGGCGCAAGCTCACCTTGCGCTGGGGCCTGTTCTTCTTCGTGCTGGCGGCGCTGAACGAGGTCGTCTGGCGGACCCAGACCCAGGATTTCTGGGTCGCCTTCAAGGTCTGGGGCGTGATGCCGCTGACCATGATCTTCGCGCTGGCGCAGACGCCGCTGATCCTGAAGCACGAGATCAAGCGGCCGGAAGCGGGAGAGGCGTAAGGCGGCGGCGTCTCAGCCCAGGCTGCCTGCCAGACGCTGCGCCAGCCGCTCGCGGCGGAAGGCTTCGGTGACATGATCGACGAAGGCGCGGGTCTTGGCCGGCAGCAGGCTGCGGCTGGCGTAATAGAGTGAGATCGCGCCGGCATCGGCATACCAGCGCGGCAGCAGCCTGACGAGCGCGCCGCTTTCCAGATGCGGCAACACATCGGGGACGGTGAGCATCGTGACGCCGAGACCGAGCAAGGCCGCCTGGCACATCGCGGCCGGGTCGTTGAGCACGATCGCCTCGGGCAGTGTCGCCGCAATCTCGACGCCAGCGGCGTCGCGCATCGCCCAATGCCGGATGCGGCCGGTGCGGGCCACGCGCATCACGATGCCGTCGAAGGCGGCAAGTCCGGAGGGGTCGGCCGGCATCGTCCGCCCGGCGAGATAGGAGGGCGAGGCGACGGCGACGATATGCGCCGGTGCCAGCGCCCGCGCGACGAGACCCGGCGCCAGATCGAAGCCGGCGCCGATCGCCGCGTCATAGCCCTCCGCCACGAGATCGACCTGCCGGTTCTCGAAATGCCATTCCGGCTTGATGCGGGGATGGCGCGCCAGGAGGGAGGGCAGGAGCGGCAGGATGTGACTCGCCCCGAAAGTCGGGCTGAGCGAGACTTTCAGCACGCCGGCCGGCTCGCCATTGGCTGAGGAAATGCCGGCGATGGCGGCCTGCAGCCCCTCCAGATTGCCGGAGATCGCCTGCCGGAAGCCCTCGCCGGCCTCGGTCAAAGTGAGCTTGCGGGTCGAGCGCTGGAACAGCCTGACGCCGAGATTGCGCTCCAGCATGGCGACGTTGCGGCTGACCGCCGCCGGAGTCAGCCCCAGCCGGCGCGCCGCCTCCGAGAAGCTGCCGGTCTCGGCACTGCGGGCGAAGGCCTCGAGGTTGGCGAGCGATTCCATGGCTGGTCTTCAACTAATGCTTGAAAATCATTCCAGTCATTACCGGCTAATCCCAAGGGAGTGAATAGGCGATATCCAATCCCGTCAGCGCCGCTCCGGAGCTGAACCTCCTGAAGGAGACGGGCCATGGACTTCGCATCGCTCATCCCGACCCGCCGCAGCTTCCTGCTCGGCGCCGCGACCTCGGCGGCCGCCGCCGCGACGGGCCTCGGCCCGGCCGCCGGCCAGAGCCCCGAAGCGGCGCGGCTCGAAGCCAACAAGCAGGTGGTGCGCCGCCTGATCGAGGGCGTCCAGCGCGATGGCGACTTCGCGCTGTTCGAGCAGATCTTCGCGCCGGATTACGTCGACCACACGCCCTTTGGCGGCTTCCCGCCGAACCGCGACGGCACCCGCGAGGTCTATCGCAGCTTCCGCCGCGGCTTTCCGGACTGGGGCGCCGTCATCCACCGGCAGATCGCCGAGGGCGATCTGGTGCTGACCCACAAGACCTATCTCGGCACCCATCACGGCGAGTTCCTGGGCATCGCACCGACGGGACGCGCCACGACCTTCGACGTGATGGACATCATGCGCATCCGCGACGGCCAGATCATCGGCCACTGGACCGTCGCCGACGGCGCCGGCCTGCTGCGCCAGATCAGCACCAAGGACTGAACCTTCCTCAACCCGGCTCTTCGGAAGCGGTGCCGGCACGCACCGCTTGAGCCTGATCCAGCACAAAAGGAGATCTCTCATGTCCAGCATCGGCATCATCGGCGCCGGCCAGATCGGCAGCGCCTTCGCCCGGAGCCTCGCCAGGGCCGGTGTCAAGGCAACCATCGCCAACAGCCGCGGGCCGGAATCGCTTGCCGGCTTGGTGCGCGAACTCGGCCCGACGATCACGGCCGGCACGCGCGAACAGGCGGCCAGTGCCGAGATCGTGCTCGTCGCGGTCAACTGGTCGAAGCTACCATCGGCGCTCGCAGGCCTTCCGGACTGGGCCGGGCGCATCGTCATCGACGCCAACAACCCGATCGAGGCCCCGCTGTTCAAGCCGGCCGAGCTGAACGGGCGGAGCTCGAGCGAGATCGTCGCCGGGCTGGTGCCGGGGGCCCGGTTGGTCAAGGCCTTCAATCATCTGCTGGCCGCCATGCTCGAAGGCGACCCGCAGGCGGAGGGCGGCCGGCGCGTGCTGTTCCTGTCGGGCGATGACGCCGACGCCAAGACCGAGGTCGCGAGCCTGATCGACAAGCTCGGCTATTTCGGCATCGATCTCGGAGCGCTCGCAGTCGGCGCGCGCCTTGCCCAGTTCCCGGGCGGGTCGCTGCCGACGCTGAACCTGGTGAAGTTCTGACGCTGCGTCATTCTCGGGTGGCGCGCAGCGTCGACCCGAGAATCTCTATCAGGTCATGCTCGGGCCAGGCCCGAGCATGACGTGTTTCAATTATTTCGGCGCCAGCCGGATCGCGCCATCGAGGCGGATCGCGGTACCGTTCAGCATGTCGTTCTCGACGATGCTCTTGACCAGAGCGGCATATTCGGTCGGCTTTCCAAGGCGCGAGGGATGCGGCACCGAGACCGCGAGCGCGGCGCGCGCGTCGTCGGGCAGGCCAGCGAACATCGGCGTCTCGAACAGGCCGGGCATGATGGTGACGATGCGGATGCCGACGCCCGCCAGGTCGCGGGCGATCGGCAGCGTCATGCCGACGACGCCGGCCTTGGAGGCGGCATAGGCGGCCTGGCCGATCTGGCCATCCTCGGCGGCGACCGAAGCGGTGCAGACGAAGACGCCACGGCCGCCATCCTCGGTGATCGGATCGAGCGCCGCCAGCGCCACCGCCGATTTGGCGATCAGGCGGAAGGTGCCGGTCAGGTTGATCGCCACCGCCTTCTCGAAGGTGGCGAGGTCATGGGCGACGAGCTCGCCGGTCTCGCGCTTCTTCGAGACGACGCGGCGGCCGGGCGCGACGCCGGCGCAGTTGACGACGATGCGGGCGACGCCATGGGCGGCCCGGGACTTCTCCAGCGCGGCGTCGACGGAAGCTTCGTCGGTGACGTCGCAGGCGACGAACAGCCCACCGATCTCCCTGGCGATCGCTTCGCCACGCTCGGCGTTGAGATCGAACAGTGCGACCTTGACGCCATGGCTGGCGAGCATGCGCGCCGTGCCTTCGCCGAGGCCGGAGGCGCCGCCGGTGACGATGGCGGCAAGGGACGAATCGAGCTGCATGGCGCGTTCCTCAAGCTTTTGACATTGTTCAAGCGCTTTAGAGGGGCGAGGCTCCGGCTCCAAGTGCGATTCTAGCGGCCTCCCTTGTGCACGCTTGCCAGCGGGGCCACATCTTCGCGTCGAACGCGCGCATCACCGGCGCGCCCTGGAGGAGAAAGATGAGCGACGGGTTCAGCTTCAGCCAGCGGTTCACCAGCGAGGAAATGGCGGCGATCCGCCGGAGCCTGCGGAACGAGGAGCGCTTCGGCTCGGAGTTCATGGGCCTGCTGCGGCGCGTGGCCAAGCGCATCCCCTTCGCCGAGGATGGCGTGGCCGCCTATCTTTGCGCCCGCGATCCGGCGACGCCGCGGCGTGTACGCTACACGCTGCTCGGCGCGCTCGGCTATTTCGTGCTGCCGGTCGATGCGCTGCCGGACTTCCTGCCGCTGGTCGGCTTCACCGACGATGCAGCTGTGCTGGCCGCGGCGATCGCAGCGGTGGCGGGCTCGATCACCGCCGAGCATCGCGCCCGGGCAAAGAAGATCCTCGAGGAGCTCTGACGCCTCAGGGCGTCAGCACGACCTTGCCCTGGGCCTTGCGCTCGGCGATCAGCGCAAAAGCCTCGGCCGCCCGCTCCAGCGGGAAGGCGGCGTGGACATGGGCGCGGATCCTGCCCGCCGCGGCCCAGGCGAGCAGGCGTTCCATATTGGCGCGATGGGCCGCAGGCTCGCGCCGGACGAAATCGCCCCAGAACACGCCGCGCAGGTCGCAGCCCTTGAGCAGCAGCAGGTTGAGCGGCAGTTTCGGGATGCCGCCGCCGGCGAAGCCGACGACGAGATAGCGCCCGCCCCAGCCCATCGAGCGCAGTGCCGGCTCGGCAAGCTCGCCGCCGACCGTGTCGTAGAGCACGGCGACGCCCTCCGGGGCGAGGCGGCGCAGGCCGGCCCGCAGTTCGTCCGCCGCATAGTCGAGCCCCTCCTGCGCGCCGTGCTGGCGCGCCAGTGCGAGCTTTTCCGGCGAGGAGGCGCAGGCGATCACGCGCGCGCCGAGCAGCGCGCCGATCTCGACCGCGGCGAGCCCGGCCCCGCCGGCAGCGCCGAGCACGGCGAGGGTCTCGCCGGCCTTCACCTCGCCGCGCTGGATCAGCCCGTGCATGGCGGTGCCATAGGTGACGAACAGGCCGGCCGCCTGGCGGTCGTCGAGCGCGTCGGGTATCCGCACGGCGGCTTCCGCCGGCACGACCACCTCTTCGCGCGCCGCGCCATGGCCGAGCCAGGCCGCCACCCGCTCGCCGACGCGCCAGCCGCTGACACCCTCGCCCAGCGCACTGACCGTGCCGGCGCATTCGGCCGAGGGCGAGAAGGGCAGCGCCGGCTTGACCTGATAGCGCCCCTGGATGACCAGCGTGTCGAAGAAATTCAGCGCCGCGGCAGTGACCCGGATCGCGATCTCGCCCGGCCCCGGTATTGGCGCGGGCAGGTCGCGGACGACCAGGGTTTCGGCCGGGCCATGGGCCTCGCAGAGCAGTGCCTTCATCGGCGGTCGGTCCTTCCCAAGGCTTCGCCAGGATCGCGATCGTGCATCGGCACAAGCTGGCACGATGCGCTCGCGAGCGGAACCGGCCGGAAAGCGCGGCGTATTATTCGCATTTTCGCCAGGATCGTGACATTCTATGCGTCGTGGCGCGCTGTCCGGATCGCCGATCTCGCATAGCCTCCATTCGGCGTTAAGATTTCTGATGATTAATGGCGATCCATGATTCGCAAGTCGGCTCCCTCCTCCGCCCGCGGCCCCCTGTCGGCCGCCGTCCTCCTCAGCCTGACGGCGCTGGCGCTGTTGCTGCCCGGCGCCGCCCAGGCGCAGCGCGCTTCCGGCGGCCAGGGCCAGGCGCTCCTGCTCGAAACCGCCGGCAAATGGCAGGCCTTCTCCTCGCAGCAAGGCCGCTCGAAGATCTGCTACGCGCTCTCCAAGGCCGAGAGTCGCTCGCCCGCCAATCTCAAGGATGTCGAGGGGCTGCTGTTCATCTCGAACCGGCCGACCGAGGGCGTGCGCAATGAGATCAGCTTGGTGATGAATTTCGACCTCAAGGAAGATGTCGAGCATCAGGCGATCATCGGCAGCGAGCGCTTCGTCCTCGTCGCCAAGGGCCAGAACGTCTGGCTGAAGAACCCGGCCGAGGAAGGCCGCATGCTCGAAGCGCTGCGCAAGGGCTCGGGGCTCGAGATCAAGGGCACCTCGAAGCGCGGCAACGCGACCAGCGACAAATATTCGCTGGCCGGCATCTCGCAAATCGTCAAGCGGGCCGAGGACGCCTGCAAATAGGGTTTGCTTCCGGGATGACGAGTGGTGAGGGCGTGGCGATTTCACCAATCGCCGCTCTCGTGCTATGACGCGGCCAATTCCGGGCGAGATCGCCCGTTGCGAGCCGAGTTCCGATGACCGTTTCCGTTCCTGAGGCTGCCGCTCCGGCGGCTGAACCTGTTTTGCAGCGCCCTTCGCTGGTCGGTCGCACGCGCGCCGGCATGGCCGAGGCGCTGGCCGAGATCGGCGTTCCCGAGAAGGAGCGGCGCATGCGCGTCGGCCAGCTCTGGAACTGGGTCTACCATTACGGCGTCCGCGATTTCTCGGCGATGACGACGATCGGCAAGGGGTTGCGCGCCGCGCTGGCCGAGCGCTTCACGCTCGACCTGCCGGAAGTCACCGCCGAGCAGGTCTCCAGCGACGGCACCCGCAAATGGCTGATCCGAATGGCGCCGACCGGCCCGCGCGACCGTGGCGCCGAGATCGAATGCGTCTACATCCCCGAGGTCGACCGCGGCACGCTCTGCGTCTCGAGCCAGGTTGGCTGCACGCTGAGCTGCACCTTCTGCCATACCGGCACGCAGCGCCTGGTCCGCAACCTGACGACCGAGGAGATCGTCGCCCAATTGATGGTGGCGCGCGAGCGGCTCGGCGACTTCCCGAACCGGAGCGCGCCGGATGGCGCCTTCGTGCCGAATGATGGCGGGCGCTTCGTCTCCAACATCGTCTTCATGGGCATGGGCGAGCCGCTCTACAATTTCGACGGCGTGCGCGACGCGATCGACGTGATCTCCGACAATGAGGGGCTCTCGCTCGGGCGCCGGCGCATCACCGTCTCGACCTCCGGCGTGGTGCCGCAGATCGAGGCGCTGGGCGCGCAGATGGGGACGATGCTGGCGATCTCGCTGCATGCGGTCCGCGATGAGCTGCGCAACGAGCTCGTGCCGCTCAACAAGAAGTATCCGATCAAGGACCTGCTCGAGGCCTGCCGCAACTATCCGGGCCTGTCGAACGCCAAGCGGATCACGTTCGAGTACGTGATGCTGAAGGGCGTCAACGACAGCGATACCGAGGCGCGCGAGCTGGTGCGGCTGCTCAAGGGCATCCCGGCCAAGATCAACCTGATCCCGTTCAATCCCTGGCCCGGCACGAAATACGAGTGCTCCGACTGGGATCGGATCGAGCGCTTCTCGGAGATCGTCTTCCGCGCCGGCTATGCCTCGCCGGTGCGGACCCCGCGCGGCCGCGACATCCTCGCCGCCTGCGGCCAGCTCAAGAGCGAGACCGAAAAGCTCTCCGCCCGGGCCCGGCTGATGCTGGAGCAGGGCGAGGCGGAACCCGTGGCGCTCGCGGGCTGATCATGCTGCGCTGGCTCCTGCTGATCCCGTTCGCGCTGCTCTTTGCGGTCGGCGCCGGGCTGTTCGCCCTGCTGGTCGCGGGCATCGCCTCGCCCGATCTCGGCCTGCTGATCGGCGGCGGTTTCGAGCGGCTGCTCGCGGCGCTGTTCGCCCTGGCCGAGCGCGGCTTTGATCCGGCTCCTGCGGCGGAGGCGGCGTTCTCGCTGCTCGGCCGGCTCGGCTTTGCGATCCTGGTGGCGCCGGTACTGCTGGTCGCGATCGGCTCCGAACTCTTCCGTCTGCGCAGCGGCCTGATCCAGAGCGGCCTGACCGGCGTTCTGGCGGCGCTGCTGCCGCTCGCCATGCTCGGCCTGGCGCGCACGCCGACCGGCGCCGAGATGCAGGTCATTTCGGCGCTGTTCCTGGTCGGGGCGGCGACCGGCTTCGTCTACTGGCTGATCGCCGGGCGCGGGGCGGGCGGGGAGCGGTCGGTCGAGCAGGGGTAACCAGCTCCCGCATCGAAGTAGCCGCCTGTTCGGCGTCATCCCGGACATGCGGTCGAGGCCCATCCTGCCCGCAAAGACCCACTTCCGATGGGGAGCGGACACTCGCCTGCGCGGCTTGAATGACGCGAGAGTGCCGCTACCAGCTGCCGTTTGAGCGCGGGGCCGCCTCCAGAATTGAGACGGAGGACGTGGTCGCGATAACGCCCGTCAGGTCGAAACCTGCATTTCTCAGCAATTCGCGAAACTCGTCCTCGGTCCGCTCGCGGGCCTTGCCGAACATCGCCATCATCTGCATGTCGATCAGATATTCCGTTGGCGGCCCGCGGGACGGATCGGGATCGATGAGTCCCTCGACCACGAGCAATCGGGCATCCGTCCTCATGTTCGCCCGGCAGGACCGGAGAATGCGTGAAGCATCCTCATCCGGCCAATCGTGCAGAACGCGGACAAGCAAATAGAGATCGGAGCCGGCCGGCACGCCATCGAAGAAGCTGCCGGCTTGCGTCGTGATGCGACCGTCAGCGAGAGCCTCGGGTGGAATGGCTGCGACCACGTCGGCCCGGTCAAAGACAAGGCCTCTCGTTTCCGGAAACGCGGCCAGTATCTGACGTAGAGTCTCGCCATTGCCGCCACCAATATCAGCAATCAGACGGGTCTTCGAAAAATCATAGGCCGCAGCAATGGCACTGTGACGGTTATCCGGAAAGTTCACCATGAACGCATCGAAGATGCGGGCTTCGTCCGGGTTGCTTCGCAGATAGGCGAAACGGTTCGTCCCCCACGCGACTTCGTGCGGAACCTTGCCGTCAAGCGCTACATCAAGGGCCTCCCAGGCGCGCCAGGATCCGGTGCCTGTCCAGAAGCGAGCGCTGTAATGCAAGCTGTTCGGCAGATCGGTCCGCAGCAAAAGCGACCGCGGCGTGTGAGTGACCCTCCCGTCCGTATCGAGGCGGAAGATCTCGAAAGCTGCGAGGACGCGCATTACCCGAAGCAGCGGCTCCGACAGAACGCCACTTGCCCGCGCGAGCTCGGCGACACTCGAAGCGGCGTCCGGCGAGACCCTGTCGGCGATCCCGAGATCGGCCACGAGCCGAATGACCCGCGATATTTGGAACCCTCGAATGAGGAGGTCCAACGCCAAGCGGTCGTCATCAAGACGGGCCATGGTCCTTGCAACTCCAGCGCGCAGGAACGCGTCACACGACCGTAGCTCACGTTACGGCAATTCAGGCGGAGGCGCTATTGCAGGAGACGAGCGGTTTGGCGATGCCAGCGGGAAGCAATCCAAACACGGTGCTTTGCGGCCCCACCAAATGTGCCTGAACCGACCTGCTGAATGTCACCTCTGGGGCGCAAGCAGGCCTTGTCATGGCGCGTTTGTGAGTTCGCGATCGGCTGCGCCGATGCGGGATGTCTCGAAGGCCTGGCCTTATAATGGATCCCGGCTTTGCGCTTCGCTCCAGCCGGAACGGCGGTGGAGGTGGGAAGAGCGTTTCTGCTCGCTCTCAATCCCCGATCGCCACGCCCTCGCGGCGCCCATCCGCCCCGCCCAGGTATCCCGCCGGCGTCTTGACGATCGCCTGGATGCCCGAGGTCATTTCGAGCAGGCGGACCTCGTGGCCCTTCGCCTGCAGCGCTGCTCTCCAGCCTTCCGCTTCCGTGCCCCTTTCGAGTTCGGTCGGGCCGTTGCGGCTGCCGAAATTGCCGAGATCGACGGCTTGTTGCGGATCCATCTTCCAGTCGAGCAGGGCAACCAGCGTCTTGGCGACATAGCCGATGATCTGGCTGCCGCCGGGCGAGCCGGTGACGGCATAGAGCCGGCCGAAGGCGTCGAAGACGATGGTCGGGGCCATCGAGGAGCGCGGCCGCTTGCCGGGCTCGACGCGGTTGGCGACCGGCTTGCCGTCCTCGGTCGGTGCGAGGTTGAAGTCGGTCAGCTCGTTGTTGAGCAGGAAGCCACCCGCCGTCATCAGGCGTGCGCCAAAACCGTCCTCGATCGTCGTGGTCATCGAGACGGCATTGCCGGCGGCATCGACCACCGAGATGTGGCTGGTGCCGTTCTCGATCCCGTCCGAAGGGGCGAGCAGCTGCGCCCGCTTGTTCGGGGGATCGCCGGCGATCGCCTTGCCCATCGATTTATCGGGGCTGACCAGCCTGGCGCGCTCGCGCAGATAGCCCTCGTCGATCAGCCCGGCTGCCGGGACGCTGATGAAGGCGGGATCGGCAAGGTAGAGCGCCCGGTCGGCGAAGGCGAGCCGGCCGGCCTCGGTGAACCAGTGCGCCGCTTCCGGGCCGGGGCCGAGCCGGGCGAGGTCCTTCGTTTCGAGGATGCCGAGGATCTGCTGCACGGCGATGGCGCCGGAGCTGGGCGGGCCCATGCCGCAGAGCGTGTAGACGCGATAGCGGCCGCAGACCGGCGCGCGTTCCTCTACCTTGTAGCCGGCGAGGTCGTCCAGCGTCATGTCGCCGGGATTATCCTTGTGGCCGGTGACGGTCGCGACGATGTCCTGCGCGATCTCGCCCTTGTAGAAGGCGTCGGCGCCGGCTTCGGCGAGGCTGCGCAGGGTCGCGGCGAAAGCCGGGTTCTTCAGCACCGTGCCGATGGCCTTCGGTCTTCCGTCGGCCTCGTAGAAATAGGCGGCGGCGCGCGCGTCCTTGCCGAGATTCTTCTCGAAGGCGAGCAGGCCGCCCAGCCGTGGCGAGATGGCAAAGCCATCCTCGGCGAGCTTGATCGCCGGCGCGATCACCTGCGGCCAGGGCAATTTGCCCCAGCGCTTGTGCGCCTCCTCCAGCAGCCGGACCGTGCCGGGGATCCCGACGGAGCGGCCCCCGACCACGGCATCGACGAACTTCATCGGCTTGCCATCGGCACCGAGGAAACGCTCGGGCCTGGCCGCCTTCGGTGCGGTCTCGCGGCCGTCCAGCGTCGCCAGCTTCCTGCCGGCCTCGTCCCAGTGCACGAAGAAGGCGCCGCCGCCGATACCGGAGCTCTGCGGCTCGACCAGGTTGAGCACCAGCTGGATCGCGATCGCCGCGTCGGTGGCGCTGCCGCCGGCACGCAGGATGTCGCGCCCGGCCGCCGCGGCAAGCGGGTTGGCGGCCGCCGCCATGAAGCGCTGCGCCGTGCCCAGTGCCCGGGCGGTGCGGCCGGTCGCGGCCTCCGGCGCAGGGGCAAGGCCCTGCTGCGCGATCGCGGGTGCGCCCAAAGCGAGCCAGAGTCCGGCGGCCGCCAGCGAAAGAACGGTAAACGAGGACGGCGGACGCGGCATGGGGCACTCCTCTCGCTTTGCCGGGGAAGACTAGTCCGGATCGCCCCGGTCGCGCCATGCTCGGCGTGTCTTTGATCTACCGGGCGGCCCGGCTATGGTCGGTCGCCGCGTTCTCCTGCTCCAGCCCAAGGTTCCCACCATGGTTCTCGTCGCGCCATCGCCGGCTTTCCGCCGTCCCTTCGTCCTGCTGCTGGTCGGTCTGCTGGGCCTCGCGCTCGCGGGTTGCGGCTACAACAACGTGCCGACGCTGGAGGAGAAGGCGAAGGCGTCCTGGGGCGAGGTGCAGAACCAGTACCAGCGCCGCGCCGACCTGATCCCGAACCTGGTCGAGACGGTGAAGGGCTATGCCCAGCAGGAGCGCGAGGTGCTGACCCAGGTGATCGAGGCGCGCGCCAAGGCGACGCAGGTCAAGGTCGACGCTTCGACGATCACCGATCCCGCCAAGTTCAAGGAGTATCAGGACGCGCAGAACCAGCTCTCCGGCGCGCTTGGGCGCCTGATGGTCACGGTCGAGCGTTATCCGGACCTCAAGTCCAACCAGAACTTCCTGGCCCTGCAATCGCAGCTCGAAGGCACCGAGAACCGCGTGACGGTGGCCCGGCGCGACTACATCCAGGCCGTGCAGGCCTTCAACACCGAGATCCGGACCTTCCCGGGCGTGATCTGGGCGCGGCTGTTCTGGGGCGCCAAGCCAATGGAGAGCTTCTCGGCGACGACGGGGGCGGAGCGGCCACCGGCAGTGAAGTTCTAGTCGTGTGATCCTGAGCTTGATCGCTGCAGCCACTGACATGCCGTCATTCTCGGGCGGAGCGAAGCGCAGACCCGAGAATCTCGATCAGGAGATGCTCGGGTCAAGCCCGAGCATGACGGTCCTTGGCCGCTTCGTCCTCCTGCTTTTCCTTCTTCTCTCGCCGCTCTCCACCTTCGCCGCGGAGCCGAGCTATCCGGCGCTGACCGGGCGCATCGTCGACGGCGCCAAGCTGCTCGATGCCGATGCCTACGCCCGCATCGAGCAGAAGCTGAAGGCGCATGAGGCGAAGACCACCGACCAGGTCGTGGTCGCGACCGTGCCGTCCCTGCAGGGCGTCACGATCGAGGAATTCGGCAACGGCCTGCTCCGGGCTTGGGCGCTGGGTGACAAGGCCAAGAACAACGGGGCGCTGCTGCTGGTGGCGCCGAACGAACGCAAGGTCCGCATCGAGGTCGGCTACGGGCTCGAGGGCGCGCTGACCGACGCGCTCTCCAAGGTCATCATCACCACCGCGGTGGCGCCGAAATTCAAGAATGGCGATTTCGCCGGCGGCACCGAGGGCGGCGTCGACGCGATCCTGTCGATCCTGACCGGCGATGCCGAGGAATGGCAGCGGCGCGCCCAGGTCCGGGGCGACGAATCCTCCTGGGCCGAGGATCTCGCCGTGATTTTCGTCATGATCATGGTGTTCATCCTGATCGTCAGCTTCATGCGCGAGTTCAGCCGGGCGAGCGGCGGGGCTCGCCGGCACCGCATGCGCGACGGGCGCTGGGTCACCCTGCCATCCTCGGGTGGCTCGGGCTGGAGCGGCGGCTCGTCCTCCGGCGGCTGGGGCTCCGGATCGAGCTCGGGCGGGTTCTCGGGTGGTGGCGGCTCGTCCGGTGGTGGCGGCGCTTCGGGAGACTGGTGAGATGCTGAATTCCGAGGATCGCGATGCCATCGCCGAGGCGGTGCGCGAGGCCGAGCGCCGCACCTCCGGCGAGATCGTCGTGGTGATCGACCGGGCCGCGGGCAGCTATCTCGCCGTGCCGGTGGTGCTGGCGCTGGCCGTCGCGCTGTTCGTGCCCTGGCCGCTGCTCGCCCTGACGATGACGAGCGCGCCACGGATCTTCCTGCTGCAGCTGATCGCGGCGGCGCTGCTGCTGGCCGTGCTGCTCTGGTATGGCCGCGGTGGCCGCTTCGTGCCCGGTTTCGTCAAGCGGCGGCACGCGCACGAGACGGCGCTGCGCGAGTTCACGGCTCGCGGCCTGACACTGACGCGCGGCCGCACCGGCGTGCTGCTCTATGTTGCCGTGCAGGAACGCTATGCCGAGATCGTCGCCGATGCCGGAATCGACGGCAAGGTCGACGACGCCACCTGGAAGACGATCATCGAGCCGCTGCTGGCGGCGGCGCGCGAGGACCGGCTGCGCGAGGGGCTGGAGGCGGCGGTCGCGGCCGTCGGGCAGGTGCTCGCCGCACATGCGCCGCCTGCCGCCGACGATGTCGACGAACTCCCGAACAAGGTGGTGATCCTGTAGGGCGGAAGGCGCCCGCTCAGCGCGCGGCGCCGAGGATCGTACCGCCGAGGACCGGGCCGCCGCGCAGGTACTGGTCGGTCTGCACGAGCACGACATAGCTGTCGGCGTTGGGCTGTTGCGTCACCGAGAGCGGCGCGGTCAGGGTGACGGCCGCGCCGGACCAGTCGCCGACCCGGGTGACACCGCGCACGACATTGGCATAGGTCACGGTCTTGCCGGTGTTTTCACCGCGTTCGATCGGGACCACCGTCGCGCGGCTGAACGAGACCACCCAGACGCCGGCCGGTTTCTCGCTGGTCGTGGCCTCGGCCGCCGAGAGCGCGATCTGCAGCGTGCCGTCGGCTTCCTTGAGCGCGACCTTGACGGGAAAACCGGTGCCGCCCTGCTCCTGGACGAGCTTCGCGATGCCTTTCCGGTCGGAGCCGACGATATGGCTGACGCCGTTGACCACCGCCTGCGGCGTGTAGACCTGGCCGTCGCCACGGGCCTTGGCATAGAGTTTCTGGCGCTTAGTGAAGGCCTGCTGGCCGAGCGTGTCCTTCCAGCCGAGATAGTCCCAATAGGTCACGGGGAAAGTCAGCGTGATCAATCCTGGATCCCGGGCGAGTTCGACGAAGAGCGCGTCGGCGGCCGGGCAGGACGAGCAGCCCTGGCTGGTGAAGAGCTCGACCACCGCTTTCGGCTGTACGGGAGCCTGCTGCGCATAGGCCAGCGTTCCGCCCGAGAGCAGGGCGGCGAGCGCGAGGAGGAGGCGGTTGCGAACGGACATCGGTTTCAACTCGAGGTCAGATACAAGCAGGCCGTTACCAAAAGCGCCAGTACTCGCTCACTTGGAAATCACTTTGCCTTGAAAGCGGGCTCCAGCGGCGTTTTGTCCCCAAATTGCCGCAGCGCCTCGGCTCCGATCATGTTCGGTCGCCAGCGCCGGTGCATCCAGAGCCACTGTTCGGGATGCTCGCGGACCCAGCCGTCGACGACAGCGGTCATCATCGCCATGGCGCCCGTGACATCGATCTCGCCGGCGGCATCGCGCGGCAGCTCGAGCGGCGGCGTCAATTCGATGCGGAAGCGATGGTTCGGCAGGCGGATGACGCGCACGCCATGCACCGGGCATTCGAAGCGGCGGGCGAACTTGCCGAGAATCGGATTGGTCAGCGCCGGTCGTCCGAGGAAGGGCACGACCACGCCGCGGGTGAAATGCTGGTCGATCAGCATGCCGAGATGGCCGCCCTTCTCGAGCACGCCCTGCATGGCGAAGGCGGCGCCCTGCCTGGCGGCAGCGAGCCCGCCCATGGCGCCGGAGCGGATCTCATGGACGACGGCGGCGATCGCCGGATCGTTGGGGGCGCGGAAAACGGCGGTGGTGTCGAGCTCGTAGGTGGCGGCGCAGATCGCCGGCAGCTCCCAGTTGCCGAGATGGGCGGAGAAGATCAGGCCCGGCCGGTCGTCGTCCTTCAGCGCGATGAAGTGCTCGATGCCGACGACCTCGATCCGGCCATTGGGATCGGGGTTGTGGTAGTCATAGTCGAACAATGTCTTGAGGTGGGCGTATTCGGCGACGGTGCGGCCGAGATTTTCCCAGCCGCCGCGGGCGAGGCGCCTGACCTCGGCCTCGTCGATCCCCGGGAAGGCGGCGCGGATATTGGCATGGGCGACCCGGTTGACCGGGATCAGCGGGCTGACGCTGCGCAAGAGCCAGCCGCCGAGATCGGAGGCCCGCTCCGGCCCGAGCGCGCGCAGAAAGGCGAAGAGCGCGCGCACCAGCCCGATCATCACCGCCGCGCCAATGCGCGTCGCGAACTGCTTCAATCGCTTCAACTGCGAGCCCGGCCCTATCAGGCGCGGGCCGGACCCGCCGCCGGATCACGCTGCATTCGGCTGGAAGCGTCCGAATGCGGGAACGTGATCGATTTCCCATGTCTGGCGCAGTGCTGCAGCGAAAAACCGGTTTCCGCCTCTTTTTGCAAAGCTCCGAAGCGCGACTTGCGGGATCGAAGCCGGCGCGTCAAGTCTCGCCGGCGCATGAGCTGGCGTCTCAGAAGGTGACGATGACCTTGCCGAAGACCTTGCGGCCCTCCAGCCGGGCGAGGCCCTTCTCGAAATCCTGGAGCGGGAAGACCGAATCGATCACCGGCCGCATGCCCGCCGCCATCTTCTCGAGCGACTGGCTGATGTTCTCGATCCGGCAGCCGAAGGAGCCGAAGATGCGGTATTGCTGCTGGAAGAGCTGCATCAGGTTCATCGTCGTCGAAGGGCCGGAGGTGGCGCCGCAGGTGACGAGCCGGCCGCCGCGCTTCAGGCAGAGCAGCGAGCCGTTCCAGGTGTCGGCACCGACATGCTCGAAGACGACGTCGACACCCTTGCGCTTGGTCAATTGGCGGACCTCGCCCTCGAAGCGCTCGGTCTTGTAGTTGACGACGAAATCGGCGCCGAGCTGCTTGGCTTTCACGCCCTTCTCGTCATCGCCGACCGTGGTGTAGACGGTGCAGCCGATCGCCTTGGCCATCTTGATCGCGGCCGTGCCGATGCCGGAGCCGCCGGCATGGACGAGGATCGATTCGCCGGGTTCGAGCTTGGCATTGTCGAACAGCATGTGCTGGACCGTGCCGAAGCCGATCGGGGCACAGGCGGCGTCCTCGAAGGAGACACCCTTCGGTGCCTTGATCACCAGGCGCTCGGGCCGGTTGATCAGCTCGCGGGCGAAGCCGTCGATATGGAAGCCCATGATGCCGGCGACGTTCTCGCAGAGATTGTCGCGGCCCTCGCGGCAGGCCTTGCATTGGCCGCAGGTGTCGGCGCCGTACATCGTCACCGTATCGCCCTCGCGGAAGCGCGAGACGCCCTCGCCGACCGCGACCACCTCTCCCGACGCCTCGACACCGGCCGCCTGCGGCATCTTGCGCTTGGCGAAGGCCATGCCGCGAAAGCCCCAGAGGTCGAGATAGTTCAGGCCGACGGCCCGGACGCGGATCTGGACCTCGCCGGCGGCGGGCGGCGGCGGCGGCTCGATGTCCTCGAGACGGAGATCGCGATCGCCATGGAGCTGGAGGGAACGCATGGAACGGGGACCTTTCAGAATCGGCGCGCGCCTGCAGGAGCAGAAGCGCTGCCGATTTGTTTCACGTGAAGCGCCGGCGGGCTAGCGATGCACGCCCATCTGCGCGGTCAGCCCGCCATCGATCGGCAGCACGGTGCCGGTGAGATAGGCGGCCGGGGGGCTCATCAGGAAGGCGGCGAGGCCGGCGACCTCTTCGGGCTTGGCGAAGCGGCCGGCCGGGATCTGGCCTTCCATCTTCTCGCGATAGGCGGCGTAGGGCGCCATCATGTCGGTATCGACGAAGCCAGGCGCGATGACGTTGACGGTGACGCCGCGCTTGCCGGTCTCGATGGCCAGCGTCTTGGCATAGGAGATCAGCGCGCCCTTGGAGGCGGCATAGGCGGCGTTGCCAGGGTTGCCGCGCAGCGCCGCGACCGAGCCGATGGCGACGATGCGCCCGGCCCGGGCCCGGATCATGCCGCGCATCAGGCTCTTGGCGAGGCGGGTGAAGGCCCAGAAATTGACCTGCATCGCGGCTTCGGCCTTGTCCTGCACCATCATCGCGGCGAGCGAGTCATAGGGCTGGCCGGCATTGTGGATGAAGCCGAAGTAGCTCTCGCCCTCGGCGGTCTCGCAGAAGGCGTCGAGCGCCGGCTTGTCGGCGAGGTCGAGCGACAGGGCGCGGATGGTACGGCCGGGCTGCGCGGCCGCGATCTCGGCTGCGAGCGCCTGCGCCTGCTCGGCCGAGGAGCGGTAGGTGAAATCGACATCGTGGCCGGCGCTCGCCAGCGCGCGCACGATCGCGGCGCCGACACCCTTGGCGCCGCCGGTGACGAGGACCCGCGTCATGCTGCTTTCGGCTCCGCTGCCGCTTTTGGCTCCGCGGTCAGGACGAGGCAGGTGTTCTGGCCGCCGAAGCCGAAGGAGTTCGACAGCACGGTGCGCACCTTCGCGTCGCGGGCCTGGTTGGGCACGACGTCGAGCGCGATCGCGGCGTCGGGCTGCTGGTAGTTGATCGTCGGCGGGATGCGGCCATTGGCGATGGTCAGCAGCGAGATCACCGCTTCGACCGCGCCGGCGGCGGTCAGCGTATGGCCGAGCATCGACTTGTTCGAGGAGATCGGCAGGCTGGCCATGCGCTCGCCGAACACCGCCGAGCAGCTCATCGCCTCCATCTTGTCGTTCTCCGGCGTCGAGGTGCCGTGGGCGTTGATGTAGTCGACATCGCCCGGCGTCAGCCCGGCATCGGCGAGAGCGTCCTGCATGGCGAGGATCGCCGGCTTGCCGTCCGGGCTCGAGCGGGTGCGGTGGAAGCCGTCGCCGCGCTCGCCGCAGCCGGCGACGATGCCGAGGATGGTCGCGCCGCGGGCCAAGGCGTGGTCGTAATCCTCGAGAACCAGCGCGCCGGAGCCCTCGCCCATGACGAAGCCGTCGCGATTCTTCGAGAACGGCTTGGCGGAGGCTTCCGGCGGGTCGTTCTGGGTCGAGAGCGCCGAGAGCAGCGAGAAGCGGATCAGCGCCTCTGCATGGACCGAGCCGTCGGTGCCTATGCACAAGGCAGCCTGCGTCTCGCCTCTCCTGATTGCCTCGACGCCCATCTGGATCGCGGTCGCCCCCGAGGAGCAGGCCGTCGACAGCGAGATCGGCGAACCCTTGGTGCCGAACTTCTCGGCGATATGCTCGGCGACGCCGCCGAACAGGAAGAGCTCGTGCATCGCCTTGTAGCGATGCGTCGCGGCGGCGCGCAGCAAGGCGTCGTAATCGGCCTCGCCCTCGATCGACTGTGCGATCTCCTGCTTCTGCGGCCATTCCATCTCGACCGGCGGCACCGCCATGAAGAGCTCGCCGGGAAAATCGCCGGGCTGGCCGAGGCCGCTCTGGGCGACGGCTTCCTCGGCGGCGAGCGTCGCCAGCTTCTCGGAGAGCTCCGGCGCCGCGAAAGGCCGGTCGAAGACGAAATCGACGGTCGCCGCGATGGTGGTGCGCAGGCCCTCGGTCGGGAAGCGCTCGATGCGATGGATGCCGGAGCGGCCGGCGGTCAGCGCCTCCCAATTGGCTTCCTTGCCCTGGCCGAGCGAGGTGACGATGCCTAGGCCAGTGACGGCGACGATCGGCCGGCCCTGACTATCGCGATGACTAGCGCTCATTTTCGAAGCTCCTCACGCCTTGACCAGTCGGGCGGCGCCTTCGCCGCGCCAATGGGCCGCGCCGGTGACGATGGCCTCCTCCGCGGCGCCGGTGGAAAGCGCGGCGGCGGCGAGTGCGACGGAAACCGGAAAGGCCGCCTCGACGGCGTGGCCGACGAGATCGCCGGTGGCGACGCGCCTGGCTTTCGGCGCGGCGGCGGCGATCGCAGCGGCTTCTTCTTCCGTGATGCCGGCGCAGCCGGTGGCGGCGGAGATCGCGAGCGCGCCGGGCGCAGCGGCCCCGAAGCCGCCGAGCAGCTGGTCGAGCGCCTTGGCGACCGAGCCGGGCTGGCGCCGGCTGCGATGCGCGCCGACATGACTCAGGCGGGCATGGGCCTTGGCGCCGCGCGCCTTTGCATGCTCGGCCGATTCCAGCACCAGGAAGGCGGCGGCGCTGCCGGTGATCAGCCCCGGCGCGTCCGCGCGAGCGAAGACCGGGGCGAAGCCGCCGGTGCGCAGGAAGCCGCCGAGCTCGAAGAGCAGCAGCATGTCGCGCCGCTCGGCGTTATAGGCGCCGCCGACGAGCATCACCTCCGCCTGGCCTGCCTTGATGCGGGCATGGGCGGTGCGGATCGCATCGACGCCGGCCTGCTCCTCGCCCATGAAGGTGCGCGAGGCGCCGGTGACGCCGTGGACGATGGCGATATTGCCGGCCAGCAGGTTGGAGAGCTGGGCCAGGAACAGGGTCGGCCTGAGATCGCCCATCAGGCGCTCGTTGAGGAAGGGGCCGGGCTGGTTGGCGCCGCGCAGTCCGGTCAGGATGGCGCCGTCGACGGCATGGTCGCGCTCGCCGCCGCCGGCGGCGACGATGACCTGCAGCCGGCTCTTGGCCTCCGCATCCTCCTTCAGCCCGGCGCCGTCGAGGGCGAGTCCGGCGGTGTAGACGCCGAGGCGCTGCCAGGGCTCCATCTGGCGCTGGTCGGATTTCTTCGGGATCTGCCGGTCGAGCTCGAGCGGCTTCAGCGGATGCACCGGGTAGGGCGCGAAACCGGCCTCGTCGACGACCGGGGCCGTGCCCGTGGCGAGCGCCTGGGCGTGGGTCTCGATCCCTTCGCCGAGGCTGGAGGCGATGCCGATGCCGGTGATGAGGACTTCGTGAGCCATGTCAGGCCGCTTCCGGGTTCAGGCCGATGGCGGCGATCCGCGCCTCCATCAGGGTGCGCATGTCGGCGGGGAAGGGCATCAGGCGGAAGCGCAATTCGGCATCGCAGATCGGCTTGCCGTCGATCGTGATCTTCGCCTTGGTCGCGGCGTAGCCCGAGCCCTCATGGACGAGCTCGGCGCTGACATCGAGCACCGCACCGGGCTCGACGAAGGTGCGGAAGCGCGCCTTGTCGACCATCATCAGGAACGGCATCTGCGTGAGACGGTTGAGCGCCAGCAGGAGATAGCCCGAGGCCTGCGCCATCGTCTCGGTCAGGAGCACGCCCGGCACCAGCGGATGGCCGGGGAAATGGCCTTCGAAGACCGGGCTTTTCGAGGGGACGGTCGAACGGGTGACGATGCGCTTTTCCGCCGGAACGAAGCTCGCGACCTGATCGATCATGTCGAAATATTCGAGGCGCATGCATTCCCAACCGGTTAGAGCCGGATGCCTTCGGGTGAGCCGCGCGGGGCGTTCATCCGAAGGCTGGATCGGGCTCTCATTTAAAGAGCTGGAGCAGGATGCGAAAAACCGGTCTCCGCCTTTTCGCATCCTGCTCCAGGCGCCGCGGTTGAGACCCTAGTCCCTCGCCGCAGCGCTTCAGCGTCCTGCTCTATCGGTTGCGCCGGCCGCGCTCAAGGCCGCCGGGCGGATCGGCCGCTCCGGCAGGGTATCCATCGGAACGGTCGGTTCAGGCTGTGCTGGTCAGGCCGCCTTGGCGGCGACGAGGTCGTCGATGCGCTTGCAGAGGTTCTCGAGCACGAAATACTGCTCTGCCGGCGCCTTGCCCTCGTTGACCTCCTGGGTCCACTGCTCGAGCGGCAGCTTGATGCCGAAAGCCTTGTCGATCGCGAAGGCGATGTCGAGGAAGGCAAGCGAATCGATGCCGAGATCGTCGATGGCGTGGCTCTGGGGCGTGATCTTCTCGCGCGGAATGTCGCAGGTCTCCGAAATGATTCCGGCGACCGTCTCGAACGTGGCGGACATGCGGGTGCTCCCGTCGTTTTCAATGATGAAGGCGGATGGCATCCGGGCGCGGAAACGTCCCGCGCCTGCCCCAAGCCCCCCGCCGAGGATGGCTGTGATCGCCCCCTTACACCTCGGTGCAGAATTGGACAACCTTGAGGCGCTGAAAGAACAGAACGCCCGGTCTGGAAACCGGGCGTTCCGATGAACGGACAAGAGTCCGTCAAGTCTTGGCCAGTCCGCGAAGTCTTGGCCAAGGCTCTTGGCTCAGACGCCTTGGCTCAGGCGGCGATGCCGCGCAGCACGTAGTGCAGGATGCCGGCGTTCTTGAAGTAGTCGAGCTCGTCCAGCGTATCGATGCGGCAGAGAATCGGCACCTTCTTGACCTTGCCGTCGGCCGAGGTGATCTCGGCTTCGAGCATCTGGCGCGGCTTGACGGTGGCGAGACCCTTGATCGTCACGGTCTCGTCGCCCTTGAGATCGAGCGAGGCCCAGCTCGTACCTTCGACCAGGGTGAACGGCACCACGCCCATGCCGACAAGGTTCGAGCGATGGATGCGCTCGAAGCTCTGGGCGATCACGGCCTTGACGCCGAGCAGGTTGGTGCCCTTCGCCGCCCAGTCACGCGAGGAGCCGTTGCCGTATTCGACGCCGGCGAACACGACCAGCGGGACCTTCTCGGCCGCATAGCGCATCGCGGCGTCGTAGATCGGCAGCTCTTCCTTGCTGGGATAGTGGATGGTGTAGCCGCCTTCGCGCCCGTTCGGCCCCATCATGTGGTTGCGGATGCGGATGTTGGCGAAGGTGCCGCGCATCATCACCTCATGATTGCCGCGCCTTGTGCCGTACTGGTTGAAGTCGGCGACGGCGACGCCGTTGTCCATCAGGTACTTGCCCGCGGGCGAGGCGGCCTTGATCGAGCCGGCCGGCGAGATGTGGTCGGTGGTGATCTTGTCGCCGAACAGGCCGAGGATGCGCGCTCCCTGGATGTCGGTGACCGCCGCCGGCTTGCGGCTCATGCCCTGGAAATAGGGCGGGTTCTGCACATAGGTCGACTTGTCTTCCCAGACATAGGTCTGGCTCTGCGGCGCATCGACCGCCTGCCAATGCGCGTCGCCCTTGAAGACGTCGGCATATTTGGCCTCGAAGATCGCCCGAGTGACGTTCTGCTGGATGAAGCTCTGGATCTCCTTGTTGGAGGGCCAGATGTCCTTGAGATAGACCGGCTTGCCGTCCTTGCCGGTGCCGAGCGGCTCCGTGGTCAGGTCCATCTGCACCGAACCGGCGAGCGCATAGGCGACGACCAGCGGCGGCGAGGCGAGGTAGTTCGCCTGCACGTCCGGCGAGACGCGGCCCTCGAAATTGCGGTTGCCGGAGATGACGGCGCCGGCGATCAGGCCCTGCTCGTTGATGGCCTTGGAGATCGGCGCCGGCAGCGGGCCGGAATTGCCGATGCAGGTGGTGCAGCCGAAGCCGACCAGGTTGAAGCCGAGCGTGTCGAGATCGGTCTGCAGGCCGGACTTCGCCAGATATTCGGCGACGACCTGCGAGCCGGGCGCCAGCGAGGTCTTGACCCAGGGCTTCACCTTAAGGCCCTTGGCGACCGCGTTGCGGGCGAGCAGGCCGGCGGCCATCAGCACCGACGGGTTCGAGGTGTTGGTGCAGGAGGTGATGGCGGCGATGACGACGTCGCCATGGCCGAGATCGAAGGACTGGCCCTCAACCGGGACGCGGCGGGCGATCTCGGCTGCCTTCTTGTATTCGGTTTCCATCGCGGCGGCGAAGCCGGCCTTGACGGCGGAGAGGTCGACGCGACCCTCGGGACGCTTCGGACCGGCCATCGAGGGCTGCACCGTCGAGAGGTCGAGCTCGAGCGTGTCGGTGAAGATCGGATCGGGCGTGTCGGGCGTGGCGAACAGGCCCTGCGCCTTGCTGTAGGCCTCGACCAGGGCGATCCGGTCCGATTTGCGGCCGGTGGTGGTGAGGTAGTCGAGCGTCTCGGTGTCGACCGGGAAGAAGCCGCAGGTCGCGCCGTATTCCGGGCCCATATTGGCGATGGTGGCGCGGTCGGCCAGCGTCAGATTGTAGAGGCCGGGGCCGAAGAACTCGACGAACTTGCCGACGACGCCCTTCTTGCGCAGCATCTGGGTGACGGTGAGCACGAGGTCGGTCGCAGTGATGCCTTCGCGCAGCGAGCCGGTCAGCTTGAAGCCGATCACCTCGGGCAGGAGCATGGACTGCGGCTGGCCGAGCATGGCGGCCTCGGCCTCGATGCCGCCGACGCCCCAGCCGAGAACGGCGAGGCCGTTGACCATGGTGGTGTGCGAATCGGTGCCGACCACGGTGTCGGGATAGGCGACCTCGACTTCCTGGCCGTCGATCGTCTCGGTCCGGGTCCAGACCGTCTGGGCGAGGTATTCGAGATTGACCTGGTGGCAGATGCCGGTGCCGGGCGGGACGACGCGGAAATTGTCGAAGGCGCCCTGGCCCCATTTCAGGAACTTGTAGCGTTCCTCGTTGCGCTCGTATTCGAGCTCGACGTTCTGCGCGAGCGCCTTGGGCGTGCCGAACTCGTCGACGATGACCGAATGGTCGATGACGAGGTCGACGGGAACCAGCGGGTTGATCTTGGCGGGGTCACCGCCGAGGGCCACCACGCCATCGCGCATCGCGGCGAGGTCGACCACGGCGGGAACGCCGGTGAAGTCCTGCATCAGCACGCGCGCGGGGCGGAAGCCGATCTCCTTGCCGGCCTTGCCCTTGTCATCGGCCCAGGCGACGAAAGCCTCGATGTCGGTCTTGGTGACCGAGCGGCCGTCCTCGAAGCGCAGCAGGTTCTCGAGCAGCACCTTCATCGAGAAGGGCAGCCTGGAGATGCCGGGAAGGCCGTTCGCCTCAGCGTCGGGCAGCGAATAATAGGTGTAGGTCTTGCCGCCTGCAGACAGGGTGCGGCGACATTTGAAGGAATCGAGCGAGGCCATGCTGGCTTACATCCTGATCAAGGGGTTGCGGTCGCGAGCCGGGAGCCCTTGCGGAATCGCCCGGTCGAAGGCCTATTGCGCATGACGCGCGCGCCGCCCCGGGAGTGCCCGAGCCCCGCGCCGGATCGGCGTGCGGCGTAGCCACGGGTTCTATAGATCAATTCCAAGAAGGCCGCTACAGGGTCGATGCGTGCGCCGCGGGGCCGCAGGACGTTAGGGAAAAAGCGCGGATTCCGTGACGCAGAGCTCCTTCCAGAAACTGGCCCTGAGCGCCGAAGGGCTGGCCTGCCGGCGCGGCGGGCGGCTGATCTTCGAAGGTGTCGGCTTCCGTCTCGGCAATGGCGAGGCGCTGGCGCTGACCGGGCGCAACGGTGCCGGCAAGTCGAGCCTGATCGCGATGCTCTGCGGCCGGCTGCGGCCGGAGGCCGGCACGATCCGGCTCGAAGGGCTGGACGACTTGCCGCTTGCCGAGGCGGCGCATCTCGTCGGCCATCGCGACGGGCTGAAGAGCGCGCTGACGGCGGAAGAGAACCTGCGCTTCGCCCAGGACATCCTCGGCGGTGCGGCCGCAACGCCGGCGCAAGCGCTGGAAGCGGTCGGGCTTGCCCATGTCGGGACGTTGCCGGTCGGCTATCTCTCGGCCGGGCAGCGGCGCCGGGTGGCGCTGGCACGGCTGCTCGTCGCAGCACGTCCGCTCTGGCTGCTCGACGAACCCGCGGCGGCGCTGGACGTGAACGCGCAGGCGATGCTGGTCGGGCTGATGCGGGCGCATCTGGCGGCGGGCGGGGCGATCCTGGCGGCGACGCATGGGCCACTCGGCCTCGACGACGCCCGCGAACTGAGGATCGGCCCGTGAGGCGCGCTTTCCTTGCCGTGCTCAAGCGCGACCTTGCTTTGGCTGCCCGCGCCGGCGGCGGTGGCGAACTGGCGCTGGTCTTCTTCCTGACGCTGGTCGTGCTGGTGCCCTTCGCGCTCGGGCCGGATCTCAACCTCTTATCGCGCATCGGCCCGGCCATCCTCTGGCTGGGCGCGCTGCTCTCGACCCTGATCGGGCTCGATCGGCTGTTTCAGGGCGATGAAGAGGACGGCTCGCTCGAACTGATGCGGGCCTCGCCGCTACCGCTGGAACTTACCGTGCTCGCCAAGGGGCTCGCCCATTGGCTGGCGACCGGGCTGCCCCTGGCGCTGGCGGCGCCGCTGCTCGGCCTGTTGGTCGCCCTGCCGGCGGAGGCGATCCTGCCGCTGATCGCGAGCCTGCTGGTCGGAACGCCGGCGCTCAGCTTCATCGGCGCTTCGGCGGCGGCGTTGACCGCGAGCCTGCGCCGCGGCGGCCTGATCCTGCCGGTAATCGTCGCGCCGCTGACGGTGCCGGTGCTGATCTTCGGCGTTTCGGCGGTGGATGCCGCCCGCGGCGGGCCGCTGCCGGCGGGGACGCCGCTGCTGATCCTCGCCGCGATCACGCTGGCTGCGATGGTCGTCGGCTGCATCGCGGCGGCGGCGGCACTGCGTCAGCAGGAGTAAACGCCGTCGGGGGGCGGTCAGGCCTCGTCCAGCTCGAGCGCGCAGCCGCTCTGTGAACCCAGCCTGGCGACAAGGGCGGCGATATCCTCCAGCGCGACATTGTCGTCGCGGAAACGCAGTTGCACCTCTTCGGCGACCGCAAAGACATCGAGCACGCGGGACTCGCCGGCCTTCAGGCGCACTGTCGCCTCGATATCCCGCTGCATGGGATCAGATAGCTTGACGAGCATGACAATCCCTCCTGAGCGAAGCCTAATCGGTCCGTACCAGGCTTGCAACAGAAAAGATATATATATCAAATAGTTAGTAAGATGCGCCAGCGGTGATTCAAGCGCAGCTGGCGACGTTTGCTGAAGATTGGGTTGCGCTTGCGTTTGAGCAGATACCGCCCATATCATCACTTACTCATTTTCAGTGCGTGCTAGGGGGCGCGTCATGTCGGATCTGGAACGCGGCGAACGTCTGCAGATCATGCTCAGCAGCGACGAGTTGCGCGCGGTCGAGGACTGGCGCTTCGAGAAGCGCATGCCGAGCCGGGCAGCGGCGGTGCGCGAATTGCTGCGCCGTGGGCTTCAGGCGGAAGGTTTCGAGGTTGCGGCCGACGGTGTCCGCTCGGGCCGTTTCGGGGTCGTCGACCCCCGTGGCGCCGAGGCCTCGCGCTCGGACGGCGAGGAGTAGCCGCGCAGCGGCGCTATCGTCGCAGGCGCAAGCGCCTGATTGTGAGCCGGGCCGGCGGTTGCTACATGCTCTCTGGTCGAAAGAAGAGCATCGTTATCAACGCGAGGCCATGGCGAGCTTCATCGAACTGGCGAACCCGGCGCGCTTCATGCGCCTTTCGAGCCTGCTGCTGCCGTGGCTTTCCGGCATCGCGGCGCTGTGCCTGCTCGTCGGCTTCTATCTCGCCTGGTTCGTCGCGCCGGCCGACTACCAGCAGGGCGAGACCATCCGCATCATGTATCTGCATGTCCCGGCCGCCTGGCTGGCGATGATGTTCTACACGATGATGGCGTGCTCGGCGCTCGGCGTGCTGGTCTGGCGCCATCCGCTCGCCGATGTCGCGCAGCAGGCGGCGGCGCCGATCGGCGCCGCGTTCGCGCTGGTCTGCCTGCTCACCGGTTCGTTCTGGGGCAAGCCGATGTGGGGGACCTACTGGGTCTGGGATGCGCGGCTGACCTCGATGCTGGTGCTGTTCCTGCTCTATCTCGGCGTCATCGCCCTGCGGCGTGCGCTCGACGAGCCCTCGCGCGCCGGCCGCGCGGTGGCGATCCTGACGCTGGTCGGTTGCGTCAACATCCCGATCATCAAGTTCTCGGTCGATTGGTGGAGCACGCTGCACCAGCCGGCCTCGGTGCTGCGGCTCGGCGGGCCGACGATCCACATGTCGATGCTCTGGCCGTTGCTGATCCTCGCCGTCGGTTTCACGCTGGCGGCTTTGGCGCTGCATCTCGTCGCGATGCAGGCGGAACTGCTGCGCCGGCGGGTGCGGACCCTGAAGATCTTCGAGGCGGAGCGCCTCGACCGGCTTTCCCTGCAGGCGGCAGAATGATGGCGGCGCAATGATCGCGGGACTTGGACCCCATGGCGGCTTCATCCTCGCCGCCTATCTGGCTTCGGCCCTGATCCTGTGCGGCCTCGCCGCCGCGATCCTGCTCGACCGCCGGGCCCAGCGGCGGGCGCTGGCGGCGCTCGAGCAGCAGGGCATTGGCCGCCGCTCCGAACGGACCACGTCATGAGCGAGACCACCGTCGCAACCCCGGCCCGGCGTTCAGCCTGGCTCTTTGCCATCCCGCTCATCGTGTTCGGGGTGCTGGCGCTGATCTTCCTGGCCGGGCTGTTCTCGGGCGATGCCAGCAAGGTGCCCTCGGCGCTGATCGGCAAGCCGGCGCCGGCGATCGCGCTGACCGCGCTGGAAGGCCTGCAGCGCGACGGCAAGCCCGTGCCGGCCTTCGCCATGGCCGACCTCGCCAAGGGCAAGGCGACGATCGTCAACGTCTTCGCCAGCTGGTGCGCGCCGTGCCGGGTCGAGCACCCCTTCCTGGTCGCCATGGCCGAGGCGCCCGCCGTCAAGCAAGGCAAGGTCGCAGTGGTCGGGATGAACTACAAGGACGAGGCCGAGAATGCCCGCCGCTTCCTGGGCGCGCTCGGGAACCCCTATTCGGCGGTCGGGGTCGACCGGGCCGGCCGCGCCGCAATCGAATGGGGCGTCTATGGTGTGCCCGAGACCTTCCTGATCGGGCCGGACGGGCGCATCGTCGAGAAGCATGTCGGGGCGCTGACCGGCGCGAGCGCCGCCAAGATGCTGGCGAAGGCGACCGCGCTGGCGAAGTGACGGCACAGCCGTCATTCCGGGACTTCGCGCAGCGAAGGGCCCGGAACCCATGACCACGAGGTTGAACGAAAAAGGCTGCGGCGAGCGCAGCCTTCTCGGAATCAGACGCTGTTCATGGGTTCCGGGTTCGTGCCTTTTGCACGCCCCGGAATGACGGCCGGCGTTTTCAGGCCGCTCTTTTCCCGCCGACCAGGCTCTCGAACATGCCGCGCCCATCGGTGCCGCCGACGAGCCCGTCGATCAGGTTCTCCGGATGCGGCATCAGGCCGAGCACTTTGCGGTTTTGCGAATAGATGCCGGCAATGTGGTTGAGCGAGCCGTTCGGATCGGCTTCGGCCGTGATCTGGCCCTGCGCATCGCAATAGCGGAAGGCGACGAGGCCGTCGCCCTCGAGGCGGGCGAGCGTTTCGGCGTCGCAGATATAGTTGCCCTCGCCATGGGCGATGCAGACATCGATCACCTGCCCCTGGGCATAGGCG
>JAKFDB010000104.1:0-17595 GCA_036676315.1 Bradyrhizobiaceae bacterium
CGCGCTGCCGGCGATCTGCGCGCCGGCATAGATCGGCCGCATGTAAGGCTTCAGCAGGCCGCTGCGCCCCATCGCCTCATGCGTCGTCGAGACGCCGAGTTCGGAAAGCGCCACGATATCCGCGGCATCAGCGCGCTTGTTCGTGCGGATCACCACCGGGTTCATGCCAGCGTTTCCAGCGCTTCGGGGAAGAGCCGCTGATAGGCTTCGCCATAGGTCATGGCCTTGCCGGAATTGCGCCCGCCCTGCATACCGCGATTGAGCGCGACGCGGGTGTAGTACTCCCAGAGATGCTTCTGGGCGGCGAGGATCTCGAAGGCCTGGCGCTTCACCTCCCAGACCTCGTCGATGTTGAGGATGACGTTCGGCTTGAAATTGCACTGCTCGGGCTGGTGCGGCTCGAACAGGAAAAGCGGCGGCGCGGCATAGGCGCGATCGGGGGCCGGCTTGTGGCCCGCGGCCTGGGCAACGATGCGCGCCTCCTGGGCAAAGCGCGTCGCCTCGGGATGGTCGACATTATAGGGGTCTTCCAGCGCATGCGTCAGCACGAAGCTCGGATTGAGATCGTGGAAGATGTCGATCGCCCGGTCGAGCATCGGCTCGGTGGTCCGCAACGGATAGTCGCCAGCATCCATGAACTCGATCTCGGCCCCGAGGACCGCGGCGGCGCGCTCGGCTTCGTCGCGGCGCTGCGCCTTGACCTCCTCCAGCTTCACGCCGGCCTTCTTCCAGGCGAACTGGCTCTCGCCGCGCTCGCCATAGGACAGGCAGAGGATCTTGACGCGAAAACCGCGCCTGGCATGCAGCGCGATCGCGCCGCCGGCGCGCCAGACGAAATCGCCGGGGTGGGCGGTGATCACCAGACCTGTCTTCTGCAGGCTCGACATCGATCGATGGTCCTCTTTTTCTCGAACTCAGGAGGCCGGCCCCGCGGGCACGAAGGCCTGCCCGTCCATCAGGATGCGGGCGGTGCGCAGCAGTCCGGCGCGCTCGATCACCGGGCGCGAGGCGCTGCCACCGACCGTCAGCCGAACCGTGAACTCCCCGGTCGGATGCTCGACCGAGAGCGAGCGCTCCCGCCCGGAGGGCATGACGACGACTGAGGCTGCCGGGGAGCCCGGCAAGGCCGCGGCGGTCGCGACCGTCACGGCGGCGAAGACGCCGATCGAGGCATGGCATTCATGCGGGATGAAGCTGCGCGTCGCGATCGACCCGCCAGCGCGCGGCGGCGCCACGAGCGCGATCTTCGGCACGACCTTGCCCGAGACGTCGCCGAGATTCATCAGCGGCCCGGCTGCCAGCCGGATGCGCTCAAGGCCCTGCTTCAGCGCGGCATCATCGTTGAGCTCGTTGCGCGGCTCATAGCCGGTCCGGCCAACATCGGCGGCGCGCAGCACGATGACCGGCATGCCATTGTCGATCAGCGTGACCTCGACGCCGTCGACGATGTCGACCGCATTGCCGGTCGGCAGCAGCGCGCCGCAGACCGAGCCTTCCGTGCCGAGGAAGCTGATGTCGATCGGCGCCGAGGCGCCGGGCACCCCGTCGATGCGGGCGTGCCCGACGGTACCGGCCTGCCCGTCGCCGGTCTCCATCACCAGATCGGCGAGCGTGCCGGTGTTCAGCGTCCTGACCCTGACCGTCGTCGACGCGCCATTCGCGGCGACCAGCCCGCGGGCAAGGGCGAAGGGCCCGATGCCGGCGAGGATGTTGCCGCAATTCGGTGTCGTATCGACGCTGGCCGTTTCGATCCCGACCTGGGCGAAGAGGAAATCGATATCGCAGCCCGGCTCGGTCGAGCGCGAGACGATGGCGACCTTGCTGGTCAGCGGATGCGCGCCGCCGAGCCCGTCGATCTGGCGCTTGTCGGGCGAGCCCATCAGCGCGAGCAAGAGGGCATCGCGGGCAGCGAGATCGGCGGGCAGGTCCTGGCTGAGGAAATAGGCGCCCTTGGAGGTGCCGCCCCGGATCAGCATGCAGGGGATCGCGATCTGCATCGGCGTTCAGCCTCCGGCCGTGATGTTGGCGGCTGATCCTGCCCTGCTCCTCGGCAGCGGCACCGCGCCGGCTCATTCTGCAGCAGACGATGGCTTCTCAAGATTGCTTATTCAAATGACAAGATTGCAGCGTTTCATGAAAAACACTCAGTAATTGTTCAACCCGCGAGCCGCTCGCGCTTCAGGGCCTCGACGACGAGCGCCAGCAGTTCGCGCGTCGCCGGCTTCAGCGGCACGCCCTTGCGCGTGATGATCCCGAGCGTGCGGCTGACCGCCGGCGCACGCAGCGGGATGGCGACCAGATCGTTGTCTGCGACCGCATCGAGCGCCAGCTGCGGCACGATGGTGCAACCGACGCCGGAGCGAACCAGACTCACTGCGGTCGCGACCCGCTGGACCTCGTAGCGCCAGGCCAGGCTTTCCCGGCGAGCGCCAAGCGCATCGTCGATCAGGATGCGGTTGCCGGTCTCGGCGCTGATCCGGACCAGGGGCAAACCCTCGAGCTGCGACCAGGTCAGCGAGGACGCCGCCGCGAGCGGCGAGCTGCGCTGGCAGACCAGCACGAAAGGCTCCTTCAGCACCGGCTTCAGATCGAGATCCCAGCGATTGGCGGCGACGATGGTGATGCCGAACTCGGCTTCGCCCGACTGCACCTTGTCGGCGATCTCGGAGGCCGAATTGTCGTGGATCTTGACGTGCACGCCCTCGTGGCGGCGCACGAACTCCGCGATCACCTCCGGCATGCAGCGCATGGCGATGGTCGGCAGGCAGCCGATCTCGACGCTCTCGCCCGCGTCCCTGGCGTCGAGGCGCAGTTCCTCCAGCGAAGCCCCGAGTTCCTCGAAGACCCTGCGAGCCTTGGGCAGCAGTGCCATGCCGGCCTTGGTCAACGAGACCTGGCGCGTCGTCCGCTGCAGGAGCTGCGTGCCGAGCCCCTCCTCCAACTTGCGGATGCGATGGCTCAACGCCGTCTGCGACAGGTTGAGATGCGAGGCGGCTGCGTGGAAACTGCCGCGCTCGGCAATGCTGACGAAGGCCTGCAGGCCGAGCACGTCGATCCTCACGAGCGTCCCCTCCCTGCCTGGTGCCGTCGCCACTGATGCAAGATGTTCATCAAACCCGCCATTGTTCAAATTTGTCTTCGAGGCCGTGCTGCGGCAAGCCCAGAGCTTCACGCGGCGCCGCCAGGTATTCCGACCCCGCTCTGCCGGCCTCCCGAAAGGAAAGAGCGATGCGCCAAGCCGCCCCCGCAGGCAGCAACCCTCCCCGCCTCTGCTTCATCGGCTTCGGCGAGGCGGGGCAGGCACTCGCCGGCGGCTTGCGCGAGGCTGGTATCACCGGGGTCACCGCCTACGACATCGCCGGCCATGAGGCCCGGGTTCGTGAGCCCGCAGACAGGTTGGGCGTGCGGCTGGCGGCCAGCCCCGGCGAAGCGCTGGCGGGGGCCGATTTCGTCTTCTCGGCAGTGACGGCGGCTTCGAGCGTCGAGGCGGCGCAGCAGGCGGCCGAGCATCTCGTCGCCGGCCAGGTCTTCGTCGACGTGAACTCGGTTTCGCCCGGCCGCAAGCGCGAAGCCGCGGCTCTGCTCGGCCGAAACGGCGCCTATCTCGACCTTGCGATCATGGCGCCGGTCCATCCGAAGCGCCATGCCACGCCCTGCCTCGTCGCCGGAGAGCCGGGCCCGCGCTTCATCGAGACCTTCAACACCTTCGGCATGAGCCTGACGCTGGCAGGGGTGGAGATCGGCGCGGCGACGATCATCAAGATGGTCCGCAGCGTCATGGTCAAAGGGCTGGAGGCGCTGAGCTATGAGTGCTTCATGGCGGCTCGCAGGGCCGGTGTGGAGGACACCATCCTCGCCTCGCTCGGGCGCAGCTATCCCGGCTTCGACTGGCCGGAGGTGGTTCCCTACAATGTCAGCCGCATGCTGCAGCATGGCGTCCGGCGCGCCGCCGAGATGCGCGAGGTCGCGCTCACCTTGCGCGAGCTCGGCCTCGACCCGGCCGTGACCGAGGGTGTCGTCGCCCAGCAGGAGCGGCTCGGCCAGCTTGGCTTGCGCCTCGAACCGGACGTCGGAATGGCCATGCTCGACCAGGTCGATGCCGCGCTTCGTGACGGCGTCCCGGGCCGCCGCTGATCTGCAGGACGGCTTGAACAACACGCCTTCCGCAAATGGCGCGCCAATCCTCCTTTGAGATGTCGATTCCGCATTTTATCGCAAGCGATTGGCAGTTCGGGGAAAACCCAAGATGGTCGGTTGATCCGGGCGATCGCTGCGCCGCCCCTGGCACGATGGCGAGGTGACGATTGCGCGCTCGCGCCGGCCGTCGCCTTGACGAATCCTGTTGCAGGCTGACTTCATCCGGCCAGAGGCATGATGTTCCGTTTCATCCACAGCTCGGACCTGCATATCGGCAAGCGCTTCGGCAACATGCCGGAGGAGCTGCGCGGCCGCCTGCGCGACGCCCGCCATACCGTTCTCGACCGGCTCGCCGCCCAGGCACGCGCCGCCGGCGCCGGCACGATCCTGCTGGCGGGCGATTGCTTCGATACCGAGACGCCGAGCCCGGCAATGCTGCGCCAGGCGCTCGCCGCCATGGCCGGCCACGGCGCACTGCGCTGGGTGATGCTGCCGGGCAACCACGATTCGCTGCTCGCCGACGAACTATGGGCTGCCGCCCGCGCCGCCCTGCCGGCCAATGTCGTGCTGGCGACGGAGCCGGAGCCGATCATGCTGGAGCCGGGGGTGGCGCTGCTGCCGGCCCCCTGCACGACGCGCCGCCCCGGCCGCGACCTGACCGAATGGATGGATCGGGCAGCGACGGCTGAAGGCGCACTGCGCATCGGCCTGGCGCATGGCGCGATCCAGAGCTTCTCCGAGGATGGAGCCGGGCTCGACATCATCGCGCCCGACCGCGCCTCGCACGCCGGGCTCGACTATCTCGCGCTCGGCGACTGGCATGGCCAGATGGCGATCAATACCCGCTCCTGGTACAGCGGCACGCCGGAGCCCGACCGCTTCAAGCATGGCGAGCCCGGGCGGGCGCTGCTCGTCGCCCTGCCCGGCCCCGGTGCCCTGCCCGAAGTCGTTCCCGTCGAGACCGGCAGCTTCGACTGGCGCAACCTCGCCCTGGAGCTGCTCTCGGGCGACGATGCGGCAGCCGCGTTCACGGCCCATCTGCCGGCCGGCTCCGCCCGCCGCCAGACCCTGCTGCGCGTGTTCGCCTCCGGCCGCCTGCGCCCGGCGGCACGCATGGCCCTCGAAGCGCAGATCGCTGCCGTGGCGCCGGAATTCGCCCATCTGCTGCTCGACACCGAGGCGCTTGCCGCCGATTGCGAGGATTCCGATCTCGATGCGATCGACCGGGCCGGGGCACTGCGCCAGGCAGCCGATCTGCTGCTGGCCGAGAGCCGCGACGAAGCGCGCCCCGAAGCGGAGCGCGAGATCGCCGGCGAGGCGCTGATCCGGCTGTTCTCCTATTGCGAAGCGATGCAGCCATGAAGCTGACGGCGCTGCGCCTGCACAATGTTCGGCGTTTCGCCGGCGCTGGCGTCGCCGTCGAGGGCATCGGCGACGGCGTCAACGTGCTCTGTGCGGTCAACGAATTCGGCAAGTCGACCTGCTTCGACGCGCTGCACGCCCTGTTCTTCCAGCCGTATTCCGGCACTCCCGGCGCCGTGCAGGCGCTGCGGCCCTATAGCGGCGGCAACCCGCTGGTCGAGGCCGATATTGCGACGGCCGACGGCTCGTTCCGCCTGACCAAGCAGTTCTACGGCGGCAAGCGGGCGATGGTGCGCGAGCTTTCGAGCGGCCGCCTCATCGCGCAGGCCGACGAGGCCGAGCGCTTCATCGGCGCACTGGTGCAGGGCGGCACCACCGGCCCGGCCGGGCTGCTCTGGGTGCGCCAGGGCATCACCGGCATCGAGCGGCGGGCGAAGAGCGAAGAAGAGAGCGAGAAACGGGCCCGCGAATCCGTGCTGGTCTCGGTGCAGGGCGAGGTCGAATCGCTCACCGGCGGCAGGCGCATGGCGCAGGCCGTCGCAGCCTGTGAGGAAGAGCTCTCCCGGCTCGTCACCGCGACCCGGCGGCCGAAAGCCGGCGGCCCCTATGCCCTGGCCTTGGATGAACGTGACCGTCTCGCCGAAACCGAGCGCAAGCTGGCGGCCGAGGTCGCGGAGCTGCGTGCCGCGCTCGACCGGCGCCGTGCCATCCGTAACCGGCTGGACGAGCTCGAAGACCGCGAGCAGGAAAGCACGCGACGCGGCGCCCTGGCACAGGCCGAGAAGGATCTCGCCGCGGCCAAGGCCCAGGGCGAGGCCCTGAGGACGGCCGAGGCGGAAGCGGCACTGGCCCGCAGCCAGCGGGATGCCGCCAGCCAGGCGCTCGCAAGCTATCGGCGCAGCCTGGCGCGCCTTGCCGAATTGCTGGCTCTGGAAAGCGAAGGCACGGCCCGGCGCGACGAGGCGCTGGCCCGGCAGCGCGCCGCCGCCGGGGCCGGCCAGGCCGCGGCTGTTGCAGTCGAGACCGCCGAACGCGAGGAAAGGCAGGCGCGCGAATTGCTCTCCCGCCTGGAGAAGGCGCTGCGGGCACGCGAGGCGGCCGAGCGCCTCGCCGGACTGCGCGAGGCCCATGCCGGCGCCGAGGCCGAACGCGCCGCGATCGAAACCATCGAGGCGGAGCTCAGGGCATTGGCACTGCCGGCCCCGGGCCTGCGGCAGCTCGAAGCAATCGAGACCGAGCTTGTCGGCCTGCGCGCCGTCGTCGCCGCGCGGATGCCGCTGCTGCGCGTAGACTATCGCGACCGCGCGGGCGCGGGCATCAGCATCGCCGGCGCGGTGCTGGGCGATGGCGAAGAGCGGGCCCTGACCGGCAGCACCACACTCGACATCGCCGAAATCGGCACGGTCACACTGACCCTGCCGCAAGGCCAGGACGGACAGGCGGAACTCGTCCAGATCGAGGCCAAACGCCGGACGCTGCTGAAGACCCTCGGCGTCGCGAGCCTCGCCGAAGGGCGCCAGCGCGAAGGCAGGCTTCGCGAGCTCGAGACGTCCCTGCGGCTCGGCCAGCAGCGCCTTGCCCTGCTCGCGCCTCGCGGCCTGGCCATCCTGCAGGAAAGCATCGCCAGGCTGGAGGCCCAGCGCGGCGAGGCGATCGAGGTCAAGGCCGACCCGGAAGCGACGCGCCTCGCGCTCGAAGCGGCCGAGGCGCGCGTCACCACGTCCCGCAATGTCGTGCGGGAGGCCCAGCCGCAGCGCGACGCTGCCGAGGCTGCCGTCCTTGCGGCCGAGCGCACACTGGCGACGGTCGTGTCCGAAGGCGCCGGGCTCACGGCGATACTGGGTGCCGAAGATGGCCGGCGCGCGCATCACGCCGGGCTCGAAGCGGCGCTCGCCAGCGCCGAACGCGATCTTACGGCCGCCGCGGCACGCGTTGCGGAGCTTCAGGCCAGCGCGACGGATCTCGCCGGAGCCGAGGCGAAACTGCGGCGGATGCGCTCGATCGTCGACTCCGCCGCGAACGAGATCGCAAAACTGCGGGAAGACGCCGCCGAGCTCAACGGCCAGATCCGCGCCCGCGCCGATGCCGCCGTCGAGGAAGCCTGGCAGGAGGTCGCTGAAAAGCTCGCCGCGGCCGAGAAGCGCCTGGCCGGTCTGGAGCGCGAGGTCGCCCTCCTGTCGCGCCTGCGCGATGCTCTGGAGGCGGCTCGCACCACCGCACGCGACCATTACTTCCGCCCGGTGATGGCCGAGCTGAAACCATTGCTCGGCCTGCTCTTCGAGGATGCCTCGGTCACCTTCGACGAGGAGACGCTGCTGCCGCGCACGGTCCGCCGCAACGGCCTCGAAGAACCGGTCGGCGTGCTGAGCGGCGGCATGCGCGAGCAGCTCGCCGTGCTCACCCGCCTCGCCTTCGCCCGGCTCCTCGCCAAGGACGGCCAGCCGGCACCGGTGATCCTCGACGACGCGCTGGTCTATTCCGACGACGACCGCATCGAGCGGATGTTCGACGCCCTGCACCGCCAGGCCAGCGACCAGCAGATCATCGTCTTTTCCTGCCGGCAGCGGGCCTTCTCCCAGCTCGGCGGAAACATCCTGCGGATGAAGCCGTGGAGCCCGGAGGGCTGAAGCGCCACGCAGGCAATTTGGAAAACGTCTAAACTACTGATTTATTTTACATTTTATGCCGTCCCCGGTATCGTTTTGCGATGTCACCTGGTCCTGTTTCAGAACGCCTCTCCGGCGAAACCACCACGCTGTTTTCACGGAGCCTCTCGCTCTCGGCCGGAACCTTCTTCATCGCCGAGGGAGAAAGCGTCACCGGCCCGATGCGCCCGGGGCTCAAGGTCGGGGTGATGCTGGACGGGCGCCAGACGCTCGAGCTCGACGACCGCCCGCCGGTGATGATCGACGGCCCCGCTCTGCTGGTCGCCGCCAATGGCGGCGAGCATATCCAGCAACGCACCGGCCTGACCGGCGGCGCGGTGCGCTGTGCCCTGATGCAGTTCGAGCTGGAATTCGTGGCGCGCGAGTTCGGCGCGGAGCTGTCCCGGCTGCTGCTGCTGTCCGGGCCCGACGATGCCGGATTATGGGTCCGTCCGGCGAGCGCCGAACTACGCTCGCTGGCGCTCCAGATGGCCGAATGCCGCGTCGCCGATTCGCTCCGCAGCTTCTATCTCGCCGGCAAGGCGCTCGAACTCGGAGCGCTCGCCCTCAACGAGATCATCGGCGAGCGGCCGGTGCGGCCGGCAAAGCTCGATGCGCGCACCCGCGAGCAGATCCAGGCCGTGCGCGAGATCCTGGAAGAATCGGTGCAGGAGCCGCCGAGCCTGTCGGAGCTGGCGCGCCGCACCGGTCTCAACCCCAGCAAACTGACCTCGGCCTTCCGCGCCCAGTTCGGCACCAGCGTCTTCGGCTATCTGCAGGAATACCGGCTGCAGCAGGCGCACGGCCTGATCGCCAGCGGCGAGGCCAGCGTCGCCGTCGCCGCCTTCCGCGTCGGCTACAGCCCGGCGCATTTCTCGAGCGCATTCCGCAAGCGCTTCGGCATTTCGCCGAGCGCGCTGCGTTGACCGGCACCGGCCCGCCGGCCGGCCTTTCTCTCGTTGAAGCGGTTCGAAACTACAGCGAAAGAATTACTTCCGGAATCGAAAGCCGACTTCGTTGCCCCCAGGGCTGCGT
This sequence comes from Bradyrhizobiaceae bacterium, assembly GCA_036676315.1. GTDB lineage: Bacteria > Pseudomonadota > Alphaproteobacteria > Rhizobiales > Beijerinckiaceae > Allobosea. The sequence goes on from JAKFDB010000104.1 coordinate 9,180, forward strand.
TCCTGAACAACCCGCACGGGTGATCCACCGCAAGGTGGTGGGGCAAAGGTCGGGTTCATGAACTTCATCATCGGCAATCGCGCTGCGGCCAAGGCCTCAGTCGCGCTCGCGGCAATCATCGTGGCCTGGTCGGGCTCCGGCCATGCGCAGAACGCGCCCTCGATCGGCCTCGAAACCATCGAGGTCCAGGGCGAGCGCGCGAACGGGCCGGTCGACGGCTATGTCGCACGGCGCAGCGCCAGCGCCACCAAGACCGACACGCCGCTGATCGAGACGCCGCAATCGATCACCGTCGTGCCGCGTGCCCAGATGGACGACCAGGGCGTGCAGAGCGTCAGCCAGGCGGTCCGCTACAGCGCCGGCGTGCTGGGCGAAACCCGACTCTCTTCAGGGCGTTACGACAGCGTCTTCATCCGCGGATTCGGCGGCGCCGGCACCGGCGCCGGCTTCATCAACAATCTCGACGGCCTGCGGCTGCAGCGCGGTGTCAACTTCCTGGTGCCGATCGGCGAGCCCTGGGGGCTGGAGCGTGTCGAGGTGCTGCGCGGGCCGGCCTCGGTCACCTTCGGCCAGGTCAAGCCTGGCGGCCTGATCAACATGATCAGCAAGCGTCCCCAGGAGCAGGCGCATGGCGAGGTGCAGGTGGTGCTCGGCACCGACCAGCGCCGCCAGCTCGCCTTCGACATCGGCGGGCCGGTGACCCCGGACAAGACAATTCTTTATCGCCTCGTCGGACTCGGGCGCGCCGCCGACACGCAGGTCGACTTCACCAAGGAGGAGCGGCTCTACATCGCGCCTTCGCTGACCTTCCAGCCGAATGCGGCCACCAGCCTGACCCTGCTGACCTCCTATCAGCGCGATCCCGAAACCGGGTTCTATGGCTTCCTTCCGTCGGTCGGCACCGCTCTGCCGAACCGGAACGGCCGCATCCGCAGCAATTTCTTCCCGGGCGAGCCGAGCTATGAAGGCTATAGCCGCAACGCGCTCAATCTCGGCTACGCCTTCGAGCACCGCTTCAACGAAGTCTTCAGCTTCCGCCAGAACCTCCGCTACAGCGACCTCGAATCGCGCTTCCGCACGGTCGCAGCGGCCTCGCTCGGCGCCGACCAGCGCACCCTGACCCGCCGCGTCACCGCCTCGAACGAGAAGGCCCAGACGCTCGGCGTCGACAACCAGCTCCAGGCCGATTTCCGCACCGGGCCGCTGACGCACAAGCTGCTGTTCGGCGTCGATGGCTACTGGATGGACGGCACGGCCTTCACCGGCGCCGGCGGCACCGTGCAGACGCTCGACGCCTTCAATCCGGTCTATGGCCGTCGGCCCTTCGCCGTCCCTGCCGTCCCCGGCACGGCGCAGGTGACCGAGCAATACGGCATCTATCTGCAGGACCAGATCAAACTCGACCGGCTCTCGCTCGTGGTCGGCGGCCGCTTCGACCGCGCCATGGCCCGGACGCGCAACCTGACCAACGGCGCCCTGAGCAAGCAGGACGACACGGCCAATACCGGGCGCGTCGCGCTGATGTACAATTTCGACAGCGGCTTTGCACCCTATGCGAGCTATTCGACCTCGTTCGAGCCGGTGGCGGGAACGACCTTCGGCGGCACTCCGTTCAAGCCGACCGAGGGCGAGCAGTTCGAAGTCGGATTCAAATACGAGCCGCCTGGCTACAACGCCTTCTTCCAGGCCGCGGTCTATGATCTGACGCAGACCAATGTGGCGACGGCCGACCCGAACAATGTCGGCTTCCAGGTCCAGACCGGCGAAGTCCGCGCCCGCGGCGTCGAGCTCGAGGCGCGCGCCACCGTGCTGGAGAATCTCGATCTCGTCGCGGCCTATGCCTACACCGACGCCGAGGTCACCAAGAGCAACGGCGCCGATCTCGGCAAGCGCCCGACCGTGGTGCCGCGCCACATGGCCTCGCTCTGGGCGCACTACACCTTCAAGACCGGGCTGTTCTCCGGCCTCGGGCTCGGCGCCGGCGTGCGCTATGTCGGCAAGGGCGCCGGCGATCCCGGCAACACCTTCTTCACCGACGACTACGCCCTGGTCGATGCCGCGATCAGCTACGATCTCGGGGCAGCCAACGCCGCCATGAAGGGCTGGAAAGTCCAGGTCAACGCCCAGAACCTGTTCGACAAGGAGTATGTCGCCGGCTGCTACGCCGCCGTGCAGTGCTCCTTCGGCCTGCGCCGGACGGTGCTCGCGACCCTGTCCTATCGCTGGTGAGGGCAGAAGGCGTGCGCGCTGCATCCGCAAGCAACAGCCCGGGCGAACTTTCGCCCGGCGTCGCGGTGGCGCTGCCGCATGCACGCCAGTTCGAGATCCGCTCGGCACAGGGCCTGCCCTATCGGCTGCTCGTCGCGGTGCCGCCCGAGCCACCGCCCGCCGCCGGCTTCCCGGTGCTGGTGCTGGTCGATGGCGACGCGCTGTTTGCGACGGCGCTCAACGCCGCCCGGCTCCAGGCCGGCCGGCCCGAGGTCAGCGGCGTCGGCCCGGCCGTGATCATCGGGATCGGCTATCCCGGCGCGGCACCGTTCGACGCCGAACGGCGCCGGCAGGACCTGCTGCCGGATGGCGGTGGCGCCGACCGCTTTCTCGACCTGATCGAGGCGCAATTGCTGCCGCTGGCTGCGGGGCTCGCGCCGATCGACCGGGCACGGCTGTCGCTGGCCGGCCACTCCTTCGGCGGGCTGTTCACCCTCCATGCCCTGTTCACCAGACCGGGGCTGTTCCGCAGCCTCGTCGCCGGCAGTCCCTCGATCTGGTGGAACGAGCGCGCCATCCTGGCCGCGCGGGCCACGTACCTCCGCAGCCCGGCACCAGTCGTGCGGCCAAGACTTCTGATCACCGTCGGCGGCGAAGAGCAGAATACCGATCCCCTCCGGTTCCCTGACCGTGCCACCCGCCTGGAGAAGGCCCGCATGGTCGACAATGCCGGCGAGATGGCGGCCGCGCTCGCCGCCTCCGGCCGCCTCGACTGCGAGCATGTCGTCTTCGCGGGCGAGAATCATGTCTCCGTCATTCCCGCCATGCTCTCGCGCGCTGTGGCCTTCACGCTCGCCGGGGCCTCCGTTCGAGGAGAACCGACCCGATGATCGCCTGGCTGACGCGTCTCGCAAGGCAGGTTGCTCCCGTGCTGCTGGCACTCGCCCTGACGCAAACCGCGCCAGCAGCGGCGCAGCCGCTCAAGGTAACGGATCTGGCCGGGCGCACGGTGACGCTGCCGGGGCCGGCGAAACGCATCGTGCTCGCCCAGGGCCGCCAGCTCAACGGGCTCGGCCTGATCCATCCCGACCCGGTCAGCCTGCTCGCCGGCTGGGGCAGCGACCATAAGCGCCAAAATCCCGACGCCTATGCCCGCTATGCGGCGAAGTTCCCGGCGATCGACGCCATACCGACGGTGGGTGACGGCGCGACGCCCGACGGCTTCTCCTTCGAGAAGGCGGTTTCGCTCACGCCGGATCTGGTGATCCTGAGCCAGTCGCTCGCCGGAACACGGTACGGGCCGGGCGACCTGGTGCAGCGCTTCGAAGCCGCCGGCATCCCGGTCGCCGTCGTCGACTTCTACCTGCAGCCGCTGCGCGACACGGCGCCGAGCCTGCGCATCCTCGGCACGCTCATCGGCCGGGAAGCGCAGGCGGAAGCCTATATCCGCTTCTACGAGGAACGGCGCGGGCTGATCGCCAACCGCGTGCGCGGCGCCGAGCGCCGCAGCGTCTTCATGCACGCCCATGCCGGCGGCTTCGATTGCTGCCAGTCGCCCGGCAAGGGCACCTTCAACGACTTCATCACGCTGGCGGGCGGCCACAACATCGCCATCGACATGATCCCCGGCGCGACCGGTCAGATCAGCCTCGAGCAATTGCTGGCGAGCGATCCGGCGGTCTATGTCGCGACCGGCGGCCTGCACCTGGCCAGCCGCGGCGGCCTCGTGCTCGGGCTCGGCATCTCGCCCGAGGACGCAGCGCGCAGCTTCGCCAAGCAAGTCGCGCGCCCCGGCATCAACGCCCTGGCCGCCGTCCGCAACGGCCGCGCCTATGGCCTCTGGCACCTCTTCAACGACACGCCACTGCACATCGTCGCGATCGAGGCGCTGGCGAAATGGATCCATCCCGAGCGCTTCGCTGATCTCGACCCGCAGGCGACGCTGAACGAGATCTCGGCGCGCTTTTCGGCAATTCCGCTTGAGGGTGCGCTCTGGGTCGACGGCACGAGCAAGCGCGGCCCGTAGCCCGGCCGGTTGCGCACGATCAAGAAGGCTTTTCGATCATGACCACCCTTTGCGCCGAAGCGCGCTTCAGCCTCGCCGACCCTGCCGCGCTGCTGCGCACGCTCTGCGAGCACCTGGCCGAGCACCATGCGACGGTGAGCGAACGGGAGGGCGCGACGCTGATTGCGCTCGATGCCAGCCACGCCGTGCTGCAGGTGGCGGAAGGCGTGCTCTCCGCCCGGGTCGAAGCGCCGGACCTCGCCGGACTACAGGCGATGAAGCTCGCGATCGCCAGCCATGTCATCGAGCTCGCGCCGCCCGGCAGCGTCGCCGGCATAAGCTGGGAAGGCGATGGCAGCAGCCCGTCGCTGTTGCCCGATTTCCAGTTGCTGACGGTGACCGGGACCGAGCTGCTGACGCCGCATATGCGCCGCATCCGCTTCCGCGGCGAGGATCTCGCGCGCTTCGACTCGCTCGAGGCGCTGCATGTGCGCCTGTTCATCCCGCCGGCGGGCCTTGCCGAGCCTGCCTGGCCGATGCTGGGCGAGGATGGGCTGGTCAGCCAGCCGCCAGCCGATCGGCGCCCGGTGGTCCGCAAGTACACGATCCGCGAGATCGATGTCGCCGCCGGCACGCTTGCCATCGATTTCGTGCTGCATGGCGATGCCGGGCCGGGCTCGGCCTTTGCCGAGCGGGCTGCCGCCGGCGACCTGATCGGCATGGCAGGTCCCGGCGGGCGCGGGCTGCGCGAAGCCGAACGCTATCTGTTCCTCGCCGACGAGACGGGCTTGCCGGCGGTCGCCCGCATGCTGGCGAGCCTGCCCCGCGAGGCGCAAGGGCAGGCCTTCCTCGAAATCGCCGACGCGCAGGAGGAGCAAGCCCTCGACGCGCCGGCGGGCTTCGTGATCCGCTGGCTGCATCGCGACCAGGCCGCGCCCGGCGGGACGCCGCCGCTGCTCCAGGCCTTCGAAGAACTGGACTGGGAGCAGGACGAGCCTGGCCTCTATGTCTGGGCCGCGATGGAGCATGAAGCCTTCCGACAGGTCCGCGCGGCCGCGCGCCAACGGCTGCGCCCGGCCCGCGACCAGCACCTCATCGTCAGCTACTGGCGCAACGGCCTCTCCGAGGAGCAGCACACCCTCGAGAAGAAGGCGGCCGCGCGCGCTGCGTGAGCGCGGCCGGCGGCAGCTTCCGCTAGACGAGGATAAATCATTGAGAGAGCGTGCTGATCCTATTCCTGATTGTCCTGACGAGACTGAGCGCCGCCATCTCCGACGATTTCGGGTTGCCGGCGAGTGGCCTGTTCTCGATCACGACATCGAGGCGGCCGAAGGCGCCGGAGACGCTCAGGCGATGGCAGTTTGCGGCGATGCCGGGATCGGCGACGAGCTCGATGCGGGTCCGGTCCAGGCCGATGCCGGCAAGCGCCGAGATCACCGCGACATTGGCGTTCTGAGGAAAGCGAAGCGCCGCCTCGCGCGCCGAACCGGTGAAGAAGGTCACGGGAGCGCGGAGATCGTCCAGCCCGACCATCTCTTCCGCCGGCGTGCCGCGCCAGGCGGCGGGCGGCTTGACGATGCTGTGGACGACCTCGTCGAGCGGCAGCGCCGATGCGGCCGCGATGGCGTCGACCCCAGCGAGCGCCCCCGGGGGGAGGACAAGCTGGCTGCCACAGGCCTCGGCCGTCGCCAGCAGGCGCTCGAGCAATGCGGCATCGGTCAGCGCGCTGGCCGATGCGACCGCGAAGGCTGGTGCTGAGCGCAGGGCAGCCTCGCCCCACACCGCCACCGCCTCCCGGCCGGCTGCTTCCACCACGAGATCGAGCGCCAGTCCGGCAAGCTGTGCTGGCTCGGTGACAAGGACCGCGCCGGCGGGGATATCGTGGGCCCGCGTACTCGAGCGGGCTCCGACGGCAACGATGGCGATATCGCCAGCGTCTTTCGCGCCCGCCAGCAGCTCGGCGACGCGCCGGCTGATCGCACCCCAGCCGATGAGCGCGACGCGGAGGGGCTTGCGAGAGCGGGGCGTCATCGCTGAGCTGCAGTCGCCAGCGCCAGATCGAGCAGCGCGCCGCCATTCAGCCCGTCGAGCATGCTGAAATGATGCCCCGGACAGATCAACGGCTCGGGCGCATGCCAGGCCGCGGCCTGCATCGCCGACTGCCGTTTGAACGCCTCGCTCTCCCCCTCGCCAACCGCAAAGGCGATGCGAGTGCTGGCTGGGCGCGGCCGCCCGAGCGGGCTGAGCCGCGTCGCCCGCTCGACATCGCCGAGCCCGAGCAGGCGCCCGATCGGGAGATGCCCGAGCGGCTTGAGATCATAGAGGCCTGAGAGCAGCAGGGCCGAGGCGATCGGCGGCGCTGCGGGATCGCACAGCGCCATCGCCGCGAGATGGCCGCCGGCGGAATGGCCGCAAAGATGCAGCTGTGCGGGATCGAGGCCAAGCGCCTCGGCTTCCTGGACGAGAAAGTTCAGCGCAGCGACAGTCTGCGCAATGCTCGCTTCGAGGGCAGTGTCCGGCGCCAGCCCGTAGTTCGGCATGGCGACCGCGAAGCCGGCATCGAGCAAGCCTTGCGCGAACTGAGCGTGCTGGATCTTGTCGGAAGCCTGCCAGTAGCCGCCATGGACGAAGACGAAGATCGGAGCGCGCTGCACGCCGGCCGGACGATAGAGATCGAGCGTCTCGAAGCGGCCCGGGCCATAAGCCAGATCGAGCCCGGTATGGCCGGCGCGGAAAGCCGCGCCGTCGCGGCTCCATTGCCGGAACAGCGCCGTCATGTCGGCCTGCAGACGCGGGCTGTATTGCCGACCGAGTTCGCGCAGCGTGTAGCCTTCGACCGTGATGTCCGGCAGCGGCTGTGGTGGACCGAAGCGAGCCTTGATCGTCAGGCCCGGAGCTGCTCCGAGCTGCAACCGGATCGGCGGACGAAAGCCGGCGAAGACCTCGCGATAGGCCAGCTCGACCGCATGGCGCGAGAGGTGGAAGGCGGTGAGATCGGCAGCCTCCCAGTCCATGCCGGTGAGATGATGCGGACCGCAGCCGGCCGCGATCAGGCCGCCAAGGACTTCGCTCAGGGTCGTGCGCAAGGCTTCGATGGGGTCGCTCTCGGCGCTATGCGCGACGACCTCCCGGATCCGGTTCTCAGACGCCGACATAGCGATGCACCATCTCCGCCTGGGCTGCGAGCTCGGCGCTGGAGCCGGACCAGACCGTGCGCCCCTTCTCGATGATGTAATGGCGGTCGGCGAGGCGCTTCAGCACGGCGATGTTCTTGTCGATCAGCAGGATCGACTGCCCCTGCGCCTTGAGCGCCTCGAGACAGCGCCAGATCTCGGCGCGGATCACCGGCGCGAGGCCCTCCGTTGCCTCGTCGAGGATGAGGAGCTTGGGATTGGTCATGAGCGCCCGGCCGATCGCCAGCATCTGCTGCTCGCCACCGGAGAGCGTGCGGGCGGACTGGCCGGCGCGCTCCTCAAGCCGCGGGAACAGGGCATAGACACGGCTGAGCGTCCAGGGCGAAGCGCGCCCGAGCCGGTTGGCGGCGGTCGCGACGAGGTTCTCGCGCACGCTCAGCGTCGGGAAGACCTGCCTGCCTTCCGGCACGAGCCCGACGCCACAGCGGGCGATGACTTCGGGCGCGCTACCCTGGAGCGCGCGGCCGTCGAAGCTGATCTCGCCGCCTCTGGGCGCCAGCAGCCCCATGATCGAGCGCACCGTCGTGGTCTTGCCCATGCCGTTGCGGCCGAGCAGGGTCACGACCTCGCCCTCGCCGATATCGAGGCCGACATCGAACAGGACCTGGCTCGCGCCATAGGCCGATTGCAGGTTGCGCACGCTCAGCATCAGGCGTCCCCTTCGCCGAGATAGGCGGTGCGGACCTCCTGGTTGTCGCGGATTTGCTCCGCCGTCCCGGTCGCGATGATGCGGCCATAGACCAGCACCGAGATCCGGTCGGCCAGCGCGAAGACCGCGTCCATGTCGTGCTCAACCAAGAGCATGGTGACGCGGCCCTTCAAGCCGGAGAGCATTGCGACCATCTGCTCGCTCTCGGCATGGCCGAGGCCTGCCATCGGCTCGTCGAGCAGCAGCAGGCGCGGCTCGCAGGCGAGCGCGATGGCGAATTCGAGCTGCTTCTGCTCGCCATGGGAGAGGTCGGCGACCTTGACCTCGGCCCGGTGGGCGAGGCCGGCAGCGGTCAGATGC
>JAKFDB010000105.1:0-39759 GCA_036676315.1 Bradyrhizobiaceae bacterium
GATCCACGTCATCGCCGTGATCTCGTGGATGGCTGGCATGCTCTATCTGCCGCGGCTGCTCGTCTATCACGCGGAGGCCGAGAAGGGCTCGGTGCAATCCGAGACCTTCAAGGTGATGGAGCGGCGGCTTCTGCGCGCCATCATCAATCCGGCGATGATCGTCACCTGGGTGTTCGGGCTGTGGCTGGCCTGGAAAGGCTTTGACTTCGCCGGCGGTTGGCTGCACGCCAAGCTGGCCGCGGTGCTGCTGCTTTCAGGGGTGCACGGCTATCTCTCGGCGTCGGTTCGGCGTTTTGCCGAAGACCGCAACGAAAAGCCGTCGCGGCACTGGCGCATCGTCAACGAGATTCCGACGGTGCTGATGATCGTCATTGTCATACTGGTGGTTGTAAAGCCGTTCTGACGACCTTAAATTTGCTGGACTGCGCCTTGCTCTTTCATTTCGGGAGAGCTAAAAGGCTCTTCTTCCTTCCCGCCATGCGCCGCCCCATTCTCATTCCCTGGCCGCGCCCGGCGCTTATCGCAAAATGCCGATAGCCAATCCTTCCCCACGCTCAGAGTCCGTCTATGCAGGAAACTAAACTCGCCGAATTCAAGAACAAGAAGCCGCCGGAGCTGATCGCTTACGCCGAATCGCTCGAGGTCGAGAACGCCAGCGTCATGCGCAAGCAGGAACTGATGTTTGCGATCCTCAAGAAGCTGGCCGGCCAGGATATCGAGATCATCGGTGATGGCGTCGTTGAAGTGCTTCAGGATGGCTTTGGCTTCCTGCGCTCGGCCAACGCCAACTACCTTCCGGGTCCGGACGACATCTACATTTCGCCGTCGCAGATCCGCCGCTTCTCGCTGAAGACCGGCGATACGGTCGAAGGCCCGATCCGCAGCCCGAAAGAAGGCGAGCGCTATTTCGCGCTGCTGAAGGTCAACACGATCAATTTCGACGATCCCGAAAAGATCCGTCACAAGATCCACTTCGACAATCTGACGCCGCTCTACCCGACCTCGCGGCTCAAGATGGAGGTCGAAAATCCGACCACCAAGGACATCTCGCCGCGCGTCATCGACCTGGTGGCACCGCTCGGCAAGGGCCAGCGTGCCCTTATCGTGGCGCAGCCGCGAACCGGCAAGACCGTGCTGCTGCAAAACATCGCGCACTCGATCACCACCAATCACCCCGAATGCTACCTGATCGTGCTTTTGATCGACGAGCGTCCGGAAGAAGTGACCGACATGCAGCGCTCGGTGAAGGGCGAGGTCGTCTCCTCGACCTTCGACGAACCTGCGACCCGCCACGTCCAGGTCGCCGAGATGGTGATCGAGAAGGCCAAGCGTCTGGTCGAACATGGCCGCGACGTCGTCATCCTGCTGGATTCGATCACGCGCCTCGGCCGTGCCTACAACACCGTGGTGCCGTCCTCCGGCAAGGTGCTGACCGGCGGTGTCGACGCCAACGCGCTGCAGCGCCCGAAGCGCTTCTTCGGCGCTGCCCGTAACATCGAGGAAGGCGGCTCGCTGACCATCGTCGCGACGGCGCTGATCGACACCGGCAGCCGCATGGACGAGGTGATCTTCGAAGAGTTCAAGGGCACCGGCAACTCGGAAATCATCCTCGACCGCAAGGTCGCCGACAAGCGCATCTTCCCGGCGATCGACATCCTCAAGTCGGGCACCCGCAAGGAAGAGCTCATCACGCCGAAGGACGTGCTGCAGAAGACCTATGTCCTGCGCCGCATCCTCAACCCGATGGGCCCGCAGGACGCCATCGAGTTCCTGATGGACAAGCTGCGGCAGACCAAACAGAACTCCGAGTTCTTCGACTCGATGAACACCTGATCGGATCGGGATCGACGATCGCTCGAAGGCCACGGCACCGCGCCGTGGCCTTTTTCTTTGCCGTTACCTACCAGTCCGAGGCGATGGCCAGCGCCAATCGATTCGGCTCCGTGACGGGTGGCAGGCAGCGGCCGTGCCGGCAGATGAAGGCCGCCCCCTTGCCGGCCTGGCGGGCATAGGCCGCGGCCGGATGGTCTTCCGGCAGCCCTGCGAGGTCGGGGCAATCGACCAGCATCGTGCTCAGATGCGGTAGGGCCAGCGCCGCCTGTCGGAAGGCGGCGCGATCCTCGCCGGCGAGCACGATCTCGATGCCGTTGCGGGCAAGATCATAGGCGTTCAGGATCGAGCCATGGCCCATCGGGGCGCGCGCAGCGGCGGCGAGCACGACTGCCATGAACTGATCGGCGCGCAGGCGATCCTCGGCCCTACCGGTTTGTGCGGCGATCCGCAGCAGGTTCGCGGCGTGCAAACCATTGGCGTTCGGCACGGCATCGTCATGGCTGGGCTGCGGTATGACCGGTAGTGCCGCGCTGTCCGACCGAGTCATCCTGAGCAACCCGCCATTCTCGGTGCGGTAGTGCCGGTCGAGATGGCTGCTCCAGCCCATGGCCGCGTCGAAGTAGTGCCGGTTTCCGGTGGCATCATGCAACGCCAGCGCCGCCTCCGCCATTGCGGCGTGATCCAGCGCGAAACCGGGGATGATCCTGCGGCCCTTGCGGTAGGAATGGGCCAGGCCATCGCCATCGGCCATCGATTCGCTGACGAAATGAAAGGCCTGGATCGCAAGATCGAGCCATTCCGGCTGCGCCAACAGGCCGGCGCAGCGGGCCAGCGCCGCGATCGCAAGTCCGTTCCAATCCGCGAGGATCTTGTCGTCACGTCCGGGCGGGATACGGCGGGCGCGCTGCTCGAGAAGCCGCTGGCGGAGTTCGACGAGGCGGATCGCCTCCTCGGGCTCGGGATCGGGCGTGTCGAGCCGGTTGAGGATCGAATGGCCTTCCCAGTTTCCGGCCGGGCTGACATCGTAATGCCGGGCGAACAGGGCGGCATCCTCCGCTCCGAGCAGCTCACCGAGCTCGGTTGCGGTCCAGACATAGAACTTGCCTTCCTCGCCTTCGGAATCGGCATCCAGGCTGGCGGCGAAGGCGCCCTCCGGCAGCAGCATGTCGCGACGCAGCCAGGTGACGATGCCCTCGGCCGCCTGCATCAGCAGCGGGTCGCCGCTGCGCCCGGCCTCGAGCGCGTAGAGCGGCAGCAGCTGGGCGTTGTCGTAGAGCATCTTCTCGAAATGCGGCACGAGCCAACGCTCGTCGACGGCGTAGCGGGCGAAGCCGCCACCGAGATGATCCTGGATGCCGCCGCGGGCCATCTGCGTCAGCGTCTGGTTCGCGGCCCCGCGCGAGTCGGCGTCGCCGCTGCGCGCGGCGTGGCGCCAGAGCAATTCGATCAGGCCGGGGTTCGGGAATTTCGGCGCGCCACCAAGCCCGCCATGGTCGCGGTCGAAGCGCCGGGCGATTCCGCGGGCGAGGCCGTCGAGATCAGGTTCAGGCATGGCTTCGCCTGCCGCCTCGGCCTGGCTCTGCCGCAAGGCGTGGCGGATGGCCTCGGCATTGCGGCGGATGCGGTCCGGGTCCTGCTGGCGGATATTGGCGAGCTGCCGCAGGACCGAGACGAAGCTTGGCCGGCCGTAGCGGGCCGTCGGCGGGAAATAGGTTCCGCCCCAGAACGGCGCGCCATCTGAATCGAGGAACATGGTCAGCGGCCAACCGCCCTGTTCGCCGAGACTATGCAAGGCATTCATGTAGACATGGTCGATGTCGGGCCGTTCCTCGCGATCGACCTTGATGTTCACGAAGAGCTCGTTCATCACCGCGGCGGTCGCGGGGTCTTCGAAGCTCTCATGCGCCATGACGTGGCACCAATGGCAGGCGGCATAGCCGATCGAGAGCAGGACCGGTCGCCCACTGGCCCGGGCTTCGGCGAAGGCCTCGTCGCTCCATTCCCACCAGTCGACGGGATTGTCGCGGTGCTGCAGCAGATAGGGGCTGGCTGCGTCCTTGAGGCGGTTCATGGGCGGGCTTCCGATATGGGCCGGCCGGGGAGCTGGCCATGGGGCCGGCAAATAGGCTGGCGGAGGAGCACGGTATGACTGGAGCAGCCTATCCGACGATCGTGGCGTTGTCCTCCGCCGCCGGGCGCGCCGGCGTCGCGGTGGTTCGGGTCTCCGGCAGCCAGGTCCGATTCGTACTCGAAACGATTCTGGGAATGGTCCCAAAGCCGCGCCTGGCACGGCTTTCCGCCTTGCGCGACGGCGATGGCGCGGTGATCGACCAGGGGCTGGTGCTCTACTTTCCAGCTCCGGCAAGCTTCACCGGCGAGGACGTCGCCGAATTCCAGGTCCATGGCTCGCGCGCCGTACTGGCGCGTCTGCTGAGCACCCTGACCGCCCTGCCCGGGCTTCGACTGGCCGAGCCGGGCGAGTTCACCCGCCGTGCCTTCGAGGCCGGCAAGCTCGATCTCGCCGCCGTCGAAGGCCTGGCCGACCTGATCGATTCGGAGACGGAATGGCAGCGACGCCAGGCACTGCGCCAGATGGAAGGCGCGCTCGGCGCCGCCGCCGGGGCGTGGCGCACCGGGCTGGTCAAGGCGATGACGCTTCTCGAAGCCGAGATCGACTTCGCCGATGAAGGCGATGTCTCTGGCCCTCTGGTCGCCGAGGCGGTCGCCATCGCGGATGCGATCCTGCCGAGCCTGCAAGGCGCACTCGGCAGCTTCAACGCCGGCGAGCGCGTCCGCGAAGGCTTCGTCGTCGTGCTGGCTGGCCCTCCCAATGCCGGCAAGTCGAGCCTGCTCAACGCGCTGGCGCGCCGGGACGTCGCCATCGTCTCGCCGGTTGCGGGCACGACGCGCGACGCGATCGAGGTCCGTCTCGATCTCGACGGCATTCCGGTCCTGCTCGTCGACACGGCAGGCTTGCGCGAAAGCAGGGATGAGATCGAGGTCGAGGGCGTGCGGCGCGCCTTGCAGCGGGTCGCCGATGCCGATCTCACCTTGCACCTGCGCGCGGTCGATTCGGAGCCGGTATCATTGCCTGCCGGCGCGACGAGCCTGGCTATCGTCACCAAGATCGACCTGCCGGGAGAGCGATTGCCGGGCGAGGTCGGCGTTTCCGTCCGGACCAGCGCGGGCCTGGACGATCTCACCAGGATCATCGGCGAGCGGCTGCACGCCATGGCAACTCCCGAGCCCGCGTTGCTGACGCGCGAGCGCCAGCGTGTCGCGGTCGGCGAGGCTGCGGCGGCCATCGTGCGCGCAAGGGCGATCGATCACAGCCATCCCGAGTTGATTGCCGAGGAGCTTCGGCTGGCGGCGCGGGCGCTGGAGCGGCTGGTCGGGCACATCGATGTCGAGGACGTGCTGGACAGCCTGTTCTCCGGCTTCTGCATCGGCAAGTGACGAAACAGCCCGGTCGGCGGCGATTTTACGTCGCAAGGCCTTGGATCACAGGTGTTTTCATTGACCGCGCGAGCGCGCTTGGCTAGCGAAGACAGCATGTCTGACAGCATCGGAACGGCGCATTACGACGTGATCGTCGTCGGCGGAGGCCATGCCGGCGCAGAAGCCGCTGCGGCGGCAGCGCGCTTTGGCGCGCGCACGGCTCTGCTGACCCACAAGCTCGCGACGATCGGTGTGATGTCGTGCAATCCGGCGATCGGCGGCCTCGGCAAGGGCCATCTCGTCCGCGAGATCGACGCGCTCGACGGGATCATGGCGCGCTGCGCCGATCAGGGCGGCATCCAGTTCCGCATGCTGAACCGGCGCAAGGGCCCGGCCGTGCGCGGCCCGCGTGCCCAGGCCGACCGCAGGCTCTATCGCGAGGCCGTGCAGGCGGCTCTTGCCGATTATTCCGGACTCGATCTGATCGAGGGCGAGGCCTTCGATCTCGATGTCGCCGACGGTGTGGTCCGGGGCGTGATCCTGACCGATGGACGTCGATTCGGCTGCGGAACGGTGGTGCTGACGACCGGCACCTTCCTGCGCGGCCTCGTTCATATCGGCGAGAAGAAGATCGCGGCGGGCCGGGTCGACGAGGCGCCTTCCGTGGGCTTGTCATTGACATTGGAGCGCCATCGCTTTCCGCTCGGGCGCCTAAAAACGGGGACGCCGCCGCGGCTCGATGGCCGGACCATCGACTGGGCGGCGCTCGAGATGCAGGCCGGGGACGACCCGCCCGAGCCGTTCTCGGCCCTGACCGAGGCGATCACCACGCCGCAGATCTCCTGCGGGATCACGCGCACGACGCTGGCGACGCATGAGCTGATCCGCGCGAACCTGCATCGCGCGCCGATGTTCTCCGGCCAGATCGAGGGACGGGGGCCGCGCTATTGCCCGTCGATCGAGGACAAGGTCGGCCGCTTCGGCGACCGTGACGGCCACCAGATCTTCCTGGAGCCGGAAGGCCTGGACGATCCGACGGTCTACCCCAATGGCATCTCGACCTCGCTGCCCGAGGACGTGCAGCTCGGCCTGCTGAAGACCATTCCGGGGCTCGAGCACACCACCATGCTGCGGCCGGGCTATGCGATCGAGTATGATTTCGTCGATCCGCGCGCGCTCGCCGCGACGCTGGAGACGCGCGCCATCCGCGGGCTTTTCCTTGCCGGGCAGATCAACGGTACCACGGGATACGAGGAGGCGGCCGGGCAGGGCCTACTCGCCGGGCTCAACGCGGCCAGGCGCGCAGCCGGCAGCGAACCGGTCGTTCTCGATCGGGCGCAATCCTATATCGGGGTGATGGTCGATGATCTGGTGACGCGTGGCGTTACGGAGCCGTATCGAATGTTCACCTCGCGCGCCGAATTCCGGCTGTCGCTAAGGGTCGACAATGCCGATGAGCGGCTGACTGGCCTCGGAATCGCGCTCGGCCTGGTCGGGGAGACGCGTCGTCGCAAATTCGAGAGTAGGCAAGAGCAGATCGCAAGGCTGACGCAATATCTGAAGCAGCGTGTGCTGACCCCCTCCGAGGCGGCGACCGCCGGGCTGCAGGTCAACCGCGATGGCGTCAAGCGCAGCCTTTTCGAGATCCTCTCCTATCCCGGCGTCGATTTTTCGCAGTTGGTGCAAGCCTGGCCCGATCTGGGGGCGTTTGCCGCTGACGTTTCGGCAAGAGTGGGTGCCGATGCGACCTATGCCGTGTATCTCGACCGGCAGTCGGCGGAGATCGATTCCTATCAGAGGGATCAGGCACTGAGCCTGCCTCGGGACCTCGATCTTGCTGGAATCTCCGGTCTTTCCAACGAGTTGCGCGCGAAGCTCGAGACCGTTCAGCCAGCCAATCTGGCGCAGGCGGGCCGGATCGAGGGCATGACGCCGGCGGCGCTGACGCTACTGGCAGCGCATGCACGGCGCAGGAAATCCGCAGCCGCCATCAATGCCGAATCATGACTGTGGGTTCAGTTGATAACTTCGACCGCCGACGCGGTTTGGGCTTGACTCCTGTTTCACGTGAAACAGAGGAGCGCCTCGCCATCCTGGTCGCGGAGCTGGAGCGCTGGCAGAGGGCGAAGAATCTGGTTTCGACGGCGACGCTCGGCGAGGTCTGGACCCGCCACGTCGCGGATTCGCTGCAGCTCTTCGGCCACGCCCCGGACGCAAGGCGCTGGCTCGATCTCGGCTCAGGCGGCGGATTTCCCGGGCTCGTGCTCGGTATCCGGTTGGCTGAACTCGGCGGCCATATCGATCTGGTCGAGAGCAATGCGCGCAAATGCGCCTTCCTGCGCCATGCCGCCCGCATGACCGGCGCGGCGGTGACGGTCCATGCCGCCCGCATCGAGGATGCGATGCCGCAATTCGTCGGCAAGGTCGATGCGGTCACGGCCCGCGCGCTCGCGCCTCTGCCCCTGCTGCTCGACTGGTGCAAAGACCTGTTGAGAACCGGTGTGATTGGAGTCTTTCCGAAGGGACAACATCTAGATGCCGAATTGACCGACGCTGCTAAATATTGGAAGATTCAGGCATCAGCGTTTCCTTCCGTCACGGATTCGGCGGCACGTATCCTGGTGATACGCAACGCACAGAAGCGGACCGACTCATGAATGACATAGGCCCTCGGCCAAGCTCCGGTCGGCCCCGTGTCCTCGCCCTCGCCAATCAGAAGGGCGGCGTCGGCAAGACCACGACGGCGATCAATCTCGGCACTGCCCTGGCGGCGATCGGCGAGAAGGTGCTGATCATCGACCTTGATCCGCAAGGCAACGCTTCGACCGGCCTTGGCGTCGATCGCAAGAGCCGGCGCACCTCGACCTATGACGTGCTCTGCGGCGATATCGGGCTCGGCGCCGCCATGCAGGCTACCGCTGTTCCCAATTTGTTCATTGCGCCCTCGACGCTCGACCTACTCGGCGTCGAGCTCGAGATCGCCAATGCCAAGGATCGCGTGCAGCGCCTGAAGAAGGCGGTCGACGAGCTCGAGCACGACCAGCGCTGCAGCGAGCTGACCTATATCCTGATCGACTGCCCACCCTCGCTCAGCCTGATCACGATCAATGCGATGACGGCGTCCGACGCCGTTCTGGTGCCGCTGCAATGCGAGTTCTTCGCTCTGGAGGGCCTCAGCCAGCTCCTGAAGACGGTCGAGCAGGTGCGCGCTGGCCTCAATCCGCGGCTGATCATCCAGGGCGTCGTGCTGACCATGTACGATCCGCGCAACAACCTCTCCGGCCAGGTGATGGCCGATGTCCGCGACTTCCTCGGCGACAAGGTCTACGAGACCGTGATTCCGCGCAATGTGCGGGTTTCCGAGGCGCCGTCCTATGGCAAGCCCGCTTTGCTCTATGACCTGCGCTGCGCGGGTTCGCAGGCTTATCTCAAGCTGGCCTCCGAGGTGATCAGGCGTGAGCGCAGCTTGCGCGCCGCCGCCTGATCTTAGAAAAAAGTAGAAAGCTCAAGAGGTTGACGATGGCGGAGGAACAGGGACGCTCACGTCTTGGTCGTGGCCTTGCCGCACTGATCGGCGATGTCGGAGACGAGATCGGCGCGATCGAGCGGTCGCGCGGACAGCGCAAGGTGCCGGTCGAGTTCCTGCGGCCGAGCGCACGCAATCCGCGCCGGATCTTCGACGACGCCGAGCTCGAGGAGCTGACCTCGTCGGTACGTGAACGCGGCATCCTGCAGCCGATCATCGTGCGTGCCTTCCCGGGCATGCTCGATGCCTATGAGATCATCGCCGGCGAGCGGCGCTGGCGGGCAGCGCAGCGCGCCGGCCTGCACGAAGTGCCGGTCATCCTGGTCGAGGCCAATGACCGCGAGGCGCTCGAGATCGCCATCGTCGAGAACGTGCAGCGTGCCGATCTCAACGCGATCGAGGAGGCGGCGGGCTATGAGCGCCTGATCGCCGAATTCGACTATACCCAGAACGATCTCGCCAAGGTGATCGGCAAGAGCCGCAGCCATGTCGCCAATACCTTGCGTCTGAGCAAGCTGCCCGAGCCGGTGCGGCGCATGGTCGGCGAAGGTACGGTTTCGGCGGGCCATGCCCGTGCCCTGCTTTCTGTTTCGGACCCGGAACAGGTCGCCAAGCGCATCGTCGAGCAGGGCCTGACCGTGCGCGACATCGAGCGCCTCGGCCAGGAAGAGGCGCGCGGCGAGACCAAGAGCGTCCCTGCGAATGCAGCGGCGTCGGCTAGGCCCGAGAAAGATCCAGACACCCGCGCCGTCGAGAAGGCGCTGGAAGAGGCGCTCGGCCTCGGTGTGGCGATCAAGCACCGCGCCAATGGCGGCGGCGAAATGAAGATCAGCTACAAGACGCTGGAGCAGCTCGATGCGCTCTGCCGGCGCCTGAAAGACTGATCAGCCCCGGCCGGAAGAAGCCATTCGCGTCAGCGTCCAGAGCGCGCGGGCCGCGATCGGCTTGCTCATCTCGCCGTCGCGGCGGACCGCGATCATGGCCGCGCCGAGCACCGATACCGCATCCTTGAGCTTGGCCGCATTCCAGGCGCCAAGCGCCGCCTCGGCCTGCGCCAGGCGGGGATAGGGCAGGCGCATGGCGGCCACCGCGTCGCGGGCGCCGCGGCCGGAATCGAGCGCGAAGCGCGCCTTCATCAGGGCGAGCGCATGGCGCAGCACCGCGCCGAGCAGCACCCCCATGTCGAGCCCCTCGGCGGCAAGCTTGCCGAGCGCCAGATCGAGCCCGGCGAAGCGGCCGGCAAAGACCGCGTCGATCACGCTGGCCTGCTCGCGCTGTGCGGTATCGCCGACCACCGCCTCGACATGCGCCAGGGTGACGCTGACCTCCTGGCCGGCATAGAGAATCAGCTTGTCGATCTCCTGCCGCGAGGTCTGGCGATCGCCGCCGAGCAGGCCGACCAGGGCGTCGCGCGTCGCCCGGTCGATGTTCTTGCCGGACGCGCGGACCATTTCGTCGACGATCGTGCTGAGATCACGCGCGGCGTCGCCATAACAAGGCACGGCAAGGGCGCTGCGAGCCTTCTCGCAGGCCGTCCTGAGCGGATTGGAGCGTTGCAGATCGCCGGCCTCGACGATCACCACGGCATCCTGCGACGGCGTGGCGAGCAGCGGCTCGACAGCGGCCAGCAAGGGCTTGGAGGTCACTGAAACGCGAATGGCGCGCCGGCCGCCGAACAGGCCGATGGTGTTGGCCTCGTCGACCAGCTTCAGCGGATCGGCGGCGATGTCGTCGCCGCTCATCCGCACGAGCTGGAAGGCGTCCTGCGGATCGTCGACGCTGGCGTGTGCGAGCGCTGCCGCCCGTTCCGAGATCAGCCCGGCATCGGGGCCGTAGAACAGGAACAGCCGCCAGGCCGGGTCCGGCCGCGCCAGCGTCCGGTCGGCTTCATGCGCCTTGATCGTTGCCATGGCGGCCGCGCCGCCGGCTCAGGCGGTGAGTTCGGCGGCGATGCGGGCGCGGATCAGCTGGGCCAGGCTCTTGGCGGCCCGGATCTGGGCGTCTCGCGCGGCGCGCACGCTCGCAAAACGCTGGGTCGAGCGCTCATAGGGGGCACGAACCACGCTCTGGCCGGAGGCGATGACCTCGTTGGAGCCGTTGCGCAGCAGTTTCCAGTCGGCCGTGGCGACGAGGATCGCCGAATCGGCGCGGCCATTGGCGTAATCGACCGTGATGACCTCGAGCGTTTCGGTGGTGGTGGCGACCAGGCGGAGCTTCTTCTGGACGTCGGGAGCGCCGCCGCCATCGAGCTCGAAGACCAGGTCGTTGCGCAGATAGTGGCCGACGAGGCCCTTGATCTCGGGGACCTCGATGCTGAGCATGGCATTGCGGACATTGTCGCCGACCTTGCTCACCGTGCCATCGGCATAGAGCGGCCGGAAGCAGCCGCCGGCGAGAGCCGCCAGCGTGAGCACGGCGGCGAGGACAAACGGCCGGCCGCGGCGGCGGATGATCCCGGCTTCAGACGACGACATTCACGATTCTCCCCGGAACCACGATGATCTTGCGGATCGCCCGGCCTTCCAGCGCCCTGACCACGGCATCCGAGCCGCGGGCAGCAGCCTCGACAGCCACCGTATCGGCATCGGCCGCCACGGTCACCTCGGCGCGCTTCTTGCCGTTGATCTGCACCGGCAGGATGATGCTGTCATCGCGTAACAATTCCGTTTCCGCTTCCGGCCAGGCGGCCTCGCCGACGAGGCCTGGCAGGCCGAGGGCCTGCCAGCATTCCTCGGCGAGATGCGGCATCATCGGGGCGACAAGCTGCGTCGCGATCATGGCGGATTCATGCAGCGCGAAGGCGGTGTCGGCCGGCAGATCGGCGCTTTCGGCGGCGGCATCGAGCATCTTGGCGATGGCGTTGGTCAGCGAATAGACATGCGCGACGCAACGGTTGAAGGCCAGGCGCTCGATATCGGCGCCAACCGCATGCAAAGCGCGGTGGCTCGCCTTGCGCAGCAGCGCAGCGGCCTCGCCGAGTTCAGCCGGGCGCACCGCGCGATTGCCGGTGCGTGCGGCGATCTCGCCGACCAGCCGCCAGAGGCGCTGGACGAAGCGGGCCGAGCCCTGCACGCCTTCATCCGTCCAGATCACGTCGCGATCCGGCGGTGAATCGGAGAGCATGAACCAGCGCGCGGTGTCGGCGCCGTAGGAGGCGATGATGTCGTCGGGGTCGACGACGTTCTTCTTCGACTTCGACATCTTCTCGATCGAGCCGATCTCGACCGGGGCACCCGTGTCGACGTCGAAGCCGCGGCGCTCGCTGCCGCTGACCTCGATCCGGACATTGCCGGGCTCCATCCAGCTGCCGTCCTGCGCCCGGTAGGTCTCGTGCACGACCATGCCCTGGGTGAACATGCCGTCGAAAGGCTCGTCCACGCCGGCATGGCCGGTCGCCTTCATCGCGCGGGTGAAGAAGCGCGAATAGAGCAGGTGCAGGATCGCGTGCTCGACCCCGCCGATATACTGGTTGATCGGCAGGAACCGGTCGACCGCGGCGCGATCGGTCGGGCTGTTCTCGAGCCAGGGGTTGGTGAAGCGGGCGAAATACCAGGACGAATCGACGAAAGTGTCCATGGTGTCGGTTTCGCGCCGTGCCGGCTTGCCGCATTGCGGGCAGGCGACATGCTTCCAGCTCGGATGATGGTCGAGCGGGTTGCCGGGCTTGTCGAAGGAGACGTCGTCGGGCAGCTGAACCGGCAGATCGGCCTCCGGCACCGGCACGGTGCCGCAATCGGCGCAGTGGATGATCGGGATCGGGCAGCCCCAGTAGCGCTGGCGCGAGATGCCCCAGTCGCGCAGCCGGAAGTTGACCTTGCGCTCGCCGAGCGGCCGGTTGCCGCGGGTTTCCAGCTCGAGGCGCCGTGCGACCTCTTCTTTCGCCTCCGGAATGGTCATGCCATCGAGGAAGCGCGAATTGATCATCCGGCCATCGTCGACATAGGCGGTGTCGGTGACCACGAAGCTGGCCGGATCGACGCCCTCGGGGCAGACCACCGGAGTGTTGCCGAGGCCGTATTTGTTGACGAAGTCGAGGTCGCGCTGGTCATGCGCCGGGCAGCCGAAAATCGCGCCGGTGCCGTATTCCATCAGGATGAAGTTCGCCACATAGACCGGCAAAGTCCTTGACGGATCAAAGGGATGGACAGCGCGCAGGCCGGTGTCGAAGCCGAGCTTCCCGGCCTTGTCGATGTTCTCCTGCGCCGTGCCGGTCTTCTTGCATTCGACGATGAAGGCCTGGAGTTCCGGGTTGTCGACGGCGGCGGCCTTGGCCAGCGGGTGGTCCGGAGCGACGGCCATGAACCTGGCGCCGAACAGCGTGTCCGGGCGGGTCGTGTAGATCTCCAGCTCGTCGCGCCCGAGGGCATTCGATTCGAGCACGAAACGAATCAGCAGTCCTTCGGACCGGCCGATCCAGTTCTTCTGCATCAGGCGGACCTTGTCGGGCCAGCGGTCCAGCCCGTCGAGCGCGTCGTTGAGCTCCTGGGCGTAGCTCGTGATCTTGAAGAACCACTGCGTCAGCTCGCGCAGCTCGACGACGGCGCCGGAACGCCAGCCGCGACCATCGATCACCTGCTCATTGGCGAGCACGGTCTCGTCGACCGGGTCCCAGTTCACCTTGGCGGTCTTGCGGTCGACCAGCCCGGCCTTGAGGAAATCGAGGAAGAGCCTCTGCTGATGGCGATAATAGCTCGGATCGCAGGTGGCGAGCTCGCGGCTCCAGTCGAGCGACAGGCCCATCGACTGCAACTGCGTCCGCATCGTCGCGATATTGGCGTAGGTCCACTCGCGCGGATGGACCTTGTTGGCCTTGGCGGCGTTCTCGGCCGGCAGGCCGAAGGCATCCCAGCCCATCGGGTGCAGCACCGCGAAGCCCTTGGCGCGCTTGTAGCGCGCCACCACGTCGCCCATGGCGTAGTTGCGGACATGGCCCATATGGATGCGCCCCGACGGATAGGGGAACATCTCGAGCACGTAGTAGGCCGGGCGCGCGTCGTCGTTGCGGGTCTCGAAGAGCTTGCGCTCATCCCAGACCTTGCGCCATTTCGGCTCGGCTTCCTTCGGATTGTAGCGTTCGGCGGCCATGCTGATCGTGTCGTTCTTGCGTGATCGGACTGGCCCGGACTAGGACACCATCGGGCGCGCCGGGTCAATGTTTGGAACGGCTTGGCGGCGATGCGGGCAAAGGACGGCGTGATGCAGGACGTGGTGACGGGATTGCAGGAGACGAGAATCGCGATCGCGCGGGCCGCACGCGATTTCGGCCGCCGGCCGGAGGACGTGACGCTGATCGCGGTGTCCAAGACCAAGCCGGCAGAGGCGATCCTGCCGGTGCTTGAGGCGGGCCAAGTCGATTTCGGCGAAAACTACGTCCAGGAGGCCAAGACGAAATGGCCGGAGCTGCGCGAGCGCTTCCCGCAGGCGCGGCTGCACATGATCGGGCCGCTGCAATCGAACAAGGCGCGCGAGGCGGTGGCCCTGTTCGATGCGATCCATTCGCTCGACCGCGAGAGCCTCGCCAAGGAGCTCGCGCGGGAGATCGCCCGCAGCGGCCGGGCGCCGCGGCTGGTCGTCCAGGTCAACACCGGCGCCGAGCCTCAGAAGGGCGGCGTGCTGCCAGGCGATGCCGACGCCTTCCTGGAGAGCTGCCGGGTCACTTACGGGCTGCAGATCGAGGGGCTGATGTGCATCCCGCCGGCCGACGAGCCGCCCTCGCCGCATTTCGCGCTGCTCGCCAAGATCGCCGCCCGCAACGGACTCACTACGCTGTCGATGGGGATGAGCGCCGATTACGAGGCGGCGATCCAGCTCGGCGCGACGCATGTTCGCGTCGGCAGCGCGATCTTCGGCGCGCGCGACCACGGCACTACCGGGTAGTCAGCTGATATTGTTGCCGGTTTTTCCGGTAGTGCCAGGTATGGCCGGGGCGTGCGGCGTCAGATCGGCTGGCCGACGTCGATGCGATTGCCGTCGGGATCCTCGAAGACGAAGGCCCTGAGGCCGTAGTCCCTGTCACGCAGGCCCTTGACGATGCGCAGGCCGTGGCGCCGGCAAAGGGCGTGGAAGGCCTCGATATCCGCGACCATCATATGGGCGATGTTGAAGGCGGCGGCCTTGTGGTCCTTCTGCAAGGTCAGATGGATTTCGGCCGCATCCTTCTTCAGGATCATGAAGCCGACCGGCTGGCCGTTCTCGAAGGTCTTGGTGAAGCCCAGCACGCCAGCATAGAAGGCGTGGGCGCGCTCCATGTCCCTGACCGGGACCATGGCGGCGACACGGCCGAAGCCGATCGGAGGAAGGGTGGTTTCATTCATGGCAGGGTCCCGCTGCGAAGGCGACCTTGCCAGCCGGGACGGTGCCGGGCCGGAAGGCTCTCCGATGATCGATCGCCGAGACGGTGCTCGCCGTCAGCATCTCCGCGAGCGCGGCACTTTTCAAGCCCGCAAGCAGCTTCCGGGCACGCCGATTCTGCTCGGAACCTCTGCGTCATCCCGGACAAGCCGCGAAGCGGCGCAGTTCCGGGATCCATCATAAGGATCAACAGCGCTCCATGATGGATCCCGGGACGAAGCTGCGCTTCGCCCAGGATGACGGCGCGGTTCGATCTGAAGTCCGCAGGCCCTAGCGAACCACCAGCGTGCAGCTGCGCGCCAGGCGCGGCAGCACCTTGGCGAAGACATGCCGGTCGACGGCGACGCAGCCGGCGGTCGGCGTGAAGCCGGGCCGGGCGAGGTGCCAGAAGATCGCGCTGCCGCGTCCACGCCTGACCGGCGCATCATTCCAGCCGAGCTCGACGATGACGTCATAGAGGTGGTCGGCGCGGGCGAGCCGCTCCTCGGCCTGGCCCGGCGGGCGGTCGATCAACCGGTTGTAGCGTCGGTCGGCGGTATCGTCGCACCAGGCGTCGCGGGGGCCGATCCGGCGTGCGGGCAAAAGGCTCGCCGGGCGCGACATCCGGTCGCCGCGAAAGAACAGGCGGCGCAGCGGCAGCTCCGCCCGCGGCGTGCCGCCATCGCCTTCACGTTTGTCGACGACGACGCCGGAACGGCCGAGCGCGCAGGGAAAGAGCGCCGCGCCTGCCTTGAGGAAGCCCTTGCGGGGGTCGCGCACCGAGCGCACCACGGTGATCCGCTTAAGCCTGCGGCTGGCGGCGCTGTCTTCAGCTTTCCTCACGGCGATTCCATTCTGCGCGACTTGTGAGCTGCCGGAGCGAGCCCAAGCCAGGTCGGTTTCTCGTCAAAGAGTTAGCGTCCGGTGTCTGCGAAAAGCCGATTGCGATCCGTTCGCGTGCGCTCCCGGGCGGCGCCGCATCCGCGCAAAGGCGGTCGGCTGCGAAAAACGTGATCGTCGACATAGGCTTGGCCGATGGCTTCGGTGAAAAACCGGTTCCCACTTTTTCCTGCCATGCTCTAGTGTCGGCACGAACGCAATCGAGCTGAATCGGCATCATGTCAGCCACGCATCATATCTTGCTCGTCGACGACGACCAGAGCCTTCGCGACGCGCTCGCCGAGCAGCTCGCGCTTTACGACGAATTCCGCGTTTCCACGACGGCGACGGCGACCGCGAGCGTCAGGATGGTCCAGGCCGAGCGCGTCGACCTGGCGGTGATGGATGTCGGCCTGCCGGACATGGACGGGCGCGAGGCGGTGAAGCTGATGCGCAAGAACGGCTTCAAGAGCCCGGTGATCATGCTGACCGGCCAGGGCTCGGACGCCGACACCGTGCTCGGGCTCGAGGCCGGCGCCAACGACTATGTCGTCAAGCCGTTCAAGTTCGCCGTGCTGCTGGCGCGCATCCGGGCGCATCTGCGGCAATACGAAGCCAGCGAGGACGCGGTTTTTCAGGTCGGGCCGTACACATTCCACCCGGGCTCGAAGCTCCTGGTCAACGCCAAGGGCTCCAAGACCAAGCTGACCGAGAAGGAGACGGCCATCCTGCGTTTCCTCTACCGCGCGGGGCGCAAGCCGATCGCGCGCGAGGTCCTGCTGCAGGAGGTCTGGGGCTATAATTCGCAGGTGACCACCCATACGCTGGAGACGCATATCTACCGGCTCCGGCAGAAGATCGAGCCCGACCCCGCCAATGCCCGCCTGCTTGTGACCGATGCCGGTGGCTATCGGCTGAACCCCTGAGATCATGGCCCTCAACGACGACATCGCATTCCTGGCCCGGCAACCGCTGCTGAGCCTGATGGATCGCGACGCGCTGCGCCTCGTGGCCTTCGCGGCCGAGAGTCGGACGCTGCGCGCCGGCGATGTGCTGTTTCGTCGTGGCGAGGGCTCGGACAGCGCCTTCCTGGTCATCTCCGGCGCGATTGCGCTCAACCGGGAAGATGACGGACGCCCGGCGGATGAGATCGCCGGACCGGGGTCGTTGATCGGCGAACTCGCCTTGTTCGCGGCGCTTGAACGGCCAGCGACGGCGATGGCCCGCGAGCCGACGCAGGTGATGAAGCTGTCGCGCAGCGTCATGCGCCGGGTTCTGGCCGAATCGCCGGATTCGGCCGCTGCCCTCGCCCATGCGATCGAGGAGAGGCTGAAGGAATTCACCGGCGAGCTCGCCTCGGTCGGGATGTCGCTCAGGGCGATCGACTGGCGCTGAGGCTGCCGGGCTCCGCGGCAGCGCGCGTCAGAGTTCGAGTGTCACCGTCACCGGGACATGGTCGGAGGGGCGCTCCCAGCCGCGCGCTTCGCGCAGGAATTCGAGATCGCGCAGGTTCGGCTTCAGGGCGTCGGAGAGCCAGATATGGTCGAGCCGGCGGCCGCGATTCGAGGCCTGCCAGTCGGCGGCACGGTAGCTCCACCAGCTGTAGAGCTTCTCCGGCTCCGGCTTCAGCGTGCGGGCGGCGTCGGTCCAGCCGAGCTCGCTGCGCAGCTTCTCCAGCGTCTCGGTCTCGAGCGGCGTGTGGCTGACGACGTCGAGGAGCTGCTTGTGGCTCCAGACGTCGTGCTCGTAAGGGGCGATGTTGAGGTCACCGACCAGGACGCTCGGCCGCCCGGACGGGTTCTTGGCCACGCCCCAGGCGCCCAGCGCGTCGAGGAAGGCGAGCTTGTGGGCGAATTTCGGGTTGGCCTCGGGGTCGGCGATGTCGCCGCCGGCGGGGATGTAGAAGTTATGGATGGCGATGCCCGCGGCGGCTCCGGCGCCGGCATCGAGCACGACGCTCATATGGCGGGCGTCGTTACGCTCGCACATCGCCATCGCTTCCTTCTCGGAGAAGGGCAGCTTCGAGACGATGGCAACGCCGTTATAGCCCTTGTTGCCGATGAAGGCCTGGTGGACATAGCCGGCTTCGGCAAAAGCCCTGGTCGGGAACTGCTCGTCCGGCGTCTTGGTCTCCTGCAGGCAGAGGACGTCGGGGCTGTGATTCCTGAGGAATTCGGTGACCATGCCGATGCGCAGGCGCACCGAATTAATGTTCCAGGTGGTGACGTCGAGCTTCACGCGCAGGATCCGGCCGAAGAGGGAGCCGGAAACTGGGTTGTGCGTGACGGAAAAGCAAGCTCCGGCGACGTCGCATCCGTCATTGCGAGGAGCGAAGCGACGAAGCAATCCAGAAGGGGGCGCGCCGCCGTCCTGGATTGCTGCGCTACGCTCGCAATGACGGAGAACCGCAGCCGCTCAGAGCACGCGCTCGTAGTTGATCACGAAATTCTTCTGGTCCGGCCGGCGCTGGGTGTCGAGATTGTAGAGTGAGACGGAGGTTTCGTAGCCCTGCGGGTCGATCACCACCCATTGCCTGAGCTCATTGGCGGTCAGGTCGAAATTGAGCGTGATCTTCGAGGTGCCGCCGAGCGTCGAGCGGTCCTCGATCTTGACCGAGAGGATGTCGCCCTTGGTGCTGACGCCGGTGACCGTCGAATCGCGCGCCAGGTCCATGTTCTCCTTGAGCAGGAACTTCAGCGGCGTCTGGCCGATCGAATAGAGGTCCTGGGTCGCCAGCTTCTTGTCGCGGATCGCGACCGAGGTGCCGTCGGCGATGACTTCCATCGTCACCGGCGGACGGTACTCGAAGCGCATCTTGCCCGGGCGCTGGATATAGAGCTTGCCCTCGAAGCGGCGGCCATCGGCGGCGAACTGGATGAAGTCGCCCTGCAAGGTGGCGAAGCCGTTGAAATAGGCGTTCAGGCGCTCGACCGCCTCCGGCTTCGACAACGGGGCCGAAGGTCGCGAAGGCTTGGCGGCGGGCGTCGGGCGCGGTTCGTTGGCGGCGGTGACGACCGGGCTCCGGCTCGGGGCCTCGGCTGCGTCATTGCGCGGCAGGCCGAGGCCGGGTGGGCGGATCGGCGGCAGCGGCGTCGCCCGCTGGCTTGTCTTCGGGGCTGCCGGCTGGGTCGCGGGCTTGATGTCGAGCGGCTGCGACCATGCCGGGCCCGACGCCAGCGCGAGCGCCAGGGCGGCGGCTGCGAGGACTGACGTGGGGAGCGAAGGCTTCATGAGGCGGCTCGGTTCCATTTCACGGGCTGACGTTGGATATCGTGACGGCGGCAGGCGCCGGCAAGGGTTCAACGCCGCGACTGCCGGCGAGGTTGCACGCTGCTCATGGCATTTTCAGGACCGGTTTCGCCCGACTGTGCCGTTGGCGTGGCTGCGGCGGTGAGCCGCGCCCTCCCTGGCGCGCATGGCCTCAGTCCTCGTCTTCCCTGGCTCTTGCGGTTTCGACGAGGATTTCGCGTTTACCGGCGTGGTTTGCCGGTCCGACGATGCCCTCGTGCTCCATCCGCTCCATGATCGAGGCGGCGCGGTTGTAGCCGATCTGCAGGCGGCGCTGGATATAGGAGGTCGAGGCCTTCTTGTCGCGCAGCACCACGGCCACCGCCTGCTCGTAAGGATCGTCGCTCTCGGCCTGGCCCATGCCGGTCTTGTCGAAGACGGCGCCGTCCTCCTCGGCGCCGGCGCCCTCCTCCTCCTCGGCCAGCACCGAGTCGAGATAGTCCGGCCGGCCTTGCGTCTTGAGATGGGCGACGACCTTCTCGACCTCGGCATCGCTGACGAAGGGGCCGTGCACGCGGGTGATCCGGCCGCCGCCGGCCATGTAGAGCATGTCGCCCTGGCCGAGCAGCTGCTCGGCGCCCATCTCGCCGAGAATGGTGCGGCTGTCGATCTTCGAGGTGACCTGGAAGGAGATCCTGGTCGGGAAGTTCGCCTTGATCGTGCCGGTGATGACGTCGACCGAAGGCCGTTGCGTCGCCAGCACGACATGGATGCCGGCGGCTCTGGCCATCTGGGCGAGGCGCTGGATCGTGCCCTCGATCTCCTTGCCGGCGACCATCATCAGGTCGGCCATCTCGTCGACGATCACGACGATATAGGGCAAGGGCTCGAGCTCCATCGCCTCCTCTTCGTAGATCGCCTCGCCGGAATGCCGGTCGAAGCCGGTCTGCACGGTGCGGGTGATCACCTCGCCGGCCGCCTTGGCCTCGCCGACCCGGACATTGAAGCCGTCGATGTTGCGCACACCGAGCTTCGACATCTTCTTGTAGCGCTCCTCCATCTCGCGCACCGCCCATTTCAGGGCGACGACCGCCTTCTTCGGGTCGGTGACCACCGGGGTGAGCAGATGCGGGATGCCGTCATAGACCGAGAGCTCGAGCATCTTCGGGTCGACCATGATCAACCGGCACTGCTCCGGCTTCAGCCGGTAGAGGATCGACAGGATCATGGTGTTGATCGCCACCGACTTGCCCGAGCCGGTGGTGCCGGCGACGAGCAGATGCGGCATGCGGGCAAGGTCGGCGATCACCGGCTCGCCGCCGATGGTCTTGCCGAGGCAGAGCGCCAGCTTGTGCTTGGTGCTCTCGAAATCCTGGCTCGCCAGCAATTCGCGCAAGTAAACCGTCTCGCGCTTGGCGTTCGGCAGTTCGATGCCGATCGCGTTCTTGCCCTGCACCACCGCAACCCGCGCCGAGATCGCGCTCATCGAACGGGCAATGTCGTCCGCCAGCGAAATCACCCGCGAGCTCTTGGTCCCCGGAGCAGGCTCGAGCTCATAGAGCGTCACCACCGGACCGGGGCAGGCCTGGACGACTTCGCCGCGGACGTTGAAGTCCTCGAGCACGCCTTCGAGGAACCCCGCATTCTGTTGCAGGATCTCCACCGGAATCGCGTTCTCGATCTGCGGCGGCTCGGCCAGGAAATCGATCGGCGGCAACTCGAAGCCGGGGATCACCACCGGAACCGCCGCCGCGATCTCGACGCCGCGACGCTTCGCGCGCTGCGCGGAGGCATCCGGCTCGGGCGCGCGTTGCGGGCGCTCCGCCTTGAGAAGCGGGATGCCGCCCTTCGCCGCCGGTGCAGGTGCCGGCGCCGGACTCTCCTCCACTGGCCGCTCGACCGGCGCGGGCGCCGGCTCGGAATTCAGCGGAGCAGGCGCGGCAAGGCTCAGATCGAGCTTGTAGCTCTGCGTCCAGCCCATTCCGGTCCAGGGCGTTGCCGTCACTGGAGCAGCCACCAAGCCGGCAGCAGACGGCACGATCGCCCGCTCCTCGGGCAAGGCCGGCAGCCGCGCCGGAGGCGGCGGCAGGATCGGCTCGGGGGCGATATCGGGCAGAGCCTCCATCGCCGCCTCGTCGGACCGCTCCGCATCGGGAATGAACTCCCAGAAAGCATCGTCGGACAGGAAGGCGAAGGGCGTCGCGGGCATCGGCTCGACGCGCGGTTCGGCCTCCTCGCGCTCAACGATAGCCGTTTGCGCAAGCAAGGCGGCCTCATCGTCGAGCACGGTGACCATGGCCGCCGATGCGCCTTCAGCAGCGGCGATTTCAGCCGTCCCGGCCTCGCCCCAGACCTGCTGCATCAGATGCCGCGGCGTCCGCCAGAAGCGGACGCGGTCGACCTCGGCTGCGGGGAGGGGCGGCTCGTCGCCGCTGCTTTCGACGACGCTCGCTTCGACCATCTCCGGCACGGCGCGAGGCTTGCCGGCCTTGGCCGAGCTGCGCCAGTAACGGACCTCGGCCGGCTCGGAAGCCGGCTGGCCGGCCTGGGGCTGAACGGAGGAATCGGCGCCTTCCGCCTGGAGATTCCAATTCACTCTACGCATGGACATCAGCAAGCACGGCACTTTGGTTAACGACTGATTTGAGGCCTAACCCGGCAGAGTTAAGAGGGGATGAACCGATCCCCGCCAAGGCGTCGCAGCAGGCAGGATATCCCCAGGCCGATCAACGCGTCCCGGCGCCGCCCTCACGCGCCCGGTAGGCGATACGCCTTGAACATCTCCCGCAGTGCCGTCTTCTGGATCTTTCCCGTCGCGGTGTGCGGGATCGCCTCGACCAGCACGACATCGTCGGGCAGCCACCATTTCGCGACCTTGCCGGTCATGAAGGCGAGCATCTCCTCCTTGCCCGGCGTCCGGCCCGGTTTCGGGACGATCACCAGCAACGGCCGCTCGTCCCATTTCGGATGGGCGACGCCGATCACCGCAGCCTCAGCCACATCGGGATGGCCGATGGCGAGGTTTTCGAGCTCGATCGAGGAGATCCATTCGCCGCCGGACTTTATCACGTCCTTCGAGCGATCGGTGACCTGCATGTAGCCATGCGGATCGATGGTCGCGACGTCGCCGGTATCGAAGAAGCCGTGCTCGTCGAGGACAGGCTCGTCCTCGCGGCGGAAATAGGCGCCGGCGACGGCCGGGCCGCGGACCTTCAGCCGGCCGAAGGTCCTGCCGTCCCAGGGCAGTTCCCGGCCCTCGTCGTCGGTCAGGCGGAACTCGACGGTGAACTGCGGATGGCCCTGCTTGACCTTGAGGTCGTAGAGCGCCTCGCCTTCGAGATCG
Source organism: Bradyrhizobiaceae bacterium (assembly GCA_036676315.1). Taxonomy (GTDB): domain Bacteria; phylum Pseudomonadota; class Alphaproteobacteria; order Rhizobiales; family Beijerinckiaceae; genus Allobosea. Next base: position 22,578 of record JAKFDB010000105.1, read on the forward strand.
GCATAGTCCGGCTTGATGGTGCAGAAGGAGCCGATCGGGCTGGTCTCGGTCATGCCCCAGGCATGGTCGACCGTGACGCCGTACTTCTTCTCGAAGGCCTCGGTCATCGCCCGCGGGCAGGCCGAGCCGCCGATGACGACGCGCTTCAGGCTGGTGAGCGAGGCGCCCGTCGCCTCGAGCTGTTGCAGCAGGCCGAGCCAGACGGTCGGCACCGCCGCCGTCAGCGTCACGCCCTCGCCATTCAAAAGTTCGAGCAGCGAGGCACCGTCGAGCTTCATGCCCGGCAGGACGAGCTTCGCCCCGGTCATCGGCGCCGAATAGGCCAGCGACCAGCTATTGGCGTGGAACAGCGGCACCACCGGCATCACGACGCTGCGCGAGGACAGGCCCATATAGTCCGGCATGGCGCAGGCCATGGCGTGCAGCACATTGGAGCGGTGCGAGTAGAGCACGCCCTTGGGGCCGCCCGTGGTGCCGGAGGTGTAGCAGAGCCCGGCCGCGGTGTTCTCGTCGAGCTTCGCCCAGGCGAAATCGGTGTCGACCCCGGCGAGCCAGTCCTCGTAAGCGACCGCGCCCTTCAGCGAGGTCTCCGGCATATGTGCCGCGTCGGTCAGGATGACATAGCGCTCGATCGAGGGCAGCTTGTCCTGGATGCCCTCGATCAGCTTGACGAAGGTCAGGTCGAGGAAGAGCAGCCGGTCCTCGGCGTGGTTGATGATCCAGGCAATCTGCTCCGGGAACAGGCGTGGATTGACGGTGTGGGTGATCGCGCCGATGCCGCTGATGCCATACCAGAGCTCGAGATGGCGGTCGGTATTCCAGGCCAGCGTCGCGACGCGATCGCCGAGCACGATCCCCTCGCCCGTCAGCTTCTTCGCTAGCTTCAAGGCCTTCTCGCGCACCTGCGCATAGGTCGTGCGCCGGATCGGCCCCTCGACGCTGCGGCTGACGACCTCTCGTCCGCCATGCTGGATCGCCGCATGGTCGATGATCCGGTGAATCAGCAGGGGCCAGTCCTGCATCAAGCCGAGCATGTCTTCCTCCGCGCGAGACTCATTTGTTTTCGGCAGCATAGCCAGCCCATCGCACGACGCGAAACCCTCTCGCGCCAGGGCGCAAGATGAGCTAGTTCAGGATTGAACCATCCGGGGGAAAGAGCCTTTGCCAGCATCCCGCCCAGCCCCTGCGCCGGAGCCCGTCGAGCCGGACCGCGTCTGGTTTCGCTTCATGCGGCTGCACCAGCGCATGCTCGGCCAGATGACCGCGCGCATCCGCGAGCTCGGCCTCTCGATCCCGCAATTCGACCTGCTCTCGACGCTGACCGAACGCGAAGGCATCAGCCAGAGTGAGCTCGCCGAGCGGCTCTACGTCACCAAGGGCAATGTCTCGGGGCTGGTCGACCGGCTGGTCCAGGCTGGCCTCGTCGAGCGCCGCGCCATCGCCGGCGACCGCCGTTCCTACGCCATGCACCTGACGCCCGAGGGCCGGCGGCTGGCGGAGGCCGGCATGACAGCCCAGCGCGATTTCGTCGCTTCCACGCTCGGCAAGCTGCCAACCAACGATCTTGCCGAGCTCGACCGGCTGGTCCTGGCCTGGCGCGACCTCGCGCGCGCCGTCGACCCGAAATAGGCGGATCGCGTGTTCGCGGGGCTGGCCTATGCCGGCGGTGGCAATCGTTGCTACTGGCAAGGGGGCTTCCACGAGACCGTGGCGCCGCGGCTCGCATTGCGGCCGCGCCGCGTGGTCGGCGCCAGCGCCGGCGCCTTCGCCATGCTCTACACCGCGCTGGGCCTCGGCCCCACCGTGCGCGAGCTCGTCCGCGAAGCCTGCAGCGGCCGGACTTCCGAGGTCGATTGGGCAGCCTTCCGCCGCGGCGGCCGTCTCTTCCCGGTCGGCGAACTCTACGCCTCGATGCTCGAGCAGCTGTTCACGCCGGAGCGGCTGGCCCGGCTGCAGGCACAGGCCGATTTTCGCGTCGCGATCTCGCGGCCGCCCCGCTTCTGGCCGCTGCCGGTCGCCGCCGCGCTCGGCATCGGCGCCTACCAGCTCGAAAAGCGGCTGCGCCGCCCGGTCCATCCGACCGCGGGACGCCAGCTCGGCTTCGCGCCCGACCTGATCCGCATCGCCGACTGCGCCACACCGGCCGAACTCGTCGCCGCGCTGATGGCGAGCGCCGCGGTGCCGCCCTTCATACCCGGCGGCATGGTGGCGGGCCGCCCCGCCCTCGATGGCGGGCTCGTCGACAGCGCCCCGGCCTGGGCGCTGGCCGAGCTGGAGCAGGCCGGCGAGCCGACGCTGGTGCTGCTGACCCGCCCCTTCGCCAAGGTGCCGGAAGTCGTGAACCGGACCTATGCCCGCCCCTCGCAGACGATCCCGGTCAGCCAGTTCACCATCCGCAACTGGGAAGGCATCCGCTTCGCCTATGAGCTCGGCGTGCGGGATGGCGAGGATTTCCTGCGAACGCTGGAGCGGCAGGCTGGTTGATCGCCGTTGTCATTCCGGGGCAGGCCGAAGGCTTGAGCCCGGAACCCATGAACACGAGACGCTTCGCGGCGCCCGGAATGACGGCGCTTCATTGTCTTGGCCGACGCGCTTGGTCTACCAATCAACCGCCCTCTCCTCCGGAATCCCGCATGGCCTCGATCGATCTCACCGCCTCCGCCACCAGCCTGCGCGCCGGCCTGCTGGCTCGCAGCTTCAGCGCGGCGCAACTGTTGGAAGCAAGCTTCGCCCGCATCGACGCGCTGAACCCCTCGCTCAACGCGATCATTGCGCAGGACCGCGAGGCGGCGCGGGCGATGGCCGCGGAATCCGACCGGCGCATCGCGGCCGGCGAAGCGCGGGCCCTGGAAGGGCTGCCGATCACCATCAAGGACGCCTTCGACGTCGCCGGCCTGCCCTCCTCCGGCGGCCTGCCGGCCTATAAGGAGCGCATCCCGGCCGAGGATGCGGCGGCGGTTGCCCGGCTGCGCGCCGCCGGCGTGGTGATCATCGGCAAGACGCTGGTCCCGGTCTTCTCCGGCGATTTCCAGAGCTACAACCCCGTCCATGGCATCGCCAACAACCCGTGGAACCCGGCCTACTCGCCCGGCGGCTCGTCAGGCGGCGCGGCTGTCGCGGTCGCGACCGGCATGGTCGCCTTCGAGCTCGGCTCCGATCTCGGCTCCTCGATCCGCTGGCCGGCGCAGGCCTGCGGCGTGCTCGGCCTGAAGACGAGCTGGGGGCTGGTCTCGACCTGGGGGCTGATCCCGCCGCCGCCGGAGCGGCGCACGCCCCGCAATGCCGACCTCGTCGTCGCCGGTCCGATCGCCCGCTATGCCGAGGATCTCGACCTCGTCCTTGCGGTGCTTGCCGGCTCGCGCGACGCCCATGTCACCGGCCCGGCCTTGCCGGCACCGCGCCATCGCGATGCCAAGGGCCTGCGCGTCGCGGTCTGGGCGCAGGAGCCTTTCGCCCCGGTGACGGGTGAGGTTTCGGAAGCCGTGCGCGAAGCCGGGCGCAAGCTGGCGCAAGCCGGTGCCGTGGTCGACGAGGCCGCCCGCCCGGGTTTCCGCTTCACCGAGGCCTATGAGGTCTATGCGCTGCTGAACCACGCCGTCGTCGCCTATGGCCTGCCGCCGAAGGTGCGCGCCCGTATCCAGGCGCAGGCGGCGAAGTTCAGCCCGAACGATCTGTCGCATCAGTCGCTGCAGGCGCGCGGAGCGAGGATGACGCCCGGCCTCTACCAGCAGGTCCAGCAGCGACGCCTTGCGCTGAAGCGGCAATGGGCTCGCTTCTTCCAGAATTACGACGTGCTGCTCTGCCCGCCCGCGCCCGTTGGCGCACAGAAGCACGACCATCTGCCGGATTTCCACGCCCGCCGCCTCGATATCGACGGCACCGAGCGGCCCTATCTCGACTTCCTGTGCTGGGCGAGCCTCGCCACCGGCGCCGATTTGCCGGCGCTCTCGGCGCCGGTCGGGCTGTCGCAGGCGGGGATGCCGCTCGGCGTCCAGATCATCGCGCCGATGGGCGAGGACCGCAGCGCCATCGCGGTCGGGGCCATGCTGGAGAAGCTGGGCGGCGGCTATCGCGAGCCGGCTGTGGCGAAGGGATAGGCAGGGTGACGGGCTTTCGATTCACGCCGATATGCAGTGCTGTGGAGCAAGGTTCGATCTGAGCAGATCGTCATTCCGGACAAGCCGCAAAGCGGCGCAGCTCCGGAATCCATCGAAGGGCGCTGCGTTCTATGATGGATCCCGGCATTACGCTTCGCTCCAGCCGGGATGACACTGCAGGGTGATCGAAAAATGCTCTAGATGGCGCCCACCGGTATCTTCTCTTCGGCCTCTTTCCGCTCGCTGTAGCGCGTCGTCAGATAGTCGGCGCGGTCGCGGGTCAGCAGCGTGAAGCGCACCAGTTCCTCCATCACGTCGACGACGCGGTCGTAATAGGCCGAGGGCTTCATCCGCCCGGCCTCGTCGAATTCCTGGAAGGCCTTGGCGACCGAGGACTGGTTCGGGATCGTCAGCATGCGCATCCAGCGGCCAAGGACGCGCAGCGCGTTGACCGCATTGAACGACTGCGAGCCGCCGCTGACCTGCATCACCGCCAGCGTGCGCCCCTGCGTCGGGCGGACCGAGCCGATCGAAAGCGGGATCCAGTCGATCTGGCTCTTGAGCACCCCTGTGATGGTGCCGTGGCGCTCGGGGCTGCACCAGACCTGCCCTTCCGACCAGAGCGAGAGCTCGCGCAGCTCCTGCACCTTGGGATGGTCGGCCGAAACGCTGTCCGGCATCGGCAGCCCGGCAGGATCGAAGACCCGGGTCTCGGCGCCGAGATGGCGCAGGATGCGCTCCGCCTCGAGCGTCAGAAACCGGCTGTAGGAGCGTGCTCGCAACGACCCATAAAGCAGCAGGATGCGGGGTGGGTGGGCCGCCCGTACGGAGGGCTCCAGCCGCCCAGTATCGGGCGCGATCAGCAGGTCGAGATCGACGTTCGGGAGATCGGTCATGGCTTGGAGCCCTTGGCAGCGCGTAGCGAGATCGGCCGCTGTCCGGGACCGGACCGGGAGGCTCCGGCCTCGTACCAGCCACGGCTGCGGTTCACGATCCAGACGACCGAGAGCATCACGGGAACCTCGATCAGCACGCCGACCACGGTCGCCAGCGCGGCGCCCGAGTTGAAGCCGAACAGGCTGACGGCAGCCGCGACGGCGAGCTCGAAGAAGTTCGAGGCGCCGATCAGGGCCGAAGGGCCGGCGACGCAATGCTGCTCGCCGACGAGCCGGTTGAGCCCATAGGCCAGCCCGGCATTGAAGTAGACCTGGATCAGGATCGGCACGGCCAGGATTGCGATGATCGCCGGCTGCGCCAGGAATTGCTGGCCCTGGAAGCCGAAGAGCAGGACGAGCGTCACCAGCAGGGCGACGAGCGAGACCGGTGCGAGCGCAGAAAGCAGCCGCTGCAATCCGGCTTCGCCCGAGACGGCGAGCACCCGGCTGCGAACGAACTGCGCCACGACCACCGGCACCACGATATAGAGTACGACCGACAGGCTCAGCGTGCTCCAGGGGACGGTTATCGCCGACAGGCCGAGCAGCAGGCCGACGATCGGGGCGAAGGCGACGATCATGATCGCGTCGTTCAGCGCGACCTGGCTCAAGGTGAAATGCGGCTCGCCCCTGATCAGGTTCGACCAGACGAAGACCATCGCGGTGCACGGCGCGGCGGCGAGGATGATCAGACCGGCGATGTAGGAATCGACCTCGCCCGCCGGCAGATAGGGCCGGAACAGCCAGCCGATGAACAGCCAGCCGAGCAGGGCCATCGAGAATGGCTTCACGGCCCAGTTGACGAAAAGCGTCACGCCGATGCCGCGCCAGTGCTGGCCGACCTCGCGCAGCGCGGCGAAATCGATCCGGAGCAGCATCGGCACGATCATCAGCCAGATCAGCACCGCCATCGGCAGGTTGACCTTGGCGATTTCGGCACTGCCGATCGCCTGGAACGCCCCGGGCACGGTGTAGCCGAGGGCGATGCCGGCAATGATGCACAGCGCCACCCACAAGGTGAGATAGCGTTCGAATGTCGACATGGGACTTGCCTCAGGGCCTGATCTGGCGCGTCAGCAGCGCCGCGCTCGCCGGGCAGAGCGCTGCCGCCTGCTGGGTGGCGAGGATCGCGGCCGGAGCCTTGCTGCGTTCGATCCGCTTGAAGCCGTTCTTCTCGAAGAACCCGGCCGCATCGGCGGTCAGCAGCCAGGCTTGCCGGGCGCCGAGGTCGAAGGCGCGGCGAAGCAGCAATGGCAGGATGGCGCGCCCGACGCCGCTGTTGCGGCCTTCCTTTGCGACGACCACCGAACGGATCAGGACATCGGCGCCATAGCGCTCGAAGCCGCCATGGCCGAGCAGACGGCCGGAAAGGGTCCGGAAGGCGAAGAAGCTCCGGCCCGGCTCCGACAGGTCGGCGCTCGGCAGCCCGGCCTCGTCCAGCGCCGCGCGCAGGCCCTGATCATCGGGATCGACCGGCCTGTCGGCGACGACGATCCCGCCATCCTCCTTGACCTGGTCGGTGGCGATCTCGGGAAGCAGATCGAGGACGAGCTCGGAGGGCCGGCAAAGGGCGACGCCTGCCGGCGCAACGACGATCGGCCGGTTCAGCAGCACAGGATGGGCCGCGACCGCCTTGAGCAGGACATCGTCCGGGATCGACGGATCGCCAAGGCCGAGTTCGGCGAACGGCGTCCCCTTCTCGCGCAGCAGATCGCGCAGCGGCAGTCCCATGCGTTTCGCCAGATCGACGATCTCGTCTCGTGGTGGCGGCGTCTCCAGATATTCGATGATGGCCGGCTCGATTCCTGCCGCCCGGATCAGCGCCAGCGTGTTGCGGGACGTCCCGCAGGCGGGGTTGTGATAGATGGTGACGCTCACGCGCGCGCTCCTTCGGCCTGGCAGCAGGGGACGAGTTCTTCGATCAGCGGCCCGCACAGATCAGCCCGCCCGCCGCAGCAATCCTTGAGCAGGAAGGCGATCACGGTGCGGAATCCGGCGAGGTCGGCGCGATAGATGATCGACCGGCTCTGGCGTTCGCCGACGATCAGCCCGGCTCGGGTCAGCACCGCCAGATGCGCCGACATCGTGTTCTGTGGCACCACCAGCAGCTTGGCGAGTTCGCCCGCAGGCACTCCCTCAGGCTCGCGCCGGACCAGGAGCCTGAACGTGTCGAGTCGCGTCGGCTGGGCGAGCGCCGCCAGGGCGAGAATGGCCTGTGAATTATCCATATATCCAAGTTAATGGATATATTTTTGATTGGCAAGCCGCAACCAGCCTCTTCGACAGCCGTCGTCGACCGCGGCACCGCGGGCGGGCCGGCTATACTGACAAGTTGAACATGGGGTGGGCGCAGCCGGACGAACGGCAGCTCACAGGGCTCAGAGCGCGCTCACCGGCATCTTTTCTTCGGCCCGCCTTTTCCTTTGATCAGAAAGGGGCAAGCGGCTCTCGATGGTACCGGTGCGGTAGGGCGCGGGCCGTGAAACCCGAAGGGTGCGGACTAGCGGATCAGTCGTGCCATGGAAGCTCGGGCGCCCGATCCGCCATCTCGATGAACACCGCCAGGCACGCCAGACAGACAATGGCGAAATAGATCATGCTGCCGCTCCGGATCGCCATCGATTTCGAGGCGATCATCGCGTCCAGCTGGTAAAATCTCCGCTAACAACGGGACGATGCGAGCCGCCGCGAACTCTCATCGTCGCGACCGGAAAGAACGTCAGTCCGACCGCACCAAGAGGCCGCCTGGGGTCCCCCGCCGCGGCAGTCGCCCGCCCGGCGGAGTATGCGCTGCCGTGCAGCAGCTCAGCTTGCTGGTATTCCGCCGCCCTTCAGAGATGATCGGCGAGCGAGGGCCTGCGGTTGCCGTCGCGGCCGATCGTCTCCGGGGCGGCGAGCATGGCGTTCAGCACCGCTTCCTGCGTCGCCTCCGCCGCCGCCCGGAACGGCAGGTCGATGCGGTTCTCGTTCAGCACGCTGAGCGGGACGATGTCCGCCCGTTCGTGATGCGCGATCGGGTTGGCGGTCGAGAACGCCAGGGCGATGTCGCCGCTGCCATTGCCCCAGAAGGCGCCGAGCCGCGCCAGCCCGGCGCCGCAGCGCTTGGCGATACGCGCCAATTGCCGGCTCTCAAGCGGCAGGTCCGTCGCCAGGATGATGATGATCGAGCCGCGCTCGGGCGACTGGATCGGGTCCTCCGCAGGCGGGACCGGGCGGCGGCCGTCGGGCAGCACGAGATCGCCGGCATTGCCGAAATTCGCCTGCACCAGCACGCCGAGCGTGAAGGTTCGCCCGTCGAGCTCGATCAGCCGCGAGGCACTGCCAATACCGCCCTTGAAGCCGAAGGCGCTCATGCCGGCGCCGGCGCCGACCGCCCCCTCCTCGACCGGCCCGTCCTTCGCCGCATCGAGCGCTGCTTCCGCATCCGCGACCGTCAGGCGCCGCGCCCGGATGTCGGAAAGGAAGCCGTCATTGCACTCGAGCACCAGCGAATTCACCGAGCCGGTCTCGCGCCCGATATCGGCGTTCGCCGCCAGCGCCCGCCCGACCAGCGCCTCGATGCCGGCGGCGACGGAGAAGGTGTTGCCGAGCAGGATCGGCGTCTCGATCTGGCCGAGCTCCTCGAGCTGGATCAGCCCGGCGCTCTTGCCGAAGCCGTTGATCACCGCCACGCCGGCCCGCAGCTTCTCGCGAAAGAGATCGCCCACATGCGGCACGATCGCGGTAAAGCCGGTCAGAACACCGTCCTCGCGCAGGGTCCGATGGCCGACCGCGACGCCGGCGACATCCGTGATCGCATTGAGCGGGCCGGCCGGCAGCAAGCCGCAGATCAAGCCATGGTCCCGTGCCCGTTTGCTCAATGCGGTCTCCTGTCCCGGTCCCGTCACACTGACGCGTTGAACACGGCTTCGAGATTGTGCCCGTCCGGATCGACGACGAAGGCCGCATAATAGTTCGGGCCGTAATGGGCCCGCAGGCCGGGCGCGCCATTGTCGTGGCCGCCATGCTGCAGCGCCGCGCGGTGGAAATCGGAAACCGCCTGCTGGCTGGGAGCCGCGAAGGCGACATGAAAGCCAGGGCCGGGCGGCCGCTGCCCATCCGGGCGGAACTTCAGCGCCAGCTGGTCGCCGCCACCCGCAACGCCGTAGCCGACGGCCTGGTTGGGCTCGCCGGGCCTGAGATCCGTCCAGACCCGTGCATAGCCGAGCGGCGCGAACACTGCATCGTAGAAGGCGGCGGCGCGTTCGATGTCGGCGACGCCGAGGGACAGATGATGCAGCATGGGCCGGCCCGGCTCGCTCACGCTTCGACCGTGACTTTCGCGACCGTCGGCCTTGGCCGCCCGCCCGCCAGTTCCTCGCGCAGCACCAGGCGCTCATCCGGTCCGATCACGCCGAGCGCGACCTCGCGGTCAGGCAGGATCGCGGTGGCGAGCTTGTTGACGAAGACGATGACCGGGCGCTGGCCGGCGGCCGCCCAGCGACGCATCTGGCCGAGATAGGGCTCCTTGCGCCAGGCCTGTGGCGCGCCGGGATCGACCTGCGCGAACAGCCATTTCGTCGCCGGGTCCATGGTCAGGACGAAGCGCGCCTTGTCCGGCTTCCATTCCGGGCCGAGGAAAGACTGCGTCATCCAGAGGCAGAAGAAGTCGCGGCACTGCTGCGGCCGCGTCGGGTAGATCTTGCAGGACCGTCCGGGCAGGCAGTGCTGGCACCAGGCCCCGGCCACGCTGTCGACATCGGGATTGTCATAGACCTTGCAGCACAGCGTGCAGCTGCCGCAGTCGCGGCCCGGCGCGGGCCGGTTCGCCATGGTGGCAGGATCGATCATCTAGGTCCCCTCGCGGAAGCGCGGCACCATGCTTAGTCGGGCGCGGGCTGACAAGCACGGAATTTGGAACCGTTCGAAGGATTGCTGGAGATCGCCGGCCCGGGAGATCTCGCATTGCGTTAGCCCGGGCCGGTCATCCCGGGCGACCGCAGGAAGCCCCGGGATCCATACCGGAACGGTTCAGGCATGGATACCGGATCGGCGCAGCCAAGGCCGCTTGTCCGGGACGACCGGAAACTGTTGATCGACGATATCCGCAACCAATGCCCGACCTGCGCCAGACTCTGCCTCGATCTGCAAGAAAATCGCTCAGCGCTTGCGCGCCGGCAAGGCTATGCTCGCATAAACGTCACATAAGGAAGCGGAGCCGGGCATGCTGACCAACCTCGCCGTGCGGGATATCGAGACGCTGATCCACCCCTATACCAACCTCGCCACGCATCGCGAGGTCGGCCCGCTGGTGCTCGAACGCGGCAAGGGTGTCTTCGTCTATGACACCGCCGGCAAGGAATATATCGAGGGCATGGCCGGGCTCTGGTGCACCTCGCTCGGCTACTCCAACGAGGAACTGGCCGATGTCGCCTATGAGCAGCTAAAGAAGCTGCCCTTCACCCATATCTTCTCCGGACGCAGCCATGATCCGGCGATCGAGCTCGCCGAGAAGCTGAAGGAGATCGCCCCGGTGCCGATCTCCAAGGTGTTCTACGGTTCCTCCGGTTCCGACGCCAACGACACCCAGGTCAAGATGGTCTGGTACATGAACAATGCGCTCGGCCGGCCGAAGAAGAAAAAGATCATCTCGCGGCTGAAGGGCTATCACGGCGTCACCGTCGCTTCCGCCTCGCTGACCGGCCTGCCGGCCAACCACACCGATTTCGACCTGCCGATCGCCGGCATGCTGCACACCTCCTGCCCGCATCACTATCGCTTCGCGCAGGCCGGTGAGAGCGAGCTCGACTTCTCGGCCCGGCTCGCCGCCGAGCTCGAGGAGATGATCCTGCGCGAGGGGCCCGAGACCGTCGCCGCCTTCATCGCCGAGCCGGTGATGGGTGCCGGCGGCGCGGTGACGCCGCCCGAGGGCTATTTCGAGAAGATCAACGCCGTCCTCGCCAAATACGACGTGCTGTTCATCGCCGACGAGGTGATCACCGGCTTCGGCCGCACCGGCGAGATGTTCGGCACCACGACCTATGGGCTGAATGCCGACTCGCTGTCCTGCGCCAAGGCGCTGACCTCGGCCTATTTCCCGCTCAGCGCCGTGCTGGTCAACGAGTCGATGTACGAGGTCCTGGTCGACCAGAGCCGCAAGATCGGCACCTTCGGCCACGGCAACACCTATGCCGGCCACCCGGTCGGCTGCGCGGTCGCGGTCAAGACGCTGGAGATCTACCAGCGCGACCGCATCATCGAGCATGTCCGCAAGGTCGCGCCGAAATTCCTCGCCCGCCTCGGCAAGCTGGCCGAGCACCCGCTGGTTGGCGAAGCGCGCGGCGTCGGCCTGATCGGCGGCCTGGAGATCGTCAAGGACAAGACGAGCAAGGCGCAGTTCGAGGTCAAGAAGGGCGTTGCCGCCAAATCGGTCAGCTTCGCCCAGGAGGAAGGCCTCATCCTGCGCGCCATGGGTGGCGATCGTGTCGCCTTCTGCCCGCCGCTGGTGATCAGCGAGGCCGAGATCGACGAGATGTTCGATCGCTATGAGCGCGCGCTCGGCAAGACGCTCAACTGGGTCAAGGCGGAAGGCTTGCTGGCGGGCTGAACGCCCGCAACCGAGGCGCCGTCCTTCCGGACAGGCTGCGAAAGCAGCACCACACCGCAATCCATCGAAGAGCGCCGCGTCCTGCGATGGATTGCGGCGCTTTTCGTTTCTGCGGCCGCAATGACACGGCGCGAAACCTGGGCCGCCGCCCGGCGCCACCGTTTTCGCCTGCTCTGGCGAAATCGTTGCAGACCTCGACAAGGCCTTGTTGTGACGCAGAAAACGTCACGATGTTTTCACGATGCCGCCGCCGGCCGGACCCGATCGGCTGTGACATTGATCAAGTCGGCGGCCAGGAACCGCCGGCAGGCCCAGATGGAACCCGAGAGTCATGTCTTCGCACAAGCCACAGTCCAAGGCACCGCGCAGCGCCAGCTTTCACGACACCACCGCTCGTGAGTCCTATGCGTCACGCTTTCGCCCGATCGCGATTCCTGCCATTCTGGCGGGAACCCGCTGGGCACCTGCCGCGTTGACCTCGCAGCACAGGGACGTTCCGGCGATCCTGCGCAACGGTTCTGAAGATTGATCACACCACGACCTTCTACCGAGACCCTCCATGCTTGACCGGCGCAGAGTTTTTCAAACTCTCGCCGGTCTTTTTCTGTCTACCATCGGGGTGGGCGGCTATGCCTATGCCTGGGAGCCGACCCATCAGGGCGTGACGCGCTATCGGCTGAAGCCGGCCGGCTGGCCGGAGGCAAAGACGCTCCGCCTCGCCGTGGTTTCCGACCTGCATGTCGGCGGCCCGCACATGCCGGTGTCGCGGGTGCGCGAGATCGTCGACCAGACCAATCGCCTGCGCCCCGACCTCACCTTGCTGCTCGGCGACTTCATCGCGAGCCGCGACAAGCGACCGGGCGATCCACCCAATGCCGTCTGGGCCGCCGAGCTCGCCCGGCTCGAGGCCATCAATGGCCGCTTCGCCGTGCTCGGCAATCACGACTGGTGGCATGACGACAGGGCCCAGCGGGAACTGCGCGGCCCGACCGAGGCAAGGCTCGCTTTGGAGGCCGCCGGCATCCCGGTTCTGGAGAACGACGCCGTCCGGCTCGAGACCGCGGCCGGGCCGCTCTGGCTCGCAGGGCTCGGCGACCAGGAGGCCTTCGCCTATCGCCGGCCGCGGCGGGGCCAGCGACGCGGCATCGACGATCTCGCGGCAACGCTCGCCGCCATCACCGACGACGCTCCCTCCATCCTGATGGCGCATGAGCCGGACATCTTCGCGCGCCTGCCCGCTCGCATCGCGCTCACTCTCGCCGGGCACACCCATGGCGGCCAGGTCCGGATCCTCGGCTGGTCGCCGATCGTGCCCTCGCGCTATGGCAACCGCTACGCCTACGGCCATGTCGTCGAAAAAGGCCGCGATCTGATCGTCTCGGCCGGCCTCGGCACGAGCAAGCTGCCGTTCAGGTTCGGAGCACCGCCCGAGATCGTGCTGGTCGAATTGGGCTAGAGCATCGGCCCCAAGGGCGAAGTCCACTTCTCAGGCAATCGACCCGCGGGCCGCAGTAGCGCTACCACCGGACCGCCTGCGAAGCCGGGGCAAACCAGCAATGCGATGCCTTCAATGCACCCTCTCCGGCGCGAACAGCAGCTTGACGAAGCTGCGATAGGCGAGGACCTGGCGGGCCAGTCGGCTCGGATCGCCGAGCGTCCGCGACATGATGATGCCTCCGTCGATCACGCAGGAGAGCATTTCGGCGAGATCGTTGAGCGGCACCGGCTCTCGCAGCCGATGCTGGTCGGCGATTTCCGCCAGTACATCGAGAAAGCGTGCATTCCAGCTGCGCACGGAGGCCGCGGTCATCTCGCGCACCTCCCGGTCGAACAGGCGTTCCTGATAGCAGATGCTCGCGATCAGGCATCCGGGGTGTCCGTTCGGGAGATCATCCATCAGCTCAGCGAGCAGCTTAAGCGAGATCAGGAAAGCCGGCAGCGGATCGTCGGCCAGTTCCCGCCCACGGGCGAAGATCTCGTCGAAGAGCTTGTCGTTGGCCTCGACATAGCGCCGCAGCATCTCGCGGGCGAGTTCGTTCTTGTCGCGAAAATGGTAGAAGAAGCCGCTCTTGGTGATCCCCGCTTCGGCGATCATCTCCTCGATCGAGGTCGCGCCGAACCCCTTGCTGAGGACGCCGGCCTCGGCGATGGCGATGATCTTTTCGCGAGTAGCGGCGCCTTTGCTCATGGCTCGGCTCCTCTCGGCTGCACCGAAGGTACAGCTTTTTATGACGATAGTTTAGGGAAAAAGCGCCGCGCGGCCGCCGAAATCAGGGTAACCCTCTAAAACCAAAAAGAAAATTGTCCCGCGGGAAGACTTTACCACGAGCCTTCTAGAACCCGGCGGCCGCCGGGAGCGATAAACCCTCCACGCAACCGCCCGTCCGGCGGGCCGGTTGCCGAAACCAGACCGGACGGAGGGGTTTGATGGCCAAGTACAGGCATAATCTGCCGCAGCTCGATGGCGGTATCTTTCTCAGCGATGGCGGCATGGAGACGACCTTCATCTTCCATGACGGTATCGAACTTCCTCACTTCGCTTCCTGCGTACTGCTGGAGACGCCGAAGGGGCGCGTCCATCTGCGCAACTACTACGAGCGCTATCTGGCAATGGCGCGCGGCCGCGGCGTCGGCTTCGTGCTCGAGAGCGCAACTTGGCGCGCCAATCCCGACTGGGGCAGCAAGCTCGGCTACGATGCCGGCCGGCTCGCCGAGGTGAACCGCGCCGCGATCGCGCTAATCGTCGAACTGCGCGATCTCTGGGAGGCCCCGGCCATGCCCTGCGTGATTTCCGGTGCGATAGGGCCGCGGGGAGACGGCTACCGGGCGGGCCTGATGAGCGTGGCGGAGGCGGAGGATTATCATGCCACGCAGATCGCCACCTTCGCCGCCACGGAAGCGGACATGGTTGCCGCCTTCACGCTCGCAACGGTGGAGGAGGCGATCGGAATCGCCCGGGCGGCGAAAAGCCTGCAGATGCCCAGTACGATCTCGTTCACGGTCGAGACCGATGGGCGGCTTGTGACCGGCGCGACTTTGCGCAGCGCGATCGAGGCGGTCGAGACGGCGACGGACGGTTATCCGGCCTACTACATGATCAACTGCGCCCACCCGACCCATTTCGCGCAGGCCCTGGAGGCAGGAGAGGGCTGGGTCCGGCGCATCCATGGCGTCCGCGCCAACGCCTCGGCGCGCAGCCACGCCGAACTCGACGAATCGACCGAGCTCGATGCCGGAGACCCCGCCGATCTAGGCCGCCGCTACCGCGACCTGACGCGTCGTTTCCCGACGATGCGCGTCCTCGGCGGCTGCTGCGGCACCGACCATCGCCATGTCGCGGCGATCTGCGACGATTGCTTCGAGCCGGCCAGGCTCAGCGCCTGAGGCCGGGGCACGCTCCGATCAGCTTGGCTGCAGGAGCTGATCGGCAGTGCAGGCTCGATCAAAAAAGCGGAAGCCGGTACCGATCGGGCTGATCGGTGCCGGCTTCGCTGACTTCGCGGGCTGAGGCATCGGGCCGCGAAGTTCTTGGCGGCAGCCCTTGCGCCGCAAGGCGCCTTGCCTCAGCGGACGACGACTTTTCCGCCGACCTCGGAGCGATTGTAGAGGTCGATCGCATCGATATTGCGCATCCGGATGCAGCCCGAGGAGGCCGAGCGGCCGATCGTCTCGGGCTCGTTGGTGCCATGGATGCGGTACAGCGTGTCCTTGCCGTTCTGGTAGAGATAGAGGGCGCGGGCCCCGAGCGGATTGTCCGGGCCGCCTTCCATGCCGCCGGCGCGCGGCGCCAGATGCGGCCAGCGCGCGATCATCTCGGCGGGCGGCGTCCAGCGCGGCCATTCGGCCTTGCGCTGCATCACGGCCGTGCCGGTCCAGCCGAAGGCCTCGTCGCCGGTGGCGACGCCGTAACGGATCGCCTTCTTGTTGGGCAGCACGAAATAGAGGAACTTCTCGGTCGTATCGACCACGATCGTGCCTGGCGCCTCGCCGGTCGGATCGGTGATCTCATAGGGCAGATGGGTGATCTGCGTCTCGAAATTCGGCACCAGCGCCATGTATTCGGCATCGCGTGTCGAGAGCGACGGCGCATTCACGGTCTTGTATTGGCAGGCGCCGAGAAGGACGGACAGGCCGAGTGCAGCAACGAAAGACCGCTTCATGACTTCCACCGACGACGCCAGGACGGCGCCTGTTATGATGAATGAATCGTTAAGATTCGGTGACCCGGCAGACGCCAGCCGAGCCCTGAGCTTGGGGCCAGATTTACGGCTCAAACATTGGTTACGCAACGAAGTTCCGGGATTTCGCTGCGATTTGGCTTCTTGCTGCGGTGCAGTGACAATATGGTCACGCCCCGTCATGCTCATTGACCCAACGACAGCCCGCACTGGAGAGCTCCACGCGTGACGACGCTCCTGATCAGCCATCCTTCCAGCCTCCAGCATGCGACGCCGGCCGGCCATCCCGAACGCTCCGACCGAATCCGCGCCGTCGAGCGCGCGCTCGAGGACGAGCGCTTTGCTACCCTGCAGCGCGTCGCCGCCCCGCAGGGCTCGCTGGCGCAGGTCGAGCTCTGCCATCCCGCAGACTACGCGCAGGCCATCATCGCGGCCTCGCCCAAGGACGGGCTGGTCCAGCTCGACGCCGACACCACCATGTCGCCGGGCACGCTCTCGGCCACCCTGCACGGGGTCGGCGCCGCCGTGCACGCGGTCGACGAAGTCATGGCCGGCCGAGCCGCCAATGCGTTCTGCGCCATGCGACCACCCGGCCACCATGCCGAGAGCGACAGGGCGATGGGCTTCTGCTTCTTCAACAACGCCGCCATCGCCGCCCGTCACGCGCAACAGGCCCATGGCGCCGAGCGGGTGGCGATCCTCGACTGGGATGTCCATCACGGTAACGGCACGCAGGAGATCTTCTGGAGCGATGCCAGCGTGCTCTATGCCTCGATCCACGAGATGCCGCTCTTTCCCGGCACCGGCGCGCCGTCCGAGCGCGGCGAGCATGGCAACATCGTCAATGCGCCCTTGCGCGCCGGCGACGGAACCGACGCCTTTCGCGACGCCTACGAGAACGCGATCCTGCCGCGAATCGCGGCTTTCCGGCCCGATCTCGTGATCATCTCGGCTGGCTTCGACGCGCATTGGCGCGACCCGCTCGCCAACCTGAACCTGAAAGAGCCCGATTTCGCCTGGGCGACGCAGAAGCTGATGGAGCTGGCCGACCGCCACGCCGGCGGCCGCATCGTCTCGATCCTCGAAGGCGGCTACGATCTCGAGGGCCTGTCGAAATCGGTCGCGGCGCATGTCATGGCGCTGATGCGGGGGTAAAGTCAGCAGCCACGCCGTCTTTCCGGGCTTCGCGCAGCGAAGAGCCCGGAACCCAGAACAGATGCGACCTTCGGAGAAGCGCGGACATATCACCGCCCTATCGGCAAATGACATCGGTTCTGGGTTCCGGGCTCGGGCCTTCGGCCCGCCCCGGAAAGACAGCCCTACTCCAGCGGTTCGGTCTCCGCGATTTCGATGCCGAAGCCGGAGAGGCCGACGAAGGAGCGCGAG
>JAKFDB010000106.1:0-14271 GCA_036676315.1 Bradyrhizobiaceae bacterium
TGCCGGCGGCGTTCGGTGGCTGCTGAGGCGGACATCGACCTGGCCCTCTTGCTGGAGGCGCCCGACCATGCATCAGAACACCGCCTTTGGCGCGCTTAACCCCTGGTTAACCCTAACGTCCGGGGCGCGAAGCCTTCCTCAGCCTGCATCCGGCGGCGGCGGCAGGAAGTCGATTTCGTAGCGCGCCGCCAGAGCAACGACTTCGGCCGGGTTCTGTTCCTTCATCGAATGGATCGCCCAGAACAGATCGTAGAGCCGGCCCGTCGGTGCGACCCAGAACAGGCACTTCACCGCGGTATCGCTCTTGTTGAACAGCCCGTGCGCGACATTGCGCGGCAGGCGGATCAGGTCGCCCGGCAGCGCATGCGACTCCTGGCCGTCGAGCACCAGGTCGAGCCGGCCCTCGAGCATGTAGATGAACTCTTCCTGGGTGGGATGGATATGCGGCGGCACGAAGGTGCCGGGCGGGAAGGTGGCGTGCCAGGAGAAGCTGCTCTCGGTCAGCATCTTGGGGACATAGGTCTGGCCCAGTATGTTCCAGGCAATCGCGTCCAGACCCTCATTGGCGCGGGTCACGCCGGCGGTCAGCGGCTTCATCTCGTTCTCTCCATCTAGAGATTCAGGAAGCGGTCCTTGACCGCATTGTCGCTGCGTAACTCGTCGCTGGAGCCGCGCCAGACGACGTGGCCCTTCTCCAGCACGACATGCCGATCCGCAATCCTTGCCAGCGCATCGACATTCTTGTCGATCACCAGGATCGACTCGCCTTCGGCCTTCAGCGCCGCAAGGCAGGACCAGATCTCCTGGCGGATGATCGGGGCGAGCCCCTCCGTGGCTTCGTCCAGGATGACGAGCTTCGGATTGGTCATCAGCGCCCGGCCGATCGCCAGCATCTGCTGCTCGCCGCCGGAAAGCTGGTTGCCGCGATTGGCGCGCCGCTCCTTCAGCCGTGGCAGAAAGGCGTAGATCCGCTCCAGCGTCCAGCGTGGCTTGCCGAACCGGCTCGCCGCCGTCGCGATCAGGTTCTCCTCGACCGAGAGGGTCGGAAAGATCTGGCGGCCTTCCGGAACCAGTCCGATGCCGGCCTGCGCCAGCTTGAACGGCGCCTTGCCGGTGAGATCGACGCCGCCGAAGCTGACACGCCCCGCTTTGGCCGGGATCAGCCCCATGATCGTGCGGATCGTCGTGGTCTTGCCCATGCCGTTGCGGCCGAGAAGGGTGACGACCTCGCCTGCGCCGACCGCAAGGTCGACGCCGAACAGGATCTGCGCCTCGCCATAGCCGGCATCGAGCCCCTCGACGGTCAGCACCGTTCAGCCCTCCTCGCCGAGATAGGCTTCGCGCACCGCGGCATCGGCCCTGACCGCTGCCGGTGCTCCCGAGGCGATGACGCGGCCATAGACCAGCACGCTGACCTTGTCGGCCAGTGCGAAGACGGCCGCCATGTCGTGCTCGACCAGCAGCATGGCATAGCGCCCCTTCAGGCTCGAGAGCAGGGCGATCAGCCGCTCGCCCTCCTCGCGGCCGACACCGGCCAGCGGCTCGTCGAGCAGGATCGCCGCCGGCTCCAGCGCCAGCGCCATGGCGAGCTCCAGCGCACGCTTCTCGCCATGCGAGAGCTGTCCGGCCAGGACCTGCGCCCGGTCCGCAAGGCCGACGGCCTCGAGCGCGGCCAGGGCAGGACGGTTCAGGCGCTCGTCGCCAGCCGCGTTGCGGAACAGCGAAAGCGGATGCGCGGCCTTGGCCTGCACGCCGAGGGCGACATTCTCCAGCACCGTCAGCGAGGCGATGGTCGAGGTGATCTGGAAGGTGCGCGCGAGGCCGCGCTGCGCCCGCTTTTCCGGCGACAGCGCCGTGATGTCCTGGCCGCGGAAGCGGATGGCGCCGCTGTCGGGCGTCAGCATGCCGGAGATCTGGTGGACGAGGGTCGTCTTGCCGGCGCCATTGGGGCCGATCAAAGCGTGCAGCTCGCCCGGCGCAAGGCTGAGGCTGACCTCGTCCGTCACCTTCAGCGCGCCGAAGGATTTGCGCACCGCTTCCAGGGCGAGCACCGGTTCAGTCATGGCCGCCGCCGATCCGGCGCAGCATGCCGACGATGCCGCCGCGGGTGAACAGGACGAAGAGTATGATCAGCGGCCCGAAGATCACCCGCCAATGCTCGGTCAGGTGCGAAAGCCCGTCCTCGGCGATGAGATAGGCGATGGCGCCGATGATTGCCCCATGCAGCGAGCCGACGCCGCCGAGCACGGCCATGAAGATCAGTTCGCCCGAACGTTGCCAGGACATGAATGCCGGGCTGACGAAATCGGTGTGGTTGGCGAGGAAGAAGCCGGCAAGCCCGGCCAGCATGCCGCTGATCACATAGGCGAGGAGCCGGATGCGGGTGACGTCGAAGCCGGTGACCGAAACCCGGACGGGGTTCTCGCGCGCCGCCCGCAGGGCGCGCCCGAAACGCGAGGCGACGAGGATGCGCACCAGCACATAGCAGCCGGCGAGGGCGGCGAGGACGCAATAGAAGAAGCCGCTGCGCGTCGCGAACAGATCGAGACCGGCAATGGTGCTCTTGCTGTAGAGCGTCAGCCCGTCATCGCCGCCATAGGCCGACAGCGCCTGGGCCAGGAAATAGACCATCTGGCCGAAGGCGAGCGTGATCATGATGAAGGTGACGCCGCGGGTCCGCAGGCAGATCGCCCCGGTGATCGCCGCGAACAGGGCGCAGACGCCGAGCAGCACCGGCAGGATCAGCAGCGCCTCGGCATGGCCCTCGGTGATCATGATGCCGGTGACATAGGCACCGATCCCGACAAAGGCGGCGTGCCCGAAGGAGACCAGCCCGCCGACACCGAGGATGAGGTCGAGCGAGAGGGCCGCGATCGCGAAGATCATCGCCCGCGTCAGCAAGGCGAGCCAGCCGGCCGGCATGCCGAGATTGACGGCGATTGGCGCCAGCGCCAGTGCGGCGAAGAGCAGCACGGGCAGCAGCAGCCGGCCGCGTCGACGCGGGGCTGGGCCGGCAACCGTCTCCGCCAGCGCCGGTGCCGCGCTCATGTGCGGCCTCGCGAGGGCAGCAGACCCTCCGGCCTGACGAAGAGCACGACCGCCATCAGCAGGTAGATCAGCATCGAGGACAGCGCCGCCCCGGTGGCGCGGGCCGAAGGCGCGCTCATGAACAGGCGCAGCAGGTCGTTCATGAAGGAGCGACCGAGCGTGTCGACCAGGCCAACGATCAGCGCCGCGACGAAGGCGCCGCGGATCGAGCCGATGCCGCCGATGACGATCACCACGAAGGCGAGGATCAGCACGGTGTCGCCCATGCCGGGCTCGACCGAGAGGATCGGCGCCGCCATCGCCCCGGCGAAGCCCGCCAGCATCGTTCCAAAGGCGAAGACGATCATGAACAGCTTGCGGATGTCGACGCCGAGCGCCGAGACCATCGGAGCATTCGAGGCGCCGGCGCGCAGCAGCATGCCGGCGCGGGTGCGGTCGACGACGAACCAGAGCAATCCTGCAACGGCGAGGCCCGCGCCGATCAGCGCGAAGCGATAGGTCGGGTAGAGGATGCCGTCCATCAACGCGACATTGCCGGAGAGGAATTCCGGCAGGGGCACCGACAGCGGCGCCGCGCCCCAGATGATCTTGACGCCCTGATTGAGCAGCAGGATCAGCCCGAAGGTCGCCAGCACCTGGTCGAGATGGTCACGCTCGTAGAGATGGCGGAAGACCAGGAACTCCAGCGCCAGTCCGAACACCAGTGCAGCCGCGAGCGCGAGCACGAGCCCGAGCACGAAGCTGCCGGTGAGCGCCACGAAGGTCACCGCCAGATAGGCGCCGAGCATGTACTGCACGCCATGCGCCAGGTTGATGAAGTCCATCACGCCGAAGACGAGCGTCAGCCCTGCCGCCACCAGGAACAGCAGGATGCCGAACTGGAGCCCGTTCAGGATCTGGACGATGAGGAGGCCGGTGGTCATGCGCCTGCGCAACTCGGCTCGAGAACAACAGATGCCGTCATCCCGGCCGCAGCGAAGCGGAGAGCCGGGATCCATGCCTGAACATCGATCGGTCTGGCATGGATCCCGGGTCGGGCTGGTGCCCGCCCGGGATGACCATTCAGGTCGTAGTGAAGGGCGTCGCCGTCACTTCAGCGCGCAATCCTTCGCATGCGGATCGGCATAGTCCGTGAACACCTTCTGCGCGATCTCGGTCTGGAACTTGCCGTCGGCGCGCTTCGCGACCTTGACCAGGTAGAAGTCCTGGATCGGGTAGCCATTGGTGTTGAACTTGAACTTGCCGCGCAGCGAGGTGAAGTCGGCCTTCTTGATCGCGGCGCGCAGCTTGTCCTTGTCGCCGGTGCCGCCGGCGGCCTTCACGGCCGAATCGATCAGCTGCGCCGCGTCATAGGACTGCTGGGCATAGGAGCCGGGGACGATCTTGTAGGCCGCCTCATAGGCCGCGACGAACTTCTTCGTCTGCGGGTTGTCCATGTTCGGCGCCCAGGTCATGCCGCCGAACATGCCGACCGCCGCGTCCTGCTGCGCCGGCAGGGTCGATTCATCGACCGTGAAGGCCGAGAGGAACGGCACCTTGCCGGTGAGGCCGGCCTGCGACCACTGCTTGACGAAGTTGACGCCGAGCCCGCCCGGCAGGAAGGCGAAGACCACGTCGGGCTTGGCCGAAGCGATCTTGGCGAGCTCCGCCGCGAAGTCGAGCGAGGTCAGCGGGACATAGACCTCGTCGAGCACTTCGCCCTTGAAGTAGCGCTTGAAGCCGGCGAGCGAGTCCTTGCCGGCCTGGTAGTTCGGCGCGATGATGTAAGCCTTCTTGTAGTTCTGGTCCTGCGCGTACTTGCCCAGCACCTCATGGACCTGGTCGTTCTGGTACGAGGTCACGAAGAAGTTCTGGTGGCAGGCCTTGCCGGCCATGGTGGACGGACCGGCGTTCGGGCTGATCAGGATGGCGCCCGAATCGAGCACCGGCTTGGCGATGGCGCCGAGGATG
This sequence comes from Bradyrhizobiaceae bacterium, assembly GCA_036676315.1. Taxonomy (GTDB): domain Bacteria; phylum Pseudomonadota; class Alphaproteobacteria; order Rhizobiales; family Beijerinckiaceae; genus Allobosea. Next base: position 4,999 of record JAKFDB010000106.1, read on the forward strand.
TTCGAGAACACCGGGCCGACGACGAAGTCGACCTTGCCGCCTTCGACGAAGCTGCGGACCTTGCCGACCGCGACGTCGGGTTTCAGCTCATCGTCGATGATGGTGATCTGCACCGGCACGCCGCCGAGCTTGCCGCCGTTCTGGTCGACAGCGAGTTGGAAGCCGTCGCGAACCTGCTGGCCAAGCGCGGCTGCCGGCCCGGTCAGCACGCTGACCACGCCGATCTTCAGCGGTTCCTGCGCCTGGGCGCCGGAGAGGCCGAGCGCCACGATGCCGGCGCTGAGCGACAATGCGAACTTCAGATTCATGTCGGATGTCCTCCCGGGACCTTCTCGAAGCCGTCGGCGGAAGGGATCCCCATCCCCATCCGCACGGCGTCACGGCCATATTGTTTCAAGCTTAAAATATCTGCAAGGGGTTCTGGTCGGGGAATTTTCGAGCCCCCCGGGCCGTCATTCTCGGGCGGAGCGAAGCGCCGACCCGAGAATCTCTGCCAGGAGATGCTCGGGTCAAGCCCGAGCATGACGCGTGTGGCTAGACCTGCCCGGAACGAAAGCCGGGCCCCTACGCCTGCACGCCGTCGACATACCAGTCCATCTTGGACAGCATCTCGTCGGAAGCGGTCTCGCCGGCCTTCAGGCGCAACGTGCCCTTCTGGTCCTTGATCTCGCCGGTGAAGGGGTGGAGCGTTCCGGCGACGATGCCCTTCTGGATCTCGTCGGCTGCGGCGCGGGCCGCCGGCGTCATCGCGTCGTTATAGGGCGCGAGCTTGACCATGCCGTCCTTGATCCCGCCCCAGACGTCGCCGGTCTTCCAGCTGCCGTCCATCGCCTCCTTGACGCGCTTGATGTAGTAGCCCGACCAGTCGTCGACGATCGCGGTGAGATGCGCCTTGGGCGCGAAGGCCTTCATGTCCGAGGCCTGGCCGAAGGCGAAGACGCCGCGCTGCTCGGCCGCCTGCAGGGCGGCGGGGCTGTCGGTGTGCTGGGTGATGACGTCGGCGCCCTGGTCGATCAGCGCCTTGGCGGCGTCGGCTTCCTTGGCCGGATCGTACCAGGTCGAGGCCCAGATCACCTTGGTCTTGAAGTTGGGGTTCACCTTCTTCGCGGCGAGATGGAAGGCATTGATGCCCATCACCACCTCCGGGATCGGGAAGGAGGCGATGTAGCCGGCCTGGCCGGATTTCGACATGTGGCCGGCAATGGTGCCGATCACGGCGCGGCCCTCGTAGAAGCGGGCATTGTAGGTCGCGACGTTCTCGGCGCGCTGGTAGCCGGTGGCATGCTCGAAGAAGATCTTCGGGAACTGCTTGGCGACCTGGATCGTCGGGTTCATGAAGCCGAACGAGGTGGTGAAGATCAGCTTGTTCCCGGCCTGGGCGAGCTGGCGGATGGCGCGGGTCGCGTCCGGGCCCTCGGCGACATTCTCGATGAAGCTGGTCTTGATCTTGTTGCCATAGGCGGCCTCGAGCGCCTTGCGGCCCTGGTCATGTGTCCAAGTCCAGCCGTGATCGCCGACCGGCCCGACATAGATGAAGCCGATGCCGAAGGGTTCCTGGGCATTCGCGCCGCCGACGAGCGGCAGCGCCGAGGTCGCGGCCGCACCGGCCAGAAGCGTCCTGCGGGTGATGATGGTCGACATTGTCTGCTCCCCGTTATCGGTTTCGGCGTGGTTTAGGGCGCCGGGAAAGGCTTGCCAAGGCAGGCGGGCGCGTTGCGTCCGCCGGTCCTCTGTCCTAGCGACATCATCGTCAGAACCACGATCGTCGCAAGGTAGGGGGTCATCGCCAGCACCTCCGGCGCGATCCAGCTGACGCCGGCCGCCTTGGCCTGCAATTCGAAGGTGGCGACGGCGCCGAAGAGATAGGCGCCGAGCAGGAGCCGCCCCGGTTTCCAGGCAGCGAAGACGACGAGCGCAAGCGCGATCCAGCCGCGGCCGGCGGTCAGCCGGTCGGCCCACATCGGCGTCAGCGCCAGCGAGAAATAGGCGCCGCCGAGGCCGGCCAGCGCGCCGCCGAAGCCTGTCGCCGCGGCGCGGATGGCAAGCACGCGATAGCCGATGGCATGGGCGGAATCGGCGTTCTCACCGACTGCGCGCAGGATCAGGCCCATCCGGGTCCGGCGCAGGACCAGGCTGACGGCGAGCACCAGCAGCAGCGAGAGATAGACGAGCGCATCATGGCCGAAGACCAGGCGCAGCCAGGGATGGGCAGCGTAGTCGGCAGGGAACATCGGGCCGAGCCGGTGGATGGTGCGACCGACGAAACCGGCGCCGAACAGCGAGGAAACGCCGATCCCGAAGATCGTCAGCGCCAGCCCGGTCGCGACCTGGTTGGAGCCGAGCCCAAGCGTCAGCAGGGCGAAGATCATCGCGGCGAGGAAACCCGCGGCCGCTGCCGCGATGAGCCCGAGCGTGACGCTGCCGCTGCTGTAGGCGACCGCGAAACCGGTGACCGCGCCGCACAGCATCATGCCCTCGACGCCGAGATTGAGCACGCCGGCCTTCTCGGTAACGAGCTCGCCGAGGCCCGCCAGCAGGATCGGCGTCGCCGCGGCAGCCAGCGTCATGAAGATCGAGACGAGGATGACTGCCGTCATGGCGCGACCTTCGCCGGGCCGCGCCGGAAGGCGAGCCGCCAGCGCACCAGCACGTCCGTGGCCAGCAGGAAGAACAGCAGCATCGCCTGGAACATGCCGGTTGCGGCCTGCGGCAGCCTGACCGTGCTCTGCGCGATTTCGCCGCCGACATAGGTCACGGCCAGGACCAGCCCGCCGAAGACGATGCCGGCGGGCGAAAGCCGGCCGAGAAAGGCGACGATGATCGCGGTGAAGCCGTAGCCGACCGGAAATTGCGGGGTGAGCTGGCCGAAGGGACCCGCCGCCTCGAACAGGCCGGCAAGCCCGGCAAGGCCACCGCTGGCGAGCAAGGCCGCCCAGGTGACGCGGCCGGCGTCGAAGCCGCCATGCCGGGCGGCGGCTGGCGCGCGACCGACCACCCGCACCGCATAACCGGAGATGGTCTTGCCCATCACGAACCAGGCGGCGAGCGCCAGCAGCAGGGCGACGGGAATGCCGAGATGGACCAGCGAGCCCTCCGCCATCGCCGGCAGAACCTGATCGCCCGAGAACATCCTGGTCTGCGGGAAATTGAAGCCGTCCGGGTCCTTCCAGGGGCCGCGAACCAGATAGTAGAGGCCCTGTACCGCGACATAGGTCAGCATCAGGCTGGTCAGGATCTCGCTAACCTGCAGCCGGACCTTGAGGAAGGCTGGGATCGCGGCCCAGGCGGCGCCGCCGAGGATGCCGGCCAGCGCCATGGCGGGCAGGATCCACCAGCCGGTCATGTCATGGGTGAGCAGCGCGACGCCGGTGCCGGCGATGGCGCCCATCACATATTGCCCCTCGGCGCCGATGTTCCAGACATTGGCACGGAAGCCGATGGCGAGGCCGAGTGCGATCATCACCAGCGGCGCCGCCTTGACGCCGAGATCGGCCCAGCGCTGCGGCTCGATCAGCGGCGTGACGAAGATCGCCTTCACCGCCCGCGCGCCGTCATAGCCGATCGCGCTGAAGACGAGCATGCCGGTCAGCATGGTCAAGGCGATGGCGATCAGCGGGCTCAGATAGAGCATCGCCCGGCTCGGTTCGCTCCTGCGGCGCCATTCAAGCATCGGCGTGGTCCGCTGCGGTGGCTTCGCCATGGACGCCGCCCATCAGCAGGCCGATCTCCTCCAGCTTCAGCCCGGCGACCGGGCGTGCCTCCGACAGGCGGCCCTCATTGATGACGCAGAGCCGGTCGGCGAGCTCGAGCAGCTCGTCCAGATCCTGCGAGATCACCACGATCGCCGAGCCCCGGGCGGCGAGATCGACCAGTGCCTGCCGGATCGCCGCGGCAGCGCCGGCATCGACGCCCCAGGTCGGCTGCTCCACGACCAGCACCTCGGGCTGCTGGCCGATTTCGCGGCCCATGATGAACTTCTGCAGATTGCCGCCCGAAAGCGCCCCTGCCAGCGCGGCGGGGCCAGTGGTGCGCACGTCGAAGCGCTGGATCACCTCGCGGGCGTAGGCATCGACCGCGCCTTGCCGGATCAGGCCCGACGGCGCCAGCGGCAGGCGATGGCGGGCGGTCAGCACGACATTGTCGGCGAGCGAGAAATCCGGCACGGCGGCATGGCCGTTGCGCTCCTCGGGCACGCAGGCGAGCCCGGCGGCGCGGCGGGCGCCGGCATCAGCATGGCCGAGGGGCCGGCCGTCGAGCCTGATCGCTTCGTCCGAGGCGGCGCGGCGCTCGCCCGACAGCGCCAGCAGCAGCTCGGCCTGGCCGTTGCCGGCAACGCCGGCGATGCCGAGGATCTCGCCGGCATGGGCGGTGAAGCTGATGCTCTTCAGCCGAGTGCCGAAGGGTGGTTCTCCCGGCATGTCGAGCTGCTCGACGGTAAGGCGCGGGCGGCGCGCCTCGCCTGCGCCGACCGGGCGGTCGATGCTCTTGAGTTCGGCGCCGATCATCAGCTCGGCCATGCGCCGCGTCGTTTCGCGGCGCGGATCGCAGGTCGCGACGACTTTGCCGCCGCGCAGGATGGTCGCAGCCTCGCACAGGGCTTTGATCTCGTGCAGCTTGTGGCTGATGTAGAGGATCGAGCAGCCCTGCGCCGCGATCTGGCGCAGCGTCTCGAACAGGCGCTCGACCTCCTGCGGCGTCAGCACCGAGGTCGGCTCGTCCATGATCAGGAGCTTCGGCTTCTGCAACAGGCAGCGGACGATCTCGATACGCTGCCGCTCGCCGACCGAGAGCGTGTGGACCTCGCGATCGGGGTCGAGCGGCAGCGAATAGCTGTCGAGGATCGCCCTGATCCGTCGCTTGAGCTCCTCCGCCGGCACCTTCTCGTCGAGGCCGAGCGCGATATTCTCCAGCACCGTCATCGCATCGAACAGCGAGAAGTGCTGGAAGACCATGCCGATGCCGAGCTTGCGTGCGGCCTTGGGGGAGGGGATCTCGACGGGGTTGCCGTCCCAGAAAATCTCACCTTCGTCGGCGCGCTGCACGCCATAGATGATCTTGACCAGGGTCGACTTGCCAGCGCCATTTTCTCCGAGCAGGGCATGGATTTCGCCCGGCCGGACGCCGAAGCTGATGTCCTGATTGGCCTTCACGCCCGGAAAGCTCTTCGAGACATGGGCGAGCGCCAGACGTAAGGGGGCCGTCTGTTCAGGCGGCTGCGTCATGGTCGGCCCGGTCCCCCTTCGGCGCGGTGGCGTCCTTCCCCGCGAAGGCCGCCTTGCCGCCAAGCAAGCAACGCACCAGCTCCGCTGTCGTCAAGGCCGCGATCACCTCCGGACGCTTGTCATGCACATCCGATCCACCGATCGGGCAGGTCAGCGCAGCCAACGCCGCGCTCGCCGGGTGCCTGCGGCAGAAACTCGCCTCGAAACGGGCGCGCTTGGTCGCCGATCCGATCATGCCGACGTAGGACGCATCGCCGCGCAGCAGGGCCGTCTCGACCAACCGGTAGTCGAGCGCGTGGCTGTGCGTCAGTACCACGAAGGCGCTGCCGGGAGCGGCTGCCTCCAGCGCCGGCTCTGGATTGTCGAGCTGCAGGCAGGTGAGGTTTTCCGGCAAGCCTTCGAACTGGCCGGGCCGGTCGTCGACGAGCGTCACCGCCAATGGCAGCAGCGAAAGGCTGCGAGCCAGAGCCTTGCCGGTGTGGCCGGCCCCGAGGATCACGACCTGTGGCCGGGCGGCGCTCGCCTTCGCTTCGCTTGCGCGCAGGGCGGCGAGATCGGCCGGGGCGGCGCGCGCCAGCGTGACCTGCACGCGACCGCCGCAGCACTGGCCCATTTGCGGGCCGAGCGGAATGTCGGCCTGACGTCCTTGCTCGCCACTCGCCAGCATCTCGCGGGCGAGGTCGAGGCAGTGGAATTCGAGCTGGCCGCCGCCGATCGTGCCGGCGCTGTCATGGCTGCCGACGATCATCGTTGCGCCGGCCTCGCGCGGCGTCGAACCCTGCACGCGTTCGATGCGGACGATGATCGCGCCTTCGCCGAGGCGGGCGGCGAGGAAGTCGGCGAGGATCATGACCGCCCCTTCCGGAAAAGGCGCGAGGAACCCCTCTCCCGGATGGGAGAGGGGCAGGGGTGAGGGACTGCGGGAAAACGTCGAGGCGCGATCCTTGCCGCCGCGACGGATAGCGCGTGCGTGATGCGGATAGGGCGGTCCCTCACCCCCACCCCTCTCCCATCCGGGAGAGGGGATCCCGCGGGAGCTTTCAGGTTCATAGCGCGCCCTCCGCCTGCGCTCGCACGCGCTCGACCGCCTCGAGCACGCGCTCCGGTGTCGCCGGCGCATCGAGACGGGGGCAGAAGCGATGGTCGCCGACGCTGGCCACCGCATCGGAGAGCGCGTGCAGAACGCTGATCGCCAGCATCAGCGGCGGCTCGCCGACCGCCTTTGAGCGGTGGATCGTGTGCTCGCGATTGGGTGCGTTCTCCAGCAGGGCGACGTTGAAGATCCGCGGCCGGTCGGAGGCGACGGGGATCTTGTAGGTCGAGGGAGCGTGCGTCGTCAGCCGGCCCTTCTCGTCCCAGACCAGTTCCTCGGTGGTCAGCCAGCCCATGCCCTGGACGAAGCCGCCCTCGATCTGCCCCCGGTCGATCGCCGGGTTCAGCGAGTTGCCGCAGTCGTGCAGGATGTCGACGCGTTCGACCTTGTATTCGCCGGTCAGCGTGTCGATCGCGACCTCGGACGCCGCAGCGCCATAGGCAAAGTAATAGAACGGATGGCCCCGCCCGGCCTTGCGGTCCCAATGGATCTTGGGCGTCGCGTAGAATCCCGTCGCCGAGAGCTGGACGCGCGCCATATAGGCCGCCTTGACCAGTTCGGCGAAGCCGATCTCGCGTGCCCCGATCCGGACCCGTCCGGGCAGGAAGGCGATCGCCTCCGGCTTTTCCTGCCAGTGCTCGGCGGCGAAGGCGACAAGCCGCTGCGTGATCGTCTTGCAGGCGTCCAGCGCCGCCATGCCGTTGAGGTCCGAGCCGGAGGAGGCGGCCGTCGCCGAGGTGTTCGGCACCTTGCCGGTCGTCGTCGCGGTGATCCGGATCTTGTCGAGGCCGATGCCGAAGGCCTGCGCCACCACCTGCGCCACCTTCTGGTAGAGGCCCTGACCCATTTCGGTGCCGCCATGGTTCAGCGCGACCGTGCCGTCGGTATAGACGTGCACGAGCGCACCGGCCTGATTGTACCAGGTTGCGGTGAAGGAGATGCCGAACTTGACCGGCGTCAGCGCGATGCCGCGCCTGATCACCGGGCTCTGGCGGTTGAAGTCGCGGATCGCCTGCTGCCGGGCCTGGTAGTGGCAGTCCCGTTCCAGCTCGTCGATGATCTCGCCGGCGATCATGTCCTCGACTTGCTGGTGATAGGGCGTCGTCGTGCGGCCCTCGCCGCCATAGAGATTGCGCTTGCGCACTTCGAGCGGGTCGAGCCCAGTGGCGTAGGCGACCTCCTCGATCAGGCGCTCCGCCCCGACCATGCCCTGCGGCCCGCCGAAGCCGCGGAAGGCGGTGTTGGAGACCGTATGGGTGCGCAGCGGCTCGGAACGGGCGCGCACTGCGGGATAGAAATAGCAATTATCCATGTGGAACAGGGCACGGTCGGTGACCGGGCCGGAGAGATCGGCGTTCCAGCCGCAGCGCGCGGCATAGACGGCGTCGACCGCATGGATCTGGCCCTCATCGTCGAAGCCGACCTCGTAGTCGACGACGAAATCATGGCGCTTGCCGGTGATCATCATATCGTCGTCGCGGTCGGGCCGGAGTTTCACCGGGCGACGCAGTTTCCGGGCGGCGAGCGCCGCGACGCAGGCGAAGAGATTGGCTTGCGTCTCCTTGCCGCCGAAGCCGCCGCCCATGCGCCGGACCTCGATGGTGACCGCATGCGCGCCGATGCCGAGCACTGCCGAAACCATGTGCTGGACTTCGCTCGGATGCTGGGTCGAGGAATGCACGAGCATGTCGCCATCCTCGCCGGGGATGGCGAGGGCGATCTGGCCCTCGAGATAGAAGTGATCCTGCCCGCCGATCGCCATCGACCCTTTGAGCCGGCGCGGGCTGCCTGCGAGCGCCGCCGCCACATCGCCGCGCTCCAGCTTCAGCGGCTCGGTGACGAGTTCGCCGCCGGCAGCGCGCGCCGCCGCGACATCGAGCAAGGGAGGAGCTTCCTCGTAGCGCGCCTTCGCCAAGGTTGCGGCGTGGCGGGCCTGTTCGCGCGTCGTGGCGATGACGGCGAACAGCGGCTGGCTGTGATGCAGGATCCTGTCGGTCGCAAAGACCGGCTCGTCATGCCGATGGGTCGAGGAGATGTCGTTCGAGCCGGGGATGTCGGCGGCGGTCAGCAGCCCGAGCACGCCGGGCGCGGTCCCGACGGCCGAGAGATCGAGCCCGAGCAAGTTGCCATGCGCGATCCCACTCAGGCCGAGGCAGGCATGGGCGGTGCCGGCCGGCTCGGGGATGTCGTCGACATACAGCGCTTCGCCGGCGACATGTTTCGCGGCGGAGTCATGTTTCAGTGAAGCGCCGACGGGTCCGTTCTCGGCGATGATGTCGAGGCGCTTGCGTGCATCAGCCATGGCCGACCTCCGCCAGCAGGCCGGCAACGCGCGCCGGAATGGCCGGCTCGCTCGTTTCGAGCAGGAAACGCTGCAGCAGGTTGCCGGCGACCTTGAGCCGATAGCCGGCCGAAGCGCGCATGTCGGTGAGCGGGGTGAAATCCTCGGCCAGCGCCGCGTTGGCGGCTGCGGCCGAAGCCTCGTTCCAGGGCCGGCCGAGCAAGGCCGCCTCCGCCGCTTTTGCCCGCTTCGGGATACCGGCCATGCCGCCAAAGGCGAGACGGGCCTCGGCAATATGGCCCGCTGCGTTGCGGCTCAGGTAGAAGGCGCCGCACAAGGCCGAGATGTCCTCGTCGAAGCGTTTCGAGATCTTCGAGACGTGGAACAGCGCATTCGCCGGCAGCTTCGGCACCAGCACGGCCTCGACGAACTCGCCCTCGCGCCGGTCCTGCTTGCGATAGTCGAGGAAGAAGGCTTCGAGGGGGAGGTCGCGACGCGCGCTTCCCCGGCGCAGCACCAGCGTCGCTCCCAGCGCGATCAGCGCCGGTGGCAGGTCGCCGATCGGCGAGCCATTGGCGATGTTGCCGCCGATCGTGCCGGCATTGCGGACCTGCTCGCCGCCGAAGCGGCGCATCATCTCGTCGAGCTGCGGCGAGAGCCGGGCGAGCGCCTTGCGG
>JAKFDB010000107.1:0-39819 GCA_036676315.1 Bradyrhizobiaceae bacterium
CCCGGCCAGCGGCAATGGCGCAATATCGAGCACCTGCGCACCTATGCGATCGGCAACGGCAAGACGCAGGCCGAGTTCGAGGAGGACGTCGCCGTCCGCCAGGCCGAGGGCGCTGCCAATGTCGGCGGCAACTGGAGCGCCGTGGTCGAGATGTTCCAGGCGCGCGGCATCCCGATCGCGACCCATGACGACACCACGCTCGACCATGTCGAGGCCGGCATCGCCTCCGGCGCGGTGATCTCGGAGTTCCCGACCACGGTCGAGGCGGCGCAGGCGGCCAAGCAGCGCGGCCTTGCCACGATTGCCGGCGCCCCCAACGTCGTCCGCGGCGGTTCACACTCCGGCGGCGTCTCGGTCTCGGAATTGGCGGAGAAGGGGCTGCTCGACGGGCTCTCCTCCGATTATGTCCCCGCCAGCCTGCTCCAGGCGGTGCTCAAGCTCCACGCCGCCCATGGCATCAGCCTGCCGGATGCGATGGGCATGGTGACCTGGAAGGTCGCCGACATCCTCGGGCTCGGGGATCGCGGCCATCTCAAGCCTGGCCTGCGCGCCGATCTCGTGCGCTTCCGGACGCTTGGAGCCACGCCGGTGCTCAATGCCGTCTGGTCGAAGGGCGAGCGCGCATTTTGACCGGGTCCGCGCCGCGCTACGCCATCTATTTCGCGCCCTCCGCCGAAAGCGCCCTCTGGCGCTTCGGCAGCGCGACCCTCGGCTATGACGCCATCGGCGGCGGCGAGAAGCCTTTCGCGGTGCCGCCGGGCTGCGAGGCGCTGGACTGGGCCGGGCTCACTTCCGAGCCGCGCCGCTATGGCTTCCATGCGACGCTGAAGGCGCCGTTCGAGCTCTCGAACGGGCGCAGCGAAGGGGCGCTGCGCGCCTTCGCCCGCAACTATGTCGCCGGCCGCACCCCGGTGACGCTCGCCGGTCTCGCCGTCAACGCGCTCGGGCACTTCATCGCCCTGACCCCGGCCGAGCCGAGCGAGGCGTTGCAGCACTTCGCTTTCGATGTCGTCCAGGCCTTCGAGCCATTCCGGGCGCCGCTCTCGGAGGCCGATCTGGCGCGGCGGCTGCAAAGCCCGCTGACCCCGGCGCACCGCGCCTATCTCGAGGCCTTCGGCTACCCTTATGTCGGCGACGCCTTCCGCTTCCACATGACGCTGACCGGCTCCTTGCCGCAGGATCTCGTCTCGCCCGTCAGGACGGCGCTGGCGGGAGCCCATGCGCAGGCGGTCCCCGCCGGACCGCTGCTGCTCGACCGGATCGCGATCTTCAAACAGGCGGACCGCGCCAGTCGTTTCACTTTGCTCGACAGCCTGCCTTTCGGCTGAAGGTCGATGCGCAGCGTGTCAGGCGGGATCGGCCAGTGCGCGCAGCAAGCCCACGAGATCGCCTGCCCCTTCGGCGATGCTCCGGTCATTGACGATGCGCCGCAGTTCGGCGCGGTCGGTGGTCAGCGGCGCCTCGCGGGCGAGCCGCGCCGCGATCTCGGCTTCGCTCTCGCGCCCGCGCGCTGCCAGCCGTTTCGCCAGAACGGCAGCCGGCGCGGTGATCTCGACCACGACGACACGCCCGGCCAGCGCTTCCGCCTGGCAGATCACGCCGCGCGAGATGTTGGCGATCACCACCTGGCCGCCGGCGAGCTCGCGTGCCGGGATGCCGTAATGCAGGCCATGGGCCGCCCAGCTCAGGGCGAGCTCGCCCCGTTCCCTTGCCGCCACGAAACCCGCCTCGTCGCAGCTGTCATGATCCTCCGCCCCGGCCAGCGCCGGGCGAGTGATCAGGCGGCGCGCGAAGCGGAAGCCTTCGTCGCCGGCAAGCGCGCGGCGCGCCGCGTCCATCAGCGCATCCTTGCCGGCTCCGGACGGGCCGACCACCAGCACCAGCGCGCCGGTCAAGCCGCGCGCCGCGATCATCGTTTCAGCAGAGGAATCCGTCATGGTGGCCAAGAAGCTCGGGCTTGAACCGGTGATCGACCCCACCGCCAGGGTTAGGCAGGCGGTCCTCGGCCGCTATACCGAGATCGGCGCCCGCACCGCCTTCGCCGAGTCCAGCCTCGGCGACTACTCCTATGTCGTGAACGATGCGGATGTCATTTACACGACGATCGGCAAGTTCTGCTCGATCGCGGCCCATACCCGCATCAACCCGGGCAACCACCCGATGCAGCGGCCGAGCCAGTCGCATTTCAGCTATCGCTCCTCGGCCTATTTCGACGATGCGCAGGACGATGCCGACTTCTTCGCCTGGCGCCGTATGAGCCCGGTCACCATCGGCCATGACGTCTGGATCGGCCATGGCGCGATCATCCTGCCTGGCCGCAGCATCGGCACAGGAGCCGTCGTCGCCGGCGGCGCGATCGTCACCAAGGACGTGCCGGACTACACCATCGTCGCCGGAAACCCGGCGCGCATCATCCGCCGACGCTTCCCGGAGGAGATTGCGGAACGGCTGAAGGCGCTGGCCTGGTGGGACTGGCAGCATGCGCGGTTGCGCGCCGCGCTGGCGGATTTCCGGGCGCTGTCGGTCGAGGCGTTCCTGGAGAAATACGAGGCCTGATGCTACGGGCGCGTCATGCTCGGGCCTGACCCGAGCATCTCTTGCAGGAGATTCTCGGGTCTACGCTTCGCTGCGCCCGAGAATGACGAGGAGCTTCAGCCCTTGGCCTTGGCCGCCTTGGCGCGCTCGATCGCCTCGATGATCAGCTCCTTGGCCTTGGCGGCATCGCCCCAGCCGGTCAGCTTGACCCATTTGCCGGGCTCGAGATCCTTGTAGTGCTCGAAGAAGTGCTGGATCTGGTCGAGCGTGATCTTCGGCAGGTCGGTGTAGTTGTGCACGTTCTCGTAGCGCTTGGTCAGCTTCGGCACCGGCACGGCGATGATCTTCTCGTCGCCGCCGCCCTCGTCCTCCATCATCATCACGCCGATCGGGCGCACCGCGATGTAGGAGCCCGGAACCAGCGGGCGCGTATTGGCGACGAGCACGTCGCAGGGATCGCCATCCTCCGAGAGCGTGTGCGGGATGAAGCCGTAATTCCCAGGATAGCGCATCGGCGTATAGAGGAAACGATCGACGAAGAGCGTACCGGCTTCCTTGTCCATCTCGTATTTGATCGGTTCGCCGCCGATCGCGACCTCGATCACGACGTTGACTTCGTCGGGGGGATTCTTGCCGATGGAGATGGCGTCGAGGCGCATGAACTTGACCTGTCTATGGACTTAACTGGCGCGCCTTATGCAGGCTCGCGCCGCAAAGGCCAAGTCCGACCTTCAGCCCGGCCGCCCAACCCGCCTGGCCCGGCCGGATTTGCGCACCGCCTCCGGCACTGGTATCGGGCGAGCCATGGACGAGAGCAGGACAAGATGCTGAACCGCTTGCGGCGGGACGAGGACCGCTATGCCAGGCGCATGGCGCGGATCGCGCGCTGGGACCGCCCGCTCGGCGGCCGGCTCGACCGGGCGCGTGCCTGGGCCAACATGCTGCTGGTCGACCATGGCATCTTCCGGCTCGCCTATCTCAATGCCCATCGCGTCACGCCGAAGCTCTGGCGGGCGGCCCAGCCGGCGCCCGGCGACATCGCCTGGTTCGCGCGCCAGGGCGTGCGCACCATCGTCAATCTGCGCGGCGGGCGCGAGCACGGCTCCTGGCAGCTCCAGCGCGAGGCCTGCGAGCGCCATGGCGTCGCCCTGGTCGACTTCGTGCTGCGTTCGCGTGGCGCGCCCGATCGCGAGACCATCCTGTCGGCCCCGCAGTTCTTTCAGGATCTCGCCTTGCCGGCGCTGGTGCACTGCAAGTCGGGCGCCGACCGCGCCGGCTTCTTCGCCGCGCTCTATCTGCTGGTCCACGAGAAGCGCCCACTGAAGGAGGCGATGGCCGAGCTCTCCTTCCGCTACGGCCATTTCCGCTTCGCCAAGACCGGCATCCTCGACGCCTTCTTCGAGGCCTATGGCCGCGAGGGCGAGAGCCGAGGCATCGCCTTCCTCGACTGGGTCGCCCACCATTACGACCCCGAAAGGCTGGAGCGCGAGTTCAAGCCGGGCTTCCTGTCCTCGCTGCTCGCCGACCGGCTGATCCGGCGCGAATAGGCCGGGCCGGCAGGCGCCTGCCCTCACAGCTCAGATGATGCGCGAGCCTTGCGGCAGCGTCCCGGCCGGGCCGCGGCCGCCAAAGCCGGTCCAGGTCAGGCAGGCATGGGCCGTCATGCGCAGCAGCGACACCCCCCCGACGGCAAACAGCATCGCCAGCGACAGCGTGCCGAACCAGGCGATGATCGCGATCATCGCGACCGCGGCAATGGCATTGGTGACCATCGGGTGCTGCGGGTCGCGCGACAGCGTGCCGATCTCGTTCAGCGGCGAGACCAGGGCGATGCCGGAATAGAACAGCGTCAGGATCGCCAGCACGGTACCGATGCCGTGCCATTGCGTCTCCTCGAGCCAGGGATCGAGGATCAGCGCGAAGCCGGCCACGCCGGCGAACAGCGCGAAGGCGACGACCACCAGCCCGACGGTGAGGAGGCGGGCCCAGCGCCGACGCGCCGGCCCCTGCCGGTTGCGCAGACTGCTCATCACCAGCGGCAGGGTCACGGCGCCGAACATCTGTGTCGGCACGTCGAGCAGCCGCATGGCGAGCGCGACATGCGCGGCGAAGACCGGGTCCGTGGTGAAGGGCAGCGCGAACAGCGGCGCCACCGAGAAGCCGAAGGAGAGCAGCGCCGAGGGCAGCAGGAAGCGCGGCGCCGCGCTCCATTGCCGGGCGGAGCGCCGCAGCTCGTGCAGCGACCAGTCGGCGCGCAGGGCGAGCTGCTGGAAGGCGAAGCGACGGCGCCAGCCGAGATAGGAGGCGGAGACGGCATGGCCGATGGCATCCGCGGCGAACAGGGCGAGCGAGGAGGCGCCGAAAGGCAGGATCAGGGCCAGCATCGCGCCAGGCTGGACCAGCGCCTGCACCAGGCCGGCATTGCCGATCGCCCGGAAATCGCCCTCGGCGGTGGCTTCCGCCGTCGCCAGCCGGATCGCCGCCCGGCCGGCGAGCGACAGCACGAACAGGGCGGCATGGCCGGCCAGGACGAGGCCCAGGGTCGAGGAGGCGAAGGCGGCGAGCGCGACCAGCGCCAAGAAGCCGCACCCCGCCGCGAGCGAGAGCCGGAAGGCGCGCCCCAGCCGGTCCGGGTCGCTGTTCTGGAAGAACACCGCCTCGAAGCGCAGCAGCGCCGCGATCGACAGGAAATTGGCGAGCGCCGAATAGATCGCGAAATCGGCGAAGATCTGCGGCGGGCACAGCAGGGCCGCGATCAGCAGGCCCCAGACCGAGAGGAAGCGCGCCTGGATGTAGCGCAGCGCCAGCAGCAGCCCGGCTGCGCCGCCGCCGCCGGGGCGCAGAGTGCGCAGCGCATTCTGGGCCAGCTCCGGACGCACAGCCGAAAGCGGCGCCAGCGCTCGCTCGAAGGTTACCTGCGCAGCCATGCCCACGGCCTCGATCGGGATATTCAGGGGGTGCTTCCCCGCCGCTTTCCCGGGTCTGGCGGCGGCCTTGCGAAAGCGGGACGAGACTCGGCTTGCCGACCTTCTCATTCCGCGCCGCAACATCGACAGTGCGCTCACGTGGTTAACAGATCCTTGACGAAACCCATGCGGGTCTCGGCTGCGGCCCCCCGTTTCGGGGCAGGGCGTGGCGACAAGATGGCGGCAGCTTTCCTTGGGTCGCTCCTGTGACCATGGGGAATGCCGATATCTGCGCAGCTTGCCGGCCTCCGCCCGGGCTGCGGCAAGCTGTTCGCGCCATCCCGGCGCCACAAAGAAAATGCCTCCGGCCGAAACTCGGACGGAGGGATCGGCCACATAGCACGGAAACCGCCGGGCGGTTGCGGGTCACGTCTCCGCGAGGGAAACCGTTCAGGCGAAATCGCGCTGCAGGGCCTCGAAGCGGACGACCTGGTCGGCGAGCAGTTCGCGCTTCGCGTCGCGCCGGACGAAGACCTTGAACATCGCCTCGCCGGCGCCGTTGAAGAACTGCACCGAGCAGGAGCGGCGGCCATGGAACTGCCGGTCGACCAGCGCGATCCTCTGGCAGTTGCCGGCCTTGATGTGCCCGCCGATCGGGCTGTCGCCATGGATGTTGTAGTAGCCGTGGCCGAAGGACCCGACCGGCAGCGAGCCCTCGCATTCGAGCACGATGTCCGGCGTGTGCACGATGAAGAGCACCGTGCCCCAGGTCGAAAGTTCCAGCCAGAGCGCCTCGAAGCGCTCGGCCGGGATGAAGCGGCGCTGGTCCTCCGGCGTAGCCTCGAGCACGGCGAGGGTCGACACGCCGACCTCGCGGGCGATGGCCTCGATGACGCCGTCAGGCTTGGCGGCTAGCGCCTGCCTGACGCGCTCCATGGGCTCTGTGACCGGCGGTTCCTGGCCTGCCGGAGCAAGCGCCTGCGAAGTCGGCATGCCGTCCCCCTCACTCTGCCGCCTGGCGCGGCAGATGCGGATTGCGCTCGCTCAGCACCGTCTCGAAGCCCTCGAACTCCGGATGGCCGAGATAGATCGGCGTCGGGCGCGGCTGGCCGGCGCTGCGATGCGACTCGCGGAACTGCTCGGACTTGGTCCAGGCGGTGAAGTCGTCCTTCGAGGCCCAGGTCGTGTGCGAGGAATAGAGCGTGTGGTCGTCCTTCTCCGGCCCCTTCAGCAGGTGGAAGGCGATGAAGCCCTTCATCTCGTCGAGCCGGGTCTTGCGCGAGGACCAGATGGTCTCGAACGTCGCCTCCTCCCCCTTGACGACCTTGAAGCGGTTCATGGCGATGAACATGGATTTTCCTCGATAGGCTGGCGGCGAAAGACAGACGGCAGGCCGAGAGGCGCCGGAGCGCTGCTGGCGGCCCGCCGCACTTGACCCCTCTTAGTAAAACTGAATATCACCGTCAACAACGGCTCAGTAATCATAGTTTTTAATGATTACAAACAGAGCCTATACTTTGGAATCACCGTAAACAGACGTTGCGCCTCCGGATTCCGGCGGCATCGCGCTGCTGGACCCGACGAGACCGAGCCATGCAATCCATGCCATCGCCCGCGACCGCCCCGCTTGCCGGTTTCAAGGCCAAACGCCTTGGCCGGGAGTTCGCGGCCGCCATCGGGCTGACGCTTCTCGCCGCCTCCGGCCTGGCCGGGAGCGACTTCTCGACGAGCCGGATGGCGCAGAGCGCCTTCGGCTTCGTCGCCAGCGCCCAGGCTCAATCGACACAGCGCATCGTCGCCGTCGGCGGCGTCGTCACCGAGGTGCTCTACGCCCTCGGCCTGCAGGACAGCATCGTCGGCGTCGACACCACCAGCCTCTGGCCGCCGGAAGCCCTGAAGGACAAGAAGAATGTCGGCTATGTCCGGGCGCTCTCGGCCGAAGGCGTGCTTTCGCTGAAGCCGTCGCTGGTGATCGCGGTCGAGGGCGCCGGCCCGCCCGACGCGCTCGCCCTCGTCCGCGAGGCCGGCCTGCCGATGGCGCCGGTTCCCGAGGCGCTGACGCCCGAGGCCGTCGTCTCGAAGATCGAGATCATCGGCAAGGCGGCCGGTGCCGCCGAGCCTGCGAAGCAGCTCGCTGCCGGCGTCAAGGCCCGCTTCGCCGAGCTCGACAAGCTGCGCGCCGGCCTGTCGAAGCAGCGCCGCGTGCTCTTCGTCCTCTCGCTGCAGAATGGCCGCACCATGGTCGGCGGCCGCAACAGCACCGCCGACGCCATCATCGCGCTCGCCGGCGGCGTCAATGCCGCCGAGGCGGTTGAAGGCTTCAAGCCGATGACCGACGAGGCGATCATCACCGCCGCCCCGGACTATGTGCTGATGATGCGCCACAGCGCCGCTCCCGCCCAGACGCCCGAGGAGCTCTTCGCCTTGCCGGCCTTCTCGCAGACCCCCGCCGCCAAGACGAAGGGCCTGATCCGCATGGACGGGCTCTATCTGCTCGGCTTCGGCCCGCGCACCCCGGACGCCGCCCGCGACCTGATGGCGGCGCTCTATCCTGAAGCCAAGATCGCCCAGCTTCCCGCCACGAAATGACCCTCGCGATGAAGCCAGCCGCAGTGCCCGGCGCGGCCGCGCTGGCAAGGCTCACCGCCAGCCGCCGGCAGCGCAATCTTGTCGCCGGCGGCGTCCTGCTCGGCCTGTGCCTGGTACTGATGCTGCTTTCGCTCGGCGCCGGCGCCTTCGCCATCGCACCTGGCCGTGTCGCCGAGATCCTGCTCGCCCGCCTCGGCAGCGGCCCGGCCGAATTGCTCGACAGCCGCGAGGCGCTGGTCGTGCTCAACATCCGCATGCCGCGCCTGCTGCTCGGTGCGCTGGTCGGTGCGGCGCTCGCCATCTCCGGCGCGCTGATGCAGGGCCTGTTCCGCAACCCGCTCGCCGATCCCGGCCTCGTCGGCGTCTCGGCCGGCGCCGGACTCGCCGCCGCCGCGACGATCGTGCTCGGCGACCGCCTGCTGGCGGGCATGGGGATGAAGCTGCCTTTCGTCGCTCTGCCCTTCGGCGCCTTCTTCGGCGGGCTCGTCTCGACGCTGGCGCTCTATCTGATCGCGACGCGCGAAGGGCGCACCTCGGTCGCCACCATGCTGCTGGCCGGCGTCGCGCTCGGCGCGCTCGCCGGCTCGCTCACCGGGCTGCTCGCCTACATTTCCGACGACCGGCAATTGCGCGACCTGACCTTCTGGTCGATGGGCAGCCTCGGCGGCGCGAGCTGGAGCAAGCTCTCCGTGGTCGCACCGATCATCCTGCCGCTCCTCTTCGCGGTGCCCTTCCTGGCGCGCGGCCTCAACGCGCTGATGCTGGGCGAGGCCGAAGCCTTTCATCTCGGCATCCCGGTGCAGCGCATCAAGGCGCTCGCCGTCGTGCTGGTCGCCCTCTCCGTCGGCGCCAGCGTCGCCGCCGCCGGCGTGATCGGCTTCGTCGGCATCGTCGTGCCCCATCTGATCCGCCTGCTGATCGGCCCCGATCACCGCCTGCTGCTGCCGCTTTCGGCGATCGGCGGCGCCGCGCTCCTCGTCGGCGCCGACATCGTCGCGCGCCTGATCGTGGTGCCGGCGGAACTGCCGATCGGCATCGTCACCGCCTTCATCGGCGCGCCCTTCTTCCTCTGGCTGCTGCTGCGCCGCGGCCGGATCGCCGAAAGCTGAGAGGCGAGAGCTGAATCATGGCCGCGATCCTCGAAGCACGAGACCTGCATTTCCGCGTTCGCGGCACGTCCCTGGTGCGTGACGCCTCGCTGCAGCTCGATGCCGGCACCACCTCGATCGTCGTCGGCCCCAACGGGGCCGGCAAATCGACGCTGCTCAAGCTCCTGACCGGCGAGCTGACGCCAGCGCAGGGCGAGGTCCGCCTTGACGGCACGCCGCTCGCCGGCGCGCCAGCCTGGAAGCTCGCCTGCCAGCGCGCGGTGATGGCGCAGAACCAGCGCCTCGCCTTCCCGTTCAACGTCTACGAGGTCGCAAGGCTCGGTCTCGAAGGCGTCGGCCGGGCGCAACCCCGCGGCCGCAGCGAGCAGATCATCGCCCAGGCGCTCGAAACCGCAGGCGTGCTCGGCCTCGCCGCCCGCGAGTACCAGACCCTTTCCGGCGGCGAGCAGCAGCGCGTGCAGTTCGCCCGGGCGCTCTGCCAGCTCGAGGCCGGCCGCTCGATCGCCGAGCGCCAGGTCCTCTTCCTGGACGAGCCGATCGCCAGCCTCGACCTTTGCCACCAGCTCGCCTTGCTCGATGCCGCCCGCGCCATAGCGACGCAAGGGGCGGCAGTGCTGATCGTGCTGCACGACCTCAATCTCGCCGTGACCTATGCCGACCGGCTGCTGGTGATGCATGAAGGGCTGATCGTTGCCCAGGGCGCCCCCGCCGCGATTCTCGACGATGCCCTGCTGCGCGGCGTCTTCAGGGTCGATCTCGCCTTCAGCCGGCTGCCGCCGACCGGGTTGCCCTTCCTCTTGCCGCAGCAGCATCTGCGGGCGGGGGCCGGGCCGGCACTGCGCGCCGCGAGCGCCTGACACCTGCAAGAAAGCGTTGGTCAGCCGTCGCGGCGGGTCTATAGCCAAGCCCTCCCGACGCTTTGCGACCATGCCATGACCGAACAGATCGACCGCCTTTCCTTCCCGAAGGACCGCATCCGCGTCCTCTTGCTGGAAGGCATCAACGATTCCGCCGTCGCGATCCTGCAGAACGCCGGCTACACCAATCTGACCCGGCTGCCCAAGGCGCTCGACGAGGGCCAGCTCGTCGAGGCGATCGCGAAGACCCATGTTCTCGGCATCCGCTCGCGCACCCAGCTCACCGGAACGGCGCTCGCCGCGGCGCAGCGCCTGTTCGCCGTCGGCTGCTTCTCTGTCGGCACCAATCAGGTCGACCTCGACGCCGCGCGCCTGCGCGGCATCCCGGTCTTCAACGCGCCCTTCTCGAACACGCGCAGCGTCGCCGAATTGACGATCGGCGAGATCGTCATGCTGCTGCGGCGGATCCCCGACCGTTCGCGCTCCGCCCATCAGGGTGGCTGGGACAAGTCGGCCAACGGCTCCTTCGAGGTCCGCGGCAAGACGCTCGGCATCGTCGGCTACGGCAATATCGGCAGCCAGCTCTCGAACATCGCCGAGGCGATGGGCATGCGGGTGATCTACTATGATCACACCGACCGTCTGCGCCACGGCAATACCGAGCCGGTCGACAGCCTCGGGGCCCTGCTGGCCGGCAGCGACGTCGTCTCGCTGCACGTGCCCGAAACATCCGCCACCCATGGCATGATCGGCGCGGCCCAGATCGCCCTGATGAAGCCGGGCGCCTATCTCATCAACAATTCGCGCGGCACGGTCGTCGACCTCGAGGCCCTCGCCGCAGCGCTGAAAAGCGGCCATCTCGCCGGCGCCGCCGTCGACGTCTTCCCGAAGGAGCCGGCCTCCAACAACGATCGCTTCGTCTCGCCGCTGCAGGGCCTGGCCAACGTCATCCTGACCCCGCATATCGGCGGCTCGACCGAGGAGGCGCAGGAGCGCATCGGCGCCGAGGTGGCGCGCAAGCTCGTCGATTATTCCGATGTCGGCTCGACGGTCGGTGCCGTCAACTTCCCGCAGGTCCAGCTTCCGGCCCGGCCGACCGGGACCCGCTTCATCCATGTCCAGCGCAATGTGCCGGGCATGCTGCGCCGCCTCAACGACGTCTTCGCCAGCCGCGACCTCAACATCGCCGCCCAGAACTACCAGACCGATGGCGAGATCGGTTATGTCGTGATGGAGGCCGATCCGGTCGGCGAGGTCGCGCGCGAGATCCTCGAGGAGATCCGCGGCCTCGACGGCACGATCCGCGCCCGCCTGCTCTACGAGCGCGGATAGGTGAATCGCCATTCTCGGGCGGAGCGAAGCGCAGACCCGAGAATCTTCTGAAGGAGATGCTCGGGGCAAGCCCGAGCATGACGTGCTTTGGCCGCTCAGCCCGCCTGCACCTTGAGCCCGACGATCCCGGCGAGCACGAGAGCGATCCAGAACAGCCGCGCCGCCGTCGCCGGCTCGCCGAAGACCAGGATGCCGACGGCGACCGAACCGGCGGCGCCTATCCCCGTCCAGACGGCATAGGCGGTGCCGAGCGGCAGCACCTCGAGCGCCTTGATCAGCAGCCCGACGAAGACGACCAGCAGGGCGACCGAAACCAGCGCCCAGGGCAGGTCGCGGAAGCCGTCCGCCTTCTTCATCGAAAAGGCCCAGCCGACGTCGACGACCCCGGAGGCGATCAGAGCGAACCAGGCCCAGCCGGTCGTCATGACGCCCTCGCGACGCCGGCTTCCGGCTGCGGGAGCGCAGCGGCGAACGTGCCGGCAAGCTGGCGCAGCCTGGCATGGGCCCTGTCGCGCGCCATCGCGACCGCAGGCTCGGGCCCGACCGTCGGTCCCTGCCCCACCACCACGATCTCGCCGAGCCCGATGAAGCGCAGCGCCGCCGCGAGATAGGGCGTCGCCAGATCAGGCCGCCCCCAGCTCGGGCCGGCACCGTAGTCGCCGGCGCTGGCGACGATCGCGAGGGTCGGGCGCGGCCGCAGCAGCGGCGAATAGCCCGTCGCCGGATCGAAGCGGAAGGCCAGCCCCGGCTGCGTCACCAGGTCGATCCAGTGCTTGAGCTTGTAGGGAATGCCGAAATTCCACATCGGCGTCGCGATCACCACGAGATCGGCGGCATCGAGCCGGGCGACCATCGCCTCGATGGTCTGCCAGGCCTCCGCTTCGCGGGGGGCCAGCGCCCGGCCGCCGAGGCGGGCATACTTCGCCGCCAGCGCGGCCCCGTCGAATTCCGGCAGCGCTTCGCGCCAGAGATCGAGCTCGTCGATCGCGAGCTCCGGCGCCAGTTCGTGAAGGCGGGTGAGAAAGGTGGTCGCCGCCGCACGCGAGGCGGAATCGCCTTGGCGTGGGGAGGCCTGAACAAGCAGAAGTCTCGGCATGGCATGGCTCCGTTGCGGGGCGCCCGGAAGGCACCTCGCAATCGAAATGCGTCGCATCATCGCAATTTCAAATGCTTGCTTTGCGATCAGGATTCGCATCAATGCGAAGCATGCTGACCCATGACGACCTTGACCTGGTCCTCGCCATCGCGCGCACCGGCCGCATGAAACCGGCAGCCGAGGCGCTGCAGGCGCATCCGGCGACGGTCTATCGCCGGCTGGAAGCGCTGGAGCACCGGCTCGGCGGCAAGCTTTTCGAACGGGTCGATGGTCGCCAGGCCCCGACCGGGCTGGCCGAGGAGATCATCGCCGAAGCGGAGGCGATCGCAGAGCGGCTCGATGCGCTCAATCGCGCCGTCGCCGGGCGCGATGCGCGGCTCAGCGGCCCTCTCACCGTGACGACGACCGACACGCTGCAATCCCTGGCGATGCCCGTGATCGCCGCCTTCGGCCGGCTGCATCCGCGGCTGGAACTGCGGCTCGACATTTCCAGCGCCATGGCCGACATGCGGCGCAACGAGGCCGATATCGCGATCCGGCCGACGCGCTCGCCGCCGGAAACCCTGATCGGCAGCAAGCTCGGCAGCTTCGACTACGCCGTCTACACACATGAAGCGGGGTCGCGGGCGGCCAGCCTCGCAGAGCTGATTGCCGCCGGCGGCTGGATCGGTCTTTCCGGCGACATCGCGCAGACGCCTGCGGCGCGCTGGCTCGACGAGAATGTGCCGCAGGCGGCCCGCCTCGCCTCGGTCAATCTCATCCTCGGTGCTGCGCTCGCGGCACGCACGGGTGCCTTGGCCCTGCTGCCGGACTATCTCGGCGACGATCCCCTGCTCGGACTGCGGCGGGTCTCACCGCCGGTAGCGGAGCTGCGCTCGGAAATCTGGCTCCTGACGCATCCCGACCTGCGTTACGCCGCCAAGGTCAGGGCCTTCATGGCCTTTGCCGGCAAGGCGCTGCGCCAGGCCTTGCGCGTGGCTTAGAGCCTGCTGGTTTCTCTCGGAAACGAGCCGTCATTCCGGCCGGAGCGCCGGAATCCATCCTAGAGCGCGACGCTCTTCGATGGATACCGGAACGGCGCGGCTTCGCCGCTTGTCCGGAATGACGGGGGTGCGTCGAAAAACAGCCGGACTAAGCGACGCCGAGATTCAGCAGGTCGTGCACATGCACGAGGCCGACGGGGCGATCCTGCGCATCGGCGACGATCAGCGCCGTCACCCGCATCCGGTTGACCATTTCCAGCGCCTCGACCGCCAGCGCGTCCGGCGTGATCCGGCGCGGATCGGCCGTCATCACGTCGCGCGCCAGCCGGCCGCCCCAGCCGGCGCCGAGCTTGCGGCGCAGATCCCCGTCGGTGACGATGCCGGCGAGCTTGCCTTCGGCATCGATGACGATGGCGCAGCCGAAGCTCTTGGCCGAGATCATCGCGACGACATCGGCCATTTCCGCCATCGCGCCAACGATCGGCAGGCGCTCGCCCTGATGCATGATGCTGGCGACGGTCTTGAGCTGCGCGCCCAGCTTGCCGCCGGGGTGATAGACATAGAAGTCCTGGCGCGAGAAGCCGCGCGCTTCGAGCAGGGCGACGGCGAGCGCATCGCCCAGCGCCATCTGCATCGTCGTCGAGGTCGTCGGCGCGAGCCCGTTCGGACAGGCCTCCTCAGCCTTCGGCAGGATCAGCGCCACATCCGCCTCGCGCCCGAGCGCGCTGTCGGCGTTCGAGGTGAAGCCGATCAGCCCGACGCGGAAGCGCCTTGTATGGCCGACGATGGCGGCAAGCTCGGCCGTTTCGCCGGACCAGGACAGCGCCACCACCACGTCCTCCGGCTGGATCATGCCGAGATCGCCATGGCTGGCCTCGGCCGGGTGGACGAAATGCGAGGGCGTGCCGGTCGAGGCGAGCGTCGCCGCGATCTTGCGGCCGACATGCCCGGATTTGCCCATGCCGGTGACGATGACGCGGCCGGAAGCGGCACGGATCATCTCGACGGCGGCGGCGAAGGGCGCGGCGAGCCCGTTGCCGACGGCGGCATGGAGCGCGTCGAGGCCGGCGCGTTCGGTGGCGATGGTACGAAGCGCCGAGGCGCCGATGGTCGCGATCATGGCGGGCGTCTAGCACGACGAAAGGCCGGCTGGCCACCGTCTCTGCCAGCGTTGACGCGGCATTAACCCTCTTCGTTCTAACTCCGTTAACCATGCGCGCCATCCCGGTGCGCCTTGTCCTGCTTCCGCCGGAGCCTCGGCCTGCCCGTGACCCGTTTCGCCAAGATCTGCTGGCTGGCCGGCGTCGCGAGCTGTTGCGGCGCCGCCGGACTGCTGGCCTGGCCGCAGCATGGCCTGGCGCAGACACAGGACGAGCCGACCCAGCGTGCGCGCCCTTCCGGCCTGCGCACCGGCACCCCGCAATATGTCGCGCAGCAAAGACCGCCGGAGAATGCCGAGACCGCGGCCGGCCCCGCTTCAGCCACGCCCGAGGCGATCGGCGACCCGGCCGCGCTGATCCAGCGCCAGCAGGGCGCGATCTCGCGCCGCCAGCCGCCCCGTGCCGGACGGCCGATCCAGGCGCCGTCGCTGCGCGGCGTGACCCAGCGCCAGTTTCGGGCGCCGCAGCCGGTCGTGACCAGCCTGCCGCCGCCTGCCCCGACCCCGCCGCAGCCCCGGCGACGGGCGGTGGAGGAAGATCCCTATGCACCGCTCGGCCTGAGGCTCGGCGCCGTCACCTTGCGCCCGGCGATCACCGAATCGATCGGCTATGACAGCAATCCCTCGCGCGTCTCCGGCCCGAGCAAGGGCTCGGCTTTCAGCCGCACCGAAGGCGAGCTCGGTGTCCAGTCCGACTGGAACGTGCACGAGCTGACCGGCATGCTGCGCGGCGGCTACAGCCACTATTTCCGCGACGACAACGCCTCGCGCCCGGATGCCCAGGGCAACATGTCGCTGCGCCTCGACGCCACCCGCGACACCCGCATCCTGCTCGAATCCCGCCTGGTGCTCGACACCCAGCGCCCCGGCTCGCCCGATCTCACCGCCGCCGTGCAGGGCCGGCCGATCACCTGGGCCTATGGCGGCTCGGCCAGCGTCACCCATGACATCAACCGGCTGCAATTGACCCTGCGCGGCTCGGTCGACCGCCAGGACTACGAGGATGCCGAGCTCAGCAACGGCCGCAAACTCAGCCAGGCCGACCGCAACCAGACGCAGTACGGCCTGCGGCTGCGCGCCGCCTATGAGGTGACGCCGGGCTTCCGGCCCTTCGTCCAGGGCGAGGTCGACACGCGGCAATTCGACGAGAAGGTCGATTCAAGCGGCTATATGCGCTCCTCCGACGGCTACACCGCCCGCATCGGCTCGACCTTCGAGATCAGTCGCATGCTCACCAGCGAAGTCTCGGTCGGCTATCAGGACCGCAAATACGAGGATGCGCGTCTGAAGAATCTGCGGGGGATGGTCGGCGACGCCGCGATCCTGTGGACGCCGACGCCGCTGACCACGGTGACGCTGCGCGGCACCGCCGAGCTCGGCGACACCACCATCGCCGGCTCGAGCGGCACCACCGCCCGGCGCATCAACCTGGAAGTGGCACATGCGCTGCGGCGCAACCTGACGATCACCGGCTTCACTACCTTCGGCCGTACCATCTATGAAGGCCAGGGCCTGCGCGAGGACTACTCCTCCATCGGCGCCAGGCTCGACTACAGGCTGACCCGGACCTTCTCGGTCCGCGCCAGCTTCACCCATGAGCGGCTGAACTCGACCCAGCAGGGCTCCGATTATACCGCGAACGTCGCGCAGGTCGGATTGCGGATACAGTTCTGACGGGCCAATGCCGTCATGCTCGGGCTTGACCCGAGCATCTCTTGCAGGCTGGGCTCGCTCTGTTGGCAGCCCGATCCGGCCTGAGATTCCCGGGTCTGCGCTGCGCTTCGCCCGGGAATGACGCTCCGGTCCTACCGCCCCAGCAGCCGTCCGATCTCCTCCCGCAATTGCGGGCCGAGATCACCGCGCTCCAGCGCATAGGCAAGATTGGCGGTGAGGAAGCCGATCTTCGATCCGGTGTCGTAGATGTCGCCATCGAAGCGCACCGCGAAGAATTTCTCGCGCTTGGCCAGCGCGATCATCGAATCGGTCAGCTGGATCTCGCCGCCCGCGCCCTTTTCCTGCTTGGCCAAGAGGTCGAAGATCGTCGGCTGCAGGATGTAGCGCCCGGTGATGTGCAGGTTCGACGGCGCCGTGCCCTTGGGCGGCTTCTCGACCATGCCGGTGATCTGCGAGACCTTAGCCTTGGCGTCATGCACGCCGACGATGCCGTATTGGTGGGTCTGGTCTTCGGGCACCGGCGCGACCGCGATATGGTTGCCGCCATGCTCCGCATGGGCCTCGATCATCTCGGCGAGGCAGCCCTTGCCGCCGGTATGGTGCAGCATGTCGGGCAGCAGCAGCGCGAAGGGTTCGTCGCCGATGATGTCGCGGGCGCACCAGACGGCGTGGCCGAGCCCGAGCGGCGCCTGCTGGCGGGTGAAGCTCGTCGCCCCCGCCGCCGGGAGGTCGTGCTTCAGCGCCTCCAGCTCCTTGGCCTTGCCGCGCTTGCTGAGCGTGTCGTCGAGCTCGTAGGCCATGTCGAAATGGTCCTCGATCACGGCCTTGTTGCGGCCGGTGACGAAGACGAAATGCTCGATGCCCGCGGCGCGTGCTTCATCGACCACATGCTGGACGACCGGACGGTCGACGATGGTCAGCATCTCCTTTGGAATCGCCTTGGTGGCGGGCAGGAAACGCGTGCCCAGCCCTGCGACCGGAAACACCGCCTTGCGGATTTTTTTGCTCATGCGCATCCATCTCGCGCGCCCTGCGGCACGCGCCTGCTAGATTCGGAGGGCTTCGGAGAACCGGCTTCGCCCCATTCAACGCCGGCCGCTGGAGGCTGTCGTGCAATTCTGGCGAAAGACGGGCCGCCCCCCGAAATCGATACCAGTCGCGCCTTGCCGGAACGTCAATGCCCTCGCGCGAAAATCGCCGGGAAGCCGTCGCCGGATCGTCGCTTTTGCGGGCTCTCTTGCAGGCGATTCGCGCGACGCCGGCAAAGGCTGCGTGCGGGCTGGCTCAGAGGCTCGCAATCGCGTTCTATGCGGCTGCGACGACAAGGAGAAGACGATGGCGATTCTGGTTTCGGGCGGCGCCGGCTATATCGGCAGCCATATGGTGCTGGAGCTGCTCGACCGCGGCGAGAAGGTCGTGGTGCTCGACGATCTCTCGACCGGTTTCTGGTGGGCGGTGCCGCCGGAGGCGCTCTTCATCAAGGGCGACATGGGCGACCAGGCGCTGGTCGAGCGGGTCATCGCCGAGCATGGCATCACCGAGATCGCGCATTTCGCCGCCAGGATCGTCGTGCCGGATTCGGTCTCCGACCCGCTCGGCTACTACCTCAACAACACCGTCAAGACGCGGGCGCTGCTGGAGAGCGCCGTGCGTGCCGGCGTCCGGCACGTGATCTTCTCCTCGACCGCGGCCGTCTATGGCGAGCCGCCGGTCTCGCCGGTGCCCGAGGAGATCGCGCTCAACCCGATCAATCCCTATGGCCGCTCCAAGCTGATGAGCGAGTGGATGCTCGCCGACACCGCAAGGGCCCATGGCCTGACCTATGTCGCGCTGCGCTATTTCAACGTCGCCGGCGCCGACCCCAGGGGCCGCTCCGGCCAGTCCTCGGCCGGCGCCACCCATCTCATCAAGGTCGCGAGCCAGGCCGCGCTCGGCCAGCGCGCCGGGCTCGAGATCTTCGGCACGGACTACGCCACGCCCGACGGCACCTGCGTGCGCGACTATATCCACGTCACCGACCTCGCCCGCGCCCATCTTTCGGCGCTCGACCACTTACGCGCCGGCGGCGACAGCCTGACGCTGAACTGCGGCTATGGCCGCGGCTATTCGGTGAAGCAGGTCGTCGAGGTGGTGAAAAAGGTCTCGGGCGTCGATTTCCCGGTCAAGCTCTCAGCCAGGCGCGCCGGCGACCCGGCCTCGCTGATCGCCAGGGCGGACCGGATCCGCGACGAACTCGGCTGGCGGCCGGAGCATGACGACCTCGAAGAGATCGTCACCCAGGCGCTGGCCTGGGAGGAGAGCCTGCGCAAGCGCAATGCGAGCTGAAGTTGTCATTGTCTGATCAAGGCTTCCGATCGAGCGCGAGTCGTCCCGGGCGACCGCAGGGGACCCGGGATGACCTCGTTGAAAATGGCCATGAACCATTCGAGGGATTTGGCGCGGCGTTAACCCATGGTTAACCTCGTTCAGGCGCTGTGTCGGGAAAGCCCGTCCAGCGACCGTGCCAGGGAACCGACATGCGCCGCCTTTCCGCCCTTGCCATCGCCGCCATGCTCGGGCTCGGGCCCGCCCTCGCGCAGACGACGGGCTCGATCAACCCGGCCCGCGCCCAGGCACCGAAGCCGACGCCGCGCCCGGCCGCTGCGACCGGCTTCGACGGTTTCCTGAGCACCCTCTGGCCGATGGCGCAGGCCCGCGGCATCTCGCGGCGGACCTTCGACATCGCCTTCCAGGGCGTCTCGCCCGACCCCTCGATCATCGCGCTGACCCGCAAGCAGTCGGAGTTCGTCGCGCCGATCTGGAGCTATCTCAACAGCGCTGTCGGCGGCTCCCGTATCCCGCGTGGCCGCGAAATGCTGGAAGCTCACGCCGGCGTGCTGGCGCAGGCCGAATCCCGCTATGGCGTGCCGAAGGAGATCATCCTCGGCATCTGGGGGATGGAGACCAATTACGGCTCGTTCAAGGGCGACAAGGACGTCATCCGCTCGCTCGCGACCCTCGCCAACATCCGCTATCGCGGCGACTTCTTCCGCGACGAATTGCTGACCGCGCTCGAGCTGATCGAGAAGGGCCATGTCGAGCGCGGCGAACTGCGCGGCTCCTGGGCCGGCGCCATGGGCCACACCCAGTTCATGCCCTCGAGCTACATGAAATACGCCGTCGACCAGACCGGCGACGGCCATGCCGACATCTGGACCTCGACCAGCGACGCCATCGCCTCGACGGCCAATTACCTGAAGAGCTTCGGCTGGGTCCCCGGCCTGCCCTGGGGCATCGAGGTCGTGGTGCCGGAAGGCTTCGACCACAATCTCTACCGCGCCAGCTTCTCGAGCTTCCGCTCGACCGGCTTGCGCCGCGCCGACGGCGGCGCGCTGCCGTCTTCGGGTGAGGCCAGGCTGTTCTACCCGGCCGGGCACACCGGCCCGGCCCTGCTGCTGACGGCGAATTTCGACGTCATCAAGAAGTACAACTCCTCCGATGCTTATGCGCTTGCGGTCGGGCATCTCGGCGACCGGATCGTCGGCCGCGCGGCGCTGCAGGGCGAATGGCCGGTGAAGGCGCCGCGGCTCGACAAGAACGGCGTCACCGATGTCCAGCGCCGGCTGAAGACGCTCGGGCTCTATACGCAGGATGCCGATGGCCGCATCGGTACGGGCACCCGCGATGCCGTGCGGCAATACCAGCTGCGCGTCGGCATGCTCGCCGATGGCTGGCCGACGCCGGCGCTGCTGACGCGGATGAAGGCGCCACGCTGACTTTCGGCGCGGTTTCGGCTATAGCAACGGGACGGTCGGACATGACCGACGCCGGGTAGCCGAGCGATGCGTCCACGCTCCATCATCATGGTTCTCGCGGCCTCCGCGCTTTTGCTGCTGACCGGCGGCCCCTCGACCTTCGCCCAGGGCGAACCCCAGCGCCGCAGCCTGTTCTCGCTGTTCTGGCAGGTGCCGGAGCGATCCGCGGCCCAACCGCGGCAGCGTACCCGGCCGGCGCCGCCGCAGACCCGGCGCCGGCCGCCCCAGATGGTCCGCGATGATCCGGTCATCCCCAAGGTCGACGTCAACCACCACGTCCTGGTCGTCGGCGACACGCTCGCCGACCAGATCGCCATCGGCCTTGCCGACAGCCTCGCCGATCGCGGCGATGTCGCCGTCCAGCGCAAGGCCAAGGCCGATAGCGGCCTCGTCCGGACCGATTTCTACGACTGGCCGAAGGCGGTGGTGGAGCTGCTGGCGGCCGACCCGAAAATCATGGTCGGCGTCATCTCGCTCGGCCCGAACGACCGCCAGGCGATCCGCGAGGGCGAGGTCACCCATGAACCGCTGAGCGAGCGCTGGCTGCAGATCTATCGCTCCCGCGTCGAGGCCGTGACCGCGGCCTTCGCCGCAAGGCGCGTGCCGCTGATCTGGGCCGGTGCCCCGCCGATGCAGAATGCCCGGCTTTCGACCGATCTCACCGTCCTCAACGACCTCTTCCGCAAGAGCGTCGAGGCCGCCGGCGGACAGTTCGTCGATCTCTGGACCCCTTATCTCGACGCCGAGAACCGCTACAGCGCGATGGGGCCCGACGTGGACGGCCAGACCACAAGACTGCGCCTCGGCGACGGCGTGCACTTCACCAAGGCCGGTGCGCGCAAGGCCGCCCATTTCGTCGACGTCATCATCCGGCGCATCCTCGATCGCACACCGAACGAGAACGTCATCGCCTTGCCGGCCGAGCCGGGCGCCGCCGGACCAATACCGCCGGAGCAGCAGGGCGCGGTCGAGCGGCTGATCGACCGGATGGTCAGCGGCCGCACGGACGATCTCACCTTCGTCCCGGTCCTGCCGGTCAGGCCATTGGCAGGGCCGATCCTGCCGC
Source organism: Bradyrhizobiaceae bacterium (assembly GCA_036676315.1). Lineage (GTDB taxonomy): Bacteria > Pseudomonadota > Alphaproteobacteria > Rhizobiales > Beijerinckiaceae > Allobosea. The sequence goes on from JAKFDB010000107.1 coordinate 21,101, forward strand.
TGACCGGCGCCGCACCGGCGGCCGGCGAGACCGCACTTTTGGCCTCGATCCAGGATGCCCGCGGCCGCGGCGACACCGCCACCCAGCTCGAGCGCATCTTCGGAGACGGCGTCGCGCCCGAACCGAAGCCGGGCCGCGCCGATGATTTCCGCTGGCCAAGGCCCAACTGAGCCCGGCCGCACGCCGGCTCAGCCGAGCTGGAAGCGCTCGAAGCGCTGCATTTCCTCGTCGATCCGCTGCCGCAGCGCCGCAGACGGCGCCGGTTCGAGCCAGGTCCATTGCTGGATCAGCAGCTTGCGCTGGCCACGATCGGCCTTGAGGTCGGCGACGGCGACGATCCGGTCGCCCGCCAGCACCGGCAGGCCGAAATAGCCGAAGACGCGCTTTTCCTTCGGCAGATAGGCCTCGAACGCATGCTCATAGCCGAAGATCAGCTTCAATCGCTTGCGCTGGATGATCAGCGGATCGAAAGGCGACAGGATGTGGACGAGCTCTTCGCTCACAGGCGCGGCCGTCTCCAGGGCTTCCGGCGCCGCCCAATGCCGTGAGGTCGAAGCGCCCTCGATCGTGACCGGCACCAGTTGCCTGCGCTTCACCCGAGCGGCGATGAGCTCGGCGACTTCCTTCTTGCTGGGCGCGTCGAGATGGCAGATCGAATCGAGGCTGACGACGCCCTGCGCGCGCAGGGCCCGGTCGAGCTTGTAGGCCACGACCTGGCGCTCGGAGGCCGGCGTCGGGCGCTTCTCCCAGCCGAAATGGCGATCCATCAGCTCATAGGTCTTGAGCATGCCAGAACGGGCCGAGATCACCAGCTCGCCATCATAGAAGGCCCGTTCGAGCAGGCCCTTGGAGGGCTTCTTGCTCGCCCAGAGATGCGCCTTCTCGACCAGCACGTCGGTGTCGATGTCGCGGATGGTGAGCGCGCCTTCCTTGCGGATGCGGGCGAGCAGCTTGCGGGCTTCCTCGCGCCCGCCGACCGAAGACCAGCGCTTCGGCTCGGCCCGATGCGCCTTCATCGCCGGCAGGAAATAGCGGATGTCCGCCGCCGGCGCATAGGACAGCGCATGCGTCCAGTACTCGAACACCGCCTTGTCGACCGACTGCGCCTGCTGCAGGTCGGCCCGCCGATAGGAGGGGATGCGGCTGTAGAGGATGTGGTGATGGCAGCGCTCGATCACGTTGATCGTGTCGATCTGGACATAGCCGAGATGCGCGACGGCGGCCTCCGTCGCCTCGGGGCCGGCACCGAAGGGCTCGGCCGCGTCGAGGCGCTGGGCCCTGAGCCAGATCTGGCGGGCCTGGGCCTTGCTGAGTTGGGGGATTTTTCGGGGTCGAGTCGCCATTCCCAGCAAACTAGCGAGGCGACCGGCAAAGGTTAAGGCTACCGGTGCTCCGCTCCTGACAGCCCATGGCGGCGGCGACCCGAGTCACGTTGCCAGCGCCGCGGCGAGCGCCTCCGGCGTCAGCTCGGCCAGTGCGGCCTGAACCTTGAAGGCCTTGGTCTTCTCGCCGGGGTTCATCACCAGGATCACCGTTTCGGTGCCCGGGCAGGCGGGATCGGCGCAGAGGATTTCGTTGACGGCGATCACCGCATTCTCTGGCAAAGCGAGCAGCGCCCGCACCTGCCGCTTCACGTCGGCGGCGATGTCCACCTCGCCCGCCTGCCGCTTGCCTCTGCCGAACAGGCCGAAGCGCATCGCCGATCAGCCAGCCGGCAGGGTCAGGACGCCCGCCGCCCCGTCTTCGGCGCCAAAGGCGAGCCGCTTGCCGAGCTTGTCCCAGGCGAAGGCGGTGATGCCGCTGCCACGTTGCGCCGCCCGGACCAGCAATTCCGAGGCATCGACGAGGCGGATCATCAGGATGCAGCCATCGTCGTAGCCGACGGCCAGGACCAGTGCCCTGGGATGGAAGGCGACGCGGGTGACCTTGGCATGGCGGGCGCCGCATTCGCGCGGCGCCTTGCCGGTCGGCCCCTCGCCCTGGAAGGGCCAGACGATCGCCGCATCCGCCCCGCTCGAGGCGAGCCAGAGCCCGTCATGCGACCAGGACAGCGAGCGCGGCTTGGCCGGGTAGCCGGTCATCCGCATATGGGTCGGCTTGTCGCCGAGCCGCCAGCCATGCAGGGCGTTCTCCTGCATCGACGAGACGACGAAGCGCCCGTCCGGCGACCAGGTGACGTCGATATGCGAGCCCTTCCATTCCAGGAACTCCGGCTTCGCCTCGGTGTTCGGATACCAGAGCGACACGCCGTTCATCTGGCCAATGGCCAGCCGGTAGCCTTTTGGCGCGAAGACCAGCCCCTGCGGCGTCGAGGCGACGTCGAGCGACTTGATCTTGCCCTTGTCGTCGCGGGCATGGACGGTACGCCCGGTGTTCCAGGCGATGCTGCCGGAGGCCGACAGGGTCACCGTGTCGATCCAGCGCCGCTTCGGATCGGCCGCGAGCTCGCTCGGCTCACCCTCAGCTCCGGTCGCGACGACGCGGCCGTCATCGCCGCTGCTGACCAGCCGCTCGCCATCGGAGCAGGCGCTGAGGATGCCGCCGCGATGGACCGCGAGGCTTTCGGTCTGCCCGTCGCGCCAGCGCAGCACCCGGCCGTCGGCGAGCGCCAGCGCCAGGGTCTGCTTCAGCCACGCCGCGGCGACGACATGCTCGCCGGCTTCGACGGGAACGACATGCTCGCGCAGCGAGACGGGTTTGGTGATGCTGTCCATGGTGGCGGTCTAGCAAACAATCCAGCCATGCGCGATGCCGTCATTCCGGGGCAGCGCGCAGCGATGAGCCCGGAACCCATGACCACGGCGCGCCTTCAGTCGGCGCGCCGATCGCACGGTCCGGCAAGTCAAATATTCATGGGTTCCGGGCTCGGCCGCTGCGCGACCGCCCCGAAATGACGAGGCGCTCAAGCCGCGCAGGCCATGAACCCCTCTCGCAAGGCACTCTCGTCGAGATCGCGCCCGATGAAGACGAGCCGCGACTGCCGCTTCTCGCCATCCTTCCAGTCGCGCTGCAGATCGCCGTCGAGGATCATGTGCACGCCCTGGAAGACGAAGCGCCGCGGCTCGTCCTTGAAGGCGAGAATGCCCTTGGAGCGCAGGATGTTCGGCCCCTGCGCCTGGCTGAGGTCGTTGATCCACGGCATGAACTTGTTCGGGTCGACATCGCCGGGGATCGTGAACGACATCGAGCGGATCTCCTCCGCATGGTGGTGGTGATGGCCGGCCTCGAGGAAGTCGGGCTCGATGTCGAGGATGCGGTCGAGATCGAAGGCGTTGCGGTCGAGCAGGTCGGCGATCGGCAATTCGCAGCGCGTCGTCCGGTGCAGCTTGGCATAGGGGTTGATGGCGCGGATCGCGCTCTCGACCTCGGTAAGCTCGGCCTCGGTGACGAGGTCGGTCTTGTTGAGGATGATGACGTCGGCGAAGGCGATCTGGTTCTTCGCCTCGGGGGCATCCTTCAGCCGGTCCTTCAGCCATTTGGCATCGGTGACGGTGACGACGGCGTCGAGCTTGGTGGCATCGCCGACATCCTGGTCGACGAAGAAGGTCTGCGCCACCGGCGCCGGATCGGCCAGGCCGGTGGTCTCGACGATGATCGCGTCGAACTTGCCCTTGCGCTTCATCAGCCCGTCGAGGATGCGGATCAGGTCGCCGCGCACCGTGCAGCAGATGCAGCCATTGTTCATCTCGAACACTTCCTCGTCGGCGCCGACGACGAGGTCGCCATCGATGCCGGTCTCGCCGAACTCGTTGACGATCACGGCGAATTTCTTGCCGTGGTCCTCGGTCAGGATGCGGTTGAGGAGCGTGGTCTTGCCGGCGCCGAGATAACCGGTGAGCACCGTGACGGGGATTTTTTCGGACATGGGTCGATCCTGGTTCTTGAACAGGCAGACAGGCATACAACACCCGCCCGGCATCCTCAGCCCTCATCCTGAGGAGCGATCGCAGATCGCGTCTCGAAGGATGCTTCCAGCGCCTGCTGAACCATCCTTCGAGACGCCGCTACGCGGCTCCTCAGGATGAGGGCTGGAGGTTAGGGCCGGCGATCAGGCCGGGCCGGCGGCGAGCGCCTTTTCGATCTGGCTTATATTGTGTTTCATCATCGCGATGTAAGTCCCGGCCGGCCCTTCGCTGCCCGAGAGCGCGTCGGAATAAAGCCGCCCGCCGACCTTGGCGCCGCTCTCGCGCGCGATCTGCTCGGCGAGCCGGGGATTGCTGATGTTCTCGAGGAAGACCGCCGGCACCTTTTGCGCCTTCACCTGCCGGATGATGCGCCCGACATCGCGGGCGGAAGCCTCCGCTTCGGTCGAGACGCCCTGCGGCGCGATGAAGGCGATGCCATAGGCCCTGGCGAAGTAACCGAAGGCGTCATGCGAGGTGATCGCCTTGCGCCGGTCGGCCGGGATGCGGCCGATGGCGGCCCGGATCTCGCCTTCCAGCGTGTCGAGCTTCGCCTGATAGGCGGCGGCATTCGCCTCGTAGAGCGCCTTGCCCGCCGGATCGGCAGCGCTCAGCGCCTTCAGGATATTGGCGACATAGAGCTTGGCATTGGCGACGCTCTGCCAGGCATGCGGATCCTCGCCGCCATGTCCGTGCCCGTGACCATCGTCCTCCAGCTTCAGGGGCGTGATGCCCTCCGTCGCCGTCGCCAGCGTCGCCTTGGTGCCCGACGACCTGACCAGCCGGGTCAGCCAGCCCTCGAATTTCAGCCCGTTGACGATGACCAGCCTCGCCGCCGCCATCGCCTTCGCATCGGCCGGCGTCGGCGAATAGACATGGGCGTCGCCGTCCGGCCCGACCAGCGTCGTCAGCGCGACGCGTTCGCCGCCGATCTCGCGCACGAAATCGGCGAGGATCGAGAAGCTGGCGACGACGGCGAGCTTGTCCTGGGCAGGCTTCTCTTGAGCAGGCGTCCCTTGGGCGAAAGCCGGCAGCGGCGACCCGACCCCGGCTGCGAGGCCGGAGAGAAGGAGAAGGCGACGGTTCAGCATGACGGCTCTCGCGCTTTATGAAATACTATAACATTACTAGCGCTGGAGATGGGCCCGAGGCAAGAGCCGCCGCGCCAGCCCGCCCTGCGAGCCGAACAGCAGCGAGCCGAGATAGAGGGCGCCGGCCGTCAGGATCACCGCCGGGCCGGCCGGGAGATTGCTGCCGGCGGCATAGGAAGCGACGAGGCCGAGATAGCCCGATACCATGCCGAACCCGCTGGCGAACAGGATCAGCCGGGTGATGTCGGCCGTCCAGAAGCGGGCGGCGGCGGCCGGCAGCATCATCAGCCCCACCGCGAGCAACGTCCCGAGGGCGTGGAAGCCGGCGACCAGATTGAGCACGACGAGACCGAGGAAGGTCAGGTGCACGAAGCCGCCCGAGCGGCTGACCGAGCGCAGGAAGCCCGGGTCGACGCATTCCATCACCAAAGGCCGATAGACCAGCGCCAGCGTCGCCAGCGTCACGCTGGCGACCGAAGCGAGCAGCACCAGCACATCGTCGTCGAGCGCCAGCACATTGCCGAACAGCACATGGAAGAGATCGACCGCCGAGCCGCGCAGCGAGACGAGGGTGACGCCGAGCGCCAGCGAGATCAGGTAGAAGGCGGCGAGCGAAGCGTCTTCCTTGAGCACGGTCAGGCGGGCGACGGCACCCGCAGCGAGCGCGACGGCGAAACCTGCGGCGAGCCCGCCGAGCGTCATCGCCGGCAGCGAGAAGCCGGCGACGAGATAGCCGAGCGCGGCGCCGGGCAGGATCGCATGCGCCATGGCGTCGCCGGTCAGGCTCATCCGGCGCAGCATCAGGAAGACGCCGACCGGCGCGCCCGAAAGCGAGAGCGCGACGATGCCGACCAGCGCCCGGCGCATGAAGTCGAATTCGGCGAAGGGGCCGATGAGGAGGTCGTAAAGCAAAGACTTGGCGTCCTTCGAAAAATTCTCCTCAGCCCTCATCCTGAGGAGCCGCACGGCGGCGTCTCGAAGGATGGTCCAGAAGGCTCAGAAACCAGCTGGAGCATCCTTGAGACGCGATCTGCGATCGCTCATCAGGATGAGGGCTGTGGTTCTTGATGCAACGATCAGGCGGCGCAGGGGGCGGCGTGGCTGTCGAAGGCCTCGACCATGCGGCGCGCCTTGAGCAGGTTGCCCGCCGTCAGCACCTCGCCGGTCTCGCCCCAGGCGACCGTCTCGCGCGCCAGCAGCAGCGTCTGCGGGAAGGCCCGCTTCACCGTCTCGATATCGTGCAAGACCGCGACGACGGTGCGCTTCTCGCCATGCCAGCGCTGCACCAATTCCAGCAGATCGGCGGTGGTGCGGGCGTCGATGGCGGTGAAGGGCTCGTCGAGCAGGATCACGTCGGCATCCTGCAGAAGCAGCCGGGCGAACAGGGCGCGCTGCATCTGCCCGCCAGACAGAGTGCCGATGCTGCGGCCCTCGAAGCCGGTAAGGCCAACCGCGGCGATCGCCGCCTCGATCCGGCTGCGCTGGCCAAAGCCGATCCGGCCAAAGATGCCGGCAACGCCCCATAGACCCATGGCGACGAGATCGTAGACATGGATCGGGAAGGAGCGGTCGAGCTCGGCCGATTGCGGCAGATAGGCCAGGCGCTTGCCCTTCTGCAGCGAAATCGCGCCGCCGAGCGGCGAAAGCGCCCCGGCAATGCCCTTGAGCAGGGTCGACTTGCCGGCGCCGTTGGGGCCGACGATGGCGGTCAGGCTGCCCTGCGCGATCTCGCCCGAGACATGATGCACGGCCGGATGCCGGTCATAGCCGAGCGTCAGATCGGTGAAGCGGATGGCGGGCATGGTGGCGATACTCTTCACGCGATGACGGCGAGCGTCGCCGCCCAGAGCAGCACGATCGCGCCGAGCGCCAATCCGAGCCGGCTCGCCGCCGATAGTCGCAGCAGCGACCAGCCGGGGCTTTCCGAAACGGGGTGACGATGGACGTGCGCGTGAGCCATGCTGAATGATATAATGTTACGAAGCCGCCCACGCAAGCCACCCCGCAGGCATCACGCCGGCTTTCCCCGGAGTCGTCGCATCGCAGGACGGGAGCGGTACAGGACCGCTCCCGTCGGTCATATCAGCGCGAAACAGGCTTCCCGGTCGCGACGTTCAGGACCGCGCCGTTCTCGAGATCGATGCGGTAGATCTCGCGGGTGACGTTGCCGGAGAAGGCCAGCTCGACGATCGACACGGTCTTGAAGCTGGCGGGCATGCCGTCCGGGAGGATCTGGTTGAACTGTCCGGCGAGCTTGTTCATCGCCGCTTCCAGCTCGGGCGTGAACGTCTTGGTGCTGTAGACGAGCGTGTTGTGCGGATTGTGCGAGCGCAACTCCTTGCCGTCCTTCACGACGTTGACGCCGCTGACGCCGAGCGTCTTGACGAGGTCCTTGCCGGCATCGCCCATCTTCGCGAAGACCGGCCCGGTCACGCGCGGCAGCGGCCCGTCGCGCAGCGGCGCCAGCGCCGCGGTCGCCTGGGTGTTGTAGGCCATCATCGCCTCGAAGCCCGGGCCTTCCTTGACGACGCCGAGATCGAGCCACCAGGGCTGCCCGGCGCCCTTGGCGGCTTCGGTGGTGTAGAAGCGCTTCAGCGTCACGTTGAGCGGCGATGGCGGCTTGGGCAACGCCTTCAGCATCTTCTCGGGCGTCGTCGGATCCGCATTGTGGATATGGACGACCGTGATGTGCGGGATGTTCGAGCGGATCGCTTCCGTCTCCAGCCCGAGGACGAGAAGCTGCTCCGTCAGCGGCCCGGCGATCGTCGCCTGCAGCGTCTCGTTGATCTCTGCCGGCAGCGTGTAGACCAGGCCGAAGGTCCGCTCATGCGGCCGGAACTGGGCGCTTTCCAGCGCACTGTTGTCGATGCTGCCCTGGGCGGCAGCAAGCTGCGGAGCCGAGGCGGCAAGAGTGAAGGCGGCAGCGCAGATCAAGACTCTCTGGAACACGAGGGACATCTCCTGTCGGGGTGGCCGGCCCGAGCCGCGGCGAGCGCTGCGCGGGCCTTGGGCGCAGCGGCAGGTTGCGCGCTGGCGGCCCCCTCCTGAGGACCCTTGTGCAACAGGGATATGATGACGCCCTGCTTTCCGTTAGGTCAAGGCGCAGCCGCTATCCCATCAGCCCGGCTGATATTGGTAGAGCCAGGTCTCGGTCAGCACCTTGTCGCCGCCGCGCAGGAAGCAGCGCATCTCGACCGGGTCGGCGCCCTCCACCGTCAGGTCGAACTGGGCGCGCCAATGGCCGGGCACGTCGTTCGGCACGGCTTCGGCGAAGATATAGGAGAAGGCGCCGCGCGAGCTTGAGAGCACGACCTCCGGCTTGACGCCGAAGGGGATCGTCTCCAGCGCCGGCCCCCTGAACTCGACCATGAACTTGCGCACGCCCTTCGGCCTCACCGTGCCCGGCTGGCCGCCATTGCCCATCCTTGTCGCGACGACGCGGCCGAGCGGCGACGGGAAGGGCTCGTCGGCGAGCCAGTGCAGGCGGTAGCGGAAGGCGAAGGAGGCGCCCGCCTTGGCCGGCGCCTGCGGCACCCACATCGCCACGATGTTGTCGTGGATCTCGTCATCGGTCGGGATCTCGATCAGTTGCACCGAGCCCTTGCCCCAGTTGCCGAGGGTCTCGATCCACAGGCTCGGCCGGCGCTCATAGAAGACGCCGTCCATGTAGTGGCCGAACTCGCGGTCGCGCTGCATCAGCCCGAAACCGCGCGGGTTCTCGTCGACGAAGGCCGAGGCGATCGTTCGCGCGGGATTGTTGAGCGGCCGCCAGGCCCGCTCGCCGGCGCCGGTCCACAGCGCCAGCCCGTCGGAATCATGCACTTCCGGCCGCCAGTCGACCGCCGTCGCCTTGGCTTTCTCGGAATACCAGTACATCGAGGTCAGCGGCGCGATGCCGAGACGCTCGACATCCTTGCGCAGGTGCAGTTCCTGCTCGATCTCCATCACCACGCCCTTGCCGCGATGCATGCGGAAGCGGAAGGCGCCGGCGACGCTGGGGCCGGACAGCAGGGCATAGACGACGACATGCTCGGCGGCCTCCGCCGGCGTCTCCAGCCAGATATGGGTGAAGTCCGGGAATTCCTCGGCCTTGCCGCCGACCGCAGGATCGATCGCAAGGCCGCGCGCCGAGAGCCCGTACTGGTAGAGCTCGCCGATGGCGCGGAAATAGGAGGCGCCGAGGAAGGCGACCCAGTCGTTCTTCTGCCAGTCGAGCTTCTCGCCCTTGCGGCCGGGATGGCCCGAGCGGCTCTCCTGGAAGCGGAAGCCGGCAAAGCCCGCTCCCGGCGGCAATTGCTTGGCCGGTGAATCGGCCGGCATCTCGAAATAGCTCTCGTCGTAGACGATCTCGCGGGCCTTGCCGTCGTCGAGGACGTGCATGCGCACCGGCTTCTGGAAATAGCGGCCGAGATGGAAGAAGGTCACCGGCCAGGGCGAAGGCCCCTGCGCCCACAGCGCCATCTCCGGCTTGAACCGGATCTTGCCATGGGCGTCGTAGTCGATCTTCTCGAGCACTTCGGGCTTCGGATTGGGCGGCGCCTCATAGGGCTTGCCGGCAAGGTCGCGGGCGCGCGCCTTCAGCCCCTCGAAGCTGAACGCCTCAGGCTGGCCGAGCTTCAACCCCTGCTGCGCCAGGGCCGGGCCGGCGAAACCGAGCGCTGCCAGGGCGGCCGTTCCCGCCGCTCCGGCCAGGAGCAGACGGCGATCGATCGACGGCGGGTTCGGCTTCTGCGAATGCATCGGATAGGCGCTCCGTGGCGGCTGTGGGCGGATGTGCAGATGGTGTCCTCCGGCTAGCCTGTCCAGCCGGTCAGGGCAATCACCGCCGCATTCTGTCGGGAGCAGGGCGAAAATCGCGCCGCAAGCGGGCATTTCGGCGTTAGCCCTTTGGCCCGGCTTCCCTTCCGGCCGGCAAGCATCCTACAACAGCCGCAGCCCGGCTCGTCGAAGCGCGGGAACCGTTTCGGGAGGAACCATGAAGACGCTGTTCAGCGGCCGGAGCTTGGCCGGCATCGCCACCGCTTTCGTCATCGCCGCCGCGCCTGGAGCTGTCCGCGCGCAGGAATTCGTCAACGTGCTGACCGGCGGGACCTCCGGCGTCTATTATCCGCTCGGCGTGGCGCTTTCGAAGATCTATGGCGAGAAGGTCCCGAATGTCCGCCCGACCGTGCAGGCGACCAAGGCCTCCGTCGAGAACCTGCAATTGCTGCAGCAGGGCAAGGGCGAGATCGCCTTCACGCTGGGCGATTCCCTCGATGCAGCCTGGAAGGGCGACGAGGAGGCCGGCTTCAAGGCGCCGCTGAAGAAGCTGCGCGGCATTACCGCGATCTATCCGAACTACATCCAGATCGTCGCCTCGAAGGATAGCGGCATCAAGACGCTCGCCGATCTCAAGGGCAAGCGCCTCTCCGTTGGCGCGCCGAAATCCGGCACAGAGCTCAATGCCCGCGCCATCCTCGCGGCCGCCGGCCTGTCCTACAAGGATCTCGGCAAGGTCGAGTACCTGCCCTTCGCCGAATCCGTCGAGCTGATGAAGAACCGCCAGCTCGACGCCACGCTGCAGTCGGCCGGCCTCGGTGTCGCTTCGTTGCGCGACCTCTCGACCTCGGTCGAGATCACCGTGGTCGAGGTGCCGGCCGCCGTCGTCGACAAGGCCGGCCCGCCCTTCGTCAAGGTCGCGATCCCCGCCAACACCTATACCGGCCAGACTGCCGCCGTGCCGGCCGCCGCCGTGGTCAACTACCTCGCGACCCATGAGGGCATGAAGGAGGAGACGGTCTACCAGATGACCAAGGCCATCTTCGAGAACCTCCCCGACCTCGCCGCGGCCCATGCCGCCGCCCGCTCGATCAAGCTCGAGAACGCGCTCGACGGCATGCCCCTGCCGCTGCATCCCGGCGCCGCGCGCTATTTCAAGGAAAAGGGCCTGAAGGTCGGCTCCTGAGCCAGCCCAATCGCGACAAGCAGGCGAGGCCGGCATCCGGCCTCGCCTTTTTTGACGAAACGAACATGCAAGATCGCGCCGCGAGCGTGACGATGACGGGAACAGCCGATGAACACGCAAGCCAGCAGGCCCCTGGCCGTACCGGATGTCGCCGGCACTGCGCAGGCCGCCCCCTATGATCCCGAGCATGGCCTTCCGGCGACCTTCGGCGAGGGCTGGAAGGGCCGCCTGCTGTTCTGGATCGCCGTGGCTTTCTCGGCCTTCCAGATCGTCACCGCCTTCGGCATTCCGCTCGACTTCCGGATCGTTCCTGCGATCTCCTGGCTGACCCCGATCCTCGTGATCCGGATCGCCTTCGCGCTCTGGCTCGGCTGGATCCTGCTCGGCGCTGCCCGCGGCCGCCCGAACATCGAGGCGGTTCTCGCTCTCCTGACCCTCTTCGGCGCCTTCGAGCTCGTCACGCTCTATACCGGCACCTTGCCGAACCAGGTGCTACGCACCCTGCATGTCGGCTTCCTCTGCCTGACCGCCTGCGGACTGCTCGCCAATGCCGACGAGACCTCGCCGCTGGGCCGCCTCTTCTGGTGGGCCGTCGGGGTGCTCGGCTTTGCGATCGGCCTCTATCACTGGTGGAACTACAATGAGCTGGTGAACCGGGCCGGCGACCTGACGCCGCTCGACATGGCCGTCGGCCTGGCGGCGCTCGCCGTGCTGTTCCTGCTGGTCTGGCGGGCGATGGGCATCGCGCTGCCGCTCGTCGCCGGCACCTTCCTGGCCTATTGCTTCTTCGGCCAGTACCTGCCGGCGCCCTATAACCACCGCGGCTACGGACTCGACCAGGTCGTCGAGCAGATGGCCTTCGGCACCGAGGGGCTCTACTCGACGCCGACCGCCGTCTCGGCGACCTTCATCTTTCTGTTCATCCTGTTCGGCGCCTTCATGGAGCGCGCCGGCGTCATCGACTTCTTCAACGACATCTCGATGGCGATGTTCGGCGGCAAGCAGGGCGGGCCGGGCAAGGTCTGTGTCGCCTCCTCGGCGCTGATGGGCACGGTATCGGGTTCCGGCGTCGCCAATGTCGTCGCCTCGGGCCAGTTCACCATCCCGCTGATGAAGCGCTCCGGCTTCAGCGGAGCCTTCGCCGGCGGCGTCGAGGCGACCTCCTCCATGGGCGGCCAGATCATGCCGCCGGTGATGGGCGCCGTCGCCTTCATCATGGCCGAGACGATCGACGTCCCCTATTCGAAGATCGTCGAGGCCGCGATCATCCCGGCGCTGCTCTACTTCGCCGCCTGCTACTGGGCGGTGCATCTCGAAGCCGGAAAGCTCGGCCTGCACGGCCTGCCGAAATCGCAGCTGCCGAGCGCGCGCGCCGAGATCCGCAAGAACTGGTACCTGATCGCCCCGCTGCTGGTGCTGGTCTACCTGCTCTTCGCCGGCTTCACGCCGCTCTTCGCCGGCGCGATCGGGCTGGCGCTGACCGTCGCGCTCATCCTCGCTCTGGCGATCTCGACCGGGCTCGGCACGCCCGCCCTGCGCATCGTCTTCTGGGTCGGCTTCGCGCTGATCTCGGCCGCCTCGATGACGATCAGCATGGCGACCGTGCTGATGGTCGTGCTCGCGCTCGTGCTCTGGAACGTGCTGCGCGGCGCCACCGGCCGCGAGGTGCTGCAATCCTGCGTCGCGGCGCTGGCCGACGGCGCCCGCCAGGCCCTGCCGGTCGGCCTTGCCTGCGCGCTCGTCGGCATCGTCATCGGCACCATGACCCTGACCGGCCTCGGCACGATCTTCGGCTCCTGGCTGATCGGCATCGGCAAGAACTCGATGTTCCTGGCGCTGGTGCTGACCATGGTCTTCAGCCTGATCCTCGGCATGGGTATCCCGACGATCCCGAACTACATCATCACCTCCTCGCTCGCCGCGCCGATCCTGCTGCAGCTCGACGTGCCGCTGATCGTCAGCCACATGTTCGTGTTCTATTTCGGCATCATGGCCGACCTGACGCCGCCGGTCGCGCTCGCCGCCTTCGCGGCTGCGCCGATGGCCAAGGTCTCGGGCATGAAGATCGGCGTGCAGGCGGTGAAGATCGCGCTGCCCGGCTTCGTCATCCCCTATATGGCGGTCTATGATCCGACGCTGATGCTGCAACCGGTGGCGGGCCTCTCCGGCGCGAGCTACTGGCTCGCCGTCGCCTATATCGTGGTCAAGGCGACGCTCGCCATGATCCTGTGGGGCGCGGCCTTCGTCGGCTATCTACAGAAGCCGCTGGCCCTCTGGGAGCGCGCCGTCGCCGCCCTGGCCGCCGGCCTCCTCGTCGCGGCGGTCCCGCTCACCGACGAGATCGGCTTTGCGCTGGCCGCGGCTTTCATTGGCCATCATGCCTGGCGCGCCCGAGCGATGGCGCGCCCAGCGTGAGCCTCTGCCTCGCCGCCGGGGCGCTGCTCGTGCCGCTCGGCGCCAGCGAGATCACGCTGGGCTGGCGCCATTCGGTGGAGAAGACGCTCTGGGAAGAGGTCTGGCGCGAGAGCCCGGACGGGCTCGTCCTGGCCGAGGCCCGGGTCCAGGGCTCGGGGGCCGGCATGGACCCGCCCGAGGGGGCGAAGCTGGTCGACGGCTTCTGGCGCTGGCGCCCGCAGCTTCCGGCCTTGCGCGAGGTCGTGATGCGCCGCTCCGGCGCCACGGCCGACTGGCGCGTCTGCGTCGAGAGCTCTTGCCGCTCGATGGGCGAGCTGGTTCCGGCGGAGGCCGATCCGGTGGTGCTGAAGCCCTGCCCGTGACGGCTCAGCCGCGGCTGGTCAGGCGCTCGATCTTCACCACGCGGCGCATGAAGGCGAGCATGCCATAGGCGGCAAAGCCCGAAAACAGCGCCATCAGCACATAGGCGACGATATGGCCGAGCTCGAACAGGCCGGCGAGTGCCCAGCCCGAAGCCAGGGCCACCCCGAAGAGCTCAACCCCGATCAGGATCGCCAACGAGATCACCAGGATCATGTTGCGCCAGTTGGTACGCCCTGCGGCCATGCTTCCATTCCTCGGACCCATGCGCAGACCGCCTAGCCTAGGCAGCGCCGGCATGCAACAAAATCGCGCCTGATCGGCAAATGGTCACAGCTACCCCGAATGAAAAGAGCCTGATGCCCGACTCTCCCGTCTTCGCCAGCGCGGCGGTCGCCGCACCCCACCATCTCGCTTCCGAAGCCGGCCGGGCGATCCTTGCCGAAGGCGGCAACGCCATCGAGGCGATGGTCGCCATGGCTGCGACCATTTCGGTGGTCTACCCGCATATGAACGCGATCGGCGGCGACGGCTTCTGGCTGATCCACGCGCCCGGCGGCAAGGTCCACGCCATCGAGGCCTGCGGCTCGGCCGGCTCGCTCGCCACGATCGAGCGCTATCGCGAGAAGGGCTATGACGCCCTGCCGCCCCGTGGTGCCGATGCGGCGATCACCGTCGCGGGTGCGATCGGCGGCTGGCAGGCGGCGCTGGCGCTGGCGCAAAGCCTCGGCGGCAGGCTGCCGCTGAAGGACCTGCTGGCCGACGCCATCCGCCATTGCAGCGAAGGCTACGCCATCTCGGATTCCGAATTGCGCACCTGGCCGCAGGAGGTCGAGGCGACCAAGGCCGCGCCGGGCTTCAGCGAATTCTTCTGGCCGGGCGGCGAGCGGCCCAAGGCCGGCGATCGGCGCAAGCCCAGGGCCCTCGGCGCGACCTTCGAGCAATTGGCCCATTCCAGCCTTGACGACTTCTATCGCGGCGACATCGGCCGCGAACTCGCCGACGATCTGGATCGTCTCGGCGCGCCGGTGACGCGGGCCGATCTCGAAGCCTTCCGGGCCCGTGCCGTCGAGCCGCTCTCGCTGCGGCTGCCCGGTCTGACCGCCTACAACTTCCCGCCGCCGACCCAGGGCCTGGCCTCGCTGCTGATCCTCGGCATCTTCGAGAAGCTCGGCGTCAGCCGCGCCGAGAGCTTCGACCACCATCACGGCCTGGTCGAGGCGGTGAAGCGCGCTCTGGCGCTCCGCGACGAGGTCATCACCGACCCGGCCTTCATGACGCTCGACCCGGCGAGCCTGCTGAGCGAGGCCGTGCTTGCCCGCGAGGCGCAGAAGATCGACCGCCGGCGCGCCGCGAGCTGGCCGTTCCGGCCGGGCCAGGGCGACACGGTCTGGATGGGCGCGATCGACGGCTCCGGCCTCGCGGTCTCCTATATCCAGTCGGTCTACTGGGAATACGGCTCGGGCTGCATCCTGCCAAAGACCGGCATCAACTGGCAGAATCGCGGCGTCTCCTTCTCGCTGGACCGCAAGGCGCTGAACCCGCTGGCACCGGGCCGCAAGCCCTTCCACACGCTCAACCCGCCGCTGGCGCGCTTCGACGACGGCCGGATCGTCTCCTATGGCGCGATGGGCGGCGACGGCCAGCCGCAGTTCCAGGCGCAGATCCTGTCGCGCTACCGTTTCGGCCAGGGCGTCACTGAGGCCGTCGACGCGCCGCGCTGGCTCTTCGGCCGGACCTGGGGCGCCGGCTCGATCTCGCTCAAGCTGGAAAGCCGCTTCGACCCGATGCTGCTGGCGAGGCTCACCGCCGCCGGCCACCCGGTCGAGGAATATAGCGAGGCCTATTCCGACCAGTTCGGCCATGCCGGCATGCTGGTCAAGCACCAGAAGGGTCATGTCGAGGCGACGCATGATCCGCGCTCGGACGGCGACGCCAGGGGGATCTAGCGCATCATGGTCGAGGACGATCCGTTCCGCTGCTTCATTCCCTATCCCCCGGCGAAGGTGAACCACGCCTCCTCCGGCCCGCTCTCGGGCCTGACGCTGGCGGTCAAGGACCTGTTCGACATCAAGGGCTATCCGACCGGCGCCGGCTCGCCGACCGTGCTGGCGCAATCGGGCATCAAGGCCAGGACGGCGCCGGTGGTGAAGGCGCTGCTCGACGCCGGCGCCCGCTTCGTCGGCAAGACCCACACCGACGAGCTCGCCTTCTCGCTCAACGGCAAGAACGCCCATTTCGGCTCACCCGTAAATCCGGCTGCGCCGGACCGGATCACCGGCGGCTCCTCCTCCGGCTCGATGGCCGCGGTCGCCGGGCGGCTCGCCGATATCGCGCTCGGCTCCGATACCGGCGGCTCGGTGCGCGCTCCGGCAAGCTATGGCGGGCTTTTCGGCATCCGCCCGAGCCATGGCCGGCTCTCGCTGAAGCGCGCCTGGCCGCTGGCGGCGAGCCTCGACACCGCCGGCTTCTTCGCCCGCGACGGCGAGACCTTCGCCCGCGTCGCCAACACCCTGTTCGGCAAGGACCGCACGGCCCTGCCGGATGTCCCGCGGCTGCTGTTCGCCGACGATCTCTTCGCCCAGGCGGTACCGGAAGCGGAAACGATCCTGCGCAGCGCCGTGCAGCGCGTCGTGCCCCTGCTCGGCCAGCCCGAGAGTGTCCGGGCCGTGCGCGACATGGACGCGCTCTACTGGGCCTTCCGCTGGATCCAGGGTCGCGAGGCCTGGGCTGCCGACGGGCCGATGATCGAGCGTTTCGCGCCGCCGCTCGGTCCCGGCGTCGCCGAGCGTTTCGCCTTCGGCAAATCGGTCAGCGACGCCGAGGTCGCCCGCGGCGAGAGCGTCCGCCGGAACTTCCGGGCCAGGCTCGCAAGGCTGCTCGGCCAGGACGGCGTCTTGCTGCTGCCGACCGTGCCGGACATCGCGCCCCTGGTCAGCGCCGGCGAGAGCGAGCTCGAGGATTTCCGCAACCGGGCCTTGCGTCTGCTCTGCCTTGCGGGTCTCTCCGGTTTCCCGCAGGTTTCGATTCCTGTGGCCTACCGCGACGACGCCCCGCTCGGGCTTTCAGTGATCGGGCCGAAGGGTTCGGACAAGTCGCTGGTCGCTTTCGCGGTCAGGTTCGAGCGGGCGGCCCGGATAAGACTGGCCTGACGATCCGGTTGGCATGAGGAGGAGGCGGCGATGAGCGGCCATGACCACCATCATCACCACGACCATGACCACGACAATCATTTCACGCCGATCGAGGCGCGGGTGAAGGCGCTGGAATCGCTGCTGGTCGAGAAGGGCTATGTCGACCCGGCGGCGCTCGACGCCATCATCGACACCTATGAAACCAAGATCGGCCCGCGCAACGGGGCCCGTGTCGTCGCCAAGGCCTGGAGCGACCCGGCCTATGCGCAGCGCCTCCAGGCCGACGGCACCGCCGCCGTGGCGGAGCTCGGCTATGGCGGGCGCGGCGGCGAGCACATCGTCGCCGTATTCAACACCGCGGAAGAGCACAACCTCATCGTCTGTACCCTGTGCTCCTGCTATCCTTGGCCGGTGCTCGGCCTGCCGCCGGTCTGGTACAAATCGCCGCCCTATCGTTCCAAGGCGGTGATCGATCCGCGCGGCACGCTGGCCGATTTCGGCGTCACCCTGCCGGAGGGCCAGCGCATCCGCGTCTGGGATTCGACCGCCGAGACCCGTTTCATCGTCGTGCCGCAGCGCCCGGCCGGCACCGAGGGCTGGTCCGAGGACGAGCTGGCCGCGATTGTGACCCGCGATTCGATGATCGGCGTCGGCCTGCTGCAAGCGGGAGCGCAGCCATGAACGGCGGACAGGATCTCGGCGGCCAGATGGGCTTCGGCCCGGTCCGGCCGGAGCCGGGCGAGCCGATCTTCCATGCCGATTGGGAAGCCCGGATGCTGGCGCTGAACGTCGCCGCCGGTGCCATGGGGCACTGGACGATCGACGAGATCCGGCATGCGCGCGAGGCCATCCCGCCGGCCGACTACCTGTCGCTGTCCTATTACGAGATCTGGTATGCCGGCTTGCGCGACGTGCTGGTCCGGCACGGCTTTGCGACGCCAGGCGAGCTCGACAGCGGTGCGCCGGCGACGAAGGGAACCGTGCCGAAGCGCGTCCTGAAGGGCGCAGACGTTCCAGCCGTTTTGCGGCGCGGCTTTCCCTATGAGCGCGACGCGGCCGCTCCGGCGCGCTTTGCCGTCGGCGACGCGGTACGGACCATCGTGATGCACCCGCAGCACCATACCCGCCTGCCGCGCTATGCCCGTGGCAAGCTCGGCAAGGTCGAGGCGATCCGCGGCAATCACGTCTTCCCGGACACCGGAGCCCATGGCGCCCCGGAAACGGCGCAATGGCTCTACACCGTCGTCTTCAGCGGTCCCGAGCTCTGGGGCCGCGACGCCGACCCGAACTCCAGCGTCAGCGTCGAAGCCTGGGAAAGCTATCTTGAGCCAGCCTGACACCAGCCTCGTCGAGGCCCTCGCCGCCGATACGCCGATCCCGCGCGACGCGCAGGGTCCGGTCTTCGCCGAACCCTGGCAGGCGCAGGCCTTCGCGCTGGTCGTGGCGCTGCAGAACCGCGGCATCTTCAGCGCCGATGAATGGGCGCAGGCGCTCGGCGCCGAGATCCGCGAGGCACTCAGCCATGGCGGCTGCCGCGACGGCTCTGACTATTATGAGCGCTGGTGCGAGGCGCTCGAGCATCTGCTGATCGAAAAGGGCCTGGCCACGCATGCGGGCGTCGATGCCCGCAGCGCCGCCTGGGAACGCGCCGCGCAAGCGACGCCGCATGGCAAGCCGATCCTGCTGGAGAACGACCCGCAACGCTGAGTCCCGGGCTGCGTTCTTCGCTGTCACATCGCCGTATTGCCGGCGCCGCAAAAGGCCGGAGCTTCGCAGAACCGCCTCGCGCGACGGGGCGACAACGGGAGGGATGCAGCATGAAGACGGTTTTCACCGGCCTGATCGCCCTGGCCGCAGCGGGACTAACCCTTCC
>JAKFDB010000108.1:0-13484 GCA_036676315.1 Bradyrhizobiaceae bacterium
TGTGCTGCCGGAACCTCGATCGCATCGCCGGCTCGCCCCGCGAAGGCGCGAAACGCGACGACAGCATCGGTCATCTGGGGACGCGCCGCTGACGGCGCCGCTTCATGACGAGACAGAGCCATGCCCAAGGCGGTACCGAGGGCGAAGATGCAGAGGCCGGCCGCCAATCGCCGATGGCGCGACAAGTTCTGCGCCGCCCGGCGGCGCCTCACCTCGCCAAGGCGCAAGGACGCGGGGATCGGCTCCGGAGATCGAAGCTGCGCCGCCGCGCGCAAGGCCTGTGCGTCGGCCTGAAACTGTTTCGTGCGGCTCCTCAATGCCGGCTCGGAAGCCAGGAACGCTTCGACTTCCCGCTGCCGGTCCGGCGGGAGTCGTCCATCGATGAAGGCCTGGATGTCGTCATCGCCGATCGGGCGCGCGCCGGGCATCATTTCATCCTCCGAAACCGGGTGACGTTGCTGCCCTCGAGCTCGGAGCGCAGCCGCTCGCGGGCGCGGCTCAAGCGTGACATCACGGTGCCGATCGGAACTTCGGTCACCTTGGCAACCTCCTCATATGTCAGGTCTTCGATCGCCACCAGTTCGAGTGCGATGCGCTGGTCCTGGGGCAGGCGCGAGAGCGCCGAGAGTGCGTCGCTAAGGTGCAGCCCCTGGGTCTGGTCGCCTGCCGGATCGGGATGGTCCGCTCCGGCCTCGTCGCTGAAGCGGACCAGATGACGCTGGCGATCGCGGCCCCGCGTGCGATGCAGATTGAACAGGATCTGGAACAGCCATGCCCTGATGCTGCCCGGCCTTCGCAGTTGCCTCCAGCGCGAAAGCGCCTGGAGCAGCGTGTCCTGGACCAGTTCGTCGGCATCGTCGCGATTACGCGCAAGCGAGCGCGCAAAACGCCGCAAAGCCGGAATCTGGCCTTCGATCTCGAGATCGGACACGCTGCCGAACATGCTACGGCCCCCTGTTGCCGCTCAGCGAAGGGTAGTCGTCCCCGCCACGACGAAGGGTCTCGAGGCGTCCGCGCATGCCTTGCATCTCGGTCAACTGCGAAGCAAGGATGGTCTCGGCGATCTCGCGAACCAGCGGGTCGCGTCCATCGCGCAGCACCAGCCGCGCCATCTCGACCGCCCCCCAATGATGGGGAACCATCATCGCGAGAAAATCGATGTCGGCATTGCCGGATGGCGGATCGGCATGCATGTCCTGCATCATCTTCTCCATGCCGGCATGCATGTCGCTGAGGTAGGCGTCGTACCCCTTTGGTGCCGGCTGCGAAGCTTGGGCCGGGGCCCGGTCTTCCGGCGCTGGTGGCGGCGTCGTCCCTCCGCCATGCTGGCTATGACCATGGTGGCCGGCGTGCCCGGGTGCACCCGCGAGCACGGGGCCGTCCGCGACGAGAGAAGCGATCGCGCCTAGCGAGAATCCCATCTTCTGCCCTCCCTTTACGCGGTCTCGCTGCGTGCGCCGGGACGCACATAGACCAGGTTGATCGACTTCTTGTTGCGCAGCTTGCCGGACGGCAGGTCGAGGGTGCCGAGCGGAATCTGCTTGATGAAGCGCGGCTGCAGCGGATCAGCGACGTCGAAGACGCTGCAGACCGTCTGTCCGGCATGGGGCGAGCCCGGCAGCTCGTCCAGCTCATGGGCGATATAGAGCTTCGTATTGGAGGGGTCGGTCCAGATGCCGTGCGCCTCGCGGCCATGGCTGAAGAAGTGACCGACGACGCGTCGTTTCCCGGTTGGCGCCGATCTGTCGATGATCGCGATCCGGCTGGACGTGCGCCCCTCCGGTCCGTCATCGTCGACACGCGCAAAGCTGGCATAGGCCACGTTCCCACGCTCATTGCGGACGAACTCGACATGGTTGGGGCGTGCCCGCTCGCCGAGCGGCACATGATCGAGAAGCCGGTGCTCGGCGCCCGCCTCGTAGACCGACAGACAATCCGCGAGCTTCTGGGATACCCAGAATTCCCGGCCATCGGGCGTGATCTTCAGAAATGGGGCGAAGGCGAAGCGATCCTGCGCCGAGGTATCGATCGTCGCCTTGCGCTCGGTCGTCGAAAAGCCCTGCGCATCGTATTTGACGTTGAACACCTCGATGCGCGACATCTTCTGAGAGATCAGAAACGCGATCTCGCCCCGGGCCGAGAACCAGACCATAGCCGGGCCCGGCAGGACCGGCATGAAGCGGCGGATGGCCGCCCCTCTGGGGAGTTCGCCGGAGGATTCCGCCACGGCACGCTGGACATCGAGCACGGCGATCTTGTTCTCGCCGCGCAGCGCGACCCAGACCTCCTTGCCGTTCCGCGTGAAAGTCGGCTCATGCGGCTCGCGCCCGACCAGGACGCCCGATGTCAGCATGTCTTGAGACGTCGTCGGGCCGGCCTGCGGGTTTGGCTGATTGCCAATGACCTTCAGCTTCGTCGTGTCGACGAGATAGAGATTGCTCGTGCCGCGGCCGGCTGTCGCGAACATCCGGGAATCGGGCGACGGTACGCAGCCATGGATCGAAATCGCTCCATGATAGAGCGGCTTCTGGACCATCTCGCCATGTGTCGGCGTCACATTGCCGGTCACGAAGCGGAAGGGAGGGCGCGGATCCTCGTCGAAACTGGTCAGGTTCACCGTCGGCAGCAAGGTGTCCGACACCGGATCGATCACGCTCAACGTGTTGGAATCTTCATTGGTCAGGAAGACGCGATCGCCGGCGCGTGGCCCTGGCTCCGCAGCTTTGGTCTGCGCTTTCGCCGCAACCGAGCTCAGCGCGACCGCAGTCGCCCCTTGAAGCACGGCGCGGCGGCTTGGCTCATTTAGATTTCTGCTCGACATGTCCTGCTCCTGGTTGAGCAGGTGAGATGCACCGGAGCGCCGATTATTCCGCCGACCGTTCCAGTCTCACGCTTCCGTGATGGACTGCGGTCCGGTGGCGATGTGACCAGCCGGCTGTGGCTCGCCGATCGGGGCCGAGGCGATCATCTGTTCCGGCATCCTGATGCGGGGCATGGCGGCATTGGGCCGAACTCAAGCGGTATCGCACCATCTTGCAGCGCCGGCGCGCTCCTGCGTGACCGATTCGCCGAGGCGCGGAAGAGCTCGGTGACGCCTCGAATCTGCCTGCAGACGGCGCCGCGGAACGGCTCCAGGTCCAGCGAGGGGCAGCGCAGCCGATACCGGTCGGCGCAGCTTTTCAACAGCGCTTCCATTTTTCACCAACCGACTGATATCGAACGAATTTTAAGCCCTCCTCAGGGTTTTCGGCGAGCCCATTCCGATGGGTCAGCGGCAGAAATTTTACCGCTTGTTAACCATTCCCTGGCTACACCCAGGAAACGCAAAATTAACCAAGATGACCAACGTGTTAACTCAACCCCGGCCGATCCGCCTCAAGGGGCGCTCCTATCTCGCGCTGACACTGGCCCCGGAGCTGCCCTTCGAGGATTGGCTGGCGCGGCTCGACGATCTCGCCAGCCGTTCCGCCGGATTCTTCCTGCGGCGCCCGGTGGTGCTGGATGTCGAAGGCCTGGAAACCGACCGCCAGCAGCTTCGCGAACTCGTCGAGCAGCTTTCGGCGCGCAAGGTGCGGATCATGGGCATCGAAGGCGCGCGCCCCTCATGGCTCGGCCCGGACCTGCCGCCGGCGATGTCCGGCGGGCGCGAGACCTCGGATTTCGAAGCCCCCGCCGCCGAAGAGGCCAAGGAGGCCACTGTCGCCGAGAGCGTGGTGCCTGACGAGACCGCAGTTCCTGCCGAGCCGTTGCCCGCCAAGGCCATGCCCTCGATCGTCATTACCCAGCCCGTGCGCTCGGGGCAGTCGATCATCTTCACCGAAGGCGACGTGACCATCGTCGGATCGGTCGCATCGGGCGCCGAGGTCATCGCCGGCGGATCGATCCACATTTACGGCACGCTCCGGGGCCGGGCGATGGCCGGCACCATGGGTGACGCCTCCGCGCGCATCTTCTGCCGCAAGCTCGAGGCGGAGCTGGTCGCGATCGACGGCTACTACAAGACGGCCGAGGACCTGGAGTCCGATCTCCACGGCAAGGCCGTCCAGTTCTGGCTCGATGGCGAAACATTCAAGGTTGGATCACTCGCCTGAGTAGACGGCGCGTCCACACAAACGGGAGAGTCCTATGGGCAAAGTAGTCGTGGTCACATCAGGCAAGGGCGGCGTCGGCAAGACGACATCTTCCGCCGCACTTGGGGCTGCCCTGGCGCAGAACGGCGACAAGGTCGTGGTCGTCGACTTCGACGTCGGCCTGCGCAATCTCGATCTCGTCATGGGCGCCGAACGACGGGTGGTCTACGACCTCGTCAACGTGATCCAGGGCGAAGCCAAGCTGGCGCAGGCGCTCATCCGCGACAAGCGGGTCGAGACGCTCTATCTGCTGGCGGCCTCGCAGACCCGCGACAAGGACAACCTCACCCAGGAAGGCGTCGAGAAGGTCATCGGCGCGCTGAAGACCGCGTTCGACTGGGTCATCTGCGACAGCCCGGCCGGCATCGAGCGCGGCGCGACGCTCGCCATGCGCCATGCCGACGTCGCCATTGTCGTGACCAATCCGGAAGTCTCCTCGGTGCGCGATTCCGACCGCATCATCGGCCTGCTCGATTCCAAGACGCTCAAGGCCGAGAACGGCGAGCGCATGGAGAAGCACCTGCTGCTCACACGCTACGACCCGGTCCGCGCCGAGCGCGGCGACATGCTGAAGGTGGACGACGTCCTCGAGATCCTGTCGATCCCGCTGCTCGGCATCATCCCGGAAAGCATGGACGTGCTGCGCGCCTCCAATGTCGGCTCGCCCGTCACCCTGGCGGATGGCCGCAGCGCGCCGGCGATCGCCTATTTCGAGGCGGCGCGCCGGCTGAAAGGCGAAGCCCTGCCGGTCACCATTCCCGGCGAGAAGCGGAGCTTCTTCGGCAAGATTTTCGGAAGGAAAGCGGCATGAACTTCCGTCGCCTGTTTTCCCGCACCCAGTCGGCCCCCGCCGCGCGCGATCGCCTGCAGGTGCTGCTCGCCCATGAGCGTGCCTCGGTCGGCGGCTCGGATCTCGTCACCAAGCTGCGCGACGAAATCCTGCGCGTCATCTCCAAGCATGTGCAGATCGATGACGACAAGGTCACCGTCAAGATGGAGCGCGGGGCAAAGGTCTCCACCCTCGCCGTCGACATCGAGATTCCGTTCGACGCGGGCAAGAAGGCGGCCTGAGGGCCGCCTTTTCTACACAAGGCTCCGTTGCTTTGGCAGAACCACCCGTCATTCCGGACAAGCGGCGAAGCCGCGCCGCTCCGGAATCCATCGAAAGGTGCCGAGTTCTATGATGGATTCCGGCCCTTCGGCCGGAATGACGGACTATTTCCGAAGGTAATGGCGCGCGCTACCGCGTCACCTTCTCCAGCCAGTCGACCAGCGCTTGTCGGTCGGCAGCCGAGCCGATCGTCTGCTCCGGCATCTTGGTGCCGGGCGTGTAGGCATTGGGCCCGACCTCGAACAGCCTGGCCACCGTCTCCTTGCTCCAGACGATGTCCATGCCCTTCAGCGCCGCCGAGAAGGCGTAGCCCGGCGCCGTGGCGATGCGGCGGCCGAAAATGCCGTGCAGGGTCGGGCCGGCCCGGTTGCCATCCGCCGGCGTCAGCGTGTGGCAGGCGGCGCAGGCGCGGAAGACCTCTGCCCCGCGCTCGCCCTGGAAGGCTGCGAGCGCGTCCTCGCCGGCGCGCGGCACGACCGTGCCGACATGCTCGCCGGTCACCGCATTCCAGCGCCTGACCAGCCGGTCGGCACCACCGGAGAGAAGCTGGCTGCCATCGGGCAGGAAGGCGAGCGACCAGACCGGCAGGCCGGGCCCGATCAGCGTGGCGCGGATCGTCCTCGTCCGGCGCTCGATCAGCGCGACCTGGCCGCGCAGGCCGCCGACCGCAATGGTCGCACCATCGGTCGAGATGGCGAGCGCGATCAGCGGCGTCTCGCCGATCGCGATCTCAGCCCGCACCGCGCCCTCCGGCCCGAACAGGCGCAGACGGCCATCGGCAGCAGCGACCGCGATCTCGCCATCGGGCGCGACGACGACGCCGTTGAGCGGTGCCGGCACGGTCACGACCCGCGGCACGCCGCCATCGGCAGGCCAGATCCGCAGCGTCGCGTCATAGCCAGAGGAGACGAGCCCGCCGCCGGGCAGGAAGGCGACGCCGTTGACCGGCCCCTTGTGCCCCTCGAGCAGCTGCGCCGAGCCATCGGCGAGTCCCGTGATCCGCACCGTCTCGTCCCAGGAGGCGGAAGCGAGCCGGTCGCCTTGCGGAGATAGCGCCAGCGCCGCGACCGGCCCCTTGTGGCCATCGAACACCCGGGCCGGCTCCGCGGCGGCGCCCTGCCAGAGCGCGACCTTGCCGTCCTCGCCGCCGGTGGCGAAGCCGAGCCCGGCGACGGCAACGGCGGCATTGATCGCGCCTTGATGGAAGCGCAGGACCTTCTCGGCACTGCCATTGGCGAGGTTCCAGAGGATCGCCGACTGGTCGAAGGAGCCGGTCAGCGCGTGCGTACCATCGGCGGAGACCGTGACGGCCCGGACCGGGCCGCCATGGCCGCGCAGTTCCTGGGCGGTGGCGGGCAGAGCAAAGACGAGCGCCAAGGCGAGCGAAAGCCCGGCAACGGCCCTTCTCCCCTCGGGGATTGCTCTGCAAAACCGAGGAGGACGCGGGAACCCCTCCCCCTTGTGGGGAGGGGCAGGGGTGGGGGGCGGAAAGTCGAAGCACCCCGCCGCGAGACAAGACCGGTTCGCTGCTACAGGCACCGTTGCACCCAGTCGTTCGCCCCCCATCCCCCTACCCTTCCCCACAAGGGGGAAGGGAGGAGCCTCGCTTCGTCTTTCGCAGAGGAACCCCTCGGCGGAGAAGATGGCCCGGCGAAGCCGGGTCGGATGAGGGGAGTGTCGCCGCGCCGGCGCTCTTTCATCGACCTGAACCATCCTTCCCCACCCGTCTGCTGAGCAGACACCTTCTCCCCCGAGGAGAGAAGGGTAAAGGGCCGCAGTTGCCCCTGCGCGAAAAGGCGTCATATGAGACACAATCGTTTCGACAGGCTGCGCCCATGACCTCGATCCCGCTCAACCTGCGTGGCCTGAAATGCCCCCTGCCGGCGCTGCGCGTCCGCAAGGCATTGAAAGGGGCTGCTCCCGGCGCGCTCTTCCTGATCGAATGCACCGACCCGATGGCGGCGATCGACATCCCGAACCTGATGCGCGAGACCGGCGACACCATCGAGCAAAGCAGCGCCGAGGAAGGCCTGCTCGTCTTCCATATCCGCAAGGCCGCGGCCTGACGCTGCCGCCGCCCTCGAACCGGAGCCAAAAGCCGTGGCCCTCTCCCGAAACGACATCCTGCGCGCGCTCGAACTGGTGAAGCTGCCGGCGAGCGGGCAATCGCTCGCGGCTTCCGGCCGCATCGGCGACATCCTGATCGAGGACGGCAAGATCATCTTCGCCATCGGCATCGACGCGACCGAGGCCGGCGCGATGGAGCCGGTGCGCAAGGCGGCCGAGAGCGCGGTCAGCGGCTTGCCGGGGGTGAGGCAGGTGCTCGTCGGGCTCACCGCCGACAAGGCGCCCTCCTCCGCCGCGCCATCGGCGGCGACGCAGGCCCGCCGCCAGGCGCAGGCCGGGCCAGGTGGCGCCGTGCCGAAGGCCGCCGGCGTGCCCGGCGTCAAGCAGATCATCGCCGTCGCCAGCGGCAAGGGCGGCGTCGGCAAGTCGACCACCACCGCCAATCTCGCGGTCGCGCTGGCGACGCTCGGCATGAAGGTCGGCGTGCTCGATGCCGACATTTACGGCCCCTCGGTGCCGAAGATCTTCGGCATCACCGGCAAGCCGCGCCTGGTCTCCGGGCGCACGCTCGCGCCAATGGAGGCCTATGGCCTGAAGGTCATGTCGATCGGCTTCCTGATCGACGAGGAAACGCCGATGATCTGGCGCGGGCCGATGGTGATCTCGGCGATCACCCAGATGCTGCGCGAGGTCGCCTGGGGCGAACTCGACGTGCTCGTCGTCGACATGCCGCCCGGCACCGGCGACGCGCAGCTCACCATGGCGCAGCAGACGCCGCTCGCCGGCGCCGTCATCGTCTCGACGCCGCAGGATCTGGCACTGCTCGATGCCCGCCGCGGCGTCGCGATGTTCAGGAAGGTCGAGGTGCCGATCCTCGGCATCGTCGAGAACATGAGCTATTTCGTCTGCCCGGAATGCGGCCACCGCTCCGACATCTTCGCCCATGGCGGGGCCCGACACGAGGCGGAGCGGCAGGGCGTGCCCTTCCTCGGCGAGATCCCGCTGGCGATGCCGATCCGCGAAACCTCCGATGGCGGCCGGCCGATCGTCGCCAGCGACCCCGACAGCCCCCATGCCAAGGCCTATCTGGCGATCGCGCGGCAAGTCCGGGATGGCCTCGCCGGGCCGGTGCGGGCGGCGCCGCGCATCGTCATCGAATAGTTCGCCCGCTCACGGCGCTCGGGTGATCAGCACTTCGACGCGCTGGTTGCGGGCGCGCCCGTCTGTCGTCGCATTGGCGGCGATCGGCTCGCTCCCGCCGCGGCCTTCGGTGCTCAATCGCGAACCGTCGCTGAGCCCGGCACGCAGCAAGTCGGCGACGGCGGCGGCACGGGCTGCAGAGAGCGCCTGGTTGTCCTTGAACTTACCGCTCCTGGGCGGGGCGCGATCGTCCGTGTGCCCGACGACGCGCGCCATGCCCGGCTCGCGCTCGAGGATGGCGGCGATACGTCGTCCGAGCGTGGCGAAGCCGGGGAGCAGGTCGGCGCGCCCGGGCTCAAAGCCGAGCGGGCTTGCCAGCCGGATCGCGATCCAACCACCGAAGGGATCGACCGTAACCGTGCCGCTGGCGATCTCCGCGGCAAGCTCGGTCCTGATCTGCGGCAACTGGTTCGGCCGCGACCTGGAGGCAGGTGCAAGCGAACGCGCGGCGGAAGCTTGCGGCGAAAGCGCAGCCGCGTCGGCAGGGTGCAGCAGGGCGGCCGGCGGGGGGGTCGGCGCCGGCAGCGGCGCCGGAAAGAAGAGATCGAGCAGCCAAAGCACCAGGACAGCGACCGCAACCGTGCCAGCGGCCATGGCGGCGCCATAGCCGGCGATCCGGACGATTTTCCTCGAGGCGTCGGCAGTATCGCTCATCAACCCTGCTTTCGCGCTCCCTCCCTGCCGCCACTCCCGGTTGCGGCAACGCGCATCGCACAAGCGCGCGCCTGCGGCGAATCCAGCGGGAGCGCAACCGACCATGCCGTTGCCCGGCTTGCAAGTACCGGCGACGCCCCTCTGGCGCTGGCGGCCGGAAGCCGCTAACGTTCCCTTTATGTTCCAGTCAACAGGGAGTTGCAGCCATGGCGGTCCAGCCTGCGCGCCATATCGGCGTCGCCATCGAACGCTCCTTCGCCGAGGTCTACGAGTTCCTGGCGGAGCCGGCGAACTTTCCGCAATGGGCGTCGGGCCTCGGCCACTCCTTCGAGCCGGCCGGCGGGCCCGACTGGCGGGCGCAGACCCCGATGGGGCCAATGACGCTGCGCTTCAGCCCCCGCAACGAGCACGGCGTCCTGGACCACAGCGTCATCCCCGACAACGGCGCGCCGATGCGCAATCCGCTGCGGCTCCTCGCCAATGGCGACGGCTGCGAGCTGGTGTTCACGCTCTATCGCCGCGCCGGGATGACGGAGGAGGAATACGAACGCGACGCGGCCTGGGTCGCGCATGACCTCGCCGGGCTGAAGGCCCTGCTGGAGGGCCGTAACGCCGTCAGAGCCTGACGCTGCCGGTGCTGTAGGCGACCTCGACAGGGCGCTGATAAGTCGCGAGCACAAGGCTCGCCGCATAGGCGCCCGCAACGGCGAAGACCACGGCGAAGACGAAGGATTTCATGCTGCTTCCCCCACAAAAGCGCTCTGATAGGCCGAGCTTATCAGTTGAAGCTAGTCACTCGGGCAAGGGCGATCAAGCCGTACCCAGCCGGACATGAAGTCGCTCCGCCTCGTCGAGGTCCTCCGGGCGGTTGGCGTTGAAGAAGGGATCGACCGGCTCGGTCGCCCATTGCGCGCTGGCGACGCCATGACGGGCGGTCCAGCGGTCGATCTTGCGCTCGTCCTCGACGGTCAGTGCATGGCGCAGCGCCTCGCGCAGGGAAACCGGCCAGAGCCCGATCACCGGATGGGTCCAGCCGCCCGAGGCGGCGCAGGCCAGCGGCACCCCGGCGGCAAGACGCGCCGCATGCAGCCGCGCGACGAGATCGCGTGGGATGAACGGCGTGTCGGCGGCGACGCTGACCATCCAGTCGATGCCTGGACGGTTCGCCGCCAACCAGTCGAGCCCGGCCAGGATGCCGGCGAGCGGGCCGGCGAAATCCGGCACGCTGTCGCCCACGACCGGCAGGCCATAGTCGGCAAAGCGGGCGGGATCGCCATTGGCGTTGACCAGCAGTCCGTCGCATTGCGGCGCCAGCCGCTCGATCACATGCGCCAGGATGGTGCGGCCGGCGATCGTTCTGAGCGGCTTGTCGCCGCCGCCCATGCGACGGGCGAGCCCGCCCGCGAGGAGCAGGCCGAGGGTGGGCAGGGCAAGCGTCTGCGGCAGCGGCTCAGTCATCACCGCTCGATCCCTTGCGGCGATGCTTGCCGCCCTCTTCCTCGACGCTGTCGAGATTCTGGTCGAAGACGATGCGGTCCTCGCCGGCGAGCGCGACGAAGCGTTTTCCGCGCGCCCGGCCGATCAGCGTCAGCCCGGCCTTGCGGGCGAGCTCGACGCCCCATTCGGTGAAGCCGGAGCGCGAGACCAGGATCGGGATGCCCATGCGCACGGTCTTGATCACCATCTCCGAGGTCAGGCGGCCGGTGGTATAGAAGATCATCTTGCCGGGATCGACATCGTGCCGGAAGAGCCAGCCGGCGACCTTGTCGACGGCGTTGTGGCGGCCGACATCCTCCATGTAGACCAGCGGCTTGTCCTGCTCGCAGAGCACGCAGCCATGGATCGCGCCGGCCTCGAGATAGAGCGAAGGCGTCGTGTTGATCTTGCGGGTCAGCGCATAGAGCCAGCTGGTGCGCAATTCGGCGCGCGGCAACTTGATCTCGTCGATCGCCTCCATCAGGTCGCCGAAGGCCGTCCCTTGCGCGCAGCCGGAGGTCAGGGTCTTCTTCTTCAGCTTCTGCTCGAAATCGGTGCGCTCGGGCGTGCGCACCACCACGACCTCGAGCTCCTCGTCATAGTCGACCGCCTCGACGGGATCGCCGCGCCTCAACATGTTCTGGTTGAGCAGATAGCCGAGCGCCAGATACTCGGGATGATCGCCGATCGTCATCATGGTGACGATCTCCTGGGCGTTCAGATAGAGCGTCAGCGCCCTTTCGGTCACGACCCGCGTCTCGACCGTTGCGCCGGTCTGGTCGATGCCGCGCACGGTGGCGCCGAGACGCGCCGCCGCCGGATCGGGTCTTACGAGATAGTCGTCGAGGAAATCACTGCCTGGCAGCACCGGTTTCACAACTCCCAGGGATGGCCTCAGGCGGGCTGACGCAGGCTCGAAAGCGCCCAGTCCTCGATCGCGGCGCGCTCCGGCGGCAGGCGCTGCCAGCTCTCGCCGACGAACTCGTTCCAGGCGGCGAGCATGTCCTCGCGCACGGCGGTCAGAAGCGGCAGGCCGCTGAGGAAGCCGGCGGCGATCTCGGCGCGCAGCCCCTGCCCCAGCGCTTCCTGCTTGCCGAACTTGTTGATGATCAGAAGGTCGACGGCGCCCTCGAGTGCGCTCGCCACGGCGCCGCCGGCGGCCGCAAGCCCGGCCGCGTCGAGCCGGCAGCCGGTCGCGCCGGCGCCGCGGTCCTCGCTGATCGCGAAACGGCGGCCGGAGGCGAGATCCTCCAGCGCCATGCTGGCGCAGCCGCGCTGGCAATCATCCACGTTGTGCTGGACCACGCCGCCGAGCCGAACGGCCTCCTGCCGCAGGCGGGCTGCGACCTCCGCCATCAACTCGTCGATGGGGAAGCCGGAGGCGTAGACGATCGCGGCGAGCGGAGCGGTCATGTCGGTCTTTCATCTCATGGATTGCCGCGCCCGGCCAGAGGGCTTTCGCCGCACCGCCCGGCTTGCCGTAGCGAGATGCCGCGCCAGTGTTGCGCCGCACCTACAGCCGGCTGCGTCGGCAGGCGCTAGGGTGGCAAAGGGCTGGCGCCGGCGATCCCTCCGGAGAAGCGGCCTTGTGCTTGAACGCGTACCGCTGATGATCCGCCCAAACGCCCAGATCCCGCTTGACCCCGCCGCCTCCGCGGCGCTGCTGCTGCGCCGCATCGGCTTTGCGACGCTGGCCCTCGCCTTGCCGCTGGCCTCGCTGGTCTCGCGCCGCGCCGCAGTGGTGCTGGCGCCGATCGGCGTCGTGCTGCTGGTCATCGCCGCGCTGATCGAGAACCCGGCCGATTTCGGCAATAATCTGAAGAGCTCGCTTTCCGGCCTCGCCGGGCTGACCCTCCTCGCCCTCGTGGCCTGGGCGGTTCTGTCGCTGGTCTGGAGCCCCTATACCGGCTCGGCCAGCGAGAAGGCCGGCAACCTCTTTCTCGCCGTCGTGCTCGGCTTTGCCGGGGCCGCCGCCCTGCCCGAGCGCATGCGCGCCTCGAACCTGAACCTCGCGGCCCTCGGCACCGGGCTTGCAGCCATCCTTGCGCTGGGCCTGCTGCTCACCGAGGCGCTGAGCCCCGCCGACTCGCGCGCCGCCAACGAGGCCGGCAGCGTCGAGCGCGGCGTCAGCGTCGTCCTGATCATGTCCTGGCCGGCGCTGGCTTGGCTGCTGTCGCGCGAACGCGGACTGACCGCACTCGGCCTCGCCCTCGTCGTCGGGCTGCTGGCACTGACCCGCTTCGAGGATGGCGAGGCGGCGGCGATGCTGTTCGGCGCGATCGCCTTCGGCGTGGTCAGCGCCAATCGCCGCTTCGGCGCTCGGCTGGTCGGCGGCGTCATCGCCGCCCTGATGCTGCTGGCGCCGCTCCTGCCCTTCCTGCTCCTGCCGCTGCTGCGGCTCTCGCCAAATGCCTTCAGTACGGTCGCTGTCGGGCTCGACATCTGGGCCGACATCATCTCGAGCCGGCCGGTCCAGCTGATCACCGGCCACGGGCTCGATACCGTGCTGCGCGGACGCATCACCGGCGCGCTGCCGCTGGAGGTGCCGACCACGATCCTGTTCGAGACCTGGTACGAGCTCGGGCTGGTCGGGGCGGCGACCGCAGCGCTCGCGCTGTACTTCGCGATCAGCGCCGCAGGGCGCATGCCGGGCGCGCTGGCCGCCGGCGGCGTCGCCGCCTATGCCACCGCCTTCTCGCTGGCGGCGCTCGGCTTCGCCTCGTTCCAGACCTGGTGGCTGATGACGCTGACCTCGGTCGCCCTGCTCTTCACCGCGATCGCCCGCGGCCAGTACCGGACCGAGCGGCCGGTCGCGCCGCTCTCGCGCCGGCCGAAGGCGCCGAGCG
>JAKFDB010000109.1:0-13476 GCA_036676315.1 Bradyrhizobiaceae bacterium
GATCCCGCCAAAAAGATACGTCCGGTTAACCATAAGTTGACGATTCCGGCGGCACGATCCGGCCCAGGGCCAGCTCGTGCTGGCTGAGGATCGCCAGTCATGAGTCCCGCCAGAATCATCATCCTCGCCATCGCGCTGGTCGCCGGGCTGGGCGCGGCCCTGCTGATCAGCCGGCCGCCCAAGGTTACCACTCCGTCGGTGACCAAATACGAGCCGGCGCCGACCGTCGAGGTACTGGTCGCGGCCGCGGATATTCCGCTGGGCAATCGGCTTGCTGCGAGCGATCTGCGCTGGATCGGTTGGCCGCTTGCGAGCCTGCCCTCCGGCGTGATCCGCCGCCAGGACGCGCCTGATGGCGAGGCGGAGTTCGTCGGCCAGGTGGCGCGGGCCCAGCTCTTCGGCTCCGAGCCGATCCGCCGCGAGAAGCTGATCCGCACCGATGCCTCGGGCTTCCTCTCGGCCATCCTGCCGGCCGGCAAGCGCGCCGTTGCCATCACCACCGACAGCCGCGGGGCCAACACCGCCGGCGGCTTCGTCCTGCCCAATGACCGCGTCGACGTGATCCGCACCACCCGCGACGACAGCAACAGCAAGGACGGTTCGCCGCCGGC
Source organism: Bradyrhizobiaceae bacterium (assembly GCA_036676315.1). Taxonomy (GTDB): domain Bacteria; phylum Pseudomonadota; class Alphaproteobacteria; order Rhizobiales; family Beijerinckiaceae; genus Allobosea. The sequence continues at coordinate 612 of JAKFDB010000109.1, forward strand.
CAGCGAGGCGGTCCTGGTCAATGTCCGGGTGCTGGCGATCGGCCAGAACGTCCAGGAGAAGAATGGCGAGAAGGTCGTGGTCGGCGAGACCGCGACCCTGGAGCTCGACCCTCATCAGGTCGACATCGTCACGCTCGCTCAGAAGACGAGCTCGCTCTCGCTCTCGCTGCGCAGCCTCCAGGACGCCGGCGACCTGAGCCCCCCGGCCAGTGAAGGCGGAATGACCCTCGTGCGCTACGGCGTCACCAGCAAGGGCGTTAAGCCATGATCCCCGTCAGCAACGACTTTCACAATCGCCGCTCCGCCGCTCCGTGGCGACGTTTTGGCTTAGCCCTGTTGCCGCTGGCGGCGGTGATCGCCGCTGCCCCCGCATTGGCCCAGGGGAAGGGCGCTGCACCGGTGCTCAATGTCGGGGCGAGCGAGCATGCGATCTCGCGCAAGCTCGACCTCTCGATCGGGCGCTCGCTGATCGTCGAATTGCCGCGCGACGCTAAGGAAGTGTTCGTCGCCAATCCCAAGGTCGCCAACGCTGTCGTGCGCTCGGCCCGCAAGCTGTTCATCATCGGCATGGCCGACGGCTCGACCTCGATGTTCGTGCTCGACGCCGAGGGGCGCCAGATCACCGCGCTGGAGATCGAGGTCGGCCGCGACCTCAACGTGCTGCGCCAGACCTTGCGCTCGGCGATGCCGCAGGCGCAGATCCAGGTGAAGCCGGCCGGCAATTCGATCCTGCTGGTCGGCAATGTCGCCAGCGCCTCCGAAGCGACCCAGGCGCTCGACATCGCCAATGCCTTTGTCGGCATTTCCGGCGACGGGGCGAATGCGACCAAGGGCGCCGTAATCAACTCTTTGACCATCCGCGGCCGCGACCAGGTCATGGTCAAGGTCGTGGTCTCCGAGGTCTCGCGCAAGGCGATCAAGCAGCTCGGCATCAACTCGACCGGCGAATGGAAGCTCGGCAAGTTCAGCATCACGCCTTCGATCGACACCCCCTTCTCGCTGCAGCCGCAGCAGCTTGCGGCAACCGCGATCGGCGCCGGCATCGGCAACTCGACGAATTTCACGCTGCGGGCGCTCGAGCGGGCGGGGCTGTCGCGGGTCCTGGCCGAGCCGACCGTGACGGCGATCTCGGGCGAGAGCGCCAAATTCACCGCCGGCGGCGAGGTGCCGATCCCGAACGGCTATTCATGCGATACGACCAATCGCTGCGTGCTCAACATCCAGTACAAGCCAATCGGGGTCTCGCTCAATTTCACGCCGATCGTGATGTCGGAAAACCGGATCTCGATGCGGATCGCCACCGAGGTCACCGAGCTCGATTTCGAGAACCAACTCCGCCTCAACCCGACCGAGGCCACCGCCGTCAACGCCCCCGGATTCCGCGTGCGCAAGTCGGACACCACGGTCGAACTGCCTTCCGGCGGCACCCTGGCGACTGCCGGCCTGATCCAGCGCGTCTCGCGCCAGGCAATCAACGGCCTGCCCGGCCTGATGAACATTCCGATCATCGGCACGCTGTTCCGCTCGCGTGATTACCAGCGCGAGGAGACCGAGCTGATGATCGCGGTGACGCCCTATATCGTCAAACCGGTCGACCCCGGCCAGCTCAACCGGCCCGATGACGGCTTCGTCGAGGCCCATGACGCCCAGACGATCCTGATGGGGCGGCTCAACAAGATCTACGGCACGACCAGCGGCGGGCCTGTTCCCCAGGCTTACCGCGGCCGCGTCGGCTTCATCGCCGATTGAGGGCCGCGAGCATGCATCTGCAAGGGATGGCGAGCGTGACGACAGACGACAGAACCCAGATGAGCCGTCGCCGCCCGGCAGGTCTCCTGCCGGTGCTCGCAGCTGCGCTTGCGCTCGGCGCCTGCGCCAAGGGCGATCTCACCGCGGGCGGCGCCCCGTTCGATACGCGTGAGCGCCATCCGATCGTGCTGCGCGATGCGCCGCGCTCGCTCGACGTCTTCGTCGGCCGCTCCGGCAGCGGCCTCGACCCGCGCCAGGCCGACGACGTCACCCGCTTCGGCCAGGACTATCGCCGCAGCGGTCGTGGCGGCCTGGTTGCCGAGGTGCCCACCGGCTCCGGGCGCGAGCTCGCCGCACGCGATACGCTCGACGGCATCCGCCGCTCGCTCGCGCAAGCCGGGGTTTCCCAGGGCGCACTCTCGGTCAGGACCTATCCGGTGGCCGATCCCGGCCTCGCCTCGCCGATCCGCCTGACCTATGCCTCGCTGCAGGCCGGGCTGCCGCATTCCTGCGGGCAATGGCCGGAGGATGCCGGGGTCTCGAGCTACAAGACCGACGCCTCGAATGAGCCCCTGTGGAATCTCGGCTGCTCGACGCAGGCCAATCTCGCGGCGCAGGTCGCCGATCCGCTCGACCTCGTCCGCGCGCGCGGCGAGGGCCGGCTCGACACCCAGAAGCGCCTGGAGGCGATCAAGAAGCTGCGCGAGGGCAAGGATCCGTCAACACAGTATCGCCAGGAGCAGACCGCGATCAGCACCGCCGTCGGAGGCAAGTGATGGCAGGCTCGTCGCTTCACGAGACGGAAACGCCCGGCGAGGAGATCATCGCGCCGCTGCCGCGCATCACCTTGCAGGCCTTCTGCGAGACGCAGGACGTCGCCAGCGCGATGCAGGCGGTGACGGCCGACCGGCGCATGGACAAGGCCCAGACCCGCATCCAGATGGGCGGCCCGGCTGCGGCGGTGGAGGCGTTCCGCGCCGCCCCGACGCCGAACGTCATCGTGCTGGAGACGGTCACCGAGCCTTCGCGCTTGATCGCCAGCCTCGATGCGCTGGCCGAGAGCTGCGACCCCGGCACCAAGGTCGTGGTCATCGGCCATGTCAACGACGTCCAGCTTTACCGCGACCTGATCCGCCGCGGCGTCAGCGATTACCTGATCGCCCCGCTCGGCGTGCTCGACGTGCTGCGCACGCTGTCCGATCTCTATGCCACGCCGGGTGCCGAGACGCTCGGGCGCACCATCGCCGTGGTCGGGGCCAAGGGCGGCGTCGGCGCTTCGACCGTGGCGCATAATCTCGCCTGGGCGGTCGGCCGCAATCTCGATGCCTCGACCGTGATCGTCGACCTCGACATCGCCTTCGGCACGGCCGGGCTCGACTTCAACCAGGACCCGCCGCAGGGCATCGCCGAAGCGGTCTTCGCGCCCGAGCGCCTCGATGCCAACATGCTCGACCGGCTGCTCTCGCGCTGCAGCGAGAATCTCGCGCTGCTGGCGGCGCCGGCAATCCTGGATCGCACGGTCGATCTCGGCGACGACGCGCTCGACCTGGTGCTCGACCTTTTGCGCGCCAGCGTGCCCTGCATCGTGCTGGACGTGCCGCATGTCTGGACGGGGTGGGCGAAGCGCACCCTGATCGGCGCCGATGAGGTTGTGATCGTCGCCGCACCCGAGCTTGCCTCCTTGCGCAACGCCAAGAACCTGATGGATCTGCTGCGCGCGGCGCGGCCGAACGATTCCGTACCGCGACTGATCCTCAACCAGGTCGGGATCGCCAAGCGCCCGGAGATCGATGCTGCCGAGTTCGCCAAGGCACTCGGCGTCGAGGTGATGAGCGCAATCCCCTTCGATGCGCAGCTCTTCGGCACGGCCGCCAACAACGGCCAGATGATCGCCGAGGTTCAGGCCGGCGGCAAGGTCGCCGAGGCCTTCGTCCAGATCGCCACGACACTCACCGGGCGTGGTGAGTCGAAGCGCGGCAAGCGCAGCCTGTTCGAACCGCTGGTCGCCAAGCTGATGCGCCGGAAGGCCTGAGATGTTCGGCAAGAGAAATGCGAGCCTGCCGGTCGCGCCGGCTTCGATGGCCCCGATCGCAACGGCGGCCAGGTCGGTCGATGCGCGTCCGGCCATCGCCGAGGCTCGACGCCCGCCGCCACCGGCAGCGCCGGTCGAGGCACCGAAATCCGACGAATACTACCAGATGAAGAGCATGATCTTCGGTGCTCTCATCGAAGCGATCGACCTCTCCCAGCTGGCCAAGCTCGACGGCGAATCGGCGCGTGAGGAAATCCGCGACATCATCAACGAGATCATCTCGCTGAAGAACGTCGTGCTCTCGATCGCCGAGCAGGAGGAGCTGCTCGACGACATCTGCAACGACGTCCTCGGCTACGGGCCGCTGGAGCCGCTGCTGGCGCGCGACGACATCGCCGACATCATGGTCAACGGTGCCAGCCGGACCTTCATCGAGACCGGCGGCAAGATCCAGATCACCAATGTCCGCTTTCGCGACAATGCGCAGCTGATGAACATCTGCCAGCGCATCGTCAGCCAGGTCGGCCGGCGTGTCGACGAGTCGTCGCCGATCTGCGACGCCCGTCTCGCCGACGGCTCGCGTGTCAACGTCATCGCCCCGCCGCTTGCCATTGACGGGCCGGCCCTGACCATCCGCAAGTTCAAGAAGGACAAGCTGACGCTCGATCAGCTGGTCCGCTTCGGCGCCATCGCGCCGGCGGGTGCCGAGATCCTCAAGATCATCGGCAAGGTCCGCTGCAATCTGGTGATCTCGGGCGGTACGGGCTCGGGCAAGACGACGCTGCTCAATTGCCTGACCAACTATATCGAGCATGACGAGCGCGTGATCACCTGCGAGGACGCGGCCGAGCTGCAGCTGCAGCAGCCGCATGTCGTGCGCCTCGAGACCCGCCCGCCCAATCTCGAGGGCACCGGCGCGGTGACGATGCGCGATCTCGTCAAGAACTGCCTGCGCATGCGGCCGGAACGCATCATCGTCGGTGAGGTGCGCGGACCCGAGGCCTTCGACCTGCTGCAGGCGATGAATACCGGCCATGACGGCTCGATGGGGACGTTGCACGCCAACACGCCGCGGGAATGCCTGAGCCGCATCGAATCGATGATCACCATGGGCGGCTTCAGCCTGCCCTCGAAGACGCTGCGCGAGATGATCTGCTCTTCGATCGACATCATCATCCAGGCTCAGCGCATGCGCGACGGCTCGCGCCGGATCACCCACATCACCGAGGTGATGGGCATGGAAGGCGATGTCATCATCACCCAGGACCTGATGCTCTATGACGTGCTGGGCGAGGATCCGAACGGCAAGCTGATCGGCCGCCATCGCTCGACCGGGATCGGCAGGCCGCGCTTCTGGGAACGGGCGCGCTATTACGGCGAAGAACAGCGTCTCGCTGCCGCCCTCGACGAGCTCGAGAGCCAGAACGACGCGACCGCGGCGTAACCGGGGGAACGGGATAGCGCCATGGATTACGGGCTGATCGCCGCCGCCATTCTTGCCGCCCTGTCGGCCGGCGGCGTTGCCTATGCGCTGCTTTATCCTTCGCTCAGCGGCCAGACGCGCGTCGAGCGGCGGCTCAAGGAGTTCGCAAGCCCGGTCGCCACCCGCAGCGTCGCTGATCGAGAGGCGCAGAACCGCGCCAAGCGCGGCCAGGTGGCCCAGAGCCTGAAGGATATCGAGAACCGCGAAAAGGCCCGCAACAAGGCGACGCTGGAAGTCCGGATCCAGCAGGCCGGCCTGACCTGGTCGCGCCGGCAGTACTTCGTCTCTTCAGCGATCACGGGGCTCGTCGGCGGTCTCGTCATGCTCATTGCTTCCGGCAACAGCATGCTCGGCCTCGCCGGCCTGTTCATCGGCGGGTTCGGCCTGCCCTCGTTCTATTTGAACCAGCGCCGCAAGAAACGCCTGAAGCGCTTCTCCAACGAATTTCCCAATGCGATCGACGTCATCGTGCGCGGCATCAAATCCGGCCTGCCGCTGAACGACTGCCTGCGGATCATCGCCAACGAGGCGCAGGAGCCGGTCAAGACCGAGTTCCGCCTGATCGTCGAGGCGCAGACGCTGGGCCTGGCCCTGACCGATGCCGCCACCAAGCTGTTCGAGCGCATGCCTTGCGCCGAAGCCAATTTCTTCGGCATCGTGCTGGCGATCCAGCAGAAGACCGGTGGCAACCTCGCCGAAACCCTGGCCAATCTCTCCCGCGTCATCCGCGAGCGCCGCAAGATGCGCGACAAGATCGCGGCGGTGTCGATGGAGGCCAAGGCCTCGGCGGCGATCATCGGCTCCCTGCCGGTCGTCGTCGCGCTCCTCGTCTACCTGACCAGCCCCCGCTACATCGAGTTGCTCTGGCTGACCTCGACCGGCAAGGTCGCGATGCTCGGCGGGCTGATCTGGATGACGATCGGCATCCTGGTGATGAAGAAAATGATCAATTTCGACATCTGAGGAGACATAAGCATGCTCGCGCTCCTCATCGAAAAAGTCACCGATCCGCAATTCCTGATGGCGGTGCTGGCCGGCCTCGCCGTGGCTGCGACGATCGTGATGCTGGGCACCCCGCTGGTCGAGGGCAATGTGCTCAACAAGCGGATGAAGAGCGTTGCGACCGAACGCGACAAAATCCGCGCCCGCGAGCGCGATCGGCTGGCGCGCCAGGGCGACAAGGTCTCGCTGCGGCAGGAGCCGAAGGAATTCATGCGGCGCATCGTCGACCAGTTCAAGCTCGGCGACTGGCTCGGTACCGAGCATGCCAAGAAGCAGCTCGCGATGGCCGGTTTCCGAGGCCAGCAGGCCGAGATCGGCTTCCTGTTCTTCCGGGCAGTTACGCCGATCGGGCTGTTCCTGTTCGCGCTGTTCTACGTCTCCTTCGTCAATGATTTCGGATTGTCGCAGATCAACCGGGTCGCGGTCGCGATCGCTGCCGCCTATCTCGGCATCAAGGCGCCGGAAATCTATCTCTCGAACACGACCGGTAAACGCCAGTTCTCGATGCGGCGCGCCTTCCCCGATGCGCTCGATCTGCTGCTGATCTGCGTCGAATCCGGCATGTCGATCGAGCTGAGCTTCCGCAAGGTCTCGACCGAGATCGGCAGCCAGTCGGTGCCGCTGGCCGAGGAGTTCGCGCTTTGCACGGCGGAATTGTCTTATCTCGCGGAGCGTCGGCAGGCCTATGAGAACCTCGCGACACGAACTGGATTGGAATCGGTGAAGTCGGTCTGTACGGCGCTGATCCAGGCCGAGCGTTATGGCACGCCGCTCGGCACGGCACTGCGCACGCTCGCCCAGGAAAGCCGCGACCAGCGCATGACGGAGGCCGAGAAGAAGGCCGCTGCGCTGCCGCCGAAGCTGACCGTGCCGATGATCCTGTTCTTCCTGCCGGTGCTGTTCGTCGTGATCCTGACGCCGGCCTTCATCAAGCTGATCGACATGAAGTGATCGCTGCGATGAGAGGAAAGGCGGCGATGCCGGTTTCCTGCTTGCCTTGTAAGCGATAGGCGTCGGGACGCGACTTCGGCTCGCTCGGGCCAAAGGCTGTCTGCGCGGGCGCTTGCAGCGCCAGGCGACTTCCGGGAATTATGGGGATTGGTGCTCAGCCGCTTCGCGGGCGCCTTGCGGCCCGTTCAAGTGCGCGAGCCGGTCAGTCGGCCGGTGCGCTCGCCACCTCGGCCGGTGCGCTCTTGGGCGCGGCGGTGCGCGGCGCCTGTGCTTTGCCCTTGCTGCCGCGCAGCATGTCCCAGCTATTGGGCTGGCTGACCGAACGGCGCAGATAGGCGACGGTCGCCGTGGCTTCGGCCGGGCTCATGTCCTGGCGCGCGAGTTGCTCGGCCTCCGGAAAGCGCCCCTGCAAGCCGAGCACCAGCACGAGGTTCTGGCGCACGCGGACATCGCTGCCGGTTGTGGCTGCGGCCTCGCGCAGCACGCGCTCGGCTTCGGGCAGGCGCTTCGACAGGGCCAGCGAGAGGCCGAGATTGGACATCACTGTCGGCTCGTTCGGCGCCAGCCGCAGGGCTGTCTGGTAGATCTGCTGGGCGCGGTCATGCTCACCGAGCTGGTCGGCCACGGTGCCCTGGGCCGAGAGCACGCGCCAGTCCGGCCTTTCCGGCGTATGGGCGCGGCTGAGCACGTCGTCGGCTTCCTTCAGCCGGCCGTTATCGGCAAGCGAGCGGCCATAGGCGCCGAGCAGTTCGAGGTCGCTGGTGTGGACCAGCACCGCGCCCTGCAGGATGGCGAGCGCCTGCGCGTTCTTGTCGAGCGCGCGCAGCGCCCTGGCGTAGAAGAAGGCGGCGTTGCGGTCCTTGGGGTTGGCCTCGTAGCGCTTGGCCCATTCGGTCTCTTCGGCACGCCATTGCGCCTGTCCGCGCGGCTGGCCGGCACTGCTGCCGATCGAGCCGGTGACGTCGCCCGGCCCGCCGCGCATCTGGCAGGCCCCGAGGGCAAGGCAGGCGAGCGAAACCGCGGCGAGACGGCGAAGACGGGACGGAATCTTACGCGTGGACATCGGCCGGGTCGCCTCGCCGGTTACGGAAAGCTGTTGCCTGCGGTGATAAAACGTTAACCCTAACGGACTGTTAACCGGCTGGATTCGCGTGGCTTCCCGAGGGCTCTCGTGCATCCCCTTGCGAGAGGTTTCGCGCCCGTGCACGCTCTGCTCCTGCCCGTCGGCTCGCCTGCCATTCCCGTCCATTGCGTCGCTGCCGGCGGCTGGTCGAAGCTCAGGGCAGGCCTTGTGCCGTTGGCCCGCGCCTTCGCCCAGGCGCAGGGCTTCGAGGCGCGTCCTGGGCAGCACGTCTTCCTGCCGGATGCGAACGGCGCGCTCGCGGCCGTACTGCTCGGCGTCGAGCCGGCCACGATGCGGCGGCGCGATCCGTTCGCGCCGGGGCGGCTTGCTGCGCTCCTGCCGGCCGGTGACTACGCGCTTTCCGGCGAGCTCGGCGAGCCCGGTCTGGCGGCGCTCGGCTGGCTTCTCACCGCCTATCGCTTCGAGCGCTACCGCAAGCCCAAGCCGATGGCGGCGCGGCTTGTCCTGCCTGCCGGCGTCGATGGCGAGGAGCTGAGCAATCTCGCCGAGTCGACGGCGCTCGCCCGCGACCTCGTCAACACCCCGGCGAACGATCTCGGCCCGGCCGAGATCGAGGCGGCGGTCCGCGCGCTCGGCGAAGCCTTTGGCGCCAGCGTGACCAGCGTCGTCGGCGACGATCTGCTCGCCGGCAATTTCCCGATGATCCATGCGGTCGGGCGCGCCTCGCCCCGCGCACCACGGCTGATTGACCTTCGCTGGGGCCAGGAGGGCGATCCCAGGCTGACCCTGGTCGGCAAGGGGGTCGCCTTCGACACCGGCGGGCTCAACCTCAAGCCCGATGCCAGCATGCTGCTGATGAAGAAGGACATGGGCGGCGCGGCCGCTGCGATCGCCGCGGCGCGGATGATCATGCAGGCCAAGCTTCGGGTACGGCTGCGCCTACTGGTTCCGGCGGTGGAGAACGCGGTCTCTGGCTCGGCCTTCCGCCCCGGCGACGTGTTGCCGAGCCGCAAGGGCCTGACGGTCGAGATCGGCAATACCGATGCCGAGGGCCGGTTGATCCTCGCCGATGCGCTGGCGCTCGCCGACGAGGAGGCACCCGAGCTGCTCATCGACTACGCCACCCTAACCGGCGCGGCGCGCGTCGCGCTCGGCCCCGATCTGCCGCCCTTCTATACCCATGACGAGGGATTGGCGGCCGAGATCGCCAGGCTCGGCATGGCGGTGAACGACCCGGTCTGGCGTCTGCCGCTCTGGCCCGCCTATGACACCCTGCTCGATTCCAAGGTGGCGGAGGTCAACCACATCTCCGGTGGCCCCTTCGCCGGTTCGATCACGGCGGCACTCTTCCTCAACCGTTTCGTCGAGAAGGCTGCCTCCTACGCCCATTTCGACATCTATGGCTGGAATCCCTCGGCCAAGCCCGGCCGGCCGGAAGGCGGCGAATGCCAGGGCGCGCGCCTGACCTATGCGCTGGCCCGGCAGCTCTATCCGGCGCGTTAAGCCTGTCGAGCGGCTGCTGTTGCGCTGCAACGCCGCTCCGATAATGATACGGCCCCGTAACGATCGGGGGAACGGGCACTCATGGCGCTGGAGATCAAGCCGTCTCAGGCGCTCAGGCTCTGGCGCCAGGTCCATCTCGACCTGGTCCAGGATGCGCATTCCGATCTTTCGGTGCGCCAGACCGCGATCCTGCTGACGATCTATCTCGAATTGCCGCCGCATACGGTGCGCGGGCTGGCGAGCCGCCTCGGCGTCACCAAGCCGGTGATCACCCGGGCGCTCGACAGCATGGGCAAGCTCGGCCTGGTGTCGCGTCGGCGCGACGAGTTCGACAAGCGCAATGTGGTGATCCAGCGCACGGTCGCAGGCGCGCTCGCCGTCGAGCACCTCGCCGATCTCGTGACGGCGCGGGCGCGCGAGCTCGGGCCCGCCTGAAGTCGCGTCTTCGCGCGTTGACCGGCCGGCGCTAGACTGGTGGCATGACAGCGATTCTCGACCGCCGCCTCACCCCTGCCCGGCCCGACCTCGCCGCCCGCCATCTCGATGGCCAGGTCGAGGCCTTGGCCTTCGTCGATCCGGTGCCGATGCGGGTCGTCGCACCCTTCGCGCCGTTGCGGCGCGAGCCGCGGCCGGATGCGGCACTGGATACGCAGGCGCTCGCCGGCGAGCAGGTCCGCGTCTTCGAGCAGCATGAGGGCTGGGCCTGGGGCCAGCTCGCAGGCGATTCCTATGTCGGCTACCTCCCGGAAGACGCCCTCGCCGGCGATGCCGCCGTGCCGACGCATCGCGTCCGGGCGCTGCGGACCTTCGTCTACCCCGGCCCTTCGATCAAATTGCCGCCTTTGGAAGACCTCTCGCTCGGCGCCATGCTCGCCATCACCGGCGAAAGCGGCGACTTTCTCGTCACCGAGCGCGGTGGCCATATCTTCAAGCCGCATCTTTGCGCCCGCGACGTGCATGAGCCGGATTTCGTAGGGGTGGCCGAGCGTTTCCTCGAAGTGCCCTATCTCTGGGGCGGCAAGACCAGTCTCGGCCTCGACTGCTCGGCGCTGACCCAGCTTTCGCTGGCTGCGGCCGGCATTGCCGCGCCGCGCGATTCCGACCTGCAGGAAAAGGGCTTGGGCGAGCCCGTCGCCTTCGATGACGATCTTGCCGGGCTGAAGCGCGGCGATCTCGTCTTCTGGAAGGGCCATGTCGGGATCATGACCGATCCCGAAACGCTGCTGCACGCCACGGCCTTTTCGATGAGCGTGATCCGCGAGCCGCTGCGTGTCGCCCGCGACCGCATCCGCGCCCGCCATGCCGGGCCGATCACCGCGATCAGGCGACTGGTCTGAGACTAACCCCGTTGTCATTCCGGGGCGGGCCCCAGGCCTGAGCCCGGAACCCATGAACACCGAGCTATCCCGGATATGCGCGGAGATGACCCTGCCACCTACGGGGCGTCGTGTTCATGGTTCCGGGCTCTTCGCTGGGCGAAGCCCCGCAATGACGGCGCGGCTCAGTAGCCGCGCGCCGGATCGACGATGTGCTCGAGCGGCTCGCCCGCTTCCAGGCGCCGGATCTGTGCCGCGACCTGTGCTGCGACCGTTTCGGGCGCCGACATCGCTGCGTTGTGCGGGGTGACCGTCACCGCCGGGTGCGTCCAGAGCGGCGATTCCTGCGGTAGCGGCTCGGTCTCGAACACGTCGAGCACCGCCGCCTTGAGCTCTCCGCTGGCCAGCGCGGCGAGGATATCGGTCTCGACCTGGAGGCCGCCGCGCCCGGCATTGATCAACACCGGCCCGCCCAGGCGTCCGTCGCGCGCCAGGCCGGCGAACAAGGCGCGGTTCAGCATGCCGCGCGTCTCCGGCGTCAGCGGCACGAGGCAGACCAAAATGTCGGTGCGGGCCAGGAATTCGGCCATCCCGGCCTCGCCGGAGAAGGTCCGCACGCCCTCGACCGCTTTCGGCGAGCGGCTCCAGCCGGCGACGTCGAAGCCGATGATGCGTAGCTTGGCCACCGCGTCGAGCCCGAGCTCGCCGAGCCCCATCACACCGACGCGGACCTCGCGCGCTGCCGGCTGGTTGCGGTCGTCCTCCCAGGTCCGCTGGCGCTGCTGGGCCATGTAGCGCGGCAGCTGGCGCAGCTGCGACAGGCAGTGCAGCACGACGTATTCGCTCATCCGCGTCGTCAGATCGGGGTCGACGACCCGGGCGATCGGCACCTGCGGCAGCCGCGAATCGGCGAAGATGTGGTCGACACCGGCGCCGAGCGAGAAGATCGCGGCGAGGTTGGGCAGGCCGGCGAGGCTGCCCTCGGGATGTTTCCAGCTCGCGACATAATGCACAGCGCGCCGGTCGAAGGGCTCGCCGAGCGTCACGACGGGAAGTTCGGGCAATAGCGCGGCGAAACGCGCCCGCCAGTCCTCGACATGCCAGACGGTCATTGCCACCAAGAGACTCATGGCTGTGAAGCCTCCGTAACGGGAATGATCAAGGGTCCGCGCTGCGCCGCGCCTTCGCCGAGCCGGTAGGCGGAACGTAGCCTTGCCTGCGCCGCCGTGAAACCGGCTTCGTCGCGCGCATGGACCAGGCCGAGCGGCCGCTCCGGCCCGACGCTGTCGCCGATGCCGGCGAGCTCGACGATGCCGACGGCGTGGTCGATCGCGTCCTGGGGCCGCGTCCGGCCGCCGCCAAGCGCGACCACCGCGAGCCCGACCCCGCGCGTGTCGATCTTCTCGACGATGCCGCCGCGCTCGGGCAGCACCGGCCGGACCAGCGGCGCCGTCGGAAGATGCGCCCGCGGCCGCTCCAGCAGATCGGCCGGGCCGCCCAGCGCCACGACCATGCGGGCGAAGCGTTCGGCCGCCGCGCCGCTGGCGAAGGCGGTCTCGATCTTCGTCGTCGCCTCCTCGATGTTTGCGGCGAGCTTGCCGAGCAGCAGCATCTGGGCGGCGAGCGCCACCGTCACCTCGTGGAAGCGCGGTTCGCGCCGGCGCCCGGTCAGATGGTCGAGGGCATAGGCGACCTCGAGCCCGTTTCCGGCGGCGGAGGCGAGCGGCTCGTCCATGTCGGTCAGC
>JAKFDB010000110.1:0-32297 GCA_036676315.1 Bradyrhizobiaceae bacterium
CATGCCGCCATAGGGCGGCCGGACGACGCGGCCGTGCAGCATGCCGGGCACGCGGACGTCATGGACATAGACGAAGCTGCCATCGACCTTGGCCGGAATGTCGACCCGCGCCACCGGCCGGCCGATCAGTCTGTGCCGGTCCGTCGGCTTGAACTGCGCGCTCTCGGCCAGCGGCAGCAGAAGGCGCTCATTGGCGAGCAGGGTTTCGAGTGCGATCGCCGGGGTCGCCGCTTCGTCGCGGAAGAGCACGCCGTCGCGCAAGCCGATCTCGTCCTCGCCGCATTGCAGGGCGGCGGCGGCCAGCGCGATCAGCCTGGCGCGGATCTGGGTCGCGCCGATGCGCATCGCGGTCGAGGTGACCTGGATCGTCTCGCTGGCGATGGTCGGGCCCTGGTCGGGCGTGTCGGCGGTATCGCCGAGCACCATTTCCACCGCGTCGAAGGGGAAGTCGAGTTCCTCCGCCACCATCTGGGCGAGCGCGGTGCGGATGCCGGTGCCAAGGTCGACATGGCCGGAGAAGGCAAGGATGCGTCCTTCGGCCGTGAGGCAGACATGCAGGTCGAGGGCTTCCTCGGGGGCGTCACCGGCTTGCGCGCCCTTGCGCGGCGCGACGACGGCGATGATCCCGCCACGCCGCAGTAGCGCCCGGCGGGAGAGGGGAGGCGGCGGTGCGCTGTCGTTCATGGCGCGGCCGTTTCGTCGGCCCGGCCGCGCTCGGCGGCGAGCATCACGGCCCTGACGATCTCGACATGGGTGCCGCAGCGGCAGAGATTATAGCGCAATGCCTCGCGCACCTGCGCCTCGGTCGGCGCCGGATTGACGGCGAGGAAGGCCTTGGCGGTCATGATCATGCCGTTGATGCAGTAGCCGCATTGCGCAGCCTGGGCGTCGATGAAGGCCTGCTGCACCGGATCGGGCGCATCGGCGCTGCCGAGCCCCTCCAAGGTGACGATTTCGCGTTCCACCGCCTGCCTGACCGGCAGGGCGCAGCTGCGCGCCGCGACACCATCGAGCAGGACGGTGCAGGCGCCGCATTCGCCGAGGCCGCAGCCGAATTTCGGGCTGTTGAGAAAGAGATCGTTGCGCAGGAAGTAGAGCAGCGGTGTCTGCGGCTCGCCCTCGACGAGGTGATCGACCCCGTTGACGCGCAGGGCGAAGCTCCGCGTCGTTCTCATGGCTCGCCCAAGCGGGGCGAGGCGCGCTTGATCGCGATTGTCGTCACGTGATCCAAATCGTTCGTATGCGAATGAGAATAAGAACAAGTCGCGGCGCGCCGCAAGCGGGATCTGACACTGGGAAGGCGCGTCGCGCCATACATGGCTGGACCTGAACGATAGAGGCGCGAGGAACCCTCTCCTGGAAGGAGAGGGCAGGGTGAGGTGTAGGCCGTTTGACCAGTGCCGCGAGCGCTCAACGCGCGATTAGGTTCAGGCCAACGATTCAGCTCCCGAACACCTCACCCCTACCCCTCTCCTTCCAGGAGAGGGGTTCCCCGCGGATGTTCTTTACTGCGCTCCTCAGTGCTGGACCGACGGAATCTTCTCGGCCGGCGGGGTGTTGCGGCTGATGCCGCTGCGGACGATGCCGTCGATCACGATCATGCCGATGCCCGGGAGATCGCCGAGCTGGATCGAGTCGAGGAAGTTCCTGCCGGCCGAGTGCTGCGCCTTGTCCATGAAGACGAAATCGGCGCTGCGGCCGACTTCGAGCAGGCCGCAATCGAGGCTGCGCATCCGCGCGGTGTTGCCGGTGGCGAAGCAGAAGGCGGTCTCGGCCGGGACGTCGCCGAGCGAGGACAGCATCGAGACCATGCGGATGATGCCGAGCGGCTGCACGCCCGAGCCGGCCGGACCGTCGGTGCCGAGGATGACGCGCTGGAGTTCACCCATCTCGCGGGCGACGCGCAGCGTATAGAGGGCGGCGCGCTCATTGCCGTTATGGACGAGCTCGAGACCGCGCTTGCAGCCCTCGCAGATGCAGCGGATTTCCCTGTCGGGCAGGGCGGTATGGCCGCCATTGATGTGGCCGACCACGTCGGTATCGGCTTCGAGCACGACATCGGCGCCGATCAGCCCGGAGCCCGGGATCGAGGGGCCGCCGGTGTGGATCGTCGACTGGATGCCGTATTTGCGGGCCCAGGCCACCATCTCCCTGGCGCGCGCGCCGTCCTTGACGCCGCCGAGGCCGACTTCGCCGAGCAGCTTCACGCCGGCTTCCGCCAGCTCCTTGAAGTCCTGCTCGACCATGCCCGGCTCGATCACCGGCGCGCCGGCATGGATCTTGACGCCGCCGGGGCGGAAATTGGTGAAGGCGCGCTGCGCATAGATCGCCATCGCCTTGAGGCCGACAATGTCTTTCGGCCGGCCGGGCGTGTGGACTTCGCCGGCGGAGATCATGGTGGTGACGCCGCCATGCATGGTCGAGTCGATCCAGCCGATCTGGTTCTGGCGCGGGGTCCAGTCGCCGGCGACCGGGTGGACATGGCTGTCGATCAGGCCGGGCGCCAGCACGGTGCCGTTGGCGTCGATCACGGTGTCGGCCTGGTCGGTGTCGAGATCCTTGAAACGGCCGACCGCGGCGATCTTGCCACCGATGGCAATGAGCGTGTCGGCTTCCAGGATCGGGCGCTGGATGTCGCCACTCAGCATCAAGCCGATATTCCTGATCACCAGCTTGTGGTTGCTGCCGACCGTCGCCGTCTGCTGTTCAGCCATCTGTTCCGCCCTGTGAAGCCTTCGATATCCTCACCGTCCGGATCCCGATTGACAAGTGCGATCGAAGGCGGCATATCGTTTGTGTACGAACAAGTTTTGCACCCGCCTCCCCAGGCTGTCAAGCGGCAAGGATCCCGCATGGCCTTCGCAGTGACCAGCGCCTGCATCCGCTGCAAATACATGGATTGCGTCGAAGTCTGCCCGGTCGACTGCTTCTATGAGGGCGAGAACATGCTCGTCATTCATCCCGACGAGTGCATCGATTGCGGCGTCTGCGAGCCGGAATGCCCGGCCGAGGCGATCGTCGCCGACAATGCCGAGGGTGCCGGCGAATGGCTGGCGCTGAATGCCAGGCTGGCGCCACTCTGGCCGAACATCACGCAGAAGGGCGAGCCGCCTTCCGACGCCGATGCGTGGAAGGGAATACCGGACAAAATCGACCTGCTTTCCGAACGCGCCGCAACGTGATATGCGGGTGACGGCATCCGATAATCTGCTTTTTCGCTAGACTATCTGAGGATCGACGAGATGAGCAATTTCTACGAGGAGCGCGTGCTCAGCGTTCACCACTGGACGGACACGCTCTTCAGCTTCACGACGACCCGCGACACGACCTTCCGCTTCAAGAACGGCCAGTTCACGATGATCGGGATCAAGGTCAACGAGAAGCCGCTGTTGCGCGCCTATAGCGTCGTCAGCACCAATTACGACGAGAATCTCGAGTTCTTCTCGATCAAGGTGCCGGACGGCCCGCTGACCTCGCGCCTGCAGGACCTGCAGGTCGGCGATCCCATCATCGTCGGCAAGAAGGCCACCGGCACGCTGGTGCTCGACAACCTCAAGGACGGCAAGCGGCTGTTCCTGCTCGGCACCGGCACGGGGCTCGCGCCCTTCCTGTCGCTGATCCGCGATCCCGAGACCTATGAGCGCTACGAGAAGGTGGTGCTGGTCCATGGCTGCCGGCAGGTCGCCGAGCTCGCCTATGGCGAACAGATCACCCAGATCCTGCCGAATGACGAATTCCTCGGCGAGATGATCCGCGAGCAGCTGATCTACTATCCGACGGTGACGCGCGAGCCCTTCCGCAATCGCGGCCGCATCACCGATCTGCTGACCTCCGGCCAGATCTTCGAGGACATCGACCAGGGCCCGTTCGATCCCGGCAGCGACCGCTTCATGCTCTGCGGCAGCCCGCAGATGCTGGTCGACCTCAAGCAGATCTTCGAGGAGCGCGGCATGGAAGAGGGCAACCATGGCGAAGCCGGCGACTATGTGATCGAGCGCGCCTTCGTCGAGCGCTGAACACGGCAAGAGCTGCGAGAGTTTTCCGGCCGGCCCGCCCCCGCGGGCCGGCCGGTTTCGTTTGCGCGCGCCTGGACGGCGCGGATCCGACTCTGCTTGCGTTCCGTCATTCCGGGGCGGCCCGCAGGGCCGAGCCCGGAACCCATGAACACGCGCCTGTCCAGCGAAGCACTGCGTGCGCGGTGCTCTGTCCTGTTTCCTCGGTGTCCATGGGTTCCGGGCTCGCCGCTTCGCGGCGCCCCGGAATGACGACGCCTAACTGATCTAGCTGTGCGCGACGCGCCGGTTGAGGAGCATCATCAGCCCGTTGCAGGTCACCGCGAAGACCGTGAGCAGGAGCGCGATCGCCATGATCGTGTCGATCTGGCCGAGATTGATCGCGCTGGTCAAAAGGAAGCCGAGCCCGCGCTGCGAGGCGAACATCTCGCCGATCAGCACGCCGAGCAGCGTCAGCGAGAAGCCGAGGCGCACGCCCGAAATGATCTCCGGCAGGATCGCCGGCAGGATCACGGTGAAGGCCGATTGCGAGGGCGAGAGGCGCAGCACCTGCGAGGTGCGGCGATAGACCGGCTTCATCTGCCGGATCGCGTTCATCGAGAACAGGGTGATCGGGATCAGCCCGTGCATGACGCCGAAGGCGATCTTGGCCGAGATGCCGAGGCCGAAGCAGAGCAGCACCAGCGGGTAGAGCACGACCTTGGGGATCGAATAGAGGGTGGTCAGGATCGGCTCGGCGACGTTGCCGGCAAGGCGCCGGACGCCGAGGACGATGCCGAGCGTGATGCCGCCGGCCAGCGACAGGGCGAAGGCGGCGACGAAGGCGCGCATCGTCTCGCTGATGTTCAGCCAGAACTCGCCGGTCCCCAGCAGCGTGCCGAGCTTGACGAGGGTCTGCAGCGGCGAGGCGATGGCGGAGGCCCCGACGAGCAGATGGAAGCCCTGCCAGAGCAGGACGAAGGTCAGGAGAACGATGAGAGTGCCGGCTATTCTGGGCATGGCGTCACCGTTGGCGGCGCGACTGGAGGCGCCGGTCGATCATGTTGAGGAAGGTGTTGACGATCGTGACGGTCACCAGGACGAGCAGGATGAGGGCGTACATGTGCCCGTTCTCGAACAGGTTGTAGGCATAGGCGATGGCGTAGCCGATGCCGGCGCCGGAGAGGATGAACTCGGAGGCGATGACGCCGATGAAGGAGTAGGCGACCGAGAGCTTCACTCCGGTGAAGAGATAGGGCAGCGTCGCCGGCAGCTCGACCAGAAGCGCGGTCTTGACCCGCGACATCCGGTAGATCTGCGCGGTCTTGCGCAGCACGCGCGGGATCCGGTCGAGCCCGTTCAGCGTCGCGGTGATCATCGAGACGACCGCCAGCAGCACGGCGATCGCGATGATCGAGGCCGAGCCGACACCGAACAGGGTGATGAAGATCGGGTAGAAGACGAAGGTCGGGACGGCGTAGTAGCTCGCCAGCAGCGGCTCCAGCGCACCGCGCAGGGCTGGCAGCGAGTAGATGATCAGGCCGGCCACGAAGCCGAGCAGGATGGACAGCGCGGTCGACACGGCGATGTTGGTGAAGGTCGTCCTGATATCGGCCGAGAACTGGCCGGTGCGCAGGATCTCGGCGAGCTCGACCACCATCTGCGAGGGCGCGATCATCACCACCTTCGGGATGACGCCGGTCTGGCAGAGCAGCTCGACCAGCGCGATCATCGCCGCG
Organism: Bradyrhizobiaceae bacterium; assembly: GCA_036676315.1. Lineage (GTDB taxonomy): Bacteria > Pseudomonadota > Alphaproteobacteria > Rhizobiales > Beijerinckiaceae > Allobosea. The sequence continues at coordinate 5,732 of JAKFDB010000110.1, forward strand.
ACGATGGTCACGCGCAGCCACTTTTCCGACATGGCTCAGGCCTTCCCGGAGGACATGATCTTCAGCGCCTCGACCCGGAGCTTTTCCCAGAGCCGCGCCGTGATGTCGCCGAAATGCGGGGTCGAAACCACGCGGCTGTCTCGATCGCGCTCCCAGCCGGTCTCGACGAAGTCGATGAAGGTGCCGGGCCTGGTCGACATCACGCCGACGCGGTCGGACAGCATGGCAGCCTCGTCGAGGGCGTGGGTGATCAGCAGCACGGTGGCGGAAGTCTCGCGCCAGAGCCGCAGCAATTCGTCACCCATCAGCAGGCGGGTCTGCTGGTCGAGCGCACCGAAGGGCTCGTCGAGCAGGATCAGCCGCGGCTGGAGAACCAGCGTGCGGGCGATGCAGACGCGCTGGCGCATGCCGCCGGACAGTTGCGCCGGAAAGGAGGTCGCGAAATCCTTCAGTCCCATGAAGCCGACGGCGTAGTCGACCCGCCGCGTGATCTCGGCGGGGTCGACGCCGGCGCGGCGCAGACCGAAGGCGACGTTGTCGCGGACATTGAGCCAGGGGAAGGAGGCGTCCTCCTGGAAGACGACGCCGACGCCATCGGGCACGCCGGAGACCGGCTTGCCCTCGAAATGCACGCTGCCGGCCTGCGGGGGGCTGAGCCCCGCAAGGATGTCGAGCAGGGTCGACTTGCCGCAGCCGGACGGCCCGACGACCGAGAAGAACTCGCCCTTGGCAAGATCGAGGTCGATCGGCCCGAGCGCATGCAGGGTCGATTTCGGCAGCTGGAAGACGCGGGTGACACCGCGCAGCGTGGCGTGGGCTTCAACGGGCGCAGGCTGGGGCATGAGTGGCACGACCTTGGCGCCCGCTGCGGCCGCGCTCATTGCTTGGCCTGCAGGTCGGCAGGCAGGAAGGACTTGTCGAGAACCGCCGACCAGTCGACGTCGGCCTTGACCTCGCCGATCAGCTTCAGGCCTTCGACCATGCGGTTGAGCTCGGAAATGCTGAACTCGCCCTCGGACCACATCTTCGGCCCGATCATGTTGTCGACGGCTTCCTTGGCGACGGCAGGCTCGAGCTTGTAGAGCTTCTCGATGATCTTGGCGGTCTCGGCCGGGTCCTTGTAGATCGCCTGCACACCGGCGCGCCGGCCGGCGATGATGGCCTTGAGCTTCTCCGGGTTCTCCTGCGCGAACTTGCGGGTGGTGATGCCGACCGAGGTGGTCATCGGCTTCAGGATGTCGCCGGCCTTGTAGACCGTGCGGTACTTGTCCTTGCGGATGATCGAGAGCGGCTCGATCAGCACCGAGCCGACGATCGCGCCCTGTTCCAGCATGGTCAGAGCCGGGACATAGCCGCCGGCCGCGACGCGCTGGACCTTGCTCTGGTCGATGCCCTTCTCTTTCAGGACCATCAGGAAGAGCATTTCCGAGACGGATTTCGGCGAGGTGATCGCGACCTTCTTGCCGACCAGGTCCTCGACGCTCTTGATGTCGGAGGTCGGCATGGTGACCATCGACGCTTCGGCGACGCTGCGCGTGCCGGTGTTGACGATGATCAGGTCGAGCCCCTGGGCCTTCGCCGCCAGCGCCGCGGAGACCGCGACCTCGCCATAGGGCGTCGCGCTGGCGAGAATGTTGCGCACCGTGGTGCCGCCGCCGCCGGAGCCGATGATGCCGGTGATGTCGATGCCGGCCTGCTTGAACAGGCCCTTCTCCATCGCGACCGCATAGGGCGTGCCGTACAGGCTCGCTCCCCATTGCGTCACGGAAATCTCCTCGGCGCGCGCCGGCGCCTGCAGGCACAAAGCGGCGAGCGCTGCGGTCGCGATCTGCCGGATACCAAAGAAAACCGTCATGCCTCTCTCCCGATTAAGCCCATGCCCGCGATTGTTACCGTTCCGGCATGCTTCCATATTTTCATTTGTATACAAATAACGATCTCAGCATGCAGAAACCTTGTCAAGCGGGGATGCGCCTGGAAAGCGATCGGAGTTCGCCCGGTGCCGACGCCCGTTCCGGGCTCCGGTACGCATGGAAACCTCGCCGAATCCGAGCCGATACGGCGCAAAATGTCCGCAAAACACCGTTTCCCCACGTGAAGGGGACCCCTCCCGAACCGCCATGCAGCAACGGGGCCAGCATCGGGGCGGCAATGGCTTCTGGCAAGCGCGAATGCCAAGGCGGAGCTGATCGATAATTGTTCGTGTACGAACTATATTGCGTCGGTCTGGGTTCGGCTGAGGGCCGTGCGATGCGCTCGTCGGAATGCTAGCCGGCGGAGCAGGCGCGCAGGGTCACCCGGTCGAGGGCATAGCCGGCGCGCGCCAGGCTGCGATCGTCGAGCATCGCGATCGAGACGGGCTCGAGATCGAGCAGGATCGCCGGCAGGCTGAGCTCGAGCGCCAGCGCATTGGCAAAGCGCATCAGCGCCCGCATCGGGACCGAGCCGGGTAGCCGCGCGGTGGCGAGCTCGGTGATCTGCAGGGTCGCCTCGTCACGCAGGGAGCGCAGCACGCTGAAGGCGAAGATCGCGTGGATGCAGCCGCGCGCATCCTGCAGGACGACGAGGCCGCGCCGGTCGTCCTTGCCGCCATAGGGGCGCAGATAGCGTGTCCATTGCGCCTTGCTCACGCCAGGATGGAACATGGACACGAGCTGATAGGCCCGGCTGGCTTCCGCGGGCGTGATCCGTCGTGCTTGCAGGATATCGTCGATCACCTTGTCCCGTTCCTCCCAGGCGGCGGCGGAGAGGACAGGTGCGGCAACCCGTCCGCATTGATCAGGATCAATTACACATCCGCGCTTTGGTGCATGGCTCCTTCCAGGTTTCGGCGACGCCGCGATAGGCGTCGCAGCGAGGTGAGACGCCGTGGATTGCACTATCTTGGCCTGTGCCCAGCAACGCGCCCAGAAGGTGGGATGCCAGGCCTGCGGCATCCGTTCGGTCAGCATCTGCGCCTGCCTGGCTTTGGAAGAGCTCGCCTTGCTCGACGCCCTGGCCCACCCGGTCAGCTTCGGCGCGAAGGAGACGATCTTCGTGCAGGGCCAGCCGGCCGAGGCGGTCTACAACATCACCGCCGGCACGGTGCGGCTCTACAAGCTGCTGCCCGACGGGCGCCGGCAGATCGTCGGCTTCGCCTTGCCGGGCGATTTCCTCGGCCTGGCGATGCGTGATGCCTTCGGCTTCTCCGCCGATGCGATCGATACGGTCTCCGCCTGCGCCTTCCTGCGTTCGGCCTATTCGGCGCTGGTCGATGCGAAGCCGCATCTGCTGCGGCGCCTGCACGATTATGCGACGCATGAGCTGACATTGGCCCAGGAACAGATGCTCCTGCTGGGCCGGCGCAACGCCGAGGAGCGGCTGGTCTGCTTCCTGCTGACGATGCGGGAGCGCTGGGCCAAGCTAGGGCGCGCCTCGGCGACGATCGCCCTCCCGATGAGCCGCCAGGACATCGCCGATTTCCTCGGGCTGACGATCGAGACGGTCAGCCGCACCTTCAGCAAGCTCGCCCGGAACCGGAAGATTCTGATCGTGCCGGACGGCGTTCGCCTGCTCGACATCGAGGGTATGGCGAATCTCGCCGCGGCCTAGGGCCAGGCTGCCTGTCTGCCGTTCTGCCGCTGCCGTTGCAGCACACCATGTCGCCTGTGGCGGCGGGCTAACAGCGCCCGTTCCGGCCTGATCACGACATTACCGGTGCCTGGCAGGGGCAGTTGATCTGCATCAAGGCCAAGTCCGGCGCGGCTGGATAACCCCTCAGTAGGTGGCGTTCGTGTTGCGCCGCAGCGAGCAGAAGGGATGTCGCATGGCGGCGATGGGTTATCCGATCCGGCGGGCGACGGTCGGAGAAATAGGCGGGATGGTGATCGCGGCCGGCGCCGTGCTGCCATTGCTGCTGATCGCGGCGCTGACCGAGGACCGGGGCTACGCCTTTCACGCGACGCTCGGGGCGCTGGCGGCGATCGGCAGCGTCTTCCTGATCGCCAATCGCTGCTTCCAGCCCGGCCAGGTGCCGGCGCCGCAGGAGATCGAGGGCCGGCCGAACTACAATATGGACCCGGTCAAGTTCGCGACGATCGCGGCGATGTTCTGGGGCATCGCCGGTTTCACCGTCGGGCTGATCATCGCCCTGCAGCTCGCCTTCCCGGACCTGAACTTCGACCTGCCCTGGATCAATTTCGGCCGGCTGCGGCCGCTGCACACCTCGGCGGTGGTCTTCGCCTTCGGCGGCAACGTGCTGATCGGCACCTCGTTCTATGTCGTGCAGCGCACCTGCCGCGCGCGGCTCGCGGGCGATCTCTCGCCCTGGTTCGTCGTGCTCGGCTACAACCTCTTCATCGTCATCGCCGGCACCGGCTACCTGCTCGGCATCACCCAGAGCAAGGAATACGCCGAGCCGGAATGGTATGCCGACCTCTGGCTGACCTTTGTCTGGGTAGCCTATCTCGTGGTCTTCCTGGGCACGCTCGCCAAGCGCAAGGAGCCGCATATCTATGTGGCGAACTGGTTCTATCTCGGCTTCATCCTGACCATCGCCGTCCTGCATATCGGCAACAACCTGGCCTGGCCGGTCTCGATCCTGTCGCCGAAGTCCTATGTGCTCTGGTCGGGCGTGCAGGATGCGATGTTCCAGTGGTGGTACGGCCACAACGCGGTCGGCTTCTTCCTGACCGCCGGCTTCCTGGCGATCGTCTACTACTTCGTGCCGAAGCGGGCGGAGCGTCCGGTCTACAGCTACCGGCTGTCGATCATCCATTTCTGGGCGCTGATCTTCCTCTACATCTGGGCCGGCCCGCATCACCTGCACTACACGGCGCTGCCGGACTGGGCGCAGACGCTCGGCATGACCTTCTCGATCATGCTGTGGATGCCATCCTGGGGTGGAATGATCAACGGCCTGATGACCCTGTCCGGGGCCTGGGACAAGCTGCGCACCGACCCGGTCCTGCGGATGATGGTCGTCTCGCTCGCCTTCTACGGCATGTCGACCTTCGAGGGGCCGCTGATGTCGATCAAGGCGGTGAACTCGCTGTCGCACTACACCGACTGGACGATCGGCCACGTCCATTCCGGCGCGCTCGGCTGGGTCGCCTATATCTCCTTCGGGGCGATCTACTGCCTGGTGCCCTGGCTGTGGAACCGCAAGGGTCTGTATTCGCTCAGGCTGGTCAACTGGCATTTCTGGATCTCGACGCTCGGCATCGTTCTCTACATCTCGGCGATGTGGGTATCGGGCATCATGCAGGGCCTGATGTGGCGGGCCTACACCTCGCTCGGCTTCCTCGAATACTCGTTCATCGAGACGGTCGCGGCGATGAAGCCCTATTATGTGATCCGCGCGATGGGCGGTGCCCTCTTCCTGACCGGCGCACTGATCATGGTCTTCAACCTCTGGATGACGGTGAGGAGCGACGCCGTTGGCGCGTCGCAGCGCGAGCCCGCGCCCGAACCGCAGCTCGTCCCGGCCCAGTAAGGAACCTGTCCCATGTCGAGCCTCGACGCCCCCAAGCAGGCGCCGCGCCAGTCGCTGTGGTCGAAGCACAAGATCTTCGAGACCAACTCGATCATCCTGGTGATCGGCGTGCTGATCGTGATCTCGATCGGCGGCCTGGTCGAGATCGCGCCGCTGTTCTACCTGCGCAACACGATCGAGAAGGTCGAGGGCATGCGGCCCTACACGCCGCTCGAGCTCGCCGGCCGCGCGATCTATGTGCGCGAGGGCTGCTACAACTGCCACAGCCAGATGATCCGGCCGCTGCGCGACGAGATCGAGCGCTACGGGCATTACTCGCTGGCGGCCGAGAGCATGTACGACAAGCCCTTCCAGTGGGGCTCGAAGCGTACCGGCCCCGACCTCGCCCGTGTCGGCGGCAAGTACTCGGACGAGTGGCAGCTCGCCCATCTCAACCGGCCGCGCGATCTCGTGCCGCAGTCGATCATGCCGGGCTATCCGTTCCTGGCGAAGACCGAGCTGAACTACAACGACATCGCCAACCATCTGCGCGCCAACCGCGCCGGCGGCGTGCCCTATAGCGACGAGATGATCGCGGACGCGGCGCGCGACCTCGAAGCCCAGGCGACGCCGGACCATCCGCGCGCCGCCGAGCTGGAGAAGCGCTACCCGAAGGCGCAGATCCGCGACTTCGACGGCGACGCCCAGAAGATCAGCGAGGCCGATGCCCTGATCGCCTACCTCCAGGTGCTCGGCACGCTGGTCGACTTCAAGCTCTACGACGACAAGGCCAACATCCGGTGAGCACCGCCATGACGACATCGACCTATGCCTGGCTCGCCCATTTCGCCCAGTCGACCGGCGTTCTCTATTTCATGGGCCTGTTTCTGGCGATCTGCGCCTACGCCTTCTGGCCGACGAACCGCGCGCGCTTCGAAGAAGAGGCCCGCACCCCCCTGCGGGAGGACTGAATCATGGCCGAACCGCACAACAGCAAGCCGCAGATCGACGCCGCCACCGGCCAGTCGACCACCGGCCATGAATGGGACGGCATCCAGGAGCTGAACACGCCGCTGCCGCGCTGGTGGCTCGGCATCTTCTACGCCACGATCATCTGGTCGGTGGGCTACTGGGTCGTCTACCCGGCCTGGCCGCTGGTGACCGACGTGACGCGCGGCGTGATCGGCTATGCCTCGCGCATCGACATCGCCGAGGACCTCTCTCTGCTGAAGCAGGAGCGGGCGGCGCAATCCAAGGGGCTGGACAAGGCCTCGTTCGAGCAGATCAAGGCCGATCCGGAACTGTTCCGCATCGCCGTCGCCCAGGGCAAGGCCGCTTTCGGCGACAATTGCGCGGCCTGCCACGGTGTCGGCGGCGGCGGGGCCAAGGGCTATCCGAACCTCAATGACGACGACTGGCTCTGGGGTGGCTCGCCCGCCGAGATCCAGAAGACGCTGGAGCACGGCATCCGCTTCGCCGGCGACGCCGATACCCGCGTCAGCCAGATGCCGGCCTTCGGCCGCGACAAGATGCTGGACGCGACCCAGATCCGCGCCGTCGCCAACCATGTCCGGGCGATTGCCGGCCTGCAGACCGAGCCGAAGGCCGACCTTGCTGGCGGCGCCAAGCTCTTCGCCGACAATTGTGCCGCCTGCCATGGCGACCAGGGCAAGGGCAATCGCGAGATGGGCGCGCCGGACCTGACCGACGCGATCTCGCTCTACGGCATGGACCTGGCGTCGCTGACCGAAACGATCGCCAACAGCCGCAACGGCGTGATGCCGGCCTGGCGGCAGCGTCTCGACGCGACGACGATCAAGGCGCTGACCGTCTATGTCCACTCGCTTGGCGGAGGTCAGTGACATGGCGATTGCCGATGCCGAGGACCTGCCCCTCTTCGTTCCCACGAAGAAGGTCTATCCGCAGAGCGTCTCCGGCCCCTATCGCCGGGCGAAGTGGGTTATCCTCGTCTTCTGCCTCGGCATTTACTATCTGCTGCCCTTCCTGCGTTGGGACCGCGGCCCCAACCTGCCGAACCAGGCCGTTCTGGCCGATATCGCCAATAACCGCTTCTATTTCTTCTTCATCGAGATCTGGCCGCAGGAGGTCTACTATTTCACGGGCCTGCTGATCCTGGCGGCCTTCGTGCTGTTCCTGATGAACGCCGTCGCGGGCCGGGTCTGGTGCGGCTATCTCTGCCCGCAGACGGTCTGGACCGATCTCTTCCTCGTCGTCGAACGCTTCTTCGAGGGCGATCGGCGCGAACGGATCAAGCGCGACGAGGCGCCCTGGTCCTTCGACAAGGCCTGGCGCAAGAGCGCCAAGCATGCGGTCTGGCTGGTGATCGCCTGGTGGACCGGCGGCGCCTGGGTGCTCTACTTCGCCGATGCGCCGACGCTGGTGAGGGAGCTTGCAACCTTCACCGCTCCGGCCTCGGCCTATGTCTGGATCGCGATCCTGACCTTCACCACCTATGCGCTCGCCGGCATCATGCGCGAGCAGGTCTGCACCTATATGTGCCCCTGGCCGCGCATCCAGGCGGCGCTGACCGACGACGACGCGCTCAACGTCACCTACCGCTATGATCGCGGCGAGCCGCGCGTCTCGGTGAAGCAGGCCCAGCGCCTGCGCAGCACAGGTGCGCCGGCCGGCGATTGCATCGACTGCAACCAGTGCGTCGCGGTCTGCCCGACCGGCATCGACATCCGCGACGGCGCCCAGATGGACTGCATCCAGTGCGGCCTGTGCATCGATGCCTGCAACACGGTGATGGCCAAGGTCGGCTATCCCGCCGGGCTGATCGCCTACGACACCGACGACAACGTCAAGCGGCGCCAGGCTGGCGAGAAGCCGGTCTACCGGTTGGTGCGAGCACGCACGCTGACCTATGTCGGCCTCATCCTGCTGGTCGGCGGCGCCATGGTCTATCAGCTCGCGACGCGCCGGACCGCCGAGATCTCGGTGCTGCACGAACGCTCGCCGCTCTTCGTCAAGCTCAGCGACGGCTCGATCCGCAACAGCTACACCGTCCGCCTGCTCAACAAGCGGCCGGAGGCGAGGCCCTTCGCCCTGACGGTCTCGGGCCCGGCCGGTGCGCGCATCGAGGCGGTCGGCTCGCAGGCGACGGCGGATCTGCGCCCGGTCGTGACGGTCGAGGCCGACAGCTCGCGCGAGATCCGCGCCCTCGTCACCGTCCCGGCCGATGTCCGCCTCGACAAGTCGCAACCGATCACCATCACCGCCTCGGACCTCTTCGCCGGCGAAGTCGTGCGGGCGGAAGACCACTTCATCGCGCCCTAGCGGAGGCGTCATGTCCTGTTGCGGAGGCTTTGCCATGCCGATCGATCTGCCAGCCCTGCCGCCGACGGCGCGCGCGCCGTTCAGGCTCAGCGGCCGCTTCGTGCTCTTCGCGATGATCGGCTTCTTCGTCGTGGTGGCCGGCGTCAACGCGATGATGATGACGATCGCGATCCGGACCATGCCGGGCGTCGACGTCAAGAGCGCCTATGAAACCAGCCAGCGCTTCAACCAGGAGATCGCCCGCATGCGGGCCCAGGCGGAACGCGGCTGGCATGTCGATGCCGATCTTCGCCGCGACGGCGGCGCCGAGGTCGTCGCCGTCACCTTCTCGGACAAGTCCGGGCAGCCGGTCGCCGGGCTTTCCGTCGATGTCAGGCTGGAGCATCCGGCGCGGCGCGGCAGCGACCGGCAGCTTGAGCTCCCGGAGGTGGCGCCCGGTCGCTATCTGGCGCGGCTCGCGGATCTGCCGAGCGGCGCCTGGACGGTGGCGCTCACGGCGCGGCGGGACGGCGCCGCCATCTTCGACACCCGCAGCCGCGTCATCCTGAAGGATTGAGCCATGGCGGACGGCCAGGACCTCTCGATCTTCGTCCGGCATGGCGCCGGCGGCGTCGCCGGCATGGAGCTGGCGGTCGACGGCATACGCTGCGCCGGCTGCATGCACACGATCGAGCGCGGCCTCGCCCGCCAGTCGGGCATCCTGAGCGCCCGCGTCAACCTCGCCCTCAAGCGCGTCACCGTCGAATGGCAGGAAGGCGCCCTGCGTCCCGAGGCCATCGTCGCCGGCCTCGCCGCGCTCGGCTTCAAGGCCTATCCCTTCCTGCCGGCAGGGGAGCGCGAGGCGGCGCTGCAGGAAGACAAGCGTCTGCTGCGCTATCTCGGCGTCGCCGGCTTCGCCTCGATGAACATCATGCTGCTCTCGGTCTCGGTCTGGTCCGGCAACAGCAGCGACATCAACCCGGTCACGCGCGATTTCTTCCACTGGCTCTCGGCGCTGATCGCGCTGCCGACGGCGGCCTATGCCGGCCGGCCCTTCTTCGAGAGCGCATTGCGGGCGCTGCGCGTCGGCGCCGTCAATATGGACGTGCCGATCATGCTCGGCATCGTGCTCGCTCTCGGCATGTCCGTCGTCGTCACCTGGAACCATGGCGAGCACGCCTATTTCGACGGCGTGGTGATGCTGATCTTCTTCCTGCTGATCGGGCGCTATCTCGACCAGCTGATGCGCCGACGCACCCGCGACCTCGCCGGCAATCTCGCCGCCCTCAAGGCCGAGACCGCGACGCGGCTTGCCGTCGATGGCACGAGCGTCGTGGTGCCGATCGCGGCGATCGCGCCGGGTGACCTCGTGCTGGTGCGGCCGGGCGAGCGCGTCAGCGTCGACGGGCTGGTCGAGAGCGGCGCCTCCGAGCTCGACCAGAGCCTGGTGACCGGCGAGACCGCGCCGGCTTCCGTCATCGTCGGCGGGCGGGTCCATGCCGGCACGCTCAATCTTTCCGGCGCCCTGACGGTTCGCGTCGAGGCGGCGGGTGCCGGTACGCTGCTTTCCGAGATCGACCGGCTGATGGCCCAGGCGGTGGAGAGCCGCTCGCGCTATGTCCGTCTCTCCGACCGGGCCGCCCGGCTCTATGCGCCGGTGGTGCACATCACCGCGCTCGTGACCTTCCTGGGCTGGATGCTGTTTGGCCTCGCCTGGCAGCAGGCGCTGATCATCGCGATCACCGTGCTGATCATCACCTGCCCCTGCGCGCTCGGGCTCGCGATCCCGGCGGTGCAGGTCGTCGCCGCAGCGGCGCTGTTCCGGCGCAAGGTAATGCTGAAGCAGGGCGATGCGCTGGAGCGCCTGGCCGAAGTCGACACGGTGGTGTTCGACAAGACCGGCACGCTGACCCTGCCGGAACCGGGGCTGAGCAATCTCGCTGCCATCGATCCGGGGATCCTCGCTTCCGCCGGCGCGCTCGCTGCGGCGAGCCGGCATCCGCTGGCCCGGCCGATCGCTGCTGCGGCTGGCGATCCCCGCCCGGCCGAGGGCGTTCGCGAGCATCACGGGCTCGGCCTCAGCGCACTGGTCGAGGACGCCGAGATGCGCCTCGGCAGCGTCGCCTTCTGCGCGGCCGAGAACGAGGCGGCGGATGTCACCGCCAGCTACCCCGCGGCCTCGCTGATCGCCTGGCGCCATGGCGAGCGCTGCGCCGTCTTCGCGGTCGACCAGCATTTGCGGCCCGGTGCCGAGGCGAGCATCCGCGAGCTGCGGGCGCTCGGCCTCGATGTCGTCATCCTGTCCGGCGACCGGGCCGATGCGGTCGCGCCGCTGGCCGGGCAGCTCGGTATCGCAGCGTTCAAGGCCGGGCAGCGGCCGGACGAGAAGATCGCCGAACTCGAGCGCCTCGCAGCCGCAGGACGCCGGACCCTGATGGTCGGCGACGGCTTGAACGATGCCCCGGCGCTGGCCAGGGCCCATGCCTCGATGTCGCCGATCAGCGCGACCCAGCTGGCGCAGGCCGCGGCCGACATCGTCTTCCTCGGCGAGGAATTGACGCCGGTCGCCGCCAGCATTCGCATCGCGCGCCGCGCCCGCCGGCTGATGATGCAGAACCTCTGGTTCGCGGTGCTCTACAATGCAGTCGCGGTGCCGATCGCGATCGCCGGTTTCGCGACCCCGCTGGTGGCGGCGGTGGCGATGTCGGGTTCGTCGCTGGTGGTCACGCTGAACGCGCTGCGGGCTGGCCGGCTCGCAGCGGTCGCCGTTTCGGAGAGCGCCGAATGAACATCCTGATGGTGCTGATGCCGCTGGCCCTGGCGCTCGGCCTCACCGGCCTCGCCGGCTTCTTCTGGAGCATGCGGACAGGTCAGTACAGCGACATGGAAGGGCCGGGCTGGCGCATCCTCGACGATGACGACCTGGCCGGAAATTCGGCCGCTGGCGAGGCTGGCGCGCCGGCGGAAGGGCAGGGCGCCGTTCCGCGCTGATTTTTTACGGAACCACACGGTCGTCCCGGGCTTGACCCGGGATCCATGCCAGAGCGCTTGTGGTGGAGGTTCAGGCATGGATCCCGGCTCTGCGCGGAGTTTATCCTTGGGCCGACCGAAGGTCGGACCCGAGGGCTCCCGCCGGGATGACACCCTTTTCCGTAAATGCGCAGCTGGCTCTAAGACCCGGCACCCCGAAAGGCGCGGCCACGCAGCGCGCCGCCGCCTCAGTCGAGCAGATGGCGCAGCCGGGTCGCCAGTTCGCGCGCGGTGTAGGGCTTCTTCAGCCAGTCGCCTTCGGCAAGGTCGCGCCCGGGCAGGCCTGGCTCGGCATAGCCCGAGGTGAACAGCACCTTGATGTCGGGGCGGAGCGCCCGGACCTCCTTCGCCAGCTCGTCGCCGAGCATGCCGCCGGGCATCACGATGTCGGTGAAGAGCAGGCTGATATCGGGATGCTGGCCGATCAGCGCGAGCGCCTGGGCGCCGGTCGCGGCCTCGATGACGCGATAGCCTTCGCCCTCGAGGCGGGCGACGGCGACGCGCCGTACCCTGGCGTCGTCCTCGACCACGAGGATGAGTTCGCGGCTCTGAGGCTGGCCCGCTGGCGGTGTTTCCTCGTCTTGCCGGAGGGCGACCTCCGGCTGCACCGGGGCGGCTGCCGGCAGGAAGAGCCGTAGCGTCGTGCCCTGGCCGAGTTCGCTCTGGAGCTGCAGATCGCCGCCTGACTGCCTGGCGAAGCCATAGACCATGCTGAGGCCGAGCCCGGTGCCGGCGCCGACGCCCTTGGTGGTGAAGAAGGGCTCGAAGGCGCGCTGCTGGACCTCGGCGCTCATCCCGATCCCGGTGTCGGCGACGCTGAGCAGGACGTAGTTGCCGATGCGGAGCTGCGGGTGGGCCTGCACATAATCGGCATCGAGGCGGGTGCGCGAGATCTCGACGGTGAGGCTGCCGCCGCGCGGCATCGCATCGCGGGCGTTGAGCGCGAGGTTGAGCAGGGCGTTCTGCAACTGCGCGGCATCGACCAGGGCGGTGTGGCCGGCGCCCGTCACCACGGTGCGCAGTTCGATCGCCTCGCCGAGGGTCCGGCGCAGCAGGTCGGCGAAATTCGAGACCAGCCGGCCGATATCGGTGAGCTTGGGGTTGAGCGTCTGGCGCCGGCCGAAGGCCAGCAACTGCCCGGTCAGCTTGGCGCCGTCCTCGGCGGCGTCCTGGGCCTCGCGCAGCAGAAGGCGCAGCTCGCCGTCATCGAGGCGGCGCTCGATCATTTCGAGATTGCCGCTGATCACCGTCAGCAGATTGTTGAAGTCATGGGCGATGCCGCCGGTCAGCTGGCCGACCGCTTCCATCTTCTGGGCCTGGCGCAACTCCTCCTCCATCTTGTGGCGGCTCGTCAGGTCGCGGATGAAGCCGGTGAAAATGCGCTTGCCGTTGGTCGCGGCCTCGCCGATGGCGAGCTCCATCGGGAAGGTCGTGCCATCCTTCCGCTGACCGGTGACGACGCGGCCGAAGCCGATGATGCGGCGCTCGCCGGTGGCCATGTAGCGCGCGATATAGCCATCATGGCGCTCGCGATCCGGGTTGGGCATCAGCATTCTGACATTGCGGCCGCAAACCTCCTCGGCCGCGTAGCCGAAGAGCTTCTCCGCCGCCTTGCTGAAGGAGATCGTCACGCCTTCGGCGTCGATCACGACCATGGCTTCGGGCACGGTCTCGAGGATCGAACGCAGATGGGATTCGCGCGCGGCAAGATCGTCCTGCGCGTCCTTCAGATCGCTGATGTCGATGTTCTTGGCGACGATGACCGGCTGCGAGCCGCCATCGGGCAGCAGGGCGACGCAGCGGCTGGCGACGAAGATCGGGCGTCCGTCCCGGCGCTCCTGCGTCAGCTCGCCCTTCCAGTTTCCGCACCGGCGGAGTTCGGCCAGGATCGCGTCCCGCGGGGCGGGGAAGCTCGTGCCGAGCAGCGCGTGGACGTCGCGTCCCAGCGCCTCATCGGCGCTCCAGCCATAGAGTTCCTCGCAGCCGCTGGTCCAGCGCTCGATCCGGCCGTCGAGATCGTGGACGATGATGTTGGCACCGTCGAGAATCCGCACCATCTCGTCGATGCCGCGCCAGCTCGTGACTTTCAGGTGATTGGTTCTGGTCATCCGGCCCCGCGACGATCACTGAGGCCAGGCGGCCTGCTGCGCCGGGCCAGTGCCGCTTCGCCGAGTATCGGGGCCGTCATCGGCGCCGGCAAGCCGGGCGAGCGTCGCCGGTCGGCGGATGGCGAGCGCATGGCGCCCGCTAGGGGCGATCACGCCGCGCTGGGTCAGGTTGGTGATGGTGCGCGAAACCGTCTCGATGGTCAGTCCGAGATGGTCGGCGATGTCCATCCGGCTCATCGGCAGCGGCACGCTCGATGCGGGCTCGCTGCCCTGCGCAGCGCGCTGCGCCTGCCGCAGCAGGAAGCTGCAGACCCGTTCCTCCGCCCCCCGCCTGGCGAGCAGCATCATCTGGTCCTGCGCCACGGCGAGCTCCTCGCAGAGGCTGGCGACGAATTGCCGCGACAGCGCCGGCGACGCCTCGGTCAGTTCCCGGAAGCGGCGGCGGTCGAGCCGGCGCAGCCGGATCTCGTTCACCGCCTCGGCCGTATAGGGATAGCGCTCGTCGGGGGCGAGGCCGAGCAGGTCGCTGGCCTGGATGAAGCCGACGATGATCCGGCGGCCGTCCGGCAATATCCGGAACAGCCGCAGGACGCCTTGCAGCACCTCGAAGACATGCCTCGACCTGTCGCCCTGCCAGAAGATCGCGCTGCCGCCCTCGAAGGCTTCCAGTGGCTGGCCGGCGAAGAGGCCGTGCAGGCTCTGCACCGGCGGCGCGCCGGCGAGAATCGGGTGATGTCCCGGCAGGCTGGGAAGCGCAGTTGCAACGATCATGGCCACCGCTTTCGTCTTCGATACGATGGCGGCAATTGAGCGCGCCCGCGTGACGGCGGAACGATCGGCATGTTACCGTCCGTGCAGAATTGCAACGGATTGTAACAGCCTTGGCCAGCCAGCGACCTTCCAAGCCCAGCCATGGCTGAAGCGCAGAGCCGCACCGAACATATCCTCGTCGTCGACGACGATGCGCGCATCCGGCAGATGCTGATCCGTTATTTCGAGGGCGAGGGCTATCGCGTCAGCGCCGTCGGCGACGGCCGAGGCATGCGCGAATGCCTGAAGCGCGGCGGCGTCGACATCATCCTGCTTGATCTCGTCCTGCCCGGCGGCGAGGACGGGCTGATGCTGGCTCGCGAGGTCCGCGCCGGCTCCGACCTGCCGATCATCATGCTGACCGGCCGCGACGATGTCGTCGACCGGATCGTCGGGCTCGAGATCGGCGCCGACGACTACATCGCCAAGCCGTTCCATCTCAGGGAGGTGCTGGCCCGGTTGCGGACGGTGCTGCGCCGGCGGCCGCGCGCGCCGGTTCCCGAGCCGGGCGCGAGCGGCGAGCTCATCCGCTTCGATGGCTGGCAGCTCGATCTCGGGCGGCGGCAGCTGCTCGCTCCGGACGGCGCCGAGATCGTGCTGACGACCGGCGAATTCGACATTCTGGCGGTGCTCGCCGGGCATCCCGGCCGGGTGTTCTCGCGCGACATGCTGATGGAGCGCACCCGCGGGCGGGCGCATGAGAGTTTCGACCGGGCGATCGACGCGCAGATCGCCAGGCTGCGCAAGAAGGTCGAGCCTGATCCGAAGGCGCCGGCGCTGATCAAGTCGGTCCGCGGGATCGGCTATGTCTTCACCGGCAGGCCCGGCGACTGAGGGCGGAAACCGCTTCGCCGCCTGCGCCGCTCACCGCGCGGCGGCGGCCATCCCGGCGGAGATGCTAAGCTGCCGCGCCAGCCCGGTCATGTCGGGCAGAACCGGGATCGCCGGCGGGAATGGGTTTGCGATCCCCTCGGCGATGATGCCGACGAAGGGCATGCCGAGACCACGAGCGGCGTCGAACTCGGTGGTGGAATCGCCGATCGCGACCATGCGGCGCGGATCATGGCCGTACTCGGCCGCGAGCGCGGCGAAGGCAGCCGGCTTCAGTGTCGGCGCACCGATGACGCGCTGGAAGAAGTGGCGCAGGCCACGGCTTTCGACGATCGCTTCGAGCTCGCCCTGCGGGGTGCCGGACACGAGATGCAGCGGCATCCGCGCCGCCGCCTCGTTCAGGAAATCGAGCGCGCCCGGGATCAGCCGGCAGGCGACGACCTTCTCATAGACGATCGAGCGGTAAAGCTCCGCCAGGGCCTCGATCGCCGCCGGCTCGGCCTTGCGGCCAAAGAGCGCGACCTCGAAATGGCGGAACTTCTCGTGCCGGCTGACCCCGCCATGGGCGTGGTGGTGGCGCTCGATGGCCGCCAGCTGCTCCGGCGTCGCGTTGGGATAGGCGTCCTGGAAGGCCTGCGACTTGATCGCGACGGAATCGACGATGACCCCGTCGAAGTCGAGGACGAGGCTCTCTGGCATGGCCTGCATGTCGTATTCCGCTCCCTTAGGGCGAGGACGCCCTCAGGCGATCCGCCGGCCGCCAATCCCTCTCCCTGCCGGGAAATGGCTGCGCCTTCTAGAACGCCGTTGCGTTGATCGGCCGGGAGCCGCCGGGCGCGGTCTGCACTCTGGTCCCGATTGGGCACCAGTTCACCTTACTGCCGCTCGGGTCAAGCGCCGCGGGGGAGCATCGGGATTGCGCGGGGGGGCTGGTCGGAAGACCGTGACGACTGCGACAATGCTGGCCGAGCAGTCGAGGAGGCGAGCCGGTGCCGGAGGCGAAGGTCGACAGGGATGGCGCCGCGGCCGGTCCGGCGACGGCGCCGCGCGCCATGCGCCTCTCCAGTCTCGGGCGGGAGCGGCTCGACCTGTCGCTGGTCGCGATCGCGCTGACGGGTCTCGTCATCGGCGGCGTGCTGTGGTGGCGGGGGGCGGATGCGAGCTGGGCCTGGACGCTCGCGACGCTTCCGGTCCTGCTCGCCTTACTTGTCCAGATCGCGGGCTCGCTGCGCCGTGGCGATGTCGGGCTCGACATCGTCGCAGCCCTGTCGATGAGCGCGGCGCTGGTCTTCGGCGAGGCGCTCGCCGGCAATGTCGTCGCGCTGATGTATGCCGGTGGGCAATTGCTCGAGGCCTATGCGCAGGGGCGGGCGCGGCGCGAAATGTCGGCCCTGCTGGGCCGCGTCGCCTTCACCGCGATGCGCTATCGCGATGGCGCGCTGGAGGAAGTGCCGACCGCAGAGCTGCGCCAGGGCGATCGGTTGCTGATCCGCACCGGCGACGTACTCCCGGTCGACGGTCATGTCGCCGAGGGCGTCGCAGTGCTCGACCTTTCGGCGCTGACCGGGGAATCGCTGCCCAGAACCCTGGAACGCGGCATGGATGCGCTGAGCGGCGCGACCTTGGTCGGCGCGCCCTTCGACCTGATCGCCAGCCGCCCGGCGGCGGAAAGCACCTATGCCGGCATCGTCCGGCTGGTTGAGCAGGCGCAGGCGAGCAAGGCGCCGATGGCGCGGCTGGCCGATCGCTATGCCATCGGCTTCCTCGTGCTGACGCTGACCATCGCCGGGGCTGCCTGGCTCGCCAGCGGCGACCCCGTCCGGGCACTCGCCGTGCTGGTCGTGGCGACGCCCTGTCCGTTGATCCTGGCGGTTCCCGTCGCGATCATTTCCGGCATCTCGAAGAGCGCCCGCGGCGGGGCCCTGGTCAAGGATGGCGGCGTGCTCGAGGCGCTGGCGCGCATCCGCATCGCCGTGCTCGACAAGACGGGAACGGTAACGCAGGGCCGGCCGACGATCATCGGTATCCGCACGGTCAACGGCTTCATGCAGGACGAGGTGCTGGCGCTGGCGGCGAGCCTCGACCAGGCCTCGGCGCATGTCGTCGCGACCTCACTGATCAAGGCTGCGGCGGAGGCGGGGCTGACGCTACCGCCGCCGACAGAGATCTCCGAAACGCCCGGCAAGGGCATCGAAGGCAAGGTCGGCAGCCGGCGCGTCGCGATCGGCGGCGGCAGCTATGTCGGCCGGCGCAGCACGGGAGGCGACGCTGACGCGCTCGCCGCCGATGCGCCGCCCGGCACGCTGATGGTCGCCGTGGCGGCCGATGGCGTGCTCGCCGGCGTCATCCTGCTGCAGGACCAGCTTCGCGACGATGCAAGGGCGACGCTCGAGACGCTGCGCCGGGCCGGCATCGAACGGATCGTGCTCGCCTCCGGCGATGTCGGTGAGATCGCGCGTGCGGTCGGGGCGAGCCTCGGGGTCGACGCGGTGCTTGGCGACCTGACGCCCGAGGGCAAGGTCGCGGTCATCCGCGCCGAAGCGCAGGCCGGGCCGGTGATGATGGTCGGTGACGGCGTCAACGACGCGCCCGCACTCGCGGCGGCGACCGTCGGCGTCGCGATGGGCGCGCGCGGCGCCGCGGCCTCCTCGGAGGCGGCGGGGGTCGTTCTGCTGGTCGATGCGCTGGAGCCGCTGGCGAAGGCGATCGCTTCGGCCCGGCGGACGCGTATGATCGCCCTGCAGAGCGTCTTCGTCGGTCTCGGACTCTCGGTGGTCGGCATGATCGTCGCCGCCTTCGGCTATCTGCCGCCGGTCCAGGGGGCGCTGTTCCAGGAAGCGATCGATATCGTGGTGATCCTCAACGCTCTGCGTGCACTGCGCTAGCGATGGGCGGGTGCGCTTCCGGACAGAATGGCCAGCGCGTGTGGCGAAAGCGGCGCATCGAAGCGCTGCAGCGCCTCGATCACGGCACGTGCCATGTCCGGTCCGGCGAAGCTGACGGTGAAGTCGCGCCAGCCCCGCTTCGGTACGAAGGTCAGCTTCCGGCCGAGGCGGCGGTCGAGTTCGATCACGGCGATCTCACCATAGAGAAATCGGTGTGAGCGCAGGACCTTGATGGTGACGCCCTCGGCGTCGAGGGCAAGCGCCGGAAACAGCGAGTTATGGCTGAGCGCCAGCAACGGAACCCCGCGCAGCCCGCTGAAGCTCGCCAGTGGCGTGAATTTCAGCGCCTCCATCCATCCTCCAGGCTCCGCCGTTCTTAGGCCCTGATCGCGTCGAAGCTTTCCGCGCTCGCGAGCTTCCAGGCGGAGGCGTAGAATTCGCCGTCGACGCCCTTCTCGAGCAGGCTTCCCGGTTCGAGGAAGCGATGCAGCTGCGAGAACAGCTTGATCTCGGTGCTGCTGATGCGGCGGACCAGATGGTGCGGCCCCAGTTCCGAGGGATGGCTGACGCCGGCCGCGGCCAGCATTTCGGCGAGCGCCTTCAGGGTGTTGCGGTGGAAATTATGCACGCGCTGGGCCTTGTCCGGCACGACGAGGGCGCGCTGGCGCAAGGCGTCCTGCGTCGCGACGCCGGTCGGGCAGCGATTGGTGTGACAGCTCTGCGACTGGATGCAGCCGATCGCGAACATGAAGCCGCGGGCGCAATTGATCCAGTCGGCACCGATGGCGAGGACGCTCGCCATGTCGAAGGCGCTGACCACCTTGCCGCTGGCGCCGAGCCGGATCCGGCTGCGCAGATTGGTGCCGACCAGCGTGTTGTGGACGAAGAGCAGGCCCTCGCGCAGGGGCACGCCGAGATGGTCGGTGAACTCCACTGGTGCGGCGCCGGTGCCACCCTCGGCGCCGTCGACGACGATGAAGTCGGGCAGGATGCCGGTGGCGAGCATCGCCTTGACGATGCCCATGAACTCCCAGGGGTGGCCGAGGCAGAGCTTGAAGCCGACCGGCTTGCCGCCCGACAATTCGCGCAGCCGCGCGATGAACTGCATCATCTCGATCGGCGTCGAGAAGGCGCTGTGGCGCGCCGGCGAGACGCAGGTCTTGCCCTCCGGCACGCCGCGGGTGAGGGCGATCTCGCGGCTGACCTTGTGGGCCGGCAGGATGCCGCCATGGCCGGGCTTGGCGCCCTGGCTGAGCTTGATCTCGACCATCTTGACCTGCGGGTCGCGCGCCTGCGTGGCGAAGCGCTCGGGGTCGAAATTTCCGTCCGCGGTGCGGCAGCCGAAATAGCCGCTGCCGAGCTCCCAGATCAGGTCGCCGCCATTCTCGCGGTGATAGGGGCTGATGCTGCCCTCGCCGGTGTCATGGGCGAAGTTGCCGAGCTTGGCGCCGCGGTTCAGCGAGCGGATCGCATTGGCGCTGAGCGAGCCGAAGCTCATCGCCGAGATGTTCAGCACCGAGGCCGAATAGGGCTGGGTGCATTGCGGCCCACCGATCGCGATCCGGAACTCGTCGGGCTTGCCGACCGCGACCGGGCGCATCGAATGGCCGATGAACTCGTAGCCGCTGGCATAGACGTCGACCATCGTGCCGAAGGGGCGGTCGCCATCCTCGTTCTTGGCGCGGGCATAGATCAGCGAGCGCTGGCTGCGCGAGAAGGGCAGGCGGTCATCGTCGCTTTCGAGCAGATATTGCCGGATCTCCGGGCGGATGCCTTCGACGAGGTAACGGATGTGGCCGAGGATCGGATAATTGCGCAGCACCGCATGCTGCGTCTGCACGAGGTCGTGGAGGCCGATCAGGGCGAGGATGCCGGCGGCGAGGGTCAGCGGCCAGAGCCAGGACCAGAACGGCAGCAGCACGAGCGAGCCGAGCGCGACGGCGATGCAGCCGGCAAGGGCGGCGTAGCGATTGAACAGCGAAATGGGCAAGACGGCCGGACCTCGTGAAAGATACATGTCCCTTGCGGGCGCGGCGGAGCCTCGGACAAAAATGCGGGCGCGACAATGCCCAGGCACAGGCGGGCAGGGTCGCACCGGCGCCACTCCCGCTGCGAGCGCGGCGCCTCAGGCCGGGTAGACGAGGCGGAATCCCATATGGCTGGTGCTCGAATCCGGCGCCGAGCCGATGCGGGCGGCGATCCGGTAGCGATGGCAATAGGAGCGGTGGCAGAGAAAGGAGCCGCCCTTCAGCACCTGCCGGCGCTCGCGTGCGGCGTCACGGTTGAGCTGCTGCGCCGCCCGCTTCAGCGAGCGGACGCGGAAGGGCTCGGCGCACCATTCCCAGACATTGCCGCACATGTTGTAGAGCCCGTAGCCATTGGCGGCGAAGGAGCGGGCCGGGGCCGTGCCGCGATGTCCGTCCGCGCCACTGTCGGCCTGCGGGAAGCTGCCCTGCCAGATGTTGCAGGGGAACGGCCCGTCATCGCCAGGCTCATCGTCGCCCCAGGGATAGCGCGCACCCTTCAGGCCGCCGCGCGCGGCGTGCTCCCATTGCGCCTCGCTCGGCAGGCGCCCGCCCGCCCAGTCGGCGAAAGCCAGCGCATCCCGATGCGAGATGTGGACGACCGGATGGTCGAGGCGATACTCGATCGCCGACCCCGGGCCTTCCGGCTGCCGCCAGCTCGCGCCTTCGACGCGGCACCACCAAAGCGCGCCCTCGGGCCGTTGCAGCTCCGCCGCCGGTCCCGCGACATCGCGCTCGAAGACGAAGGACCAGCCATAGCCCTCGGCCTCGGTGACATGGCCGGTCGCCGCGACGAAGGCGGCAAAGCGAGCATTGGTCACGGCGGCCTCGTCCATGCGATAGGCCGGCAGGTCGATAAAGCGGCGCGGCCCCTCGCCATCGACGGGGAAAACCGGCTGGTCGGTGCCGATCTCGGCGCGCCCGGCCGGGATCGCGACCGTCATGGTTTCGTCGTGCGCCGATGCCGCCATGGGCGCTGCCATGGCGCGGGCCGGCATCACTTGCCGCAGCTCCGCGCCGAGCGTGCCGCAGCAACCCTGGCCCGACTCGGTGGTCTTCAACGAGCATCTCCTGCTGTCTGCATGTGATCGCCGGCGTCAGCGGCAGTGCAAGGCGCCGCCTGCGAGCATTGGCCGTGCTGGAAGCTAGCCGCGCCTTGTCCGCTGGCCCGCGCCATTGACCGGGTTGGACACGTCCTGCCGTTCACCGCGGTCGCGGATGGCCTCGGTGAAGATCGGCTCCCAGGCCATGATGTGGCCGACCATCATCTCGGCTTCCGCTTCCAGCCGCTTCTCGACGATCTCGATGATGCGGTAGTGCTCGGCGACCGAGGATTTCTGGCGCGCCAGGCCCATGGGCGAGCGGATGCCGTAGAGCCGCATCCGGTCGCGCAGGCGCATGACGATGTCGGCCAGCACGTCATTGCCGGCGAGCGCCAGCAATTCGGCGTGGAAGGCGCGGTCGGCGGCGAGATAGCGCGGCACGTCGCCGGTCTCGACCGCGAGTGCGATCTCGTCGGCGCGGGTCCTGAGCTCGCCGAGATCGCTGGCGCCGAGGCGGGCGAGCTTGCGGAAGGCCGAGGTCTCGAGCTGGGTGCGCACCTCGAAGATGCCGCGAAGCTCGTCAAGCGAGGGGTCGACGACCCGGAAGCCGCGATTGCGCATCGGCTGGAGCAGGCCGTCCGAGGTGAGTTCGAGCAGCGCCTCGCGAATCGGCGTGGTCGAAATGCCGAGCTCGCGCGCCAGTGATGGCACGGAGCAGACGGTGCCCGGCGGCATTTCGCCCGAGACGATCTCGATCCGCAGCTGATGGACGACCTTTTCGCGGAGATTGGCGTCTCCCGAGACCAGCTGCATCCGTTCCCCGCCCTGCGTCTGCATATCCCGCGCTCTCTCCCACATTCTCACCGGATATAGCGAGTCGCATCGCAGGCTTGTAGTAGCGCGTCACGCGTAATACATTACTGCATGACCGAGACGCGCTCAGCCGAGATCAAAGAGGGGTATTGCACCCTGTGCCGCTCCCGCTGCGGCTCGTTGAATCACGTGCTTGACGGGCGTCTGGTGGCGGTGGCGCCCAATCCGGCCCACCCGACGGGTGCGGCACTTTGCGCCAAGGGGCGGGCGGCGCCGGAGCTGGTCGAAAGCCCGCTGCGGCTCAGCAAGCCGCTGAAGCGCACCACGCCGCGCGGCGCCGATTCGCCGGAATGGGTTGAGATCGATTGGTCGGAGGCACTCGACACCATCGCGACGAAGCTCGGCACAATCCGCCGGGAATCGGGGGCCGAGGCAGTCGCCTTCGCGGTGACGACGCCGAGCGGCACGCCAATGATCGACAGCTTCGAATGGGTCGAGCGCTTCATCCGCTGCTTTGGCAGCCCCAACCTGATCTATGCGGTCGAGATCTGCGGCTGGCACAAGGACTATGCCCAGGCCCTGACCTATGGCCGCGGCATCGGCGCCGCCGATTACGACAATGCCGACGCCATCGTGCTCTGGGGCCACAATCCGACGCGGACCTGGCTGGCCCAGGCGACCCGGATCGCGGAAGCCCGCAAGCGCGGCGCGACCGTCGCAGTGGTCGATCCCAAGCGCGGCGGCGCCGGCGAAAGCGCCGATCTCTGGCTGCCGATCCGGCCAGGCGCCGACGGGGCGCTGGCCATGGGCGCGATCCGCCATCTCCTGGAAAACCGCAGCTATGACGACGCCTTCGTCCGGCAATGGACCAACGCGCCAATGCTCGTCGATCTCGCGACGGGGCGTCTGCTGCGGGCGCGGGAGCTCTGGCCGGAGAGCGGGGCCGAGGCCTTCGTGCTGCTGCGGCCGGACGGCTCAGTGCAGGCCTATGACACATCCGAGGCGTTGGAGCGGCCGCAGGACATCGTCCTCGACGGCGAGGTGACGCTCGCCGGTGTCGATGGCCGGGCGATCGCCTGCGCCACGGTGATGCAGCTGCTGGCGCGCGAGGCGGCCGCCTTCACGCCGGAGCATGTCGCCGGGATCACCGGGCTCGCGATCGCCGATCTTTCGCGCTTCTACGCGCTGTTCGAGGGTTCGCCACGGCTCGCCTATCATTCATGGACCGGTGTCGGCCAGCATTCCAACGCCACGATGATCGAGCGCGCCATCGGCACGCTCTACGCGCTGACCGGCGCGAGCGACCGCATCGGCGGCAATATCTGGACGAGCGCGCCGCCTGCCCGCGCCGTGAACGATTATGCCCTGCTGCCGGAGGCGCAGCGCCGCAAGGCGCTTGGCCTCGCCGAACTGCCGCTCGGGCCGCCCGCCAAGGGTTGGATCACTGCCCGCGATTTCTGCCGGGCCGTGCTCGAAGGCGAGCCTTACCGCGTCCGCGCGCTGATGAGCTTCGGCACCAATTTCGTGGTCTCGCAGGGCGGTTCAGCGCGCAACCAAGCGGCGCTGCGGGCGCTCGACTTCCATGTCCATGTCGACATGTTCATGAACCCGACCGCCGAACAGGCCGATATCGTCCTGCCGGCCAGCATGCCCTGGGAGCGCGAGGCGCTGAGGCTCGGCTTCGAGATCACCCAGGAAGCGGTCGAACTGGTCCAATTGCGCCAGCGCATGGTGCCGCCGCGCGGCGATGTCCGGGCCGATTACGAGATCGCCTTCGATCTCGCCTGCCGGCTCGGCCATGCCGAGGCCTTCTTCGGAGGCTCGATCGAGGCCGGCTGGAACCACCAGCTCGAGCCGCTCGGGCTCAACGTCGCGCAATTGCGCGCCGCTCCGGGCGGCATCCGCCTGCCGCAGCCGAATCCCGAGCGCAAATTCGCCTTGCCGCGTGTCGAGGGCGGCGTCGCCGGCTTTCCGACGGCGAGCCGCAGGATCGAGATCTATTCCGAGCAGTTGCTCGCGCTCGGACATCCGGCGCTGCCCCGCCATGTCGAGCCGGCGAGTGCAGCCGGCCGTCCGGCGGCGCTGCCGCTCCTGCTCTCGACTGCCAAATCCGGCTGGTTCGTCCACAGCTCGCACCGCCATGTCGCCTCGCTGCGGCGCAAGGCGCCCGACCCCGGGGTCGAGCTCAGCCTAGCGGATGCGCAGGCGCGCGGCATCGTCGCCGGCGACTGGGTGATCGTGCGCACGCGCGACGGCGAGGCAAGGCTGCGGGCGCGGCTCGATCCGACTTTGCCGGCCGGCACGGTGATCGCCGAGTTCGGCTGGTGGGAGGCCTGCACGCCGCTCGGGCGTCCTGGCGCTGCGCCGACGGGAACGACGACGCGCAACATCAATGCGGCGCTTTCCGATCGCGACCGCGATCCGATCAGCGGCTCGGTTCCGTTGCGGGCAGTCGCCTGCGACGTGGTCCGCGACGATGTCGCCTCGCGCGGCTGGTGGACGGGGGAGCGAACCTTCCATGTGATGTCGTGCCGGCGCGAAGCAGCGGATGTGCTTGCCTTCCGTCTGGCTCCCGCGGATGGCGGGCCTCTGCCCGATTTCCTGCCGGGCCAGCATGTCCAGGTGACGGAGCAGGAGACCCAGCTCTCCCGCAGCTATTCCCTGACCGGCGCCAACGACAATCCGGCCGAGTTCGAGATCGCGGTGCGGCGGATCGGAGCGGGTGGCGAGGGCGCGCCGCCGGGTCGGATGTCGGCGCGCCTGCATGCGCTCGAACCGGGCAGCATCGTCACGCTGCAACCGCCGGCCGGGGTGTTCACGCCGCCGCTGACGGGAAAGCGCCCGGTGATCCTGATCGCCGCCGGTGTCGGCATCACACCCTTCGTCGGCTATCTCGCGGCATTGGCGCGGACCGCGCCGGAGCAGTGCCCGCCTTCCGTCGAGCTCGTCTACATCTGCCGGACCCGCAGCGAGCAGCCTTTCGGCGACTGGCTGCAGGAGATCGCCTCCAGGATACCGGGCCTAAGGATGGTCCGGGTCTTCACGCGCCCGGGGCCGGACGAACGGCCCGGCCGCGACTACGACCATGCCGGCCGGCCCGACATCACGGCGCTCGGGCTTGCCGCCAGCACCAGCCGGCCATTGGTCTATCTCTGCGGTCCCGACAGCTTCGTCGCCGAGACCAAGGCAGCTTTGGTCGGCGCCGGCCTGCCGGGCTTCGACATCTTCAGCGAGGTCTTCGTCTCCCGGATCGAGATTCCGTCCGATCTGGCGCCGCGCCGCATCCTCCTGGAACGCAGCGGCCGGTCCTTCGACTGGTCGGCGCAGGCGGGCAGCCTGCTCGATGCGGCCGAGGCCGCTGGGCTGTCGCTGCCGAGCGGCTGCCGCAGCGGCCAATGCGAGAGCTGCTGCCTGCGCGTCGTCTCCGGCACGGCCAGCCATCTTTCGCCCTATGACGGCGCCCCCGACAGCTGCCTGACCTGCTGCGCGGTGCCGCTCAGCGACCTTGTTCTCGACGCCTGATGCAAGCCAATGGCGGAAAACCGCCTTAGTGGAGGGGAAGATGACTGATACGACCTTGAACGGCCAGGTGGCGGCCGCGCCGCGCGAAGGCGTGCTCGTGCGCCTGTCGCAGACCATGGTGGCCTTTTCCGAGCGCTGGTTTCCCGACGCCTATATCTTCGTCCTCTTGGCGACGGTCGCGGTAGCGCTCGCCGCGATCGTGCACGGTGGCTCGCCGGTCGCGGTCAGCGCCGCCTTCGGCGAGGGCTTCTGGAGCATCATCCCCTTCACCATGCAGATGGCGCTCGTCGCCATCGGCGGCTACATCGTCGCGCTTTCGCCGCCGGTCGCGGCCTTGATGCGCCGCGCTGCCGCCGTGCCCACCACCGGTCGCGGCGCCGTCGTCTTCGTCGGCGTGGTCAGCATCCTGCTCTCGCTGGTCAACTGGGGCGTCAGCCTGATCTTCTCGGGGCTGCTGGTGCGCGAGATCGCGCGGCGCAAGGATATCCGCCTCGATTATCGTGCGGCGGGCGCGGCCGGCTATCTCGGGCTCGGCTTCGGCTTCACCCTCGGCATCAGCTCCTCGGCGGCGCAATTGCAGGCGAACCCGGCGAGCATTCCGCCCTCGCTGATGCCGATCACCGGCGTGATCAGCTTCTACGAGACGATCCTGACCTGGCAGAACCTCACGGTGATCGTGGTCGGAACGCTGCTCTCGGCGGCGATCTGCTACTACACCACCCCCTCCGACGCCGCCGCCAAGACCGCCGCCGATCTCGGGGTCGACCTC
>JAKFDB010000111.1:0-16643 GCA_036676315.1 Bradyrhizobiaceae bacterium
GCCGAGCCCCGAGGTCGAGGCTTTCCTGCGCGCCGAGGAGGCGATGCGCCAGGCGGGCGCGACGGGGCGGGGGCTGACGGAGGCATTGCCGGAATAGGCTTTTCGGCCTCGTTCCATTCTGTGTTCGTCCCGGCTCTCCGCTGCGCTTCGGCCGGGACGACCGGGATCTGCAGGGCATGACCGCAGGCGGCCTCACTCCGCCGCCAGCCGCGTCGCCCGCCATTGTGCGAGCAGCGCCCGCAAGGCGCCGGGCTTCAGCGGCTTGTTGAGCACGTGCACGTCGAGCGCCGCGGCGGCTTCGCGCATTTCCGGCGAGCGGTCGGCGGTCAGCAGGATCGCCGGCAGGGTCATGCCGGCGCGTTGGCGCAGGCTCGAGATCGCAGAAAGGCCGTCGCCATCGTCGAGATGGTAGTCGGCGATCACCACGTCCGGGGTCAGCCCGGCCGCGACCTGCCCGAGCGCCTCGTTGAGACCGCCCGCCGTCGCGACCGTGCAGCCCCAGCCGCCGAGCAGCAGGCGCATGCCGTCGAGGATCGAAGGCTCGTTGTCGATCGCCAGGATCTTGAGCCCCGAGAGCTGCCCGCTCGAGGGGCGCCGCGCCGGCGCCGCGGCCACTGCTGCCGGCATCTGCGCCGCTGCCGGGACCAGCAGCGAGAAGCGGGTGCCGCGCCCCGGCGTCGAGGACAGGGTCAGCTTGTGGTCGAGCGTGCGTGCGATGCGCTCGACGATCGAGAGGCCGAGGCCGAGCCCGCGTGCCACCTTGGCTCCGGGATCGAGGCGCAGGAACTCGCGGAAGACGATCTTCTGCTTGCTGGCATGGATGCCGAGGCCGGTATCGAGCACCTGGATCGCGATCTGCTCGCCGCGGCGCCGGCAACCGACCAGGACCTTGCCGTTCGGCGTGTATTTGATCGCGTTCGAGACCAGGTTCTGCAGCAGGCGCCGCAGTAGCCGCCGGTCGGAGCGGATCGTCGCCGAGGTCGGCGAGAACACCAGCGTCAGGCTTTTCTCCTGCGCGCTCGGCTCGAATTCGCGCTGCAACTGCCGCATCAGCTCGTCGAGCCGGAAGGTCGATATCTCCGGCTTGAGCGCCCCGCCATCGAGCCGCGAGATCTCGAGCAGCGCGGTCAGGATTTCCTCGACGGCGTCGAGCGAGGCGTCGATGTTCTCGGCGAGGTCGGGACGCCGCGCGGCCCGGTCGCGCTCGACCAAGGCCGAAGCATAAAGCCGGGCGGCGTTCAAGGGCTGCAAAATATCGTGGCTGGCCGCGGCGAGGAAGCGCGTCTTCGAGGCATTGGCGTCCTCGGCCTCGGCCTTGGCCCGCTGCAGCTCGGTGTTGACGCGCTGCAACTCCTCGGTGCGCTCGGCGACGCGTCCCTCCAGCGTCTCGTTGGTGCGCTCCAGCTCCTCCTCCGCCACCACGGAATCGGTGATGTCGGTATAGGTGGTGACGAGGCCGCCATCGGGCAGCGGGTTGGAGCGGATCTCGATCACCTTCTTCGACGGATAGAGCTTCAGCCGGACCGGCTCGCGGTCGTTGACCAGGCTTTCCAGCCTGGCCGCCATCAGCTCGTCCTGCGCCCCGTCGCCATAGGCGCCGCGCGCCGCATTGTAGCGCACGACCTCGTCGAGCCCGGTACCGAAGCGCACCAGCGAGGGCGGCAGGCCGTAGAGCTGGATGAAGGCCTTGTTCCAGGCGAGCAGGCGCAGATCGCGGTCGAGCACGGTGATGCCCTGGCCGGCATGGTCGAGGCCATTTTGAAGAATATCTCGATTGTATTGCAGTGCGGCCGAGGCGTCGTCGAGCAGCTTGAAGGCGGCTTCGGTCGAGAGATTGCGCCGGCGCAGCAGCAGCGAGAGCACGAGGCGCGAGGATGCCGCGCCGATCGCCGAGGAGAGCAGGTGTTCGCCGAAGCGCAGCATGTGGATGTCGGCCTCGCGCGTGCCGTTCAGCACCTCGCCGCGCGAATGCGCGAAGCCTTCGAAGGCCCGTTGCGTGCGCTCCAGCCCGAGATAGCGGCCGATGGTGGATTGCAGTTCGGCCTCGGTGACGCTGGAGCGCCAGAGCGAGAAGGACTGGGCCATGGTGGCGCGGTCGGAATCGATGAAGGCGTTGGCCTGGAGCCGCTCCATCGCGCTCGCCGGCCGCAGCAGCGAGAAGCCGAGATAGCAGGCGAGGTTGATGCCGAGGCTCCAGAGCACGCCATGGGGCAGGCTGGGCAGCGACAGCCCGAACAGCGCCTCCGGCCGCAGCGCGCCGATGCCGAGCGGGCCGTTCTGGACGACCTCGCTCCAGAAGCCGCCGGGCTGGGCAAGGCTCGGCATCAGCAGGGTGTAGAGCCAGGTCAGCAGTCCGGCCCCCAGGCCGGTCGCGGCGCCGAGAGCCGTGCCTCGCCGCCAGAGCAGGCCGCCGAAGAAGGCCGGTGCGATCTGCGCCGTGGCGGCGAAGGAAAGCAGGCCGATCGAGACCAGCGCCGCCTCGCCGGAGGCGCGATAATAGGCGTAGCCGAGCAGGATCACGGCGACGATCGCGCCGCGGCGGATATGGACGACCTGCGAGCCGAGATCGCCGCCGGTCGAGCCATTCGCCCCCTTGTCGCGCGCCAGCGCCGCCGTGGCGCGCTCCGGATCGAGGGTGACGCCGCGTCCGCGCAGCAGCAGCGGCATGATGATATGGTTCGAGATCATGATCGCGAGCGCAACCGAGACGACGATCACCATCGCGGTCGCGGCCGAGAGCCCGCCGATGAAGACGAGCAGAGCGACCAGGCTCGCCCGCTCCTGCAGCGGCAGCAGCAGCACCGTCATGTCCCGGTCGATGCCGGAGCCGGTCAGCATCACCTCGCCGGCGGCCGCGAGCGGCAGCACGAAGAGATTGATCAGGATCAGATAGAGCGGGAACATCCAGGCCGCGCGGCGCACGTCGCGGACGTCGCGATTCTCGACGATCGCCATGTGGAACTGTCGCGCCAGCAGTAGGGAGGCGAAGGCGGACAGCACGGTCAGCGTCAGGAAGGTCGGCCAGTTCGAGGTCCGCTGCCAGATCGGCGGCGCCTCGCGGGCCGCGCGGGTCGACTGCGCCAGCAGGTCGGCGCCGCCGTCGAACAGCCCGTAGACCACGAAGATGCCGAGGGCGAGGAAGGCGATCAGCTTGATCAGGGACTCGACCGCGATCGCCAGTACGAGCCCGTCCTGGTGTTCGGTCGCGTCGATATGGCGGGTGCCGAAGGCGCAGGCGAAGCCGGCAAGGACAAGTGCGACCAGAAAGGCGAGGTCGCCCAGCACCGGCAGATCCGCCAGCGGCGCCGGCCCGCCGGTCGCGGCGAGGAAGACCGAGAGCGAGTTCGCCACCGCCTTGAGCTGCAGGGAGATGTAGGGCAGGGCGCCGATCACGGCGACGATGCAGACCATGGCCGCGACGCGCTCGCTCTTGCCGTAGCGCGCGCCGACGAAGTCGGCGATCGAGGTGATGTTCTGCGATTTCGCGATCGTCACGATGCGCGCAACGAAGCGATGGCCGAGGCCGATGACCAGGATCGGCCCGACATAGATGCCGAGGAAGTCGAACCCGGCCCGATGCGCGAAGCCGACGGAGCCGTAGAAGGTCCAGGAGGTGCAGTAGACTCCGAGGGCCAGCGCGTAGATCGTCGTGCGAGCCCGGCCGCTCATCAGGCGCCGGCCCGAGGTGTCGGCGAGATGGGCGATCGCAAACAGCGCGCAGAGATAGGCGAGCGCCGTCAGGATGACAGACCAGGCCGGGATCATCGGGCCTCCCTCGCAGCCGCGGTTTCGGCCCAGCCTATCGCTGCGCCGTGCCGGCCGCCATCAGCCATTCGGCCGGTGCCGGCCTGCCGTCAGGCCGCGGCCGGCTCGCTGCTCGCGCGCGCCATCCGGCCCAGTCCCCAGGCGTGCATGGCGCGGATCAGCTCTTCCAGCGAGCGCCCTTCCTCGGAAAGGGCATAGTCCACCCGCGGCGGCACCTGAGCGTAAATGGTGCGGACGACGAGGCCGCATTCCTCCAGCTCGCGCAATTGCCGCGTCAGCATCCGCTGCGTCGCCTTCGGGATGCGGCGGCGGATTTCGTTGAAGCGCAGCGTGCCGCCGAGCAGATGATGGATGATCACGCCCTTCCACTTGCCCTCGATCAGGTCGAGTGTGGCTTCGACCGGGCAGCCGGGCGCGCAGTCATAGCGCTTCTTGGTCTTCAGCATCCGACGGTATCCAAAGTGATACTACCTGTCCGATTTGTGCGTATTGCAGCTTGCGATCCTAACCGTATGTCAGGCCGCGCAACAGGAGAGATTGCATGAAAGCCGTCGGTTACCGGGCCTCGCACCCGATCGATCACCCCGAAGCCCTGCTGGACCTGACCCTCGAGACACCGGTCGCGACCGGCCGCGACCTGCTGGTCCGGGTCGAGGCCGTCTCGGTCAATCCGGTCGACACGAAGATGCGGCTGCGCTCCCAGCCGGGACCCGGCGAGGCCAAGATCCTCGGCTGGGATGCCGCCGGCGTGGTGGAGGCCGCCGGTCCCGATGCGACGCTCTTCAAGCCCGGCGACAAGGTCTTCTATGCCGGCGCGATCGGCCGCTCGGGGACGAATGCCGAGTTTCATCTGGTCGATGAGCGGATCGTCGGCCGTCGTCCCGAGACGCTTTCGATCGCAGAAGCGGCGGCGATGCCGCTGACCGCGATCACGGCCTGGGAGGCGCTGTTCGACCGGCTGGATATCCGCCGGCCTGTGCCGGGAGCCGCCAATGCCCTGGTCATCGTCGGCGGCGCCGGCGGCGTCGGCTCGATGGCGATCCAGCTCGCCAAGCAGCTGAGCGACGTCACGGTCATCGCCACGGCATCGCGGCCGGAGACGCAGGCCTGGGCGAAAGAGCTCGGTGCCGATCACGTCGTCGACCATGGCAAGCCGCTGGCGCAGGAGGTGGCGAAGCTCGGCATCGGCGCTCCCGCCTTCGTCTTCTCCACCACGCAGACCGATCGCCATTTCGATGAGATCGTCGAGCTGATCGCGCCGCAGGGCCGGTTCGGGTTGATCGACGATCCCGCACCGATCGACGTGATGAAGCTGAAGCGCAAGAGCGTCTCGCTGCATTGGGAGCTGATGTTCACCCGCTCGATCTTCGGCACGGCCGACATGATCGCGCAGCACGAGCTGCTGAACGAAGTCAGCCGCCTGGTCGACGCCGGCCGGCTCAGGACGACGCTGGCCGAGCAGTTCGGCTCGATCAATGCGGCGAACCTCAAGAAGGCGCATGCGCTGCTCGAGAGCGGCAAGGCCAGGGGCAAGATCGTCCTCGAGGGCTTCTGAAGAGCAAATGCGCAGGCGACCGGGGCAGGGGGCTGCCGCAGCGTTCGTCGTCGCCTGATCTTCGCAAACTGGATGATCAGGGTCCGAAATCTGCCTTTTCCGTGAGAAAGGCCGAGGAAAACGGCCGGCGGGCTGTTTCCTCGGCCGGCGCGGGTGGTCTAGCGTGCGCGCGGGGGCGGCATTGCGCAGCGCGGTGCCGAAGACTGGCCAAGCATTCGGAAAGGCGCTTCATGTTCAAGGAATTCAAGGAATTCGCACTGAAGGGCAACGTCGTCGATCTCGCCATCGGCGTGATCATCGGCGCAGCCTTCGGCAGGATCGTCGAATCGCTCGTCGGCGACATCATCATGCCGATGATCGGCGCGATCGGCAGCGTCGACTTCTCCAACTACTTCGTCGGCCTCAACAGCGGCGTCACGGCGCCGGTCCTCGTCGATGCCAAGAAGCAGGGCGCCGTCCTGGCCTATGGCAACTTCCTCACCATCGCGGTCAACTTCCTGATCATCGCCTTTGTGCTGTTCCTGGTCGTCAAGGGCATCAACACGCTCCGGCGCAAGGAAGCGGCCAAGCCGGCCGAGCCGGTCGCTCCGCCGCAGGACATCGCACTGCTCAGCGAGATCCGCGACCTGCTGAAGCAGCGTCAGGCCTAACTGCCTTCGCGGGGCGAGCCGGATCTTCGGTCGCGCCCCGCGAACCATCACTGCGAGCGATCGGGTCGATCTCGCGATTTCATGCCGCCGTGCTCTGCGATGGGTTAGATTGGCCGGCATGTTTCCCGCGAAGGATCGACCATGAACATGCATGCCCCGGCCGGCACCAGCCTGATTGCCGACCTGCGTCCCGAGGCCCGCAGCGCGCCCGAGAGCGGGATTGTCGAGGTCGTCAATCACGGCAGGGTCAAGCCCGGCCTGATCCCGCTCTGGGTCGGCGAGGGCGATCTGGCGACGCCGGAATTCATCGTCCGCGCCGCCAACAAGTCGCTGGCCGACGGCGAGACCTTCTACACTTGGCAGCGTGGCATTCCGGAACTGCGCGAGGCGCTCGCCCGCTATCATGCCGCGCTCTATGGCCGGCCCTTTGCCGCCGATCGCTTCTACGTCACCGGCTCCGGCATGCAGTCGGTCCAGATCGCGGTGCGGATGATCGCCGGCCCCGGCGACGAGATGATCATTCCGACGCCGGCCTGGCCGAATTTCGCTGCCGCCCTCGGCGTCGCCGGTGCCAAGACCGTCTGCGTGCCGATGGACTTCAAGGACGGGCGCTTCACGCTCGACCTCGGCAAGCTCGAGGCGGCGGTCACGCCGCGTACGCGCGCCCTCGTCATCAACTCGCCCGCCAACCCGACCGGCTGGACGGCGACGCGCGAGGAACTCGCGGCCATCCTCGCTTTGGCGCGCAAGCACGGCATCTGGATCGTCGCCGACGAGATCTACGCGCGCTTCGTCTATGACGGCTCGGCTCGCGCCGCTTCCTTCCATGACGTGATGGAGCAGGAGGACCGCATTCTCTTCGTCCAGACCTTCTCGAAGAACTGGGCGATGACCGGCTGGCGCATCGGCTGGATCGAGGCGCCGCCGGCCCTGGGCCAGATCATCGAGAACCTGATCCAGTACTCGACCTCGGGCTCGCCGGTCTTCGTCCAGCGGGCCGCCATCGCGGCGCTCGACGAGGGCGAGGCCTTCGTCGCCGACCAGATCGCGCGGGCGACCGAAGGTCGACGCATCATCGCCGAGGGGCTGAAGGCGACCAACCGCGTTTCGCTGCAGGCACCGGACGGGGCCTTCTACCAGTTCTTCGCCGTCGACGGGCGCACCGATTCGCGGGCGCTGGCCATCGAGCTGGTCGACACCGCAAATGTCGGCCTGGCGCCGGGCACCGCCTTCGGCCCTGGTGGCGAGACCGGCCTCCGCCTCTGCTTCGCGCGCAAGGCCGCCGACCTCACCGAGGCCGTCGCCCGGCTGCAGAAGGCGCTTTCTGCCTGATCCGCCAGTGCATGCCCGTGCACTCGCGAACGGGGTTTGACCAAAGCCGCGACGCGCTCCATTGATGCCGCCATGCGCCCCGCCGGCGCATGGCCCGAGGCATGCCCGTTCCCAACTTCCTGCCCTATCGCTTGCGGACCCTGTCGCGCGAAGCCGCCCTGATTGCCTGCGCGGCGGTTGGCGGCGGCCTGTTCGCTTTGCTCGACATTCCGGCCGCCTGGCTGTCCGGCTCGATGCTGCTGGTCTCGGTCGTCGGCGTCATCCGGCCGCTGCCGGATCTGCGCAAGCCCTGGTTCGATTCGACCATGGTGATGTCGGGCGCCTTGATCGGCTCCTCCGCCACGCCCGAGGCACTTGCCGCGACGGCGCGCTATCCCGGCTCACTCTTCATCCTGTTCATCGGGCTGGCAGCGATCATGCTGGCGACGGGCGCCTATCTGCGCTTCGTCGCGCGCTGGTCCTGGATCGATTCCCTGCTCGCCGCGGCGCCTGGCGCGCTCTCGACCGTGATTGCCGTGGCGCAGTCGAAGGGCGCGAATATCGGCCGGATCGCGGCGATCCAGCTTTTCCGCATCCTGGTCCTCGTCGCCGTCCTGCCCAGCATCATGAAGCTGAGCAGCGGCGGTGCAGCGGCCGGCGCCCCGCCACCGCTGCAGGTGATCAGCCTTGGCGACATGGTGGTAGTGCTCGGCTGCGCGCTCGCAACCGGACTGATCTTCGATCGGCTGCGTGTGACGGCGCCCTATATTCTGGGGGCGACGCTGGCGAGCGCCGTGCTGCATGGCGCCGGCATCGTCCACGGCACGCTGCCGCCGGAGATCGCCACGGCGGTGATGGTGATGCTCGGCGCCGCCATGGGCGGGCGTGTCTCGAACCTGAAGCGCAACGAGATTGCCGCCCTGTTCCCGCTGGCGATCGGCGGCTTCGTGGTTTCGATGGTCGTCGCCTTCGCCTTTGCCTGGCCGGCGGCCTGGCTTGCCGGCGTGCCCTATGCCAGTGCCATGGCTGCCTTCGCGCCGGGCGGGCTCGAGGCGATGGCGATGCTCGCCTTCGCCATGGGGCTCGACCCGCTCTATGTCGGCGCGCACCATCTGGCGCGCTTCATGCTGCTCGGCCTCGCCATGCCCTTCATCGTCGGCTGGCTGAAGCCGGAAAAGCCGCCGCCGGAGAGCTGAGCCTCAGGCGGCGCCGCTTGCCGGCGGAGCTTCCACAGCCCTCATCCTGAGGAGCCGCGAAGCGGCGTCTCGAAGGATGTTCCAGAAATCTCCGGAAGCAGCTGGAGCATCCTTCGAGACGCGGGCTCCGCCCGCTCCTCAGGATGAGGGCCGCGGGCAGCGACCTGTTTTACGCGGCGCCGTTGGTGTGGGTCATCAGCGAGTACAGCGAGGTCGTGCCGCAGATGAACAGCCGGTTCCGCTTCGGCCCGCCGAAGCAGAGATTGGCGACGATCTCCGGCACTAGCACCTTGCCGACCAGCGTGCCGTCCTGGTGGAAGACGTGGATGCCGTCTGCGGCGCTGGTCCAGAGCCGCCCGGTGACGTCGAGGCGGAAACCGTCGAAAAGCCCTGCAGTGCTCGTCGCGAAGACCTGGGAGGCGCCGAGGCGGTCGCCATCTCCGGTCACCGCGAGCTTGCGGATATGGCGCGGCCCGTTCTCCGGATCGTGGCTGGCGCCGGTGTCGGCGATGTAGAGCTCGCTTTCATCGGGCGAGAAGGCAAGCCCATTCGGCTTGACGAAGTCGTCCGCGACGATAGTCAGCGCGCCCGATTGCGGATCGATCCGGTAGACATTGCTGCGCCCGATCTCGCTTTCGGCCTTGTCGCCCTCATAGTCGCTGAGGATGCCGTAATCGGGGTCGGTGAACCAGATCGAGCCATCCGACTTCACCACCACGTCGTTGGGCGAGTTCAGGCGCTTGCCCTGATAGTGGCTGGCGAGCTCGGTGATCGAGCCATCATGCTCGGTGCGCGTCACCTGCCGGCCGCCATGCTCGCAGGTGACGAGCCGGCCCTGGCGATCGACCGTGTTGCCGTTCGAATTGCGTGCCGGCTGGCGGAAGACGCCGACCTGGCCCGACAAGGCGTCGTAGCGCATCATCCGGTCGTTCGGGATGTCGGACCAGACCACGGTGTTGTGGGCTGGGAACCAGGCCGGCCCCTCCGTCCAGCGCGCGCCGGTCCAAAGCCGCTCCATCCGGGCCGAGGCGGGCACGATTCGGTTGAAGCGCAGGTCATAGACCTCGACCGCGAAGCCTTCGATGAAGCCGAACATTGTTATCTCCGGTAGGCATTATGGGTTGGCCCGGTCTCAACGCCGAGGCAGCTTCTGGCAGCGGGCCTCGAAGGCAGCGAATGTCTCCTCGCCGCCGGCGATATCGAAAACCGCATCACGCGTCCTGCCGCGATCCGTCTTGCCACCGACGACGAGGCGTTCACCGCGGGCAAGTTGGCTTAGCGCGTTGGCCGAGAGCGCTACGGTATTGTCGACGACGCTGTCGCTGAAGACCATCCCTTCGTCGGCGCCACCGACCTCCCACCGCAACGGGCGTCCGTCGATCGAGATCGGCGTCGCCGATTTGGCGATGTTCCAGTCGCGCGGCGGCAGGAACCAATTGCTGAACCGGATGCGGCCGCTTGTCCGCATGCAGTCGAGCGTGAAGCCGAAGGCGCGATCGTTCGAGCGAATCTCCAGATTGACCTGAACCGTGGACGGCTGGCTAAGGCGCCAGCGTGATCGGCGGTTGGGCTGTGGAGGGCGTGGCGCTGCCGCCTCCGGCGAGACCTGCCGCTCCGGATCGGGTCGTGCAGCGGCAGGCGCAGCCGATGCCACGGCCGGCGCCGCCGGTCCGTCCGGCGCCCGAAGCACGCTGTCGTCGCCATCGTCGGTCTTCACCCCGGTGTCGCCGGCCGCTATCGCGGGTGCCGGTGGCGCAGCGGGTTGAGCCGGCGCCGGAGCCGCCACCGGGGCCGCTTTCGGCGGCGGCGCGTCGTCGAGGAGCGTGGCCGACACCAGCTTGACGATCCTGCCCGCCGCCCCGCATGCAACCGAGCTGATCTTGAGGCGGGCGCCCTTGCGGAACAGGTCGTCAAATGCTGCCTGAAGGCGGCGATAGGCCGCGCGGTCCTTGATGTCGTAGGCCGCCGGCAGGTTGATGTAGCTGTCGTCATAAGGTGGTTCGTTGAAGGTGAAGCCCTGCAACTCGCCTTTCTCCACAACGCGATCGACGACTCGGCCTGTGGAGACTCCCCGGACGCAGCCCGATGAGCCCGGCAGGCCTGTGATGGCGACGGTTTGGCCGGTCTGGTCCCTGTCGATGCGGATCTGGGCGGCAGCCGGCATTGCCGTAGCAGCCAGCAGTAGAATTCCGCAGGCGATGGCGGAAAGGCGCGAGCAGGCAAGATCAGTCATCTAGCGGAGTCCATCACAGGCGCAGGAACGGGCAGGCAGGATTGGTGCCGATCTTCATGACGATCATGCCGGTTGCGTCCAGCCTGGCGCAAGCAGCTTCTACAGTTCGAGCCCCGCATCCCAATACGGCGTCGCGCCGTAGAGTTCGGCGAGATAGTCGACGAAGACCCTGACCTTCTGTTCCATATGCCGGCGGCTCGGATAGACCGCGTAGACCGCGACCCGCTTGCCGACCGAATAGGCCGGCAGCACCCGGGTCAGCGCGCCGGACTTCAGCTCCGGCCCGACATCCCATGTCGAGCGCAGCGCGATGCCGACGCCGGCCAGCAGTGCCTCGCGCACCACCTCGCTGGAATTGGTCCGCAACTGCCCGGTGACGCGCACCGAGACCGGTCCTTCCGGCCCGTCCAGCCGCCACTGGTCGGCATTATGGGCGATCAGGGTATGGCTCGAGAGTTCCTCGATCGTCGCTGGCCTGCCATGGGCGGAAAGATAGGCCGGTGTCGCGCAGAGAATGCGATGATTCGGCGCCAGCCGCCGCGCCACCAGGCTGGAATCGCGCAGATCGGCGATCCGCACCGCGAGGTCGAAGCCCTCGCCGATGATGTCGACGAAGGCGTCGGTCAGGATCAGGTCGACAATGACCAGCGGGTTGGCATCGAGAAACGGCTTCAGATGCGGCGCGATATGCAGCCGGCCGAACGAGGTCGGTGCCGAGACGCGCAGCGTCCCGCGCGCCTGGCCGACCCCACTTGCCACCCAGGCTTCGGCCTCCTCGATCGAGCCGAGAATGGCGACGACGCGCTCATAGAAGCCCTGGCCGGCCTCGGTCAGGGAGAGCTGCCTTGTGGTTCGCTGTAGCAGGCGGACGCCGAGCCGCTCCTCCAGCCGCCGAATCCGCTTCGAGATCACCGCCGGCGACAGGTTGAGCTCGCGGCCGGCCGCCGACATGCTCTTGGCCGTGACGACGCGGGCGAAGACGTCGAGGTCGCCGAACCGGTCCACGCGGCCTCCATTTTTTCCGTTTCGGAAACAATCATGCACGTTACTCTCGCTGCAACAACTCGAGAATTGTTCTAGAGTCGTATGGTCGGCTCAGCCCTCATCCTGAGGAGCGCTCCAGCGGAGCGCGTCTCGAAGGATGTTCCAGAGCGTGCTGGAGCATCCTTCGAGACGCCGCTTTGCGGCTCCTCAGGATGAGGGTTGGGAAGACGAAGGAGGATCGATACATGAGCGCCATTGCTTTCCCGGAGCCCAAGGCCGAGATCCTCGCCCGTCGCGAGCAGATTGTTGCGGGCCTTTCCCGGCTCGTCGCTCCCGAGGCCCTGATCACCTCGGAGGATGAGCGCCGGCCCTACGAGACCGATGCGCTGACCGCCTATCGCCGGATGCCGCTGGCCGTCGTGCTGCCCTCGACGACGCAGGAGGTCGCCGCCGTGCTGCGCTATTGCGGCGAGCAGGGCGTACCGGTCGTTCCGCGCGGCGCCGGAACCTCGCTCGCCGGCGGCGCCATCCCGCAGGAGGACGCGGTGGTGATCGGTGTCTCGAAGATGAGCCGCATCCTCGAGATCGACTACGCCAACCGGGTGGCGAAGGTGCAGGCGGGCGTCACCAATCTCGCCGTCACGGCGGAGGTCTCGGCCGACGGCTTCTTCTATGCGCCGGACCCGTCCTCGCAGCTCGCCTGCTCGATCGGTGGCAATATCGGCATGAACTCCGGCGGCGCCCATTGCCTGAAGTACGGCGTCACCACCAACAACGTGCTCGGCGTCACCCTCGTCTTGCTTGACGGCAGCATTGTCGAGATCGGCGGCGCCCATCTCGATGCGCCTGGTCTCGACCTGCTCGGCCTGATCGTCGGCTCGGAGGGGCAGCTCGGCATCGTCACCGAGGCGACGGTAAGGATCCTGC
Organism: Bradyrhizobiaceae bacterium; assembly: GCA_036676315.1. Lineage (GTDB taxonomy): Bacteria > Pseudomonadota > Alphaproteobacteria > Rhizobiales > Beijerinckiaceae > Allobosea. The sequence continues at coordinate 12,622 of JAKFDB010000111.1, forward strand.
GTTCGGCGGAAGGCGCGCGCCCGGTGCTGTTCGGCTTTCCGAGCAGCGAGGGGGCGGGCGCCGCGGTTGCCGCCATCATCGGCGCCGGCATCATCCCGGTGGCGATGGAGTTCATGGACAAGCCGGCGATCGAGATCTGCGAGGCCTTCGCCCATGCCGGCTATCCGATGGATGTCGAGGCCCTGCTGATCATCGAGGTCGAGGGTTCGGAGGCCGAGATGGACGCCCAGCTCGCCCGCATCGTCGCCATCGCCCGCGAGCACGGCGTCAAGACGGTGAAGGAGAGCAAGTCGGCGATGGAGACGGCGGCGATCTGGAAGGGCCGCAAATCGGCCTTCGGCGCCACCGGCCGCATCGCCGATTACATCTGCATGGATGGCACCATCCCGACCGGGCAATTGCCGTTCGTGCTGCGGCGGATGGACGAGATCATCAAGGGCTATGGCCTGCGCGTCGCCAACGTCTTCCATGCCGGCGACGGCAATCTCCATCCGTTGATCCTCTACAACTGCAACGATCCGGTCGAGGCGCAGAAGGCCGAGGATGCCGGCAACGACATCCTCCGGCTCTGCGTCGAGGTCGGCGGCTGCCTCACCGGCGAGCATGGCGTCGGCATCGAGAAGCGCGATTTGATGAACGTGCAGTTCAACCAGGCCGACCTGCATCAGCAGATGCGGGTGAGGGCGGTGTTCGACGGCAACTGGCTGCTCAACCCCGCCAAGGTCTTCCCGCTCGAAGGCAGGGTGGCGGCGTGAGGAGCCTCTTCGTCATTCCGGGACGCTGCGCAGCAGCGGGCCCGGAACCCAGAACCGATGGTGGATGTAACAGGGGCTCGACGCAGCAGCGCTCATCTCGTTCAATGACATCGGCTCTGGGTTCCGGGCTCCTCGCTGCGCGAAGCCCCGGAAAGACGGCGGAGGATGACCTTGCCGTTCCACGTCTATCTGTTGGCGAGCGGGCAACATGGAACACTCTATCTCGGCGTGACGCGCGACCTCGCTCGGCGTGTCCACGAGCACAAGAGCAAGGTCCTCGCCGGTTTTTCGCGAAAATACGGCGTCGATCGGCTGGTCTGGTACGAGGAGTATCCTACGGCGATAGAGGCGATCGAGCGCGAAAAGGACATGAAGAAGTGGCGCCGCGACTGGAAGGTCCGGTTGATCGAGGAGCAGAACCCGCTTTGGGCCGATCTTTACCCGCTGCTGGCGCAGTGAACCTCGCCGGTCTTTCCGGGGCTTCGCGAAGCGAAGAGCCCGGAACCCAGAACCGATTACGGATATCGGCAAGACTCAGCGTTGCAGGAAACCTTTTGACCAGCGGCATCGGCTCTGGGTTCCGGGTTCTGACCTTCGGTCCGCCACGGAAAGACGGCGGAGGGTTCTAGTGCTGCACACTCCCACCACAGAGGCGCAGGCTTGCGCCGTCGTTGCCTCGATCGTCGAGGCGCGTGTCCCGCTTGCCATCCGCGGCGGCGGTACGCGCACGGGCCTGGGCCGACCCGACAACGCCGTCAGCACGCTCTCCAGCGCCGGGCTCACCGGCATCACCCTCTACGAGCCGGCCGAGATGGTGATCGGCGCCAGGGCCGGCACGCCACTGAAGCTGATCGAGCAGACCCTGGCCGAGCGCGGCCAGATGCTGCCCTTCGAGCCGATGGACCATCGCTCGCTTTTGGGGACAAGCGGCGAGCCGAGCATCGGCGCCGTCGCCGCCGGCAACATCTCCGGCCCGCGCCGGATCACGGTCGGGGCGGCTCGCGACTCGCTGATCGGCATCCGCCTGATCAACGGCCGCGGCGAGGCGATCAAGTCTGGCGGGCGGGTGATGAAGAACGTCACCGGGCTCGATCTGGTGAAACTCGTCGCCGGCAGCCATGGCACCCTCGGCTTCCTGACCGAGGTCACCTTCCGCGTCCTGCCGAGGCCGGAGCGCAGCGTGACCTTGAGCTGGCCCGGCCTTGCCGACGAGGCGGCGGTGGCGCTGCTCTGCGCGGCGCTCGGCTCGCCCTTCGAGCCCAGTGCAGCCGCGCATCTCCCGACCGGGATCGGCGGCGAGACGGCCCGCACGCTGCTGCGGCTCGAGAATTTCTCCGCCTCGATCGACTATCGCGCCGCCGAGCTCGCCCGCCTGTTGAAGCCGCACGGCCGGCCGGAGCTGATCGAGGGGGCAGGTTCCGAGACGCTCTGGCGCGAGGTCCGCGATGCCGCCTTCTTCGCGGGCAGCGACGAGGCCGTCTGGCGGCTGTCGCTGGCGCCGACCAAGGGACCGACGGCGACGGCGGCGATCGCCCGCGCCGTGCCCGGCGCACGCTGGTTCTATGACTGGGGCGGCGGGCTGGTCTGGCTGGCGGTGCCGGTAGCGGGCGATGCCGGTGCAGCCGCGATCCGCGCCGCGCTGCGGCCGCTCGGCGGCCATGCCACGCTGGTCCGCGCGCCTGACGCGGTGCGCGCCGCGGTTCCGGTATTCGAACCGCTGGCCGAGCCGCTGATGCGGCTGACGGAAGGCATCAAGAAGAGCTTCGATCCGGAAGGGATCTTCGAGCCGGGGCGGATGTACGCGGGGATTTGACCGTCGTTTCCGTCATGCTCGGCCTTGTGCCGAGCATCCACGTCTTGCGGCGCGGATCGAAGGAAAGACGTGGATGGTCGGGACAGGCCCGACCATGACGCACAAGGCGATACGGACGAGATCATGCAGACCAACTTTACACACGAGCATCTCGCCTCCGATCCGCGCCTGCCGGCGTCGGAGAAGATCCTGCGCACCTGCGTGCATTGCGGCTTCTGCACCGCGACCTGTCCGACCTATCTCCTGCTCGGCGACGAGCTCGATTCGCCGCGCGGGCGCATCTACCAGATCAAGGACATGCTCGAGAACGAGCGGCCGGCGACGGCGGAGGTGGTCAAGCATATCGACCGCTGCCTTTCCTGCCTCTCCTGCATGACGACCTGCCCCTCGGGCGTGCACTATATGCACCTGGTCGACCATGCCCGCGCTCATATCGAGGAAACCTATGAGCGCCCCTGGCATGACCGGGCGCTGCGGCGCCTGCTGGCGGTGATCCTGCCCTATCCCGGCCGCTTCCGCCTCGCCATGCTGGCCGCCCGTCTCGGCAAGCCCTTCGCCCGGGCGCTCCGTTCCGTGCCGCGTCTCGGCGCCTCCCTGCAGGCGATGCTGGCGCTGGCGCCCTGGAGGCTGCCGAACCGCTCGGCGATGGAAGGGCCGCAGAGTTTCCCGGCCAGCGGCGAGCGCAGGAAGCGCGTCGCCATGCTCTCCGGCTGCGCCCAGCCGGTGCTCGATCCCGGCATCAACGAGGCGACGATCCGGCTCCTGACCCGCCATGGCGTCGAGGTCGTGCTGCCGAAAGGCGAGGGCTGCTGCGGCGCGCTCGTCCACCATATGGGCCGCGAGCACGACGCGCTCGCCTTCGCCCGCACCAATATCGACGCCTGGATGGCCGAGATCGACGACGAGGGGCTCGATGCCATCCTGATCACCGCCTCGGGCTGCGGCACCACGATCAAGGACTACGGCTTCATGTTCCGCAACGAGCCTGCCTATGCCGAGAAGGCGGCCCGCGTCGCTCGCCTGGCCAAGGACGTCACCGAATTCGTCGAGACGCTGGAGATCGTCCCGAGTCGCGGCTTCGACCTGACGGTCGCCTATCACTCGGCCTGCTCGATGCAGCACGGCCAGCAGTTGAAGGAGGGGCCGAAGCGCCTGCTGTCGCGCGCCGGTTTCCGGGTCAAGGAGGTGCCGGAAGGGCATATCTGCTGCGGCTCGGCCGGCGTCTATAACATCCTCCAGCCGGAGATCGCCGGGCAGCTGCGCGAGCGCAAGGTCGGCAATATCGGCCGCACCCGGCCGGACCTCGTCGCCACCGGCAATATCGGCTGCATGACGCAGCTGGCGAAGGGCTTTGCCGACAAGGGCGCGACGACCCCGGTCGTCCACACCGCCGAGCTGCTCGACTGGGCGACCGGCGGGCCGATCCCGGAGAAGCTGGCGAAGGCGGGGCTCGG
>JAKFDB010000112.1:0-33037 GCA_036676315.1 Bradyrhizobiaceae bacterium
GCGCTGCCCTTCGTGATCCGCGCCGCGGTGGTCGAGGGCGTCGCCACCGCCACCGAGGTCTCGACCATCGGCATCGGCTATGCGGTGCTGGCCGGGCTGCTGATCTACCGGCAGTTCGACTGGCGCCGCCTCAAGGGCATGCTGGTCGACACCGCCTCGCTCACCGGCGCGATCATCTTCATCATCGGCTGCGCCACGGCGATGGCCTGGGGGCTGACGCAGTCGGGCTTCTCGCAGGACCTTGCCAAGATCATGGCGGCGGTTCCCGGCGGGACGTGGGGCTTCCTTGCCATCTCGATCGTCGCCTTCATCATCCTCGGCAGCGTGCTCGAGGGCATCCCGGCGATCGTGCTTTTCGGCCCGCTGCTGTTCCCGATCGCCAAGCAGATCGGCGTTCACGAGGTCCACTACGCCATGGTCGTGGTCTTCGCGATGGGCATCGGGCTTTTCGCCCCGCCTTTCGGCGTCGGCTATTACGGCGCCTGCGCCATCAGCAAGGTCAATCCCGACGAGGGGCTGAAATACATCTGGGGCTACATGCTCGCCCTGCTGATCGGCCTCGTCATCGTCGCCGCCGTGCCGTGGATCTCCATCGGCTTCCTTTGATTTCGACCTCCACGACAGCGAGAGAGCATCACCATGAGCCGCTTCTTCGGCCAAATCCGCCAGGCCGGCTATGTCGTCCCCGATATCGAGGCGGCGATGGATTATTGGAGCCGCGTGCTCGGCGTCGGCCCGTTCTTCTACAATCCGAAGGTGCCGATCCGGAACTATCGCTACAATGGCGAGGCCCACGAGCCGCACAACTCGGTCGCGCTGGCGAATTCCGGCCCGCTCCAGATCGAGCTGATCCAGTGCCGCAACGACGTGCCGTCGATGTACCGGGATTTTACGCAGGCCGGCCATAGCGGCCTGCAGCATGTCGCCTACTGGACCTCGGACTACGACGCCGATCTTGAACGCCTGACGGCACAGGGCTTCAAGGCGGTGATGAGCGGGGAGGTCGGCGAGCGCGGGCGTTTCGTCTATTTCGACACGCATTACCACCCCGGCACGGTGATCGAGCTCTCCGAGGTCGCCGGACCCAAGGGCGAGATGTTCCGGCTGATCCGCGAGGCGGCGGAAAGCTGGGACGGCAAGGAGCCGGTGCGGCCCTTCCCGGATCTGAGCAAGCTTTGAGGTCTTTGCCTTGGCTCTGCGGGTCGTCCCGGGCGACCGCAGGGAGACCCGGGACCCATGCCTGAGCGATCATCGTCCAGGTTCAGGCATGGGTTCCGGATCGGCGCCGCCAAGGGCGGCTTGTCCGGGACGACCGCAAAGCTGAGAGTGCCGTGATGTCACCGTCCACCGCCGACCGTTTCGAAGCGAGCTATCTGATCGAGACCCCGCTCGACCCGCGAGAGATCGCGGAGGTGATGGCGGGCGAGCAGTCCTGCGGCACCTTCACCCGCGTCGCCGGCGAGACCGACGAGTTGCGCGAGCGGGCCCGCGCCGTTGTCACCAATGTCGCGGTTCTCGAGACGGTGGACGAGCCGAGCCTTCCCAATGCCTGGCTGGCACGCAAGGGCGTCGCCGGGCCGTGGCGGCGGGCGCGGGTGACGATCTCCTTCCCGGTCGACAATGTCGGCGCCAATCTCGCGACCCTGGCCTCGATCGTTGCCGGCAATCTCTACGATCTCGGCGAGGTCACGGGTCTTCGGCTCGACACGATCACGCTGCCCTGGTCGTTCCGCCGGCGCTTTGCCATGCCCGCGCAAGGCATCGCCGGCACGCGCCGGCTGGCCGGTGCAGCGAGCGGCCCGCTGGTGGGGTCGATCATCAAGCCCAATGTCGGCCTCAGCAGCGCGGAGACCGCCGCGCTGGTCGCGAGCCTGTGCGAGGCCGGGCTCGACTTCATCAAGGACGACGAGATCTGCGCCGATCCAGTGCATGCGCCGTTGGCGCAGCGCGTGCCCGCCGTCATGGAGGTTGTACGGCGTCACGAGGACAGGACCGGCAAGGCGGTGATGATCGCCTTCAACATCACCGACGAGACCGATGCGATGCGCCGCCATGCCGATCTCGTGGCGCGCGAGGGCGGCTCCTGCGTGATGGCAAGCCTGAACTGGTGCGGGTTCTCAGGCGTAGAGACGCTGCGGCGCTCGACCGATCTCGCCCTGCACGGGCATCGCAACGGCTATGGCGCGATTTCGCGCCATCCGCTGCTCGGCATCTCCTTCCAGGCCTATCAGACGCTCTGGCGGCTGGCCGGTGTCGACCACATGCATGTCCATGGCCTGCAGGGGAAATTCGCGCAGGAGGACGAGGAGGTCGTCTCCTCGGCAAAAGACTGCGTCACACCGCTGACCGACGGTGCCGATGACCGGGTCATGCCGGCCTTCTCCTCCGGGCAATGGGCCGGCACGGCCCAGCCGACCTTCGACGCGATCGGCCATGCCGACCTCTTGTTCATGGCTGGCGGCGGCATCCTCGCCCATCCCGGCGGGCCGGCGGCGGGCGTCGCCAGCATCCGCCAGGCCTGGGAGGCGGTCGCGGCCGGCACGCCGCTCGCCGAGGCGGCAAAGGCGCACCCCGAGCTCGAGCAGGCGCTCGGCTTCTTCGGCCAGGCGACGGGCTGAGCCGCGTCATGTCGAACGCGCTGCCCCGCTATGGCTGGTATGGCGACGACTTCACCGGGGCGACCGATACCCTCTCGGTGCTGGCCGATCACGGGCAGAAGGCGCTGCTGTTCCTGCGCATTCCGACGCCGGCGCAGCTGGCCAGGGCCGGCAGCCTCGATGCGCTCGGCATCGCCGGCGCGACGCGGGCGATGGCGCCCGAGGCGATGGCGGCTGAGCTCGACACGGCCGGGCGCTTCTTCGCCGGGCTCGGCATCGACCTCCTGCACTACAAATGCTGCTCGACCTTCGACAGCGCGCCGCATCTCGGCAGCATCGGCGCGGCGGTCCGGGCTCTGCGCCCGCATTTCCGCAATCCGCTGGTGCCGATCATCGGCGGCCAGCCGAATCTTGGGCGCTACTGCCTGTTCGGAAACCTGTTCGCTGCAGCCGGGACCGGCGGCACGGTCCACCGGATCGATCGCCATCCGACGATGAGCGTCCATCCGGCGACGCCGATGGCGGAGGCGGATCTGCGCCGGCACCTCGCCCTGCAGGGACTCGGCGAGGTCGGGCTGGTCGACTATCGCAGCTATGGCGGTTCGGACGCGGACGACTTCTCCACCGGCCGTGCCGGGGCGGCGGGGCCGCTGCTGCTCGACGTGGCGCGCGTCAGCGATCTCGCCGTCATCGGCAGGCTGATCGCCGGGCGGGCGGTTGCTGCTGAACCGATGCTGGTTGTCGGCCCGAGCTCAGTCGCACAGGCTCTGGTTGGTACTGCGGTGCTCGGCCTCGCCAGCGAGACAGCCACCGCTGCGACGGCGTCGAGACCGCCCGGGCCGGTGCTGGCGCTGGTCGGCAGCCTGTCGCCGGTGACGCGCGCCCAGGTCGAGGCCGCGACCGGTTATCAGCGGATCGCCGTCGATCCGCTGCGCCTGCTCGGCGAGGTTGGCCATGCCGGGGTGCTGCGGCAGAAGGCCTGCCGGCTGCTCGGCGAAGGCAATGTCATGCTGGTCACCGACCGTCCGGCGGGTGCTCCCGGCGATACCGCGAAGGTGGCGGCCGCGACCGGCGAATTGCTGCGCGCCATCGTCGCCGAGGCGTCGATCGGGCGACTGGTGGTGGCCGGCGGTGACACCTCGACACTCGCCGTGCGCATGCTCGACATCTGGGGGCTGTCGCATCGCGCGCCGCTGGTCCCCGGCGCGCCGCTCTGCCGGGCCCATAGCGACCAGCCGCGCCTCGACGGCATCGACGTCGTCCTGAAGGGCGGCCAGATGGGGCCGCCCGATTTCTTCGTGCTGGTGGCGGGGCGCTGACGCGCGCCGCACTCATTCGGAATCAGATCGTCATCCCGGCCGCAGCGAAGCGGAGCGCCGGGATCGATCGTAGAGCGCCGGAGCCTTACGATGGATCCCGGAGCTGCGCCGCTGACGCGGCTTGTCCGGGATGACGGTAGGGTGTGCGGAAAATCAGCAGACCCTAGAACGCGACCTTGTCGGCGCCCTTGAGCTGGAGCTGCTCGCGGGCGTCGTCCGGGGTGGCGATCTCCAGACCGAGCCCCTCGACGATCTGGCGCGCGGCGCGGACCTGATCGGCGTTCGACTTGGCGAGCTGGCCCGGGCCAAGCCAGAGCGAATCCTCCAGGCCGACGCGCAGGTTTCCGCCCATCGCGACCGCCATCGCCGCGATCGGCAATTGATGGCGGCCGGCGCCGAGCACCGACCAGTGATAGTCGTCGCCGAACAGCCGGTCGGCGGTGCGCTTCATATGGACGACGTCCTCGGGATGCGGGCCGATGCCGCCCAGCAGGCCGAAGACCGACTGGACGAAGAAGGGCGGCTTCACCAGCCCGCGGTCGACGAAATGCGCCAGCGTGTAGAGATGGCCGATATCGTAGCACTCGATCTCGAAGCGCGTGCCGTTCTCGGCGCAGGTCGTCAGGATGTTCTCGATGTCCTTGAAGGTGTTCTTGAACACGCGGTCGTTCGAGCCTTCGAGATAGGGCCGCTCCCAATCGTGCTTGAACTCCTTGAAGCGGTTCAGCATCGGGTAGAGCCCGAAATTCATCGAGCCCATGTTGAGCGAGGCGACCTCGGGCTTGAAATGCGCGCAGGGCTGCAGCCGCTCCTCGACCAGCATGGTCGGGGCGCCGCCCGTGGTGATGTTGATGACGCAGTTGGAGCGCTGCTTGATCACCTTGAGGAAGGGCTCGAACGCTTCGGGCGACTGGTCGGGCTGGCCGGTCACCGGGTTTCGGGCATGGACATGGACGAGAGCCGCGCCGGCCTCGGCGGCGCCGACGGCGGCGTCGATGATCTCCTCCGGCGTCACCGGCAGATAGGGCGACATCGAAGGCGTATGGATCGCGCCGGTGACGGCGCAGGTGATGATGACTTTGCGGTTCTTCGCCATGGTCGGGGCTCCAATTGCTCGATTGCGGAAGGGGGATAGCCCTCATCCTGAGGAGCGCCCGTAGGGCGCGTCTCGAAGGATGATCCAGATGTCGCCGGAGCCTCCTGGAACATCCTTCGAGACGCCGCTGCGCGGCTTCTCAGGATGAGGGCTGAGGGAGTAAATTCACGCCGGCTTGCGCGCCGAGGCGCGCTTATGAGCCTTCAGCGCGGCGAGGCGCGTGTCGCGCCATTCGCTCAGCCGCTTGACGCGCTGCGCCTCCTGCTTGCCCGGCCATTCGCTCATCACGGTCGCGACCGTCTTCTCGCCGAACGGATCGCCGCCGGCACTGTCGGCAATCATGCGGTCGAGCGAGGCGCCGTAGCGGGCGCAGTAATCGGGAATGCCGCCAGGCGCATTGAGCTCGATGGTCTCGAACGGGCCCATGAAGGACCAGCGCAGGCCGAGCCCGTCACGGATCGTCTTGTCGACGTCCTCGGCGCTGGCGACGCCCTCGCCGACGAGGCGGAAAGCCTCGGCCAGCAGCACGGCCTGCAGCCGGTTGAGCACGAAGCCGGGCTTCTCCTTGCGCAATGTGATCGGCACCTGGCCGGCCTGCTCGTAGATGCGCTTGGCCTCGCCGACGATCTCGGGATCGGTCCAGGGCGCCGGGGCGAGCTCGACGATCGGCACCAGATGCGGCGGGTTGACCGGATGGGCGACGAGGCAGCGGGCCCGGCCGGGGAGGCCTTCGGTGAAGTCCGAGGCCATGATGTAGGAGGTCGAGGAGGCCAGGATGGCGCCCGCCGGCGCGAGCCGGTCCATCTCGGCGAACAGCGCCCGCTTGGCCTCGACCGTCTCGGGACCGTTCTCCTGGGCGAGGGCGATGTCCTTCAAGGCGTCGGCGAGGTCGGTGGCGACGCGGATGCGGGCGAGGGCCCCCTTGGGATCGTCGACCAGGCCGTGGCCGGCGAGTTCCTCGAGATTGTTGCCGATATGGGCGCGCGCCGCCTGCGCCGCCTCGGGCTTCAGGTCGTAGAGCGCGATCTCGAAGCCGTGGCTGGCGAAGACGGTGGCCCAGGCGCGGCCGATCAGGCCCGAGCCGACAATGGCGATCTTGGTCATGCAAAAATATCCAGGTTCAGACGCACGGGAGCCTCTCCGTCATTCCGGGGCACGCCATAGGCGTGAGCCCGGAACCCATAACCGCAGGTGGTCGTGGGCAAGGCGCGACAATGGCGACGCTTCTTCCGGAAACGGTAACGGTTATGGGTTCCGGGCTCTTCGCTGCGCGAAGCCCCGGAATGACGGTGGAGGGCCACCATCGTCACAGCCACAGCACCTGCCGGCGCAGCGCGAGATCCTGGCTAAGGGCGCGCGAGGGGCCGGTATGAGTAACCTGGCCGCGTTCGAGCACGACGGTGCGGTCGGACAGCGCCAGTGCCAGATCGAGATGATGGTCGACGATCACGATCGCGATCTCCTGGCGCAGCTTGTCGAAGGCCTCGAACAGTTCCTCGACCACGGCAGGCGCCAACCCCTCGAACGGCTCGTCGAGCAGCAGCACCCTGGTGTCGCCGGAGAGGGCGCGGGCCACCGCAACCATCTGCTGTTCGCCACCGGAGAGGTAGTCCGCCGGAGAATGCCAGCGCTGCTTGATGCGCGGGAAGAAGGAGAAGATCTTCTCGTCCTCCCAGCGCACGCCATTGCCGGTCATACGCCTGAGCCGGCCGAGCTCCATATTGTCCTTGACGCTCATGCCGGCGAAGAGACCGCGCCCCTGCGGCACATAGGCGATGCCGGCGCGGGCGATCGGGGCTGGCGGCAGGCGGGCGATTTCCTGGCCGGCGAGCGCGATCGAGCCATTCGCGGGCGGGGCGATGCCGGTGATCGTCTTGAGCAGGGTCGACTTGCCGGCGCCGTTGCGGCCGAGCAAAGCGACGATCTCGTTCTCGTGCACGTCGAGCGAGACCTGCCTGAGGATGTGGCTCTTGCCATAGAAGGTGTCGACCCCGGAAAGCCCGAGCAGCACCTTGTCGCCGGCGGCACTAGCCCGCGGCTTCTCGGCCAGCGCATGGGCGCCCGAGCCGATATAGACCTCCTGAACCTTCGGCGAGGAGCGCGCGTCCTCGACCGTGCCGTCGACCAGCACCGAGCCCTCGTTCATCACCGTGACATGGTCGGCAATGGCGAAGACGCGGTCGATGTCGTGCTCGACCAGCAGAACCGGCAGGTCGCGCGAGATCGACTTGATGAGATTGCCGACGCGCTCGCGCTCGGCCGCGGCGAGACCGGCGAGCGGTTCGTCGAGCAAGAGGATGCGCGGGCTCGTCGCCAAGGCGAGGCTCATGTCGAGCAGGCGCTGGCCGCCATAGCTCAGCGAGCCGGCTTCCGCCGTCTCGATGCCGGAGAGGCCCATGGTCGATATGACCTGGCGCGTCTCGTCATTGACCTGCTCCAGCGCGCCGGAAGCGCGCCAGAAGCCGAAGCGCTCGGGGGCGCGGGCCTGCACGGCGAGTCGGACGTTCTCGGCGACGGAGAGGGTCGGGAACAGGTTGGTGATCTGGAAGGCGCGGCCGATGCCGGCCTGGGTGATCGCTTCCGGCGAGAGGCCGGCAATATTGCGCTCGCGCAGGCGGACCTCGCCGCGATCCGGCGGAAACAGGCCGGAGATCAGGTTGAAGGCGGTGGTCTTGCCGGCGCCGTTGGGGCCGATCAGCGCATGCAGCCGGCGGTCGCGCATGGTGATGTCGACGCCCTCGACCGCCTTGATGCCGCCAAAGCTCTTGGCGAGGCCGGTTGCGGCGAGGATCGTGCCGTCGCCGGCATCGGCCGGCTTCATGAAGGCCGGCAATTCGACCGCGCCGGCCTTGCGCGCCGACATCGCGGCATCTTCGGCGGGCTGCTTGCGGAAGGGCCTGAGCAGGCGCTGGCCGACGCCGACCAGACCGTCCGGCGAGAAGACGATGAAGGCGACGAAGAGCAGGCCGAACCAGAACAGCCAGTTCTCGGTGACGCTGGAGAGATAGTCGCGGAAGACGACGAAGAAGAGCGCGCCCAGCGCCGGGCCGAGGAAGGAGCGCATGCCGCCGATCACCACCATCGCCAGCAATTCACCGGAGAAGGCGACCGAGATCGGCTCGGCCGAGGTCATGCGGTTGTTGAAGAGGAGCAGCGTGCCGGCGAGCCCGGTCAGCACCGCCGAGAGCGTGAAGGCGACGAGCTTGTAGCGGTCGGTCGCGTAGCCGAGGAAGCGGGCGCGCTGCTCGTTCTCGCGGATCGCGACCAGCACGGTGCCGACCGGCGAGCGATGGAAGCGCCAGAGGCCGTAGACGACGCCAAAGCCGATGGTCGCGACCAGCATGTAGAAGGGCAGGGCGGTCTCGAAATCGATGCCGGCGAAAAGCGGGCGCTTGATGCCCCCGAGCCCGTCCTCGCCGCCGGTCACGCTGGTCCAGCGGAAGGCGACCGAATAGACCATCGCGGTCAGGGCGAGGGTCAGCAGCGAGAAATAGACGCCGCGGCGGCGCAGGATCAGGGCGCCGAAGGCAAGCGCGATCAGGGCAACGAAGGCGAGAGCCAGCAGGATCGGCAGGAGGAACTGGCCCGGCAGCCAGTTGCGCTGGATCAGCCCGGCCGCATAGGCGGCGAGCCCGAACCAGGCGCCATGGCCGAAGGAGACCAGACCTGTGGTTCCGACGAGGATGTTCAGCGCCATGCAGGCGATGGCGAAGACGACGATCTCGGTCGCCGAGGTCGTGCCGAGCCCGATGAAATGCATCAGGAAAGGCAGGGCCGCGAGGCCGAGGGCGGCGATGGCGAGCGGGGTGTAGTCGCGTGCAGTCGGGGTCATCGCGGCCTCACTCGAAGCGCTGGATGCGCTCGCCGAACAGGCCGCGCGGACGGAAGAGCAGGACGAGCAGCATCATCAGGTAGATCACCGCGGTCGACCATTGCGTGAAGCCGAGGCCGATGGTGATGCCCTTGACGAGGCCGACCATGATGGCCGCGACGACCACGCCCCAGAAGGAGCCGAGACCGCCGATGACGACGACGACGAAGGCCGGAGTGATGATCTCCTGGCCCATGGCGGGGTGGATCGAGTAGATCGGTGCGAGCAGCACGCCGGCGAGGCCGGCGAGGCCGATGCCGATGCCGGCGATCGTCATCATGTAGGGCTGCAGCGAGATGCCGAGCGCGCCGACCATGTCGGGGTTCTGCACGCCGGCCCGCACGACGCGGCCGAAGGCGGTGCGTTGCAGCAGGAACCAGAGGCCGAGAACGCAGCCGACTGCGATCAGCAGCAGCAGGGCCCGGTAGCGCGAATAGATGAAGTCGCCGATGAAGATCTGGCCGCGCAATGCCGGCGGGATCGAGAAGGAGAGCGGCGGCGCGCCGAAGATCATGCGCAGCGACTGCTCGGCAACCATGGCGAGGCCGAAGGTCAGCAGCAGCGAGAGGATCGGGTCCGAGCGATAGAAGCGCTGGAACAGGCCACGCTCGATGACGATGCCGATCAGCGCGACCAGCAGGGGCGAGGCGATGATCGCACCGCCGAAGCCGATATGGGGCGCGAGCACGATCGTGAGATAGGCGCCGATCGCGTAGAAGGCGCCGTGTGCCAGGTTGACGATGCCGCCGAGCGAGAAGATCAACGACAGGCCGAGCGCGATCAGGAGGTAATAGACCCCGTCGAGCAGCCCGTTCAGCACCTGCTGGATGAAAAGGGTGAGCAAGGGAATGCCTTTGCTTGGTGCGGTGTTCAGCGGACTGGCGTGAGGAGGCACGCCGTCATCCTGGGCGAAGGGCTCGTCATGCTCGGGCTTGACCCGAGCATCTCTGTCCGAAAAAGGCGCCAGCCGGCGCCTTCTCGTCGTGAGATTCTCGGGTCTGCGCTTCGCTTCGCCCGAGAATGACGCAAGCGGTTCAGCTCATCTTGCAGACGGCTTCGTCACCCTGGGTGGCGATGACCTCCATGTTCTCGGTCGGGCCGGGGATCGGCGGCGAGGAGGTGAAGAGGTCCCACTGGTTCTTGACCTTGGCGGCCGGCAGCGCGGTGATCGCGTACATCTCGCTGATGAGCTGATGGTCGGAGGCGCGGAAATAGCCTTCGCGCGTCTTCAGCACGTCGAACTTGGCGCCCTTCTCGAGATGTTCGAGGATCTTGGCGGTTTCGGCGCTCTTCAGCTCGTTCATCGACTGGGCCATCATCTTCACGGCCATGTAGTCGCCCCAGGCCTGGTTCTCCGGGGGCTTGCCGTATTTCTTGGTGAAGGCGGCGACGAAGGCCTTGGTGCCGGGGGTTTCGATGAGATGGTGCCAGACGCAAGGCCAGATGCCGCCGAAATTATCCTTGCCGGCGGCCCAGGCGAGGGCGGTGTCGAAGCCGAAGCCGGCGACCGGGAAGGTCAGGCCGAACTCGGAATACTGCTTGAGGAAGTTGGTGATCTGGTTGCCGGCCAGATTCGAGATCACCATGTCGGGCTTGGCGGCGCGGATCTCGAGCAGCAGGGCCGAGAAATCCGTCGCGTCGGTCGGGACCAGCTTGTCGGCGGCGAACTGGCCGCCATTGGCTTCCATGAAGCGCTTGGCGACCTTGAGCAGGTCATGGCCGAAGGCGTAGTCGGCGGTGAGCGAGAACCACTTCTTGCCCTTGACCAGGCCCTGCTCCATCAGCGCGCGGCCGCAGCTCTTCACATACATCGAGTTCTGATGCTCGACATGGAACATGTAGCGGTTGCAGTTCTCGCCGCGCAGCGCGTCCGAATTGGCGCCGGTGTTGACGAAGAGCGTCTTGGTGCGGCCTGCGACCTGGGCGATCGTCAGCGCCGAGGCGGAGGAAATCTCACCGATGATACAGGCGACCTTGTCGCGCTCCACCATGCGCTCGGCCTTGGTCGAAGCCGTCTGCGGATTGACCGAATCCTCCTTCAGAAGTTCGAGCTTGCGGCCGTTGATGCCGCCGGCGGCATTGATTTCCTCGGCGGCGAGGTCGGCGGCCATGACGCCGTATTCGCCGAGCGGGCCGAGAAAGCCGGTGCGGGGCGTCAGATGCCCGAAGCGGATCGCATCCGGCGTCTGGGCCAGGATCAGCGAGGGGCTGGCGATCAGCCCGGTCGTGACGGCACCAAGGCCGGCGAGCGCCTGCCGGCGTGAAAGACGATTGATTTTGCTGTGGTCCGACATCCATTCCTCCCCGAGCGCTTTTTCGCGCCTTGCGTCGTGCTTGCCGGCGCCCCTGGTTCGGGCTGCCGTCTTGTCGAAGTGGTCTACATACGGCTTGTCGTGATCTGTGATCACAGTTAGGTTGGCAGACATGGTTCCCCGAGTCCAGCCCTCGCGCTTGCAGCTCCGTTCGGTCGGGTCATCGCAGGCTTTGCCGCCGGCCGAGCCCTCGGCCCTGGATCAGGTCGGCACGCTCCTGCACGAGACGCTCGGCGAACGCGTCACCCGCGAGCTTCGCAGCCTGCTCGCTTCCGGGCGGCTGGCCCCCGGCGAGAAGCTGTCATTGCGCCGCGTGGCCGAAGCCCTCGGCGTCTCGATGATGCCGGTGCGCGAGGCGGTCAGCCGGCTCGCCGCCGACAAGGCACTTGAAGTGCTGCCGGGCCGGGCGGTGCGGGTTCCGGTGCTGACGCGGTCGCAGTTCCGTGAGCTGACGCGGATCAGGCTGGTGGTCGAGGGCTTTGCCGCCGAGGAGGCAGCGAAGAACGTGACCGAGGCGCAGATTGCGGAGGTCGCGCGTCATGACGCGGCCTTCCGTGCCGCCGCCAAGGCCGATCCGCCCGATACCGTGGCCGCTGTCGTCGCCAATCGCGACCTGCATTTCGCGCTCTATGAGGCCGCCGGGATGCAGTCGCTGGTCGAGATGATCGAGCGGCTCTGGCTCAAGGCCGGGCCGATCCTCAATCTCGACATGCGGCACGAGCCGCGCCGGCTCGATGGCGGCAGCGCCGTGGTCGCCCATGCGGCGCTGCTCGAGGCCTTGCGGCAGCGAGACCCGGCGGCGGCCCGGAAGGCTCTGGTCGACGACATCAGTGCTGCAGCCGAGCATATCGAGCGCACGGCGCCGCTGCCGGATTAACCCGGCGGCTCCAGGCAAACACCAAGGGTGAGGGACGAAAAGCGATGGATCTGACGATCAAGGGCTTGCGGGTGCTGGTGACGGCCGGCGCCAATGGCATCGGCCGCGCGACGGCACGTGCCTTCGCGGCGGAGGGAGCGAAGGTCCACATCTGTGACGTCGACGAGAAGGCGCTCGCCGAGATGGCGCAGAGCGATCCGGCGATCACCCGCTCGGTCTGCGACGTCTCGGACCGCAAGGCGGTGGGCCGGCTGTTCGAGGAGACGCTGGCCGCGCTCGGCGGGCTCGACTGCCTCGTCAACAATGCCGGCATCGCCGGTCCGACGGGCCGCGTCGACGAGATCGACCCGGCCGACTGGGATTCCTGTGTCGCGATCGACCTGACCGGCCAGTTCAACTGCACGCGGCTGGCCGTCGAGCACCTGAAGCAGTCGAAGAACGCCTCGATCGTCAACCTGTCGAGCCAGGCCGGAAAACATGGTTTTCCGCTGCGTTCACCCTATGCGGCGGCGAAATGGGGCGTGATCGGCTTCACCAAGGCGCTCTCGGCCGAGCTCGGCGAGTTCGGTATCAGGGCCAACGCGATCTGCCCCGGCCTCGTCGACGGCCCGCGCATCCAGAGCGTGATCGCCAACAAGGCGCGTTCGCTCAACGTCTCGCATGAGGAAATGACGGCCCGCCTCTTCGCCGGCGTCTCGATCAAGCAGTTCGTCGATCCGGGCGACATCGCCAGGCAGATCGTCTTTCTGGCCTCGCCCTTCGCCAAGACCATTTCGGGGCAGGAAATCTCGGTCTGCGGCGATACGCGCATGCTGAGCTGAGAGGGAACGGCGTCATTCTCGGGCGAAGCGAAGCGCAGACCCGAGAAACTCAGGACGAGAAGGCGCCAAACGGAACCTCATCCGTCCTGAGATGCTCGGGTCAAGCCCGAGCATGACGCGCTGATGGCTGCGGCGGACGCCCCAACCCTGTACCTTCGCCCCCGGATCGCCTAGAGGATGCCGCCTGAGCAGGAGAGGCGGTTTGTCGAAGGGCGTGCACCACGAGTTCGGGGCCGGCGCCGGCCATGACGATGGCGAGGGATCGAGCGATCGTTCCTTCGGACTCGTCTTCGCGGCCGTCTTCGCGCTGATCGGCCTTTATAATCTCTGGCATTGGGGCCGGGCCTGGCCCTGGCTCGGGCTGATCGCCGCCGGCTTCCTCGCCATCGCGCTGATCCGGCCGGTGTTGCTGGCGCCGCTCAACCGGCTATGGATGAAGTTCGGCCTGCTGCTGGCCATGATCATCAACCCGATCGTGCTCGGCATCCTGTTCTTCCTCGTCTTCACGCCGATGGCCCTGGTCGCCCGGTTCGTCGGCAAGGATTTCCTCAAGCTGAAGCGCGAGCCGCAGGCGAAGAGCTATTGGGTCGTGCGCGATCCGCCGGGACCGGAAGCGGTCTCGATGAAAGATCAATTTTGACCGGGATCCAGTGATGTCGTTCCTGCGCGAGTTCTTCCGCTTCATGGCGGCGAGAAAGAAATTCTGGCTGGTGCCGATCCTCTTGATGTGCGTGCTGCTCGGCGGCCTGCTGTTCCTGACCAAGGGCAGCGCGATCGCGCCCTTCATCTACACGCTGTTCTGACGGCGGCGCGGCGCAATGCGCATTCTCGGGATATCGGGCCTCTACCACGATAGCGCGGCGGCGCTCGTCGTCGACGGGCGTATCGAGGCGGCGGCGCAGGAGGAGCGCTTCACCCGCAAGAAGCACGACGCCGAGTTTCCGAAGCATGCGGTCGAGTACTGCCTTTCGGTCGCCGGCTGCGGGCTGGGCGAGCTCGACGCGGTCGTCTTCTACGACAAGCCCTTCATCAAGTTCGAGCGCCTGCTCGAGACCTATCTCTCCTTTGCACCGCGCGGCTTCACATCGTTCCGGATGGCGATGCCGCTCTGGCTGCGCGAAAAACTGTTCCAAAAGCAGATCATCGCCAAGGAGCTGAAGAAGCTCAGCCCCGGCTTCGATATCGAGAAGCTGCTCTTCACCGAGCACCACCTCTCGCATGCGGCTTCCGCCTTCTATCCCTCGCCCTTCGAGGAGGCGGCCATCCTGACCATGGATGGCGTCGGCGAATGGGCGACGATGACGCTCGCCATCGGCCGGGGCAATGAGCTCAAGGTCCACAAGGAGCTGCATTTCCCGCATTCACTCGGGCTGCTCTACTCGGCGGTGACCTATTATATCGGCTTCAAGGTCAATTCCGGCGAGTACAAGGTGATGGGGCTGGCGCCCTATGGCGAGCCGCGCTTCGCCAAGCTGATGCTGGAGAAGCTGGTCGACCTGAAGGAAGACGGAACCTTCCATCTCGACCAGAGCTATTTCAACTATGGCGTCGGCCTGACGATGACCAACGATAAGTTCGCCGCGCTGTTCGGCGAGCCGGTGCGCGGGCCCGAACAATTGCTGACCCAGTTCCACATGGATATGGCCGCCTCGATCCAGGCGGTAACCGAGGAGATCGTGCTCAGGCTCGCCCGCTCCGTGCGGGCCGAGACCGGCATGAAGAATCTCTGCCTCGCCGGTGGTGTGGCGCTGAACTGCGTCGCCAACGGCAAATTGCTGCGCGAGGGCATCTTTGAGCGCCTCTGGATCCAGCCAGCGGCGGGCGATGCCGGCGGCGCGCTCGGCGCGGCCCTGGCTGGCTACCATCTGTTCCACGGCAAGCCGCGGCAGGTGCCGGAGACCGGCGATGCGATGCGCGGCAGCTATCTCGGCCCGAGTTTCTCGCAAAGCCAGATCGAGGCCGAGCTGACGGCCGCCGGGGCGAAGTTCGAGGTTCTGGACGATGCCGCGCTGACCGAGACGACGGCGCAGGGGCTGGCCGATGGCAAGGCTATCGGCTGGATGCAGGGCCGGATGGAGTTCGGGCCGCGCGCCCTCGGCGGCCGCTCGATCCTCGGCGACCCGCGCTCGCCGGCGATGCAGAAGACACTCAACCTCAAGGTGAAGTACCGCGAGAGTTTCCGGCCCTTCGCGCCTTCGGTGCTGCGCGAGGACGTCGCCGACTGGTTCGAGCTCGATGGCGACTCGCCCTATATGCTGCTGGTCGCCGATGTCAGCGAGAGCCTGCGCCGCGAGATGACGGCGGAAGAGCAGGCGCTGTTCGGCATCGACAAGCTCAACGTGCCGCGCTCCAGCATTCCGGCCGTGACCCATGTCGACTATTCGGCCCGCATCCAGACCGTGCATGCCGAAACCAATCCGCGCTATCACGCGCTGATCTCGCGCTTCAAGGCGCTGACCGGATGCCCGGTGGTGGTCAACACCTCGTTCAATGTCCGCGGCGAGCCGATCGTCTGCAGCGCGACCGACGCCTTCCGCTGCTTCATGGGCTCGGAGATCGAATTGCTGGTCGTCGGCAACTGCATCCTGCGCAAGGAAGCCCAGGATCCGGCGCTGAAGCTCGACTACAAGGAAGCGTTCGAACTCGATTGAGGGGGGAGGGGCGTCATTCTCGGGCGAAGCGAAGCGCAGACCCGAGAATCTCTGGCATGAGATGCCCGGGTCAAGCCCGGGCATGACGCTGAATCCATTTCAGCCCCAGACCTCCCTGGCCACCTCGACGATCATCGAAAGCTTGGCCCATTGCTCGTCCTCGGCCAGCGTGTTGCCCTCCTCGGTCGAGGCGAAGCCGCATTGCGGCGAGAGGCAGAGCTGGTCGAGCGAGACGAACTTGCCGGCTTCGTCGATGCGGCGCTTGAGGTCGTCCTTGCTCTCCAGAACCCCGGTCTTCGAGGTGACGAGGCCGAGCACGACATGCTTGCCCTTGGGCAGGAAGCGCAGCGGCTCGAAACCGCCGGAGCGGTCATTGTCCCATTCCATGAAATAGCCGTCGACCGGCATGGAATTGAACAGCAGATCGGCGATCGGCTCGTAGCCGCCCGAGGCGATGAAGGTGGAGAGGAAATTGCCGCGGCAGAGATGCATGGTGACGGCAAGGTCGGCCGGCTTGTCCTTCAGCGCCTCGCGCACCATGCCGGCATAGATCTCGGGCTGGTGCTCGGGGTCGTCGCCGCGGGCGCGCAGCATCTCGCGCTGGGCCGGATCGCAGAGATAGGCGAACGAGATGTCGTCGAGCTGCAGATAGCGGCAGCCGATATCGTAAAAGGCGTGGACCGCCTTGTTATAGGCCGCGCCGACATCGGCGTAGAAGGCATCCATCACCGGATAGATGCCCATGTTGATCATCTTCCGGCCGCCCCGGTAGTGCAGCATGCTCGGGCCGGGAATGGTCATCTTCGGCGTCGAGCCCGGCTGAACGTTGTCCCTCAGGAAGCGGAAATGCTCGAGCATCGGGTGGCCGGAAAAGCCGACCTTGCCGGTGATGCGCAGCGCCTTGGGAATGGTCACGCCGCCCTTGAAGTTCATGCCGGAATCGGCGGTGATCGCATCGACGCCGTCGAGCTCCTCCAGGAAATCGAAATGCCAGTAGGCACGGCGGTACTCGCCATCGGTGATGCCTTTCAGGCCGATCGCCTCCTGCTTGGCGATCAGCTTGCGGATCTCGGCATCCTCGACCGCCTTCAGCGCGGCGGCATCGATCTCGCCGCGCGCCTTTTTCTCGCGGGCTTCGTGCAAGGCAGTGCTGCGCAGCAGGCTGCCGACCTGGTCGGCACGGAAGGGCGGCTTGTGATTTGGCATGGTCGTCTCCTCAGGCGGGATGGACGTGGCCGCGAACTGTCGCAGCGGCGACGCCGAGATGGGCTTCGAGCAGGTGGTCGTCTTCGGCCAAAGCTGCGCTTGCGCCCTGGTGAACGATGGTGCCGCGATCGAGCACGATGTCGCGGTCGGTGACGGCAAGGACCTTGCGGGCCTTCTGCTCGACGATGATCGCGGCGGTGCCCTCGTCGCGGACGATCCGGCGCAGCGCCGCGAGCAGTTCGTCGACGATGATCGGCGCCAGGCCCTCGAGCGGCTCATCGAGCAGGAGCACCCTTGGGTTCAGCATCAGCGCGCGGGCGACCGCCAGCATCTGCTGCTCGCCGCCGGAGAGCTGGTTGCCGAGATTGGCGCGGCGCTCCTTCAGCCGCGGGAACATCCGCCAGGCGCTGGCCAGATCCCAGCGGCCCGGCCGCGCGACGGCGGTCAGGTTCTCCTCGACGGTGAGCGAGCGGAAGATGTTGCGCTCCTGCGGCACCCAGCCGATGCCGAGCCGGGCCCGCTGTTCCGGCGCGGCGCGGGTGATGTCGCGGCCTTCAAGCGCGATCGTGCCGCCATGCCAGGTGGTGACGCCGACGATGCTGTTGATCAGCGTGGTCTTGCCGGTGCCGTTGCGGCCGAGCAGGGCGATGGACTCGCCCTCGGCCAGCGCGAGCGAGAGCCCGTTCAGCACTTGCGCTGCGCCATAGCCGGCGCGCAGCGCCTCGACCTTGAGGAGCTCAGCCATCGGCATCCTCCCCGAGATAGGCGGTGCGGACGCGTGGATCGGCGCTGACCTCGGCGACCGTGCCTTCGACCAGCAGGCCGCCGGCGACCAGCACCGAGATGCGATCGGCAAAGGAGAAGACGAGGTCCATGTCGTGCTCGATCAAGAGCACGGTGACGCTCGCCGGCAGGCCCCTGACGATGTCGAGGATTTCGCGCCGTCCATCTTCCGGCACGCCGGCGGCCGGCTCGTCGAGCAGCAGCACGCGCGGCTTTGCCGCGATGGCGAGCGCGATCTCGAGCAGGCGCTGGCGGCCATAGGGCAGTTCGGCGGTGCGGCTTGCCATGACATCGGCAAGGCGGAAGCGGGCAAGCAGCTCGGCAGCCTCGTCGATCACGGCGGTCTGCGCCGCCAGCGGGCGGAACATCGTCCAGCCCTTGCGCTCGCGCTCGGCGATGGCGAGGGCGACCGTCTCCAGCACCGTCAGTTCGGCAAAGAGCTGGTTGATCTGGAAGGTGCGTGAAAGACCGCGGCGGACGCGGGCATGGGGGCTCTCGGCGGTGATGTCGGCGCCGTCGAGCAGGATCGTTCCGGCGCTCGGCACCAATACGCCGGTGAGCAGGTTGATGAAGGTGGTCTTGCCGGCGCCGTTGGGGCCGATCAGCGCGTGGCGGGCGCCGGGGCGCAGCGAGAGCGAGACGTCGCTGGTCGCGACGAGCCCCCCGAAGCGCTTCTGCAGGCCGATGGTCTGCAGGATTGGCTGCGCGGCCGTCGCGACGACGGAGGAGGCGAGGGCGGTCATGGTGCGCGCCTCCCGGGGAGGCGGGCGAGCGCGGCCCGCAGCAAACCGCGCGGCCCCGCCAGCAGGCGCTCGCGCCCGACGAGGACGAGGGTGACCAGGATGAGCCCGAGCCAGAACAGCCAGTACTGCGCGGTGAGGCCCGAGATCACCTCATGCATCAGCTTGAAGGCGACGGCGCCGATCAGTCCGCCATAGAGATAGCCGGCGCCGCCGATCACCAGCACGAGGAGCGCGTCGGCGGAGCGATGGAAGGCGAGGGTGTCGAGCGAGACGAACTGCGTGGTCTGGGCCAGCAGGGCGCCGGCGACGCCGGCATAGAGCGCGGCGATGGTGTAGATCGCGACCAGCCGGTGGTTCGGCGCGATGCCGATCGCGGAGGCGCGCAGGCGATTGCCCTTGATCGCCCGCAGCGACAGGCCGAAGGGCGAATGCACCAGCAGCCGTGCCAGCACGAACAGCACGAAGAGAACGGCGAGACTGTAGAGATAGGAGGTCCGGCCCCAGAGATCGAACTCGAACAGGCCGAGCACCGGCGCCATCGTCACGCCGGACAGACCGTCGGCGCCACCGGTCAGGAAGGAGAAGCGGTTCGCCGCCTCCAGCAGCATGAGCGCGACGCCGAGCGTGATCATCAGCCGGGTCAGGTCGGAGCCGCGCAGGACGAGGAAGCTGGTGGCGAAACCGAGCGCGCCGGCCGCGAGCCCCGCCGCGACGAGGCCGAGCAGCGGATCGGCGGAGACATGGATGGCAAATAGCCCGGCCGCATAGGCGCCGAAGCCGAAGAAGGCAGCATGGCCGAGCGAGACGATGCCGGCATAGCCGAGCAAAAGGTCGATCGAGAGCACGAACAGCGCCAGGATCGCGATGTCGTTGAGCAGCAGCAGTTTGCTCGGCAGCAGGAAGAAGGCGGCGAGCGCCAGCGCCCAGAATGTGAATTCCCAGGGCTTCCAGGCGCCGCTGCGGGAAAGCAGTGCGCTGGCCTCTTGGGCTGGTGCGGCAGCGGCGGCCGCGGGCGCTTCGAGTGCGGCCGGGTGCTCGACGGCGCTCATCTCGCGCCCTCGCGGCTGATCAGCCCGTAGGGGCGCCAGAGCAGCAGCGCGACCGTCACGGCATAGATGATGAAGGCGCCGATCTGCGGGAAGTAGTATTTGCCGGCGACGTCGGCGATGCCGAGGATCAACGAGGCGAGGAAGGGGCCGGTGATGCTGGTTGTGCCGCCGACGGTGACGACGATCAGGAAGTAGATCATGAAGCGGAGCGGGAAGGTCGGGTCGAGCGTCAGGAGCTCGGCCCCGAGCGCTCCGCCAAGCCCGGCGAGCCCCGAGCCGACTGCGAAGGTCAGCGCGAAGACCCGGCCGATATTGATGCCGAGGCCGCGCGCCACGCGCCCGTCATCGACGGCGGCGCGCAACTGGCTGCCGAAGCGGGTGCGCGTCAGGACGAGCTGCAGGCCGACCAGGATCAGGGCGCAGACGACGATGATGAAGAGCCGGTAGACGCCGATGCCGGCTCCGAAAATCTCGATGCGGCCCTGGAGCGAGGGCGGCAGCTGCACGATCTGCTGGCGCGCGCCCATGAAGTAGTCGACGCCCGAGACCGCCATGAAGGCGAGGCCGATCGAGAACAGCACCTGCTCGAGATGGCTCTTGGCGTAGAGATGCCGGTAGAGCGTGCGCTCGAACAGCGCACCGAGCAGCGCCGTCACCAGGAAGGCGAGCGGCAGGCAAAGATAGAAGGAGACGCCGTAGCTGCCCATCAGCACGACGGTGAGATAGCCGCCGGCCATGGCGAAGGCGCCATGGGCGAGGTTGACGAAGTTCATCAGCCCGAGCGTCACCGCAAGGCCGCAAGCCAGCACGAAGAGCAGCATGCCATAGGCGACGCCGTCGAACAGGATGGTGAGCATGCGGTCCTTCGTTGTCCATGACGAGAAGGGCCGTCATTCCGGACAAGCCGCGGAGCGGCGCAGATCCGGAATCCATCGTAAGGCTCAGTGCATTTCGATGGATTCCGGCGCTTCGCTGCGCTGCGGCCGGAATGACGCGGTTATTGCGCGGCGCCCTGCGAGGCGAGCATCAGTTGGCCGCCGCCTTGCTCGGGTCCTTGACCGCCTCGGTCGTGGCGAATTCGACATTGTACAACTCGCCGCCAACCGATTTGACCTCGCGCAGATAGATGTTCTGGATCAATTCCCGGGTCTGCGGGTCGATCGAGACCGGGCCGCGCGGGCTCTCCCATTTTGCCGTCTTCATCGCCGCCAGCAGGGCGTCGCCGCCGGTCGCGCCATTGGTCGCCTTCAGCGCCTGGTAGATCAAGGCGATGCCGTCATAGCCGCCAGCCGCCATGAAATTCGGGCGCATGTCCTTGTTGGCCGCCTTGAAGGCGGTGACGAAGGCCTTGTTCTCGGCCGAGTCATGCGCGGCTGAGTAGTGGTGCGTGGTGATCGTTCCGAGCGCGACATCGCCCATGCTGTTGAGGATGTCGTCGTCGGTGACGTCGCCGGTGCCGATCAGCTTGATGCCGGCTTCGGCCAGGCCGCGCTCCTTGAACTGCTTCATGAAGGCCGAGCCGACGCCCGAGGGCACGAAGACGAAGACGGCATTGGGCTTGGCGTCCTTCACCCGCTGCAGGAAGGGGGCGAAATCAGGATTGGCGATGGGCACCCGGATCGATTCCGTCACCTGTCCGCCGGCGGCGGCGAAGCGGGTCTTGAAGGCGGTCTCCGCATCGATGCCCGGGCCGTAATCGGCGACGACGGTGACGACGCTCTTGATGCCCTCCTTCGCGGCCCAGTCGGCCAGCGGAACCGTCGCCTGCGGCAACGTGAAGGAGCTGCGCACGATGAAGGGTGACTTCTCGGTGATCGCGGAGGTCGCGGCGGCCATCACGATGGTCGGCACCTTGGCCTGGGTCGAGAGCGGCGCCACCGCAAAGGCGAGCGGCGTCAGGCCGAAGCCGGTGAGGAAGGCGACCTTCTGGTTGACGATCATCTCCTGGGCGATGCGCTTGGTCTGGTCGGCGACGCCGCCATCGTCCTGCACCAGCAACTGGATCTTCTTGCCGGCGACCGTGTCGCCATGCTGGGCGATGTAGAGCTTGGCAGCCGCCTCGATCTGCCGGCCGGTCGAGGCGAAGGGACCGGTCATCGGCAGGATCATGCCGATCTTGACGGTTTCCTGCGCCTGCGCGGCGGAGGAGAGGAGCAGGCCTGCCGCGCCGGCGGCGAGCAGGGCACGACGCGAGAAGATTGCCGACGACATGAGCGACATGAACGACCTCCCAGGTATGTGCGATTATCGCACGTTGCTTCTTGTTTCGAACAGGCTACGAGCCAGGAGGTGGCATGGTCAATCAGGACGAAAGGCGGTTTCGGCCCAGCGCGGCATTGCGGCCGAGACCGGCCTCTCGCCAGCGCCAGCGCCGGTCGGGGGAACTCGAAGACTTGGCCAACGGCGCCTGGCATATGTTTGGCTGCAAGCCCGCCCGGCATCCAATTCCCTGCTAACAAGGAATTGGCAGGGAATTCTATCCCAATTTGCCGTGCACCGAGCCTTGCTTTCAGGAAAAACACGTGCGGCTTCAAGCTTCAGCGGTGGCTGTCGAGGTGAGACGAGCAGGGATTTTCAACCTGCCCCTGAGGGATTGCAATTGTTCCCGATCAGGGATTTTCCGGGTTGAGCAGAAGTATGTTTCGAGCACTAGGTTAGGAGCTCTTAATCGGCAGCTGACGGTTGCGTCGACGTAGACGGCGGCACGCGTTTCGCGTCGCGCATCTGTTGGCAACCGCGGCGCAATCTGCGTGAGCTGCGCCAGCCAGCAGCGATCCCGTGTCACCGGCGCATCCTCCGGAAAGCCGATCCAATCAAGCCGGAAGCCAATCAATTTATGGGGTCGGGTGCTAGGCGCCGTAGCAGCTTGCCTCTGACGAAGACACTGTATTCGTTTAGATTATTCGAAGCACGGCGCTTGCAGGCGAGCCGGTCGTGCTTTACTCAAGCAATGGCTGCGATCGTCGCAGCACTAGCCCAGCCGATTTGATCGGGTTGAGGCACTAGAGGCATTTCACGTCAGTGAGCAGCCCTCTTCGCTCCCTAGCCTAAAGCGCTTCGCGCTTTCGGTCCGGCGGCGACGTGGGTGCTCGTTGACCTGGTCGAACTCCTAAGGAGTCGACAATGACCTCTATCCCTGCCCTTACCCCCGCTGCGGCTCGCGTCCGCAAACGTAGCGCCGTTCGACGCGATGAGGATGCTTCGGCGCTGGTGCTCGACAAGGCGCTGGCCCTGAAGATGACCGAACGGTCGCTCAGCGAGCTGAAACCGTCGGAGCGTAACGCGCGGACGCATTCCAAGAAGCAGATCCACAAGGTCGCCGACAGCATTCGGGTCTTCGGTTTTGTGAATCCGATCCTGGTTGATGGCAGCGACGAGATCGTTGCCGGCCACGGCCGTTATGCGGCCGCCAAGCTGCTGGGCATGACCATGGTTCCGGTGATTTGCCTTGAACACCTCACGCCCGATGAGGTTCGTGGCTTCCGCATTGCCGATAACCGTCTGGCCGAACACGCTGGTTGGGACGACGAACTGCTCAAGCTGGAGCTCGGTCACTTGGTCGACATCGACTTCGAAGTCGAACTGACCGGCTTCGAGACCCCGCAGATCGAGTTCCTTCTGAGCGGCGAGCAGACGAGCGTCCCGAAGGTGGATCCCGCTGACGAGGTGGCGCTTGTCGCCGAACAGGCAGTGACCCACCTCGGTGATCTCTGGCTCCTTGACGATCACCGCATCTTCTGCGGCGATGCCCGTGAGCGCACCAGCTACGCGCAGCTGATGGGAGGCGAACTGGCCCAGATGACCTTCACCGACCCGCCCTACAATGTCGCCATCGATGGTCATGTGGGCGGGCTCGGCAAGATCAAACACCGCCCCTTCCCGATGGCCTCGGGCGAGATGAGCAAAGCAGAATATACGGCTTTCCTCAGGGCTGTGTTCGCCGAAATCAAGGATGCCTCGCTGGACGGCGCCTTGATCTACACCTGCATCGACGGTCAGCACCTCCACGAAATGTTGACCGCTGGTCACGAGGTCTTCGAAGAGCTCAAAGCGGTGATCTGCTGGGCCAAGACCAATGCCGGAATGGGCTCGCTCTACCGCGCCCAGACCGAGTTGATCCCGTTGTGGAAGAAGGGCAAGGCGGCCCACATCAACAATATCGAGCTCGGCCGCCACGGACGCTATCGCACGACCTTGTGGACCTACGCCGGGGCTAACACCTTCCACCGCGGCCGGATGGAAGACCTGGCTTCCCACCCGACGGTGAAGCCGTGCGCGATGCTGATGGATGCGATCAAGGACTGCTCCAAGCGGAATGGCATCATCCTTGACTCGTTCGGCGGGAGCGGGACGACGCTGATCGCCGCCGCAAAAACCAAGCGGCGCGGCTATTTGATGGAGCTCGACCCGCTCTATGTCGACGTGGCGATCAAGCGTTGGGAGGTGTTGTTCAAGCGCGTGGCGCGGCACGCCGAGACCGGCTTGACCTTCGCTGAGATGGCGGCGCGGCGCTTGCGTGAGGAGGTTCTCAGCGGCTCCGACACGTTGGGAGGCCACGATGTCGCGTGAAGATGCTCCTGAAGCGGTGGGCTACAAGCGCCCGCCGCAGCATAGCCGCTTCAAAAAGGGCCAGAGCGGTAACCCGTCGGGCAAGCCGCGGCGCACCAAGTCGGGTGCAGCTGTCGATGAGCGGGAGGCGGTTCTAGGTCGAATGGTGACGACCAGGATCAACGGCAAGGTCGTGCGGATCACGGCACGGCGCGCGCTCTACGAAAAGGCCGCTGATATGGCCTTCAAAGGTGACCTGCGCGCGCTTGCGCTGTTGTTGAAGCTCGACGGAATGAACGACAACGGGGCAGCCTCCGCGGCCGGAGAGCGGAATGTTGCTGAAGAGGACGCCTTGATCGCGCGCTATCTGGCGCGCAAGGCGAAAGACGCGGGAGGCGGAGGTGAGTGATCACGCCGCCTTGTTGCAGGCGATCCTGCGTCGAGACTTGGCGAGCTTCATCGCGCAGTGCTTCGGCACGCTCGAACCAGGCACGCCCTATCTCGATAATTGGCATATCCACGCCATCGCCTACCAGCTGATGCGGATCTGGCGGGGCGAGTGCAAGCGGCTCATCATCAATGTGCCGCCGCGCTCGGCCAAATCGATCTGCGTCACCATCGCTTATACCGCCTGGGTGATGGGCCATGATCCGCGCAAGCGGGTCATGGCCATCAGCTATGCCAACGAGCTCTCGCGAAAACACGCTGTGGACTTCCGCAGCGTGGTCACCAGCCCCTGGTTCAGGGGGCTCTTCCCGGACTTCGCGGTGACAAGCGATCGCGAAGGCGAATTGGTGACGAGCCAGAGGGGCTCGCGCTTTGCAGGTTCGGTCGGTGGGTCGGTGCTCGGGCGGGGTGCTGATCTCATCATCATCGATGATCCGATCAAGGGGCTGGATGCGGCGCTTTCGGCATCAGAACGACGGCGCGTCACGGAGTTTTATGATTCGACGCTGTATTCCCGTTTGAACGACAAGCTGCACGGCGCCATTGTCATCGTGATGCAGCGGCTCCATCAGGACGATCTGGTCGGCCATGTCCTGGATAAGGAAGAGTGGGAGCTGCTGACGATCCCAGCCATCGCGACCGAGGATTGTCACTATCGCTTGGGCGATGGGCGCGACGAGGTTTACCACCGTTGTGAAGGCGAGGTGCTGCACCCGCTTCGCGAGCCTGCCGAATGGCTGGAAGCGGCCAAGCGCAATCTCGGGATGCAGAATTTTTCGGCGCAGTATCAACAGAACCCCTTGCCGGCCGAAGGCAATGTGATCAAACGCGACTGGCTCCGCTACTATGACGAGAGGCCGAAGGCATTCGAGTGCGTGATTGCGTCCTGGGACACAGCCTCGACGATCGGCGAAAGCTCTGACTGGTCGGTTGGCACGCTTTGGGGCGCAATTGGGCAAGAGTTCTATCTGCTGGATGTTGTTCGTGGCCGGTGGGAGAGCCCGGAGCTGCGACGGTGCATGATCGACGTCGCCCAGGAGCATGGCGTTGATGCGACGCTGATCGAAGAGACCGAACTCGGCCGAGCGCTCTCGCAGGACTTGCGACGGACCGGTCGGCTCTTTCCCCTCCTGCAGCAGGCGCGGTTCGACAAAACCGCACGGGTCCTAGCGCAAGCTGCGCGGTTCGAGGCGGGTCAGGTCTATCTGCCCCGGCAGGCCGATTGGCTGGCGAGCTATTTGACGGAGCTTCTGGGCTTCCCCGCTGGCAAGAATGATGATCAGGTCGACTCGACCAGCCAGGCGCTGAAATACCTGACGGCACGCACCCCGATCGTTCGTCAGCGACCCCAGCAAGTTGTGCGACCGCAGTCGCGGTTCCGCCGGGCCGGCCAGTAGGTCGGCCCGGCTCATCGCCTGCCATTCTGGAGGATGGGTCAATCGATCGGCGGCGCGAGCTTCAGTTCGCCGCAGGCATCAACGCGTATCCTTGCCGGGCCATGCAGCCGACCATGATCTGCCGTAGCGCATTGTTGCGCTGGCCTTCCATCATGCCGGCCTCCATCGCGTCAGCGAGACTGCGTCCCATATAAATTGGTGCGGCCATGGCTTGCGCCTTGGCGACCTCGCCCTTGCAGATCGCATCATCCTGCTGAAATTGGGCTATGGCAGCCGCATCAATGCGGCCATCGAAGCGATTGAAGGTCATAACGCTCGGGGTCGTACAGGCAGACAGGGTCAGCGCCAGGATTGCGGTTGCAAGCAGCAGCCGCGAGCGCACGGTGATCTTTATGCTGGAAGGCTGAGCACAGGCAGTGGTCACGGTGTTTTTCTCCTCGTGTTTCTGAGTCAGTGACCCTCACGACGCCAGGCCGCGGGTTTATTGAGGGGACGCGATGCTGATCGCTGCGGTTGCGACGGGGTGAAGCTGGGCCGCTTCAGACTTTGACTAGGACGGACGCCAAAATGTTTGGCCTCCCGACGTTTGGCCTCGGCGATCTCGGCAAGATCGGTCGCGGTTTTGCCGCCGGGTCGACGGTGGCAGCAGTCGCGGCCCAACACGCGACCATCGGCGATATTCAGACCCACGCTCTTATCGATCACGAGGGCTTCAGGAATGATGTGGTCGAACTCGATCGCCTTGCCGGTGATGTTGAGGCCGCAGCCCTCGCAGAGGATGCGGCCTGCGCCATCCATTGCGCGCTTGATCATCGCGACCTTCTGAGCCCGCGTGAACTCTCGCCGCATGGCGTTGCGAGCTTGCCGAGACGATCCCTGCTGCCCGGAGGATCCAGCACGGCCTGGCATCACGCGGCCTTGGCGTGACGGTACGCGCGGATTCGCGCGACGGTGAGATCAAGCTCCGCATTGAAGGCCTCAACGGCATCTGCGAGTTCTTCTATATAGGCCTCATCGCGGACCGCCCGCGTCACAAAGATCGGCATCTGCGGCCAATAAACCGCGATATCGATCCATTCTCGTTCCGCGACCCAGAGCTGACCCTGGCATTGGGCCTTGTGCTCGGGAGGAAACTCGCCCCTGAGAAGCGTCTCGATCAGGAGGTGGGGCAGCTTAGTTTTAATCTCGACCAGGCCATCCGTGCCGACTAGCGAGTCCGGCGAGGCACCTTTGCGACCATTGCGGACGAAGCCGATCCGCTCGCAGTGCGTGTCCGTCATGAACTCGTAAAATGAGCGAGCCTCATCTTCCAAGGCCTTGCCGCGCTCCATGTGGCCGTTGTTGAAGCTCTCCATCGGCTGGCCGGTGATGATCTCGCCGGCTAGTTTGTAGAGGTAGGTCTGGCGTGTTTTGCTGTCCCCGCCTGCCCGGCCCTTGGCCATGATGGCGGGGAACTCGGACGCGGTCGGGATGCCCATGCGGGCGCGAAACCAGGCGTCGCTGCCCTGGTCGCAGGTGATAATTTCAGGTCCGCTCATCACTGTGGCCTCTTAGCGTTGAGCATGTCGATGGCCTGGCGAAATTTCACCGCCGGTAGATCCGGCAGCGCATCGATCTTGAAAAACCGGAGCAGTGCCGCCTTCTCGGCGCCGACGCTCTTGAGTAAGTCGAGCAACTCCCTGATTTGATCTCCGTTGATGGGTAAAGGCATGCCAGCTGCCTTGCCGTCATCGTCATCGGAGGCGGCGAGCCCCAAAGATGCTTTGAGGGTCATTCGCTGAAGGTAGGTCAGGGTCGAGCCGATCGCCTGGATGCCGTTTTTGTTGCCGGTTTCGTCCGTTGCGGCGGCTAGCTCGTTTTCTTCGAAATGGCCGTCGCGGTGCGACAAAACGCAGGTCACCTTGACCAAAGGTCCCTCGACCGATGAGCGGAACCGATAGGCCAAGCCATAGCTGGCCAGGATTGGGCCGACCGTTCGAGCAATTTCGGCCAGGTCTTCATACCGATAATGCGTCCGGCTTCGCTGGGCGGTAAAGTCGACCTCCCGGTTCTTCAGGATCACCGGGATCTTGGCCTTGGCCTCGGCAATGGCCGTGTCAAACGCCTTTCGCGACTGGCTGGTTTCCCAGCGCTGATGAAGCTCAATCAGCTTTTCAAGGGTTTTTACGCTGGCGCCGCGCTCGACGGCTTGGCCTATCATGGCCAGCGGGGTGATGGCGCAGATTGCGCCCGGCGCGTAGGCGGGCCAGCTAACGGATACGGTTTTGGTCATGGGCTGCCTCAGGATGTGGGGAAAACAATCGGGTGAGTGTGGGCGAGTGGAGTCACAAGCGGCGGCGTGGTGCAGCTTCAGCAATCCATCGGTGATACTCCGCTGCGAGCTCCGCCGGCGTCAGCCGGTGGGCAAGTCCGGCCGAGCGTTGCTCCGGCTCCGGCTCCGGCTGAGGTTCGCAGCGGTCGACCGCCTGACCGGGGTCGCAAGCCTTGCTTGGGCATTCATCCGCAAGGACGACCATGAGAGGGCGGCGGTTGGCGAGCGTGGGCATGGGATCTCTCCAGTGCATCGGGCAAGGGTCACTGCAGCTGTTTGGTCGCCAGGGCGGCGACAAACGCTCCTTCAAGGCGGGCTACGGCGGCGAAATTCATGCGGTCGCGCATGGTTTCGCGCAGGAGAGCGTCTCGGATTGCGATCGGGTTGTTGCCGAGACTGGCAGCGAGGGCTGCACTGTCCCTCGCGCTTGCAGCCAATGCGGTGCGCATTTCAGTGTCGAGCACCCTCTGGCGTGCGAATTCTCGAACCTGGCTTTTTGCTTCCGCCCAGGCCTTTTTGAGCCAATCAGATCGCTGGCGGTTTCGCTCGGCGACGGTGTGGCAAAGCTGCAGCGCGTACCGGCCTAGCTGAAAGGCCCGGCGCATGATCGCCGACATGTTGAATGTGTTTCGGCCGTCGGCCAGCGACGTCAGAAGCATCTGCCAAACTCCATAAACGAATTTCATCGATAGACGACGATTAGCGTTGTATGACCTTGGCAGTCAACGGAAAGCGTCGAGGCTCGACATAATTCGTCGCGACGTGCTATTCGCTAGGGAATGATGACACCATCACAATCGCGTGCTGCCCGAGCCCTTCTTGAGTGGTCGCAGGAAGAGCTGGCTAAGGCAGCTCATCTCGGCCTCTCCACGATTCGTGATTTTGAGAAGGGCCGACGCACGCCATCGTACAACAACTTGTTGGGGATGCGGACTGCACTCGAGGGCGCTGGAGTTCTGTTCATTCCCGAAAATGGCGAAGGTGCGGGAGTGAGGTTGGCGAAGCGGGGAGCTGGCCGGGAGTTCAGCGACTAGTGTTTGATCACATGTTTTGATAGTTGGAGGAGATCCGTGTGCTCACTGTCGCGGCCCCCTTCAGGTGGTTTGTCAATCACCACCAATCCGCGTGTTTCTGGAGTGCGCCCCTACTGCTACAGACTTAGGCTGCAATTGGACCGTGATCCAGGCCGCTGATCCTGAGTTGCTCAGGGCTGAATTAGCCGAGCGCGGAGTGCGGTCGGAGCCCGCGCTGGCGAAGGGCCGCGCGCATGCGCCGTTAGCTGTAAGCCTCGAAGCCATCGGAGATGGTGACCATCGTCTCGACGAGCGCGATGTCGTCGACGCGAACTGCCGGCTGATTGTAGTAGGTCGAGCGTGCGAGCCCATCAGCCTATATCCTTCGGCGACGGAGATACCGCGGGAGCCATTGACGATGAATGTGTCGCGCTTCCGGACCGGGGGCGTGTCTCAGAGCCCTTCTTTAAGAATTCGATCTTCAGTGTTTGCTTGCCGACCACCATTCCAGCGCGGCGATCCGGCTCGTAAGGATCAATAGCGTCTGCAGCGACAGGCGCATCGTCAACGGCGCCAAGCTCAGCTGAACCGCGCCGGGTTTCCCGGAGGCTCCAACTCCTGAGAAGGTGGAGCCATGACGAGCAAGACGACGAACAAGTTTTCGCCTGAGGTGCGGGCCCGCGCGGTTCGGATGTTGCTGGACCACGAGGGCGAGCATCCGTCCCGTTGGGCAGCGATCATGTCGATCGCGGCCAAGATCGCTGCACGGCGCAGACGCTGAACGCGTGGGTCAAGAAGGCCGAGGTCGATAGCGGCCGCAAGCCCGGTCTGACGACGGACATGGCGGCCAAGCTCAAGACGCTGGAGCGCGAGAACCGGGAGCTTCGACAGGCCAACGAGATCCTGCGCAAGGCATCGGCGTATTTTGCCCAGGCGGAGCTCGACCGCCGACACCGGTCATGATCGCGTTCATCGACGATCACCGCGGGGCCTATGGGGTCGAGCCGATCTGCAAGGTGCTGCCGATCGCCCCGTCAACCTACTATGCCCATGCCTCGCGGCGTGGCGATCCGACCAAACTCTCGATCCGGGCGAGGCGCGATCCCGCCCTATTGCCGAAGGTCCAGCGGGTTTTTGACGAGAACTTCCAGGTCTATGGCGTGCGCAAGGTCCGGCGGCAGATGAAGCGAGAAGGGTAGGTTCCGGCACGACTACCGCCGGAACGAACGCTGGCACCGCATCCCCGGCCCTAGGGAGCTCGCGGCGCCAGGCGAACAACTACTGCGGCGACAAAGCGTGGCGGCGAGCGACGGCGCTCACCGTCGCACCAGGCTCGAAGCTCTCCGCAACGATCCGCGCCTTGTCCTCAGCCGACCAATCCCGCCGGCGACCCGCGCCCGTGAAGACCTCCAACCGACGGACCGGCTCGTCAACACTGGATTTAAGCGTAAGCTCTGAAATCGTGATATGTCCAAGCCCCCTCGGCTCGGAACATCAACGTTCATGCCCCATCCCGAAAGGTGGGGCTCGGACGCCGCTTACGACGGCTCTGCCTCATGTGACCTTTGACAGCCACACTATGGCACCTCTATGCCGGGAGCGGAGGCCGTCCATCCCATCAGGTTCACCATGGGCGCGCCACGACGACAGCGGTGCTCTGGATGCGGTGTCGGGCCATAGCTTTCATCCTTCGAAAGCCCGTTTCTCCGGTCAATTGCTCCGCTTTGAACGGTCGGCCTCAAGGAGCGCATCCCCCGCCGCGGTTTGGATAAATAATTAGGGCAGGCTTTTGCCGTGTTCGAAGACATTGCCTTCACTGCCAAACTGTAAGACGGCCTATTTGTTGCTGACAGACTTGGCATGACGGGACAGCGGGCCGGCAAGGTCTTGAGCCAGTCGCTGCGCCAGCCAAGCATTCCCAAAGCGCGTATAGTGGAAGTCGTTTTCATAAATCATGGGACGCCGAAATATCGATTCCTCATCCCGAGCGCCGGCGACGCTACAAATGGCGCCCGACCTGGCGCAAAGCGCCCGCAAGCGCTCCTCGAAAACCGTGGGGCCGCCGCTCGTTTCCGCCTTGGTGGACGTGGAAACGAGCGAGCGCGTAGCGCAGCCCTCTTGGGCCGCGCAACGAGCTCGCTCGTATACTCCATCGAGGGCGACCAAGGTGTTCGGGAATTCCTGACGGTACTGTCCGATGATGGATTCGAGTGTTTTCCAGGCGCGGTTCGCCTCAGGTGGCGCATCCGCCTCCGGAAGGATGAATGCGGTGGCCAATTGCCCGCCACTCGGGAGAACTGGGTGGGGCTTCAGCGGCGGGGCCATGAGGAAAGCGGGGACGGGAGCGAGGTAACTGAGGGCATTGTTGCCGTCGAGCTTAAAGGCAGCTACAGGGCTCTGATCTTCCGAATAGCCAAAGAAATGCTTCTGGAAGATCGGCGTAATGTACATGAACACCGATGGATTCATGTCGAACACCATGAACTGGGGACGTGCGTCGCCCTGCAGGCGCAAAATGTCCTCATAGCTCTGAATGGTCTTGCCCGGTGCTATCGTGTGGACGATGACACAGCGCTGCAGGGTCAGCGAGAGTTGTTCACCCAGCAGCGTTGCACTTCGCTCGAATAGTCGGACCTGCCGAGCCTCAACTAGTGACTCGCCGATATAAAAGCCGACCAGGCACTGCTCGCCGTTGGCAGGAATCACGTCGATATCATGAAAGCCAATGTTGTTGTGGAAGTACGGGTTAAAAAAGCGTGTCATTTTCGTGGCGGCGCCACTCCACCAGGCCCGAGTGTGTGGGGCATAGAATTCCGTGTAAAGACTCTGCAGCTTCGATGTCTTTACCGAAGCCTGCCATGATCTGAGATCGTTCGTTTGCCCGCCTGGGTTGACGTACTCCGGCGCCAGCACGATCTTGGCGGGCAGGGACTGCGCACCCGCGAGCCAGCGGCCGGCGGGGAAATAGTAGGTGCCATTCGTCGTCCGGAACGTCGCCGCGAAGACCTCGTCGGCCGGACGCTGAAAGATGAAGGTTCCCTGGCGATCCGGAAAGACCCGAGTAAGGCCGCCTTTTTGATCGCGAAGTTCCAGCGTGGTGACACCCTCGGCGTCGGTGCCGACCGCTTGGACGACCGACAGAGTTGGTGGCGCTTCATCTCCAACCAGCCCAGCGTATTCGATCGAAACCTCACGCCCCGGGGTTGCCTGGATGATCAGATGGACCGCCTCGATGGGCGACGTGCCGAATTCTCCGAGTTCCACCACGAACGAATGGTCACTACCCGATGCACCGATGTCGATAGAGCGTAGCGTCAGATCCTGAGCGGCTTCGGGTGCCAGTAGCGGGTCCACCTGCGACAGTCCGAGTGTCGCCGCCTGCACGATACGCCGAACGTCGACCTCTTCCATGCCTTGGACAAATGCGAGCGGGGGAGCCTCACGGCGTTTGAGCAGCAGGGCGTAGCCCCTCGGCAACGCTGAGTTCCTGCCGAATTTGAGCATGAAGCGGTCAGCTACCACGGGGCTGATTAGTGCTTCAGCTCCAACGACTACTTCGGTGGTATATGGCAGTAGACGAGTGCTGCCGATAGCGATCGGACCGCTGCGCTGCTCGATGATACTTGCCCCGTAACGGACGGTGACATGCGCCTTCGCGCTGTAGGGAACTTGATCAAACAGCGCGAGCTGAGTCGAGCGATCGCCCGGTGAAACGGCGAGTGACTGTGGGGCGCGGCTGTCGTGGCCAGCCGAAACGGCCGGAAAGCCCGGCATTCCAGTCTGGTATTGTATGCGCAGCCCCTGGCGCTCACCCAGTGAACCAGGTGGTGGCGCCACGGGGCCAGCCACCTGTGCTGCCGAGGCGGTCGCCAGTGCGAGGATCATGGCGCCGGCAAAGGGAGCGCGAAGGAATGGCGCGATCATTGATGCGAGTCCGCATGGCTCAGCCGGCAGGTCACGGCATCCATCGTTAGATCGAGCTCGAGATCGTCACGC